>PLCO01000027.1 GCA_003134815.1 Acidobacteriaceae bacterium | reverse complement strand
CTAGTTATCTAGGACAGCCCCTTCTTTATTTTGAGCTGACACAGGCACCTGTACAGCATCGCTGCCGGCGAATTCAATGACAAGTCCTCGGAAATTCAATCGGTCATGCGTCCAACTGAGATTTTTGCACGGCTCGGCTTGCAGGCGACCGGGGTAAACACAAACAATGCTTCCTGCCAGCAGATAGGACATGATAGCAGACTCATTTCGCCATTGTCAGAGGATTGTTTGCTCTAAGCTGTGGAGAATACAGCACATGAGTGAAATTAGTGCCAAGCAAGGAATGAACCGGAATCGGGAAATCGGCGGCATTGCTTTTGCCGGCCTTAATCCCTGGCCAACGGCAAAGCGACCTTGGGAACACACAGAACCGGACGGTGAGATCCGAGCTTCGCCGACAGTGTTTCTACGCCCGATCTTCACTTCCTCACCGGTGAGGCCGGCACGCGGTCGTCAGCCGTGATTGTCGATCATGAATTCCGAAGTCAGGAAGTTCGCGAGGGGGAATAGAGCCTGAAAAGCGATAAGGCTGACTGGTTGGTTCACCGGTCAGCCTTATCGAAGTTTAAGAAAAATCGTCTTGGGTTGCGCGAACCCCCTCCTTGCTCGACAGGGGCCCGCGAATCGTAAAACCGAAAAGCCGGCTTACTGCGCCGCCTTCTTCGGGTGGCGTTCCGGCAGCGGCTTGCGTACTTGCGGCTTCACCGTTGTCTCGTCGACCGGCGTTGTGCCTGTCACGTCGGTGGTGAAAGTCGCGCCTGCAGGCACCAGGTAGTTCTCCTCAGTCTGCCCGTCCGTCGCGCCTGTCGCCACGCTGATGCGCGAAGCGTCAATTCCCTGCTCCGTCACCAGGTAGTCCTTGGCGTTAACGGCGCGCTGCGCGGCGTATTCATCTACCGTAGCGTGCTTGTGCTTGGCTGCGTGCGCTTGCTCCTTGGCTGTCTTGGCGTTCTCGGCCGCATTCGCCTCACCCACCACAACCGCCTTGGCGTCCGCCTGCTGCTTCAAATCCAATGCCACCTGGTCCAGGCAAGCCTTGGCTTCGTTGTCCACGCGCATAGGCCGCTTGGGGTCGCCGGCAAAGCTGATCGAGCACAGCGCCTGAGTCTTTGGTGCCGGCGGTACGTACGGCGCCGTAATTGTCAGGCTGGTTGAAGAGCTCTCCGTGTGTCCCTTGTCATCCGAGACGTTACACGTGATCCCCACCGCTCCTGTAGGCGCGCCCGCCGAAGAGTACTCGGCCGTCGTCCCGGTACCTGTGATCGTACCCGCGGAGGCCGTGTAGCTATAGGTCAAAGGACGGTTCTGCGGGCTCACACCCACAGCCGTAATTGTCGACGCGTCGCCAGGCTTGATCGTGCTTGGGCTGGCAGAGCAGCTGATCGTCGGCGGCTCAAATGCCTTCACCGTAATTCCCGCGGTACATGTTGCCGTCTCCCAGGGGTGCAAGCCTTCCCGGCCGGACTTGCCTTCCTTCACGGTTCCAGTCACCGTGTACTCGCCCGGCGCCAGCGCGCTGGTATCGATCTTCGGGTTCGCGTCGCTGCCTGTGACTCCTGTTCCTGTCCAAGTGTAGATCACATGGTCTTTCGGGTTAAGCTCGCCAGCCGACGCGGTCAGAGTGACCGGGTCGCCGGGGAAGATCGACTCCGGGCTCGCCGTGCAGGCCAGGGTGATCGGCGTCGGCGGCGCAATCGATCCCACATGGAAAACCACACCCGCGCTCAACCGCGCCGCGTTAATGTTCGCCCGGCCTGCGTACACCCCCGGACCCCAGTCTGCGTGCATATATTCGTAATCCGCCTGAAACAAGCGGATCGCCAGGTGATGGTTGAACCATGGCGTCTCATAGTCCATTCCGCCGCCCACTGTTATATCGGGCCCCCACTTGTTGGGCTCAAAATACGGTCCACCCACAAGCGCGCCCCCCGCTAACGCATGCACGAATGGAGTGATGTTTCCATCGGGAAAACGTGCCACCAGGCCGCCGGCGATGGTCATAAATCCATCGTCATTGCCATGGCTGCCGATGTTGCTGGCATTCGATACCTGATCACCCCACTCGTGAAATCCGAACTCCGCCTGGACGCCCACGAAGCGATTGAAGAAATATGCCCCGCTCCCTATTCCGCCCACGTTTACTGCGTCATACGACGCCGTCACTGTATTGCCGTTGGGGTTGGTGGTTGTTACGGTGCCCTTGGGCGCCAAATAGCTGTAGCCGGCAAAAATGTCCCACCGCGAAGGCAGGTTGTTGCTTGCCCCATGTGCTGATGGCGCCGACTGGCCTAACATCGCCGCCGGCAACATTATTCCTACTGAAACCAAGGCGAGAATTCGGCCGACCAATTTCGAAACGAGAGATTCCATGCGTTTATCCTCCGGAGTTCGGCTAATGACCCAAAATGAAAGAGAAGCTGTTTCCGATTGCAATGGTTGAGCCTACCCCGTGGCTCAAACCCCGCCGGCTCAACATACGGTGTGGAACACCGGAACTTGCCAACAGCACCATCAAACTTACCACAGGCTTCAAGCGAGAGCGCATCTTTTTCAACAAGATGCTCCCTTTAAGCATAGTCAACGGGAATGAATTACCAGTGTTAATTACTTTGGTAATGACGCCCAAATAGCACGCTCCCATCGACACTTTCTCACGAGGGTATCGCGCTTGGCTGAGCACTTTTGATCTCGACCCGTAATCGCCTTCAGGCGTTACTCCAGTACTGCGGGGCCGCGCACGAAAAGCGCTCTCAATTGTCAATTCCTGAGGCCGCTCAAAGCAGATTTTCAAATCCCGAATCACCTTTTTGGTGCGGATTGATGATCCCTCAAATAGTTACGATGATCATTCACTTGCAGGTGTTGCACACTCTTCACAAAATCCGTTTCCCTATTTCGATTTGGCAATCGATTCCCGAATAGGATTCCGCATGCGGGTTGGCCAGCAATCATCGCCACAAGCATCGCCAAAGGCGTGCGATGCTCATGATGCGAGGCTAAAGACAAGTCGCCGCAATTCGCAGCCAGACTTCGCGTCTGTCCGAGCGCCCGATTCCAATCTTCAGAAAATGACCTCGTCACGTAGCTATCACCGGTTGTCGCATCGTACAAACAGGCCCGCTCAAATGGATTGAGAAAAATCGCTTCAAAGGTACCACTTCCGTAACCCCGGGGATCGCCGTAGCTGACACAAATGTCTGGCTTTATCGAGTAGACTGTCTTCAAGCCGGACAAATCGGCGATTTGATTGCAAGCAACTTTTGCTCGCGCAGGGCGTCGAAGCATCTAAGGCTTTAGTGCTTTTGAGAAGGCACATGGGCCGGACAGTTTTGAACTGAAACTGACGAGTCCATGCGCAGATTCTTTGGCAGATTCTATGAAGGTCCAACGGATCGACAATTGAAACAATTCCCTGCTCTTGCCTTGTTACTTTGACTTGCAGACATATGCAGTCCGTTTATCGCCCAGCGGGCAATTGCATGCGACTTTGAAGGAGATGCAGAATGCGTTTCAAGTTTTTGATTCCCCCCATTCTCACGGGTTTTCTCTTCCTTGCGGCACTTCCGGCGTTTTCCCAGGTCGCTCCAGCCTACAAAGCTCCGGGGGTTCCCTGGAGCATCGGCGCTGGACCTTCGAGCTTCGATGTCGACTGGGGACACGGCCGCATGTTAGGCGGCACGATTTGGGCTGACTGGTACCCGGAAAAGCTTAGCTCCTTCACGCATATTCGAGGCCTGGGCCTTGAGTTGGAAGCCCGCGACATCAGTCTCAATCGAAATCTTCCTGCGCAAAAGAACATGCGCCAGGACACAGCCGGTGGAGGCCCGGTCTTCAACTGGCACCTTACCAATAGATTTCACCCCTACTTCAAGGGGCTCATTGAAGACGGCAGCGTGGATTTCTACCCTCTGCCCGGTTACTCGCATGACACGCGCCTGCTCGTTGCTTCTGGAGGCGGTTTCGAATACCGGTTCCTCGGCCCGCTCAAAGTGCGCGCCGACTACGAGTACCAAATCTGGCTGGGTAATCTCCTCGGAAACACCCTCAACCCGCAGGGATTCACGCTCGGCATCGCTTACGACCTTTCGCATCCGCAGGGACGCTGACGGTCTTTGCGGCTGGTCGGCAGGGCGAATCTTTTTCTGTACCTCTGAAACCTCATAGCCGAATCTCGAACCTCTCGCGGTGCGAAGCCCGCAATGGACTTCGCATGAGGTGTTAGTCTGACGATTGTATGAATCGCTTTACAGGGATGCTGGTTACGGCTTTGACATTGGTCTCCTGCGAAGTTCCTGCTCATGCGCAAGATCCTCAAGCGAGCGCGGGTAAGTCGCATAGACCCTACGCAGTGACCCCAGTACCTGCGGTCTCGTCCGGAGCCTCTTACAAATCGCTTCAGGTGCCGCCAAGCAGGGACCTCACTCCGTTCAGCGTGGATCCGAAACTGTCCCCAAACGCCAAATTGATCGAGTTCCACGCCGAAAGCGAGATGACGCAGCCGGATCGCGACCTTGCCGCCAGCGCGCAGGCATCTGTCCGCAAGGACGCCGCACTTGCCGGTATCGAGTTTGGCGCGGGTAAATGGACCTATGAGCAGCTTGTCTGCCAGGCTCTTCCCGGCCATTTGTTTCTGCTCTATAGAGGCGATAACGGAGCCGGCGACGTGACCATCTTTTCGGCCGCAATTTCGCGCGCCGGCAATGATCGCGTCCGCATCATTCCTGTTCGACGGCGCGGATTTTCGCTGTTTTCGCCCGCCCCGGTCAATGCGCTCACTATCGCTGCGTTCAACCGCATTCGCATGAGCGAGCCGGCAAACCCGGATGCCGATTGGCTGGCTGTTGCCCTGTGTTACGCCGCGCTCACTGGAGCTCATCCCATGACTTCTCCCGTCCAGGATAAGTCGCAGGAGCCAAGCCTGACCTTTTCGTTTCCTCCCACGCTTGAAGTCGGAGTTGACGGCGAATCGACTGTTCGATTTGTCGATGGGTCAGGTCAGCGTCAGCCGATGGAATGGGCGTTGACCTTCAATGGGAAGGGACAATTGCTCAAAGTGATCAATTCCGCCGTCCCGGCCTATCCCGTCAAAGCCGTTCCGCAACTTCCGGCGCAGCAAACGTCCCTCGAGGGCTCTGGGGCAGGTTCCGGTTCTGACAATTCCACCAAAAGCTCTCAATAGAGGAATCTGGGCGGCACTCAGAAGCTGACCTTGCGCGTCGGGAACCATGTGAGTTGGATGTTCGTGGTGGTCACCGTGTGTTCTCCCGGCAGGTAGATTGGCGCCTTCCAGTGTTCCACCGCGAAGTTACCGTTCACCTCGAAATCTTTGCCAATGCGCTTGACCACTTGAACGCTGAAGTCGTTCAAGGTGGTGCCTCCGGCGATGAAATCCTTGTCTGCCTTCTGATTGCGTGCTCCCACCTGAATCCACTCGTTTCCGCTCAGGTGATAGGTGACCCAAGCCTGGCCGCCTTTGTCTTCGCGCCCGATCCAGTCGCCAAAGAGCTGTCCTTGATTGGTGTAGCCCTGCTTCTCAATGCCTTCCCAATACATGTATTGTCCGCCGCGGCTCCTTGAAGTGGGCGGGTCTGTGGTCACACCTTCCACGCGCACGTCAAGTCTGGGAAGTCCGGGCACATGCGATAGATAGAGACCAGGGCGCACAGAGGCATGCCGCGGTGCATCGATCGGAGAAAGATCGTCATGCACTTCTGAGTCGGAATAGAGCGTGAGCCAATTTTGCACAAACGGCAACCGCCAGTTGAAATCAAACGCGCCAAAGCGCGCGCCAGGATCGCCGCTGCTGTTCTTCTGGGTGCTGTTCCCCGCGACGAGGCTGAAAAAGCTGCGCAGGAACGAGTGCAGATTGACGGGCTGGTGCCCCTTGCCGCCGAACATTGCGGTTCGCTCGAAGCCGAATTCCAGATCCTTGTACGGCTTGAAGCTGACCTTTTCCACATGCACCCATGGATCTCCGGGATTAATGACGTTGGGCACACTCGACGAAGGATTTGCTTCATACGCTGGATTGGGCATCAACGTGTGGCCACGCAGCGCTCCAATGACGAATTCGTAGCGGAACGGCCCCGTCAGCCGCGACAAAAGCGGCACGTTGAGCGGCTCGACTCGATTGATCTCAAAAGTGTAAAAGTCTTGCGCATTGTTGGAGAATGCCATGCTGGCGCCCTGCGCCGGCCCCAGCCACTGGTCCTGCTTGCCAAAAGAGACAACATGATTCAGCAGTTGGTAAGAGAGATAAGCTTCCAGAAAGCGCCCTTGCGTCGCCGTGCCGATCGGCCCTTGAGGAATCGTTGGCTGGACATAGACAGCCGAGGTCGGGCCATAGGGTGCCGTGCTAGAAGGTACGTTGTAGAGGGTAAGGTCGACGTTGGAAAGCGTCTGCGCAAGGGCGGCCGAATAACCCGCTGCCGAAGGCGCGCCTTGAAATTCACCACGCACGTAAAGCGCAAATCTCCCCGCCGTCGCGTAGCCGCTCACTCCGGAATAGTCGTTGAAGCCGTTCTCGAAGGGACGGCCATAGTCGTTCACAATCGTCGATCCCAGATGGAAACTATCGTGCAGTGGCGTGCCGCTGATCGCTCTCTCTGCGCTGTAAACCGACTCAATCCGAGCGCTGCCCCGGTGCGGGCCGCATGGACCTTCCATATCGTCGTGCAGCTCATTATTGATCGCAACGTAAATCTCGCGCGCCTGGCCTGCGCCTGGGTCGCCGTCGGCTTCGCTGTCCTCGATCAAGTCGCCGGCCTCTTCCAGCATGTGCATTACGCTCGCCCGCGTCCACGGCCGCAATCCGAGATAAACCGTATCCACATACCCCAGGGAATACAGCCGCAGCATGGCCGGATAAACCCAACTGTCTACTGGAATGTATGGTGATCCCATCTTCGCGGGTTCACACGGAGTTGCAGGCCCGCTTGTATCGCTGGTTGTCTGCTCGGCGTCCCTGGCCATCTCCGGTTGCTCAGCCGCAACCGGCTGAACGCAGACCAAAAGCAATGCTGCTGTTAGCCAGGCAAACGCCCATCGAGCCTTCAGAAATCCTGGCAGGTTCGCCTTCATCACTCCCCACTTTAACATTCAGCGTGGACGCTTCATACCCCAGCCGACGGTACGAACAGCCATCACCATCGCTATCCCTGTGCAACGCATCACGCTGCCTAAGCATCCTACCGCAAAACCATTGCCGCGTGCATGGCAGCTGTGCCCTGAAAGAAAGCGGCAAGAGTGCTACACTCGCGCCAGTAGTTAATTGTTGAGTCGCCCTTCGCAAGATTGGCCGAGGGTGTTTATCCCCGTGATTTTTCCCGATTCTTTGACTCTAAGTGGAGGATCCGCCATGGAATGCTTCCATTGTGGTTCAAGTGACATGCGATTATCCCGTCCTCGATCCGAAGATACTCGGGAGTTGTTGCGGCTCCATGTTCCTGTGCGCTGCCGCTCTTGCAATGATCGGTTCTACATCAGTTTTTTCCGGGCCTGGCGCACCGGCATCCTGGGGAAGAATCCTCATAAACAGCGTAAACGTGAGGGAAATGATGGTGGGGCTGGGGAAGAGTCCGATCGCCCTGAGGGCCAGCTCGCTCTCAATCGCGAGGAAGGTTCTGCTCGCGCTTCTTCACTTTGACGGCAGGCACTCCGCTGTAGACCGTCCATGGCTCCAGATCACCGTACGCAACGGAACCCAGGCCCAGCACCGCGCCCTCACCAACATTAACGCCCGGCGATACTGATGCACGCGCGCAGATCCACGAATACGCGCCCAACCGCATGCTATAGGAGATCATGGGAAAATCGGGATCGTTGTAATCGTGCGTTGCTCCACACAGGAACGCCTGCTGCGAAATGATGCAATGCGATTCAAGATAAATCGGAGATGGATTGTAAATTTCAGCGTGATCCGCCAACGTGCAACAATCTTCGCAAATCAGGTTCCACGGAGCCCATACTTTACCACTGGGGTAGAAATGACAACCCGGCCCCAGCTTCGCCCCGAATGTCCGCAGCAGCATCGCCCGCCACGCGTGAGTCGTACGTGGTGACGTGCGGTAAAACAGCAGATACACGGTTTGCCACAAGAGCCGGAGGAACCGGTACTTCAGGCTGAATGATGCCCGATGGTACGGGTTGTCGTCAGCGCTGGCGGCAATGTTGTGGACTACGCGCTCACGTTGGCGGGCTGAAGTGCTCATACTCGCGGACAATCATTTCGCAATATTGTCATCCCAACAAATCCTTGCTGTCCTATCCTGCCGTTGTCAATCGACAGTGAAAATCTAACCTTCGATGCAAGCCCGTTTCTGCACTTTCTCCCGTTGCCTCGGCCCTCAGTTTTTGAGGCTGGCCACGTTTTCCTCGTACCACCGGTAGGCTTCCTTTATTCCTGTTTCAAAATCGCTGGGAGCACTCCATCCCAGAGCGCCTAGCCGGCTTACGTCCATCACCTTCCGCGGCATGCCGTCGGGCTTTGACCGGTCGAAGGTGAATGTCCCCTTCCAGCCGGCAATTCGGGCGACGCTCTCTGCCAGCTCCAGAATCGTCATATCGCGCCCGGTGCCCACATTCAGGCACATCTCTCCGGAGTAGTTCTTCATCACAAAGACGCATGCATCCGCCAGATCTTCCGAAAAGAGAAACTCCCGCTTCGGCGTTCCCGTCCCCCACAGCTCCACTGTCGGACTGTTAGCAATTTTAGCGGCGTGAATCTTCATGATCAATGCCGCCACCACATGCCCGCCTTCGGCGTCATAGCGATCTCCCGGCCCATACAGATTGGTCGGCATCACGGACACAAAATCGCAGCCATATTGCCGGCGAAACGCCTGGCACAGCTTCACTCCGGCAATCTTGGCAATGGCATACCACTCGTTGGTTGGCTCCAGCGGGCCAGTCAACAGCGCTTCTTCATGCATCGGCTGCTCCGCCATGCGCGGATAGATGCACGACGAAGCCAGAAAAAGCAACTTCTTGACGCCCGCATCCTTCGCCGCCTGAATCACGTTCGTCTCAATGACCAGATTCTCGTAGATAAATTCCGCGGGCCGCATCGAGTTCGCCAGGATGCCGCCCACCTTCGCTGCCGCCAAAAACACCGCATCGATGCCGCTTGCCGACATCCATGCATGAACTTCGGCCTGTCGCAGCAGGTCAAGCTCGTCGCGATCGGCCGTCACAATCTCGCAGCTCTCGCGCTCCAGGCGTCGCACGATCGCTGATCCGGCCATGCCGCGATGCCCTGCCACCCACACGCGACGGCCAGTCAACTCGAAACTACTCATGATGCCGCTCTTGTGACTGGGATTCCCGGGCCATCACTTCCAAATCCGACTTCACCATCTCTGCCACCAGTTCTGGAAACGTCACCGTGTGCTTCCATCCCAGCTCGCGGCGCGCCTTGGATGGATCGCCGAGGAGCAGATCCACCTCAGTCGGTCGAAAGTACCGGCTATCGATTCTCACCAGGGTTTCGCCCGTCCCGCCATCAACTCCAATCTCATCGATGCCTTTCCCTCTCCACTCGATCTTCCGGCCAACCTTGGAGAACGCCAGTTCCACGAATTCACGTACGCTGTGCGTTTCGCCCGTCGCCAGCACGTAATCGCTCGGTTCAGCCTGCTGAACGATTCGCCACATCCCTTCCACGTAGTCCTTTGCATGACCCCAGTCGCGCTTGGCGTCCAGATTTCCCACGTACAACGTTTCCTGCGTTTTCAGGTGAATTGCTGCCACTGCGCGCGTAATTTTGCGTGTTACAAATGTCTCGCCGCGAGTCGGGCTCTCGTGGTTGAACAGGATTCCGTTGGAGGCGTGCATTCCGTATGCTTCGCGGTAGTTCACCGTGATCCAGTACCCATACAACTTGGCCACGCCGTACGGGCTGCGGGGATAGAACGGCGTCGTCTCCCGCTGCGGCGTCTCCTGCACTTTTCCGTAAAGCTCCGACGTCGACGCCTGGTAAAACCGCGTCTTCTTCCCGAGCCCCAGAAGCCGGATTGCCTCCAGAATGCGCAGCGCGCCGGTGGCGTCGGCATTCGCCGTGTATTCCGGAGTCTCGAAGCTCACCTGCACATGGCTTTGCGCAGCCAGATTATAAATCTCGTCCGGCTGCACCGATTGAACGATGCGAATCAGGTTGGTCGAGTCCGTCATGTCCCCGTAGTGAACATGAAAGTGCGCATCGGGAATGTGCGGATCCTGATAGATGTGATCGATGCGCGCCGAGTTGAACGACGACGATCGCCGCTTGATGCCATGAACGACGTAGTCCTTGCCCAGCAAGAGCTCAGCCAGATACGCCCCATCCTGGCCTGTGATCCCGGTAATTAAAGCCACCTTTTGCATGTAGAGCGCCCCTTTTGTCTGGGTTGAAGTCTGCCTTGAACGCGTTATCTTGAAATTTAGCCTGCTGCTGCGCCTAGCCTCAACCTTCTTGGAAAATTTTATCGCGCCACTCTAGCGTCCGAGACGCGGGCGTGCGAGCCATTGACGGCGGCCACCCCAGATACAGTGCCTCGCGCTAAACACTATGCAACGTGATTGATTCGCGTGCCGCACCGCGAAGCACAGTGCGGTAAAATTGGATCGGAAAACACCGAGAAAGAGGTCCCGGATGACAAGACCATGGAAGTCAGGGACTTTGTCCCCGCCGACTTCTCCCGCGAGTTTTCCGCCCCGCGCCAGCGCGACGTTGCGGCAGCAGGAGACTCCAAGATGTTAGGTTTCCCGGGGTCTCTTTGGGCCTGGTTGCGCTCCGAAAACTCGCGGCGCAGGTCCCGTGTACTTCTCGTATACTTTACCGGCCAAGGCCTCGTTCAGTTCACGAATCTTCTCACTGGCTTGCTGTTACTCCGCTGGCTTGCCGTTGATAACTATGCCCAATTCATAGTCGCCTTCTCGTTCCAAGTGACCTTGGGATTCCTAACCGACCTCGGCTTCTCGGGAACAATCATCGCGCTCGTTGGCCCACGTGGCAATGACCCCGCGGTGATTGGTTCGTATATTCGCTCGGGAAGGCACATCCGCAATGTCATGTTGCTCTGCCTCACTCCGGTCGCTGCGCTTTTCTATGCGCAGATTGTCCGCCAACATCACTGGGCCACCTTGACCAGTGTGATCCTCTTTGCCTCGATCGTAGCTTCAATCTACTTTTCCGGTATGATCTCCTACTACGGGGCGCCTCTTCTTATCCGCGGCCGGCTCTCTCACTACTACCGCAATCAGTTTGCTGGCTCCCTCTTCCGAATCCTGACCTGCGGCGCCCTTTACCTCATCGGATCTTTATCGGCCTGGACCGCAAGCTGGGTCAACGCTCTCGGCTTCCTGGTCATTGGCTCGCTTAACGCTCATGAATCGCGCCGCTTTGTCAAACTCCCAGCGCATCCTGATCCCAAAACAACGCGGCAAATGATGCAATATGTCCTTCCCACCATGCCCAGCCTCATCTTTTTTGCTCTTCAAGGGCAGATTTCTCTCTTTCTCATTTCCTTCTTCGGACGTACCCGAAGCATTGCTGAAGTGGGAGCGCTAGGCCGCCTTGGACAACTCTTCCTCATGCTCTCCGGCTTCAACGCTGCCGTCATTGAGCCATTTATGGCAAGACTTCCCGAACAGCGTGTCCTCCGCAGCTACCTCATCATTGTCCTCATCGCCTGTGCTATCTGCGTTCCAATTTGTTGCCTGGGATTCTTCGATCCCAAGGTGCTTCTCCTTCTCCTGGGACCTCGGTACGCCTCCCTCCAGCGCGAGACGGGATGGCTCGTTCTGAGCAGCTGCGTCGGCTATCTGGTTGGCGTTCTCTGGATCATGACTGCCGCGCGGCGCTGGATTTACTGGACCACGACGTGGACCAGCATCGGTCTCATACTTACGGTACAGATTCTTTTCCTCTGTCTATTTAGGGTTGACAGCACGCTGAACGCCATTCTTTTCGGCCTGGCCACTAATGCGGCCTATTTGCTTTCCGTTCTCATCAATAGCGTATTCGGCTTTATCCGCGGGCCGCGGATCCAGATTCAAGCCATTTCCGCCGCGGAACCGCTCACCAACCCCTTCGTCTCCTCGACCGACAACTAACTTTGCAATCGGACAGGCCTCCGGCAATAGAATGATCTATGCGGTCCCAAGTCACCCCGGGCAACGACCGGACCTGCACAAAGCGGGGCAGTAATTGCAAATTGACAGGGAAATTGCAAACCGGGATGCAAATGATGCCCGAGGTTTTTTGACTTCGTGGAGAGTTCTAATTCAAAGATGATCACTGGGTTCAGATCTGGACTATTTGCCTTGGGGTTTAATCTCACAAGGCAGACCAAACCTGCAGACATCATTTCCCTCATGCGAAAACTGGCGCCGCAGAATTGCGGCGTCGACCTGATTCGCATTGGCGGTAGTGGAGATGGCGGATACTTGATCCCTAACGACCTTGAGGATATCGAATATTGTTTTTCGCCAGGAGTAAGTACCGTGGCGGATTTCGAGAACGACCTGGCTAGCCGCCGAATTCGAAGTTTTCTTGCCGACTATTCCGTGGATTCGCCTCCTACTTCCAGGCCAGAGTTCACTTTTGATAAAAAGTTTCTCGGCTCCACTGACTGCGAACCATTTTTCACCCTTCAATCCTGGAAGAATAAGTACATTAAAGACTATGCGAATGACCTGATTCTGCAAATGGACATCGAGGGGGCGGAGTATGAAGTAATTCTGAATACCCCTGACCAATTGCTGAATCAGTTCAGAATTCTCGTTATAGAGTTTCACCGTCTTGACGGCCTTTTTGATCCCTTTGCCTTTGCGCTTTACTCGTCCTGTTTTGAAAAGCTACTGGAATTTTTTAACGTGGTTCACATTCATCCCAATAACTGTTGCGGCAGCGCAAAACGAGGGGAAATTAAAGTTCCGCGGGTAATGGAATTTACGTTTCTGAATAAACGGCGTGTCCGCAGCACGAAACCGCAACGGACATTTCCTCACAAGTTAGACTCAGCCAACTTTCCGTGGAAATCACTGAACCTGCCTAAGTGCTGGTACTCTCAGGGCTAACATCTCCAATCACTAAAGAGGAGTTTGATGAAGAAACTTCTGGTAACCGGTTCTTCGGGTTTGATCGGGTCTGAGGTCTGTCTTTATTTTGCCGCGGAAGGCTGGGAGATACATGGCATCGACAACAATCAACGCGCCGTGTTTTTCGGCCCCAAGGGCGATACTCGATGGAACCAGAACCGTCTCCAACGGTCCATCGAAGCCTTCGCTCATCACGAGCTGGACATCCGCGACCGTCAGGGCGTGCTCGATCTGATCAAGCAACTCAAGCCCGACGCAATCGTCCATACTGCCGCGCAGCCCAGTCATGACCTCGCTGCTTCTATTCCTTTCGCTGACTTTGACACCAATGCAGTCGGCACCCTCAACCTTTTGGAGGCCGCGCGCCAGCACTCTCCGGAGGCTCCCTTCGCATCGATGTCGACGAATAAGGTTTATGGCGACGCGCCCAACGAGCTTCCCCTCAAAGAGCTTGAAACGCGGTGGGAGTACGCCGATGAGGCCTACTGGAACGGCATTCCAGAAACCTTCCGCATCGACCAGTCGAAGCACTCCATCTTTGGCGCATCCAAGGTTGCCTCGGATGTGATGGTCCAGGAATACGGTCGCTACTTCAACATGCCCACGTGCGCGTTACGAGGCGGCTGTCTCACCGGGCCCAGCCATTCCGGCGTCGAGTTACATGGTTTTCTGAGTTACTTGATCAAGTGCAATCTAACTGGCACTAAGTACAATGTCTACGGCTACAAGGGCAAACAGGTTCGTGATAACATCCATTCTCTCGATGTCGCGCGATTTATTGCTGCCTTTATTGCCAATCCGCGCCCCGGCGAAGTCTATAACATCGGTGGAGGCCGCGATAATAGCTGCTCTATCTTCGAGGCCTTCGCTAAAATTGAGTCAATCTCCGGCAAGCCGATGGTTTATGAGTATATGGAACAGAATCGTTCGGGAGACCATATTTGTTACATCAGCGACCTGCGCAAAATGAAAGCGCACTATCCCGGTTGGGATATCCGCAAATCGCTGGAGGACATTTTTAGCGAGATCTACGCCGCGTGGGCAAACCGCGCCGGCACCTCCGAATGACGGCTATCTCGCGCTTTTCTTGCCTGACGATTGCCCGGCCGGTTACAGCGCCGCGAGAATTGGCGTCCAGAAGTTCTTCTGCTGATCGGCTAGCATGAATTGCGAGCGCGCTAGCGCGAGTGCATTGTTGACGATCGCTTCGCGGCGCGCCACAGCCTCGAGAAGGTGGTTCGCGATTGCTTCGGGATCGAGCGTCGTGCAGATGGCTGCGGCATCGTGACGCGCCAGAAGCTTGCCGGCCGCCGAATCCTCTGGTCCGTGGTAAAAAATCGGCAAGCCGCTGCCAAGGTACGTGATCATCTTCGTTGACAGGCTGAATCGAGCGAACGCGCGCGCCTCCTCCTGAAATGCCATCGGTTGATAGAGCAGGTCGGCAGACACCATATCCTTCTCCACCTCGGCTTCCGGCGCGAAGGGGAGAACTTTAATTGGGACATCGTCCTGATCGGTTGCCAAAGATATCGACCCGCAGCGACACGTGACCGTAATATCCCAATCCGGCTGCCGCGACCGTACGATCTTCAACGCATCCAGCACCGCACGCACATTTTGCGCGTACGTGTTATGGAATAGCCCCATGAAATAGATGCGCAAGCTGTTTTTCGGTCGCTGCTGTGGAACGTCGGCAACACATTTCAGACCGTCCGTTACAACACTGTATTGCCGCTGCCCATAGCGTCGGGAATACTCCTGACCGATCTCATCCGAAATAACGAAGGCCCCCTTCGCGCCCCGCCAGGCTTCGCCTAACGCTGCCACCATCTGCTTAAACAGCGGATGTCCAACGGATAAGTACTCGAGATCGTCGTGGATCGTAATAAAGTATGGAATGGCTAGCCGAGACGCTATCTTGCATACCGGCACAACAGAGTATCCATTGACCAGCAAATGGATCAGTTTGATCTTATGCTCCATCAGCGCGCGGCTGAGGCGCGCCTCAAATCTCCCGCTAGATAGCCAATCGACAAGACCGAGGCTGCCGCTCAAACGTGTGTACTCGAGATGCCTGAAACCCGGCCGCGAAGGAAGTCTAATCTCATTGGCCGATGAAGAATTGGCGGCCGCAAATGGATTGGTGTTGATGCTCAATACCGGTGGGTGGTCTCCGTCAAGAAGAGATTGAAATATTCTCTGCGAACCGCCGTAATCGTGTGAATACAATCCACAAGGCTGTATGAATGAGATCACATAAGTCCCTTTTGATGAGATCCCAGAACTTCCGGCTTGCTTAGAATGGCCACGATCTGGGTGCTGATTCTCTCTCGGACGAATCGCGGAAGCTTTCTCGTCGCCCTCTCGAATGCCCGGACAAGACCTTCCGGCAAGTGCGGCAACAGGTAGCCGAGCTTAACGTGACCGGCCGTCAGAGGATTGGCCATCAAATCAATACGTTCAATCGCGAGACCGGCGCGCGCAGCCATGGAACTGCATTCCTCGCGGTCAAGGAGAAAGATGTGGCCGTCAGCATCCGGCTTGAATTGCATCGATTCAAAGGCTGACGGATCAGGGCACTCGGAAAAGCGGGGGTGGTGACAGCGAAAATACCGGCCGTTCGGCGTGGTCAGGAAGAGCCACCCACCAGGCTTCGTCATGCTCGCCAGACAGGCGAGAAGCTGATCCGGGTGGGCTACGTGTTCAATCACTTCAGCGGCAAGAACAGCGTCAAAACGCCCAGCCCATTGGCCGGCCAGATCGAAAATGTTGCCAGGCAAGAATTCAATTTCACCAGATTCGTGTTTTTGCTTGACATATCCGGCCAGTTCCGACCGCAAATCGTTCCACGTAACGCGGTATCCAGACTCCGCAAGGGGAAGGCTGAAGTTGCCATTGGCACCAGCTACATCGAGGATCATGCCGCCCGAAGGCACGAGTTCGTTGATAGCGCTGATCAACCATTCCCGGCGGTCCCGGTATTGATAGCTGTGACCGAGATCATCGCGAGATCCCCAATTTTCAAGCTCATCGTAGGAGTAACTCGATTTCCAGGATTCGGGCCAGGATTCATCGTAGGTTAGTCTGCGCATAAAGAGAGTCCCCTTCTGAAATTACAAATCCGTGATCTTTGATTAAAGTAGGACTTTGCCCGTTTCCCGATAAATCATCTTCTTGCTCGACAAGTAGCTACGAAAGACCTTGTGATTCAAAAGATGCCGCCACACGAGCCTTCCCGCAATGGCTTCTGGCATGCGTCGCGCACGCAACATCGCCAAGCAATCTTCAACAAGCCAATGAAATCTCACAGACGGGGCATAATTTCTTTCCCACTCTTCGCGCGCTTTGAGTCCCATATCCGCGGCGAATTCACAATAACGATCGAGAATCTCAGGGATGCGGTTCACTTCCCTCTCCGGAACGGAAATGCTGCAAGCCCGCCAATCGACGCGTTCAGGATAGCTCCAATCATCGGAAATGATCACGGGAACGCGGCCCATCTTCAATGCCTCAAATACTCGAATACTTCCACTGCCAATTCCACGCGGGCATAGCGCAAACGGGGCAGAAGCTACGCCTTCGGCAAAGTGGGCCCAGATTCGATGCCGATCCGCCATCGTGCCCGAGTCAATAATCCGATATGCGAACGACGACGTGTCTTCAATCACAAACCGATCGCGCGGCAGCTTAAGCAATTCGGCACGAATTGGATGGGTCTGAATTGAACCGATGAAGCAAGCGATGTGAGTGTAGTTGCCTGACGGCGGCCGAAAATCCACATAAGGGTTTTCATCGATTCGCGACCAATACCCGGTGCGCGTCCTAGCCGGGTCACTTAACTTCCTCCGGAGCGAGGCGTAAAACCCTGGCAGCAGAGGCAGCGCATTATCTCCGGAATCGAAGATGAAGCATTTGTTCCTGAATCTCTTGACGTACGGATGATGGCGAACTCGTTCGGCAAAGAGGCCCTGGCAGCCCACCTCTGCGAAAACGATGATATCTGCCTCGTCTGGATCATCGGTCACAGTGTGCACACCGAACCGGTCAAGGCGGGCGCTTTCCACGAAGAGCGCGTAAGCGTCCTGTTGCCATTTAGGCTCTCCTGAAATCTCCAAGCTCACAGAGTGCAATAAGGCCTTAGCCACGCACGCTCCTTGATTCAGGCCGCTATTTTGGAGAAGCCCTCGATCAAATCTTCATTCTAATCAGGGACATAGCTTAAACCAGGATTCCGTTTTGAAAACCGCACCTGCTGACTGCGTACACTCGAGCGTCTCCGCTACATCACATATCCCGTGTCACGCGAGAAGTATTTGTCGTCCGGCTCAACTGGCTTGATCGGCTTGGCAGGAACTCCTCCATAGATGTAGTCCGGCGTTTCCAGGCGTGAGGCCAGCATGGAATGAGCGCCGAGCACCGAGCGATCAGGCAGCACGCTTCCACCCAGCAGCACGCATCCGGTTCCGACGAAGCAATGGTGGCCGATGCGCACCGGCTTGCATCGTTGCCGCGACTCCTTCAGGTCAATGCTATGGGTCAGAATCTGCGAGCGAAATCCCGCGAAAGTACTGAATGCTCCAATTGAGACCTCATCGGTGCAATCGATGATATGGCGGTTGGTAATTGCTGCGTGCTGCTCAACGATTAACTGCGGCTTTCGTTCAGGATTCAGCTCAAAGTGCCGGCTCTTGTTTCCGACGGGGAATGCAGTAATCCAATTGAACGGCCCGATGAACCCGCATTCTTCCAGCCTAAGCAGGCTCAACCCTTTGCAAACAGTGAAGGGACCGATATAGGCCCTGAAACCCGCTTCAAGGTGAAACGGAGCCACCAGCGCAAATCGAGAGATGAATGCTGTCTTGTGGATTTTGAAGCCACATATTTTCTCGAAGAGCAATCGTCGCAGGCTCCAGGGCAACGGCGCCGCGATCACCGACACCAGCACGGCTAGCTTTGACATGCAATCTCTCGATAGACTTCGACGTATTCACCCATCATGCGCGAGGTCTCAAACCGCAGTCGCACATTTTCGAGCCCATTTCGCCGCGCTCGCTCATGATACTGCTCATCGAACGCCAGTCTTCGAACCTGCTCCGCCATGCCGCCTTCGTCGTCGAGCGGCCGCAGCATCGCAGATTCACCAAGCACCTCAACAAGCGGAGGTATATCGCTCGCAACCACGGGACATCCACATGCCTGCGCCTCAATCGGGGGCCACCCGAACCCCTCCCACCGCGAAGGAAACAGGAGCACTCTGGCTCGATTGTAGAGTGCCTCAAGGACTCGGACCTCGGGCTTTGATACCTGAAGTACCCGCTCGTGAACATTTAATTCACGCGCCAGACTGAGCAATTCCTCGCTCAATGCAACGCCCGCGAAGACCAACCGCAAATCCGTTCCCTCCGCTGCCTTCGCAAAAATCCTCAGTAAGCCCTCGCGATTCTTTCGCGCCAGGTTAGAACCGACATGCAATACAAACGGCTCCTTGATCTCGATTACTCCTGAGAGCCGGCGGTCCGATTCAGTCCGGTCAAGCGGCCGAAACGGATAATTCAGACCGTTAAGAACCACGCATAGATTCATAGCCCCCGATAAAAGCCGCTGCGCGTCGTGAAACGTATACTGCGACACGCACGCGACCCTGGTGGCGCTTCGTAACCCGCGGCATATCCAGCGTTGCAGCAACCGTCCGAAAGCGGATGCCGGACAATCGGGCACTTCACCCATCGCGCCGCGCACAGCAAGCATGTCATGGCATGTGACAATTGTCGGCTTATTCCTCAGCTTAAGCGCGTACATTGCGGAGCCATGGTCGCATATATGCACAACGTCCACGTTTGCAGCCGCCGCGTGCAGCTCATGCGGGAAAATAACGAATCGGTCGATATACCCCAGCCACTTCCCAAATCCGCTTGCCGACTGTTTCATGCGCCCGATCACAGGCCTCGGAGATACAACTTGAACTTCAATTCCGCGTTGAAGAAGCTCGCGATGCAACGCTTCCGCCCACACCATCATGCTTGTCGAGCCGTCAAACTCATAGTTCCCTACCAAAAGCACTTTCATACGACTCCCGGTGCGCGCGTTCCTTTCTTCTCGGAGATCTGAACTCAGTCAAGACTCCGATCCCGCTCCCGGCGACTTCCGATCGCGCTGGCGCAAATCTCAGCGCTTGCTTCGTCCGTAACGGCGCTTCTCAATTCTTTGTATGCGAAAGGACTCAAACGAGCCAAACATCGGCCACGCGGCTTTATGTTCCCCGGATCGCATGCGCTACCATCGATGTTATGCGGCCCACCGTCATCCTGCTATCCTTCAACTCCGAGGATACGCTCGGCGCCACACTCGCAAGCGCCCGTCAGGTCTCCGACGAAATCTTTGTGGTGGACTCATTCAGCACTGACGGAACGCTGGAATTGGCGCGATCGCTCGGTGCAACAGTTGTCCAGCACGCATTTGAGCACTACGGAGCCCAGCGCAACTGGGCGATCGATCACTTGCCTGTCTCCCGGCCATGGCAGTTACACCTGGATGCTGACGAATGGATGAGCGATAAGCTCATCGCGTCGATTCTTTCCCTGCCCGACGATCCCGAACATGCTGGCTACTTCGTGCCGCGCTATCTCCGCTTTTTGGGCCGTGTGTTGCGCCATGGAGCCATGAGCCCCACCTGGCATCTTCGTCTGTTTCGTGCCGGCGCGGGCCGTTGTGAGGACCGGATATACGACCAGCATTTTTTGCTCAAGAGCGGGACAAGCGGCAAGCTGCAAGGCGCAATGGTGGACGATATTCAAATGCCGCTTACCGAGTGGACTGCACGCCACAACCGATGGTCCGACAGCGAAGCAAGCGAAGTGGACAACAACGAAACTTCAGGCCGCCTCGCGCCAGATGCCCGTGGCAACCCCGCTCAACGCAAGCGATTTCTCCGCCAGAAGTATTACCGAATGCCGCTCTTCGTCCGTTCGTTCGCCTTGTTTGTTTATCGTTACTTCTTTCGTCTCGGCTTCCTTGACGGAACCGAGGGACTCATCTTTTGGGTGCTGCAAAGCTTCTGGTATCGATTTCTCGTTGACGCCAAGATATGGGAGAAGCGTCACGCCTCTGACCTGACGGAAAAAGCCGCTGCCAAGCCAACTCTCTAACGCATCCGCGGCTGCGCTCTGAGCGAAAACGAGCGCTTCAGGTTTAACTGCCGCTTCATCGCGTTGCTCAACGCAGTGGATCTTCCGTTCCCGTGGACCCATCAAGTACAGGACTGCTCTTCGATGAAGGTTCACCCGTTGGACTTAACTCGCTCGAACTTTTCTTCGGCTTGCCGAAAACGGAGCTTATTCCGGTTCGGCTGCCGGACGAAGCGCGGCCTCGCGAGGAAATGGCAATCGCTTTTTTGGTTGAGGATTTGCCTGTCCGCCCACCATCTGCCATCCCGAAGTGCGGTCCAGTGGCGGACTTCTGGCCAGAACGCGCTCTGTAGACTTGCGCATTGCTCTTTGGGGCGCTGGCTGGGCTCGTCGGCGGCGTCAGGCGAACTCCAGTCGGCTTTGGCGTACCACCCGATGTGGGGCTTCCGGCTGCATTAGGCCCTGAGGCGTTCTTGCTTGGGCCAGGCAATCCCGATCCCGAAGCCCACACGCCTCCCGGCTGTTTTGCTGATCCAAAGCTTCCCTTTCCCGCCGACCAATTCGCGCCGTCTCCAAAGTTTCCAGATCCGGCGGCCGAGGCCGATCTCACGGCTGGACCAGATCCCCAGGTGCTTGCGCCGCCACGCGCCGGTTGCCAGGACTCCTGTGCCCTCAAGGATTCTGGACCCAGCAAAACGGCCATGGCAAGTACGGCTACCGGAACAATCGCCCACAATCTCTTGCCGCTCATGGCCTCACCCCTTCCTTCATCATAGAACTCGTCGCCGATCCGGCAACCGCCGTCAGGCTTTGCTCCAGATTTCCTAATACGCGAATGGAAGACCACCGCTCGCTCGCATATTTTCGCGCGTTCTCACTGTAGGTGCGCCGATCCTGCTTTCTCAGCTCCAGAATCGCCGCCAGCAGAGCTTCGGGGTTCTCTGGTTCAACAACCATTCCAGCTCCCGACGCCTGCGTAACGCGCGCCACCTCGCTGTCAAGGTTAACGGTTGCAATGATGGGACGTCCGGCCGCGAAGTAGGTCACAATCTTCGATGGAAAAGCAATCTCCGATACAGCCTTTTGCTGCGACACCAGGCACACGTCACTGGCTTCCAGCAGTCCCCGGAACTCAGGTTCGCTCAGCAGCGGCAGAAACCGCACATTTCGCAAATTCAACCCACTTGCGCGGCGTCGGATTCTCTCGCAATCGGCGCCGTCACCCACAAACAGAAAACACAGCGATTCGTCATCCTTGCTCAGCGCCGCTGCATCCAGCACCACATCCAGTCCCTGCTTCACGCCCATATTGCCGCTGTGCGTCACCAGGAATCTTTCCCCTAAGTTGTAGCGGTCCCGAAATTCCGCTCCCTCAGCCGGCAGCAGGCCTCGCAACGACTCGTCCATTCGCGGCTCGAGTAACTCAACCTTTGCCTCCGCGATTCCTTTCTCCACAATCTTCTTTCTCATCGCCGGGGTCAGGGTCGTTACAAGCTGTGCATGGTGATACGCTGCCTTCTCCAGCTTGTAAAGAATCTTGATGATCCAACCAGGAAGCATGCTCAGATCGGCGGCCGAGTCAGGCTGCAAATCCTCCACGTCGAAGACAAACGGGATGTTCCGCAGGCGGTTTAACAGGATGGCAGTCACTGCCATGCCCAGCGGCGGCGATACGACAAGCAACACATCTGGGCGTCTTCGCGTGAATACGCGAACCGCAGAAGACAGAACGAAGCTTGCTTCATGCAGAATGCGCTTCAACGAAGTCACTGGGTTGGGAACATAGAGATAACTGCGAACGATTCTTACTCCATTGCGCTCTTCGGTTAAAGCGAACTTGCCGGCGTACTCCTTCGGAATCCTCCACTCTGGATAGTATGGAAAAGAGGTGCACACCTCCACATCGTGTCCTGCGCTGGCCAGATACTCTGCGCGGTAAGTTGTAAAGGCGCCAATTCCGGTAACTTCCGGCCAATAATTAATGCTTAGAAGCAGGACTTTCATCCGTGACTCTCTTCAGCAAATTCGGCATCTTCGCTAAGAACGCCATCGGAACGTTTAAGGCAAAGAGTCGAAAGGTCGGCCAGTCCTGCTGCGTGCAGCGGGAAGTCAGATCGTATTCTCAAAAGATTTCTTCGCAAGGACTATCCTGGCAAGTTTCCATGTGCTGAAAACCTGGAATACTTGTAGCTTTGGGTTCCAGCTCGGTTGGAAAGCTTGATCTCCGGCTTCAAAGACACGCTTTCCGCGACTTTTCGTCGTACTCACCGACCCATACTGTAGCGAACAGGCATGCGCCGCAAGGTCGTCGAATGGGCCGGTGCGGCCTGCGGAACTGGCGCCTTCAGCGCGGCCAGAGAGAACGCTATCGCCATCACCATAAACCCCTGTTCGGTTGGTTGCTCCAGAACACCCAGAGCAACGCTACTGAACATCAAAGGCGCAAAAAGCAAGGCAAGGGGTTCGCCCGCGCGGGTCTTTGAAAATGCTTTGACCAGAATTGTGAGCGCCAGAACAAAGCGAAATAAGGTGAAGGCAATTCCCGGAAGCGGACCTAATTCAATGACCGCACGGTCAATCTCACCCTCGCCAGCCACGAATTTCGCGCTGCCGCTCAGCAGCTTGCTCACCGCGGCGGAGCCTCGACCCATTCCCAGTCCGAAAGGGTTGCTCCCGAAATCGGTCTGCTCAAGCCGTGTTTGGATCGGCTCAACGGTGCGCTGGGCAATTGCAAGTCCCACATTTCCTCCACCTTCTGCCTGGTTGGCCTCACTGAAGCGCTCACCAAAACTATGGCTCGACTCTGAGAAAACCGGCAGAATCGAGACAAGCACGAACACCAGTGCGAGAGGAACGATAATCTTGAGCGACTTCAGAAATTCGGTTACTCCAAACGCTCCGGCAACTCCTCCGCAAGCAACAACGGCTGCCACTTTGTACACAAATTCGCGGGACCCGGTCACCGGCATGGAGAGAATCACGGCAAAGGCTGCCGCCCAAAGTAACCATATCTCGGCGAACTTATCTTTCACCAGGCCATAGAGAACGAAGACTGCCACCATGGGGCCGAAACTCGCCGGACCAACCACAAAACTGAACGTGCCTGAAGCTCTTACATGCAGGCCTACATAGGTGACTTGTGTGCCCGCCGCATACGCACCGGCGTTTAGAATCGAATCGGACGGCGCCGCGTACTGCAGGACCGCCAGCGCAGTTTCCGGCAGCATGAGCCACAACGTCCATTTGGCAAACCTGCGCAAATCCTCCGCGTCAAGGTTCTCGCCCATCGCGAAGGCGACTGGAAATGGAAGTAGATAGGAACGTAGTCCGTAAATCGCCGCAGGCCACGGATTATCGTTGACGGCGACCTGGATCACGCAAAGTGCGATCAAGCCGACCGCAAGCGCCCCGGTAATCGCCGACCACTTTTCCGGCCATTTATTCGTGCGATAGGCCTCAAAGATGATCAGCAGCCCGATCGGATCGCGAATCAACAGCAGCGGCGCTGAATACTGCGGAAGGACCCACTTGCGCAATGCCCCTTCGAAGATCAAAAGCAGGAAATACAGCCAGAAAAGCTTCTTGAGCAAGGGCATTTTGTGCCGATCGGCCGGCGCTGTGCGCCACTTTCCTAGTGCCATAATTCTGCCCTCACCGTCTCCGCCAGTTTTTCGCGGTAGCTCTCCCACGACCGCCCTGCCGCGGTTGCCTGAGCATTGTGCGACATGGTCGCGAGCATCTCCCTGTCCTCATGGAGTGAATGCAGCCGCTCGGCGATTGCATCTGAGCTGCAAATTGGCACCACATACCCTTCACATCCGTCACGCACAAACTCAAGCGCTCCGGTATTGGGCGTGACAATCACGGGTAGCCCGCACGCCGCAGCCTCCAGCACCACCAGGGCGCACCCTTCGGCAAGAGACGGCAGCACTAGAACATCCGCTTCCAGCATCAGGTTCAGAACTTCCGCATGGGACACACTCTCAAGCCATCTCCAGCGTTCGCACGCCGCATCCACCCGCGCATTGGCTGCGACGCGGCCGCCTACCAGCGTGAGTTCCACTTCCGAGCCCAGCGTGTCCACCGCATCCAGTAGATACCCGATTCCCTTGCGCTGCATGAGCGCGCCTACAAATAAAACCTTTAAGGGCCGCTTCGTGTCGCTCGCGCCTGCATTGCGTTGTCGCACAGGTGGCGCTCCGTAACTGACCACGCGAATCCTATCCTCGGGTACTACGCCCACCAGCGTGTCACGAACATGGTGGCTGGGCACGATGACAAAATCCGCCAGGCGTAGCTCCTCGTCCTTCCACTCCATATGTCTCGGCGAATCCTTCAGCTTGGGGATGAGCCCGGCAAACTGAGGATTGCGGTCCGCTTCTTCTGCGAGTAGTTTATTTTCCCAATACCAATGGCTACTCGGTAATTCATAAAAGGTCGCGACGCCCGCCTTCCTGGCCTCGCGAAATGTCATTAGAGCTCCGCCCTCATAGGCATATACGGCATCGAGTTTCGTGGTTCTTACGCGCCGCGCCACCTGGGCGTCGAAGTGCCGGTACATGCCAATCACGGAGAAGGGCCGTTCTCCCGAACAAAGATGATCGTGCAAAAACGATCCTCGCGCCGCCAATCGTACGATCTCTCTCGACGGCACGCATTTCACACGCTCCTTCGGAGCCTCAGGATACGCGCGTTTCTCCAACTGGCTGCGCAGCCCGGAAGGCAACAGCCCGTTCCATCTCGACTCCGGATTCCACGCCAGAGTCGTCCAGAACTCTGCCAGCATCTCGCGCTCGGCAAGAGCACGCAATGCATTGCGGACGTTCTGGTTACCGGTGGGATGAGACAAAAGAACCGAGAGCCGTCTCTCTGCTTGCTCGGCTCGAAGAACGAGACTGGTTGCCGGGGCGTTCACGACCGTTCCGCGGGAACATCCTTCCCGACTGTTTCGCACGGGCCTGTCCCTGCCTCCGGCTCGCCATGCCTGAGCTTCTTCAGCTCGCGAATCCAACTCTTGGCGTGGTCTTTCAATCGGATTTTGGCTCGGCGTACCGCGCGACCAAGAGGATTTAATCCTGCGTCGGCAGCTAAAATCGCCAGCGAGAGGGCCTTCGAATCTCCAAGTTCGCGCAGGCGCAGTTTATAAATCTCTCGCTCCGATGCGCTGAACAGTGGTGAGTCCAGCACACTCGCGTATCCTACTGCCCTGCTTCGCATGTTCTTTCTCAGAATTCCTGTGTTCCATCCCCGCTTGATGTATTCCGGTTCGAGCGTTCCCTTGTATACCTTCGTGACGCACTCAATCTCCGCCACGATTCGTTTTAATCGCACCTGTCCGTCGTCATCCCACACTCGGTAATTCGCCAGCGGGACTGCGGCATACACGTTGCCCCATCCCAGAATCGCCATTCGCACCGATAAATCCCAATCTTCGGCAGATCGCCAGGAAACATTCGCGTGATAATAGTTCGCCTGTTGCAACGCCTCGGCGCGAAAAAGAATGCAATTGGCCGCTACCCGATATCCCCGTGCGTTCTTCTTCAGTGATTCTTCTGGGTCTTCGTAAACCGCAGATCGGTGCAGCCTCCGCACCCTGCTCCTTACGCCGCGAAAGTCCATTTCATAAACGTCGCCGTGTCCATATCCCGCCTGAGGAAATCGCGACATCAGATCGGCGAGTGTAGCCACAAAGTCCGGCTCCAGCCTGTCATCCGAATCAATCCGTGCAATCAGTTCCGTAGAAGGCTGTGCCAGCACCCAACTCAGGTTCTTTACGATGCCAAGATTGGTCGGCTGCCGATAGTAACGGACTATGGGAAGACGCCGGCATATCTCCGCCATTACATCTTGTGTTCCATCCGTGCCGGCGTCGTCCGAAACCCAAATCTCCGCAACCGGATAAGTCTGTGCGAGAACTGATTCTATGCACTCGGAAAGATACTGCGCCTGGTTATAAGTCCCAATGCAAATCGAAACCGACGGCATATTATGCGCCTCAGAAGGCCTCAGCGTCTCGTCTGGTGTCAATGACTTCATGAGACTCCGCTCCTCCAGGTCTTCAACGCGGCACAAACTCCTCGTGTCGACGCAATAGTCCTTTGCCATGAGTGACGGACCCCGATTCTGGGCCACCAGAGCAGACCTTTCAACAATCCGCAATAGCCGTTCCACACGCCGAACAGCAGCGCATGCGAGATCAGGACCAGCCGGCCCGCCGGTCCCAAATAATCAAGCAGTGCGAGCGTTATATTGTGAATGTCATTCTCGTAAGCAAGCTCATTGAAACTCGCGCGCTGATCCTCATCGTATCGCTGCGCGGGAAAGTGATCGACAAGGATCGAAGGATCGTAAGCCAGCCGCTTCCCTTGAACGCGTAACGCGAGGCAAAGCTTCAGATCGCAATGGCATTGGGCGCCGGTTCCGCGCAACCGCTCATCCATGCGCAACACGCCCAGCGCCGCCCTGCGAAACGACATGTTCACGCCCTTCAGGCAATCCACATCGCGCCTGGGTCCCGAGCCGAGATGATGGTATCCGAAAACGCGGCCGTACCAGCGAACCATCCCTATCACCGGCGCCGCCCCTTCGTCCCACGCTCCGTTATCCCGGTGAATGCGATCTCTTCCACCCAGGCCCGCGAGATCCGGCTGCTGTTCGAAGATCGCCGCAATCTTCGCTGTCCAATCCTTGTGCGGCGCCGCATCATCGTCCGTCAAAGCGATCACGTCGCCATCGGCAGTGTCCAGTGCCCGATTCACCGCCTCTACCATTCCAGGCCGCTCTACGAATTGCAGTTTCAGCGGCAATAAAGTGAAAAAATCTTGCACTACCTCATGAGTCGCGGGGTCGTCCCTGCGCGCAACGACAATCACTTCATCCACTTGCCGGTCCTGACTCGCTAGCGCTGTCAGCGCCCGGCGTAAGTCGTTTGGACGACGGTAGGAGGGGATCGCGACGGTGAGTTTCACGTCCGGCATTCCTATCTCAGGGCGCGCTCGTTATCAAATTGGATTGGATGGCGCGGCAAGAATTTCTTATGGGCCAGACCTTGGACTTACCGATTGGGCAGCCGTGCTCATCGGCCAACGATGCGCCGGCGCTGCGAGAAACTCCTGCATGACGGCCGGCGCTAAATCGAAGACCTCTTATTGGGTCTAAATTCGCCGGCTTGTCTGCTGCCCATATCCAGCGGCCTATGGGATGCCTCCAGTTGAGGTCCGGTAAACCGCGACGCTCGTGCCAATCCCCAGGGCGGAATTGACGGCTTGTTCAGTCACGAGCCTGGCCGTGCTCGTGGGAACGAATAGAACATCTCCATCTTTCATGCTTACATCCGGCGCCCGGCCCTTGTAGATCAAGTTGACGGGAATCGTAATCGCTTCTCTCCTGCCATCTTCGAGAGTCCGCACCAGTTGCACGCGGTTTAAAGCTGAAGCGTGCGCGCCACCGCCGGCAAGCGCCATCGCTTCTTCCACGGTCAGCGCGCGGCGGCCATCCAGCACATAACCGCCGGCGCGATTCACATTGCCGAGTACATAAACGATACCGGCACGGGGAACAAGAATGGAATCGCCTGGAAAAACCTGCACATCGGGAATCACGGGCTGAAGTGATGACGGGTTGTATTCCACCCTCACCGGATGAGCGGAATCGCCGCGGTGCGTTATCAACACTTGCGATGCCGCGGCCACAGTCAATCCCCCGGCAGCCGCGATCACATCGTTGAGCTCGCGCACTCCCAGCGCAGGATACACTCCGGGCAACTTCACCTCTCCATTAACTGTGATGCCCTGCGTCGCATATTCGTCGATGAACACCGTGGCGTGCGACTCGGCAGGCTGTAAAATCTGCGCCTCCACAAAACGCTTCTCAATAATCGCAGCCACTTCGGCCGCGGTGTCGCCCTCTACGTGAACGCTTCCGATCAGGGGAACATCGATGTCGCCCTTCTCATCGACGCGAAAGCGCCCTGACAGGTCAGGATTTTCGAAAATGGTGACTTCAATCAGATCTCCGGCGCTGATCCGCAACGGCGGCGCGATATCCGGCCTGCCCACCGAGACTTGCTGGCCGAGCCCAACTGTGGCGTGCAAAAACAGAATCAGCCCGAACGCAACGGCGCCTGTCAAAATCTTCGCCATCTTAGACTTCATGGTTGCCATCTTCTTCATCTTCTTCATAACCGTAAGCGCGATCCGATATTGTGGCACTCTGCCGATAGCCGTACCAATAATTCTTCGCACTCATGCCGTAGCGGTAAGTGTAGAAGTTTTCCAGGCGCATGTCGACGTCGTTCACAACGACTCCGACCACCGGAGCGTTGATGCGCCACAGAAGATCGCGTGAGCGAAGCAAAGCCCGCTTGCGCGTAACCCCCGCCCGGGCTAACAGCACAACCGCGTCCGCGCGCACCGCCATAGCCTGCGTATCGGAGACGGCAAGCAGCGGCGCGCTGTCAATTACGATTCGATCGAATTCCTTCGTCCATTGCCGCATCTGCTCTTCCATTCTGTTTGACGAAAGCATTTCAGCCGGATTTGGCGGCCGAGGTCCGGTCGATAGCACGTGCAGCGTGGGAATTTCCGGCAATGGGGCCGGGATCTCCTTGTTGAATCCCGGCTGGGACAGCGCAGTCGAAAGGCCGAAACTCGAATCAGGCATGCCGAAGACGCGGTGCAGGCTTCCTCGGCGAAGGTCGGCGTCCACCAGCAGAACGCGCTCGCCTCGCTGCGCTAAAACGATCGAAAGGTTCAGTGCGGTGGTCGTCTTTCCCTCCGCCGGGAACGAACTGGTCACTACGATCACACGCGGCGGATTGTCAATTGACGAAAGCAGCAATGAACTGCGCATGCTGCGGTACGCTTCGGCCGAGCTCGACTTCGGATCCCGCAGCGTGACCAACTGTTGCGGAGCTCTCAAGCTGCTCGCAGCCACATTGTCCGCATCGCCGTTCCTCCGCTTTTCCTTCCCGCTTGACATGTGCGGGATGGCGGCCAGTGAAGGCAGCATGCAGGCGCTCTCTACTTCCTCTGAAGTGCGCAACCGGTCGTCGATCGACTCAATCAAGAAGGCTAGAACGCATCCCAGAACCAATCCGCCGAACAACCCCATTGTCAGGCTCCCGCGCTTGTTGGGAGCCACGGGATCGGAAGGAACATCGGCGCGATCCAGTACGGTAATGTTGGCCGCCGAAAGTCCTGCCGACACGCTGGCCTCTTTCAGCCTCAGTTCCAGCGTGTCGTAGAGATTGCGGGTCAGCTCCGCCTGGTGGCGCAGGATCGCATATTGCGCCACATCTTCATTTAACCGGTATGCCGCGTCTTCCTGCTCGGCCAGACGTTTGCGCATGGCGTCTTCCAGTTCCAATGATCCCTGGTATTCGTCGTGCACCTGACGCCTGGCCACCGCGACCTCATTGTTGATCTGCGTCTGCACTTTATTGATCTGAAGATCGAGCTGTTGCATCTGGGGATGCTTGTCGCCGAACTTCGTAGCCATCTGTGCGCGCTGCAACTGAAGATCGCTGAGCTGTGTGTGCAGCGCCGATAGTGCCGGATTGTCGCCCATGAGAGCCACCATGTCGGGACTCAGCGAATCGAAGTCCTGCATTCGCGCCTCTTTCATGATCCGGTCCGCTTCTGCGTCGTCAAGACTCCCGCTCACATGCTCCAGCGTCTGAATCGTGAGATTCGAGTCTTCATCCGTCCCCACGATGTTGTGCGCCCTTTGATAATCCGCAAGCTGTTGCTGCGTATCCGATGCTTCCTTTTTTAGATCTTCAAGTCGTTGTTGCAGCCACGCGGAAACATGCAGTGTGCGCTCGTACTTGGTCCGCAGGTCCTCGTCGGCATAGGTGGCCGCCACTTGGTTCACTATTTCGGTTGCTAATATCGGGTCGCCACCGCGGAACCGGATCTCCACAATCTGTGTGTTCGCAATCAGAGAAACGGACAATCCGTCTCTCACCATCCCAATCATGGCCCGGCGTTCCTCCGGCGTAATCTCCCCGGACGGGGCTGTTCCCCCTTTCGCGCCATTCTTTTCTTCGCCACGCACCTCGGGAAGCAAATTTAGATTCTCGGCGGTTTTAAAAAGTACGGCATCACTTTCAAGAACCTGTATCTCCGTCTGCAATTGGGAGTCGCTGCCCAACTCCTGCGCGTAAACATTCATCGATTCGCCGGAGCCCTTCGCTGGCGGCGCGATTTCAACGTGTGAGACGCTCTCATAGACCGGCGGGGTCCGGAATGCGTACCAGGCTGACGCCGCGACGGACAAGATCGTGACCGTCAAAATTGTGAAGCGCTGTTTGGTAAATACGCGCCACAAGTCCATAACGGAGCGCCGCTCGGCGCTGATTGGAACTGCAGCGCGACTTTCTCCGAGCTGCCCCCCCTGGGGCTCTGCCTGATTCTCACGGGACATTGAAACTCCTATTGCATGGCGAGAGTTGCTTTAAGCCGGAACTACTTCCCTCCAGCCGATCGAGCCGCTAAATCATCGCGATTCGCCCAGCGCGAGCGGCCCATCGCGAGGCGGCGCGGCAAGTGGGGTTTCAAAAAAAGCCTCGCTGCCCCACAATTGCCGCCGGCAACATACGCGTTGCAACGGCGGACTGCAGAAAATTAGAATACCGCGTCACCGGCGACTTTGCCGCTTCTTTCATCGCGCTCTCAAGCAGTCTCCGGCTTCCGCGATCTGAATTGTACAGAATCGAACGCTTCGTTGATTGCGAGTGCCGCTTGCTTCATGGAAAACTTTGCGGCGAAACAGGGCTGCGCCCGTTTTGCCATCTCGAAGCGCTCCTCCGGTCCCAAATTGAACCATCGCTCGAGCAACCGCACAGTGCCCTCCAGCGTATCGTTTTCAGCCAGGCCCACGCCGTCGTCCTTGATCTCTGGCCACAGATTTACCTGATGACTGATCAGAACCGGACGCCCGGCCGCAAGCGCCTCGACCACCGATATTCCCAGATTTTCCTGGTGTGACGGAAGGACGAACGCTTCGCAGCCTCGCAACGCTCCCCATTTCACTCGACCGCTTATCATACCCGGCCAATGTACCCGCTCCGCGACACCTACCCGCTCCGCCAAATTCTTCAGCTTCGCCTCGAGACCCATCTGGTCGGGCCCCGCGATCACAAGGTCCACGTCCGGCGTCGCGCTGGCAACCTTCGCAAACGCCTCAATCAGCAGATCACAGCCTTTCTTCTCATGGATACGTCCCAGAAACAGCAGGTAGCGCTTCCCTCGAAGCTGCGGAATCTTCAAGCGGAACTCTTCGATTTGCCCTTCCGCGCCTTCATTGCACTCCTCCGGCTCCGTGATCCCGTATTGAACCACCACGCTCTTCCAGTTGCTCGGCCTGAAGCTGGTCCGAGCCAGATCTCGCTCAGTGTTGGTAGTAAAGAACACCGCCGCCGCATCGCGCAGAACCATAAACTGCACCGGCCAGAAAATCAGTTTCTTGATGTGTTTGAAGGGATATTTCTTGTTGAACCACGGATCGAGCGCGCCGTGCGCGAAGATCCCATAGGGCGTGCCCGTTCGGCGCGCGGCAAAACGCAGAGCAATGCCGGGAAACGACCACAACCCATTCATCACCATGGCGTCGTATCGGCCCGCATTCTGGTACAGCCAGCGCCACAATCGAGGCGAAAATGCAAACCGGCCCAGGAACGACTCATTGAGAGCATGCACGGGACAGTCGATGCTCTTCAGATATTCCGTCTGCGGATCTTCCAGACAGACAACCTCAACCTCCGTGCCGCCGGCTCGGGTGGCTTTGATCAGTTGCCGCAACGCCTCCGGTGGCCCGCCGGCTTCAGGAGAAAAGCTGTCGATAATGTGGAGTAGATGCATGGACGCGCATGTCAGCGCAGTAGTTCGTGGAACGGAAAAGAAGCTCGTTCATTGCGGCGGCGCCGCCCCGGACGATGCGTGGCTTGGATCTGTTCCGCAGCTACATGCGCGATTGACTGGCCTCCACCTCGGGGATTGCGGCCCACGTTAGTTTTCCGGGTGTTAGCGGCTCCAGATCTTCCAGGTCCACTTCCACGGCATAGCTTTGCATAATATGTTCCAGCGTAAGCACCACGCGAAAGCCGTTCTTGCTTCGCACTACGACGCCCTCAAACCCGGAAAGAGCTCCCGAACGGATGCGTACCTTTTGGCCCGCCGTCATTAACGGGTGTGGTTGCGCAGGCCGCAACTTCAGCCCGGCGCGAAGAGCTTCAATCGTCGCATCCGGCAGCGGGGCCGGTTCTCCGCCTGTACCGCCAACCACGGAAAGCGCTCCGGGAACGGCCAACACGCGCCCTCGCTCGCTCCGTGGAATATGGATGAACAGGTATCCGGGAAAGAGTGGAAGGTCCAGCGTCACCCTCGAACCATCGCTCCATCTGCGCTCCGAGCGGTAAAGCGGCAGGTAACACTCAATCTGTCTCTGGCTCAAATGCTGGGCAACGCGCTTCTCGTGCCGCGACGTTGTATAGAGGGCAAACCACTTCAACGACGGCGCAGCTTCGTGTCCTGGCTCAGGACCCGGGTCAGGACCTGAGCGTTGTCCAGTCCGCACGAGTGACGGCACGGTTTCTCGCACGGCTTCGCCCTCCTCACTTGGGTGAGGTGTTTTCCACAGCCCTCTCCGCAGCACAAAACACAGCGGTTCAACAGTGGCAGGCCTGAAAACCAGTTCCTTCTCAATATACCCCATCGTCACCTGCTTGCGAGTCGCCTTGCTATCGAACGCGGGTGTGGGTTTCCCTTTATCGGTCACCTCAACGCTCTCTTCCGCCGGCCTTCCCGGATCGCGTCCATATTGCTGCGTCTCGAAGATCTCCTCAATCTCACGCCGTCGCCTTGCGTAGAGGTCTTTGTGTCCCTCACGAGGTTGCCGGTCTTCTGGTGCGACGACGATTCACTCGTCTCAGGTGTTGCGGACGCGCGTGCCTTCGAAAGGCGATTTGTGTTGCGTGTTTCAGCACTTTTTTGATTGCTTTGTTGCGTCGGAGAGCTATACTTTTGCTGTTCTCACAAGCGAGAACATTCGCGGCTCGAATTCGATTAGATTTCACGCCCCCCCGTGGCAGCACCAATTTTTCTTTGAAACCCTGGCGCCTCGGCAACCGTCGATAAAACGCAGGGGAATAAGCCTCGACGCATACCTTTGCTTGCGGCGCTGGTTGAGCAACTTCCGGAAAATGGCAGTGTTCCATCCGGCGTGAATGGCCGCGATTCATCGGTCCGCGTGGTCCTTCCCTGTTGAGGCCGCCACGCTCGGTTTTTGGGGGTCCGTGGATGCTTCTGCGGAAATCGGGGAACAGCCCCGCATGGAGTTCGCATTGGGAGCTCATTTGAGAGCGCATTTCGCCGGATTTGCTGCCTTGGCCTTAGTGCTCACCGGTTCGCTTGCTTTTGCCCAAACACAGCGAGCCTTGCTGATCGGCATCAACACCTATCAGCCCGCGGGAACCACTGCAGAACATCCTGCCGGCTGCGCTTATGGCCGCTGCGAGATTGGGTCCTTCCAGAATCTCGACGGATCCGTCAACGACGCGCAGGCCATGGCCGACGTGCTCACCAGCCCTAAATTCGCCTTCCCTGCTGCCAACGTTGTCTTGCTCACCGATCCGGCTCCGCCTCATCCCAGCCCGGGAGTGGTCCTGCTTCCCGCATCCGACACCACGCGCGATGGCATTCTTGCCGCCATGCAGAAATATCTCGTCGATGTCCCGCAAAAAGGCGACACCGTTGTCTTCTACGACGCCAGTCACGGCTCGCTGCGCGTCAACAGTAAAGGCAACAAGCTCACCGTGCTTGTCGGCGGCCAATATGTCCATGCCGATAGCACGCTGGTTCCCTCTGATGCATACAAGGGCGGCTACGACGTCCGCGACCGGGAGATGACCCGCATTTTCAACGCCGCACTCGACAAGGGCGTCCATCTCACCGTCATCTTCGATAGTTGCCACTCCGGCGGCATCAGCCGCGGCATCGGTCCGGTTTACCGCGAGCGCGCTCTTGCCTTCGATCCCCGAGACATCGGTGAAGCTCCTGACACACTGCCCAACGGCCAGGCGCGCCCCGCGCCAACCCAGCGCTCCGACAATTCTGCTTTGGTCTTTTCGGCTGCGCAGCAGGATCAGACCGCCAAGGAAATGCCGGCGGGTACTGAGCCGCACGGCGCCTTCACAGCCGCGTTGCTTCAGGCACTCCAGGCAATGCCCGCTGACACTCCTGCTTCCGTGGTCTACGAGCGCGTTAAGGCCGTCCTCGAGGGCGGCAATGTGCCCGATCAGGAGCCTGACCTCGATGCCACTGTCGCGCGGCGCGAACAACCGCTCTTTGGTGGCGCCGCCTCAAAGTCTGACAAGATTCGCACCGCCGCTCTCGGTGCCAACGATGACGGCAGCATCTCGCTCGACATCGGGCGTGCCTCCGGTCTTGGCGTCGGCAGCGAATTCACTGCCACAGCCCCTAACAGCGCGGGACAGACCGTTGTGATTCGCATTACCAGTCTCGATGGCCTCGCCCGCTCTTCGGCAGAAATCGTCAGTCCGGCAGGCGCCAAAGTGGCGCCCGGCGACCTCTTCGAGTTGAGCAAATGGATTCCCGCCGATAATCCTCCGCTGCTGGTCTGGCTCTGGCCGTCCAATCTCTCTGAAGATCAGATCGGCTCAGCCATCGCGCAGGTGCAGGCTTCGGGAGCCGCTTTGGTCTCCGATCCAGCGGAGCAACCGTGGACCCATGTCCTCAGTTGGGATGGTTCGAATTGGACGCTGCAGCAGGCGGGTACTGCCGCCCCCATCACCCTCGGCGCGTCGCTCACCGCCGACGCCATTAAGAAAAATCTTCCCGCAGCCGCAAAGCTTTGGGTCAACCTTCCCCCATCGCAGGAATTGGCCGCGAAGCTCAAGCCGGCTGGCAGCGACAGCGCAGTTCAGCTCGCCGGGAATCTTTCCGTCGCGCACTATGCGCTCACCGGCGTCCTCACCGCGGATGGCCCCGCTTACGCCTGGTATCACAAGAGCGAGCTGGCGGCTGGCCCTCCCTTGCCTAGCGCGCCCCCACACAGCCCCGGTTGCTCGGCCACTTCGCAGTATCCCGTGCGTACTGACTGGGTACCCGTCGGCAGTGCCTCCGCTATTGACGCAGCGAGCGTCAAGCTGAATCACTACTCGTCCCTGCTCGCCAAAGTGCATGGCTGGCTTCAACTCGCCAACAGCCCCGCCGACGCGTCCAGCGACGAGTACTATTCGCTGGCGTTGCTTCCATCCAATACAACCGCGCCGCTGCCGGCCAATCAGACCACGCACCAAGGCGATCAGCTCAAAATGGCCCTCGCGTCCGACGACCGCATCATCGACCACCGCTGGGTGTATGTGCTCGACATCGATTGTCACGGTCAGGGAACCGTTCTCTACCCGCGCGACTACTCTGAGAACCAGTTTCCCAACGACTCCGAAAATGGCCGCCAGTTCATTCTGCCGGGTGCGCCTGTCCTGCGCATCGGTCCGCCCTACGGCGTTGACACGCTCATTTTGCTCAGCACCGAGCAGCCGCTTGCCGACCCCTACGTGCTGAACTTTGAAGGCGTCGCCTCGCGCAGTTCGCGCGGAGTGTCGTCACCACTCGAAAAACTCTTGAACCAGACCAGCGGAGGAACCCGCGGATTTTCCGGCGAGGTCCCCACCAACTGGGGCATTGGGCTCATGACGGTCCACAGTGCACCCGGCAGCACGCCAAATTAGGTTTTGTGCATCGCGAATCGGTTTCATGTAGTTCATGAATCGGTTCAGCAGCGGGCAGCTCGTTGAATCACTCCGGCAAGGCATAGTGGAGGGGTAAGTCGATGGCAGTTTCTCGAAGAGCTTTCATGGCCGATGCTTCCGCGCTCGGCATGATTACGGCGCTTCTTCCCCAGTTCGCCGCCGCACAAAAATCAACTGCCGCGCAAAACTCCACGGCCGCGCAAAACTCCGCTGCCGCTGCCGCTGCAGCAGCCAAGGCGGAGGACTTGCCTCACGATTCCTACAGTTTCTGGAATGGTTTTTACGACTCCGTCAATCCCTACAGCGGGAATTACGGCAGCAAGGCAGCCTCGCGCGGACCCACAGACCAGCTTCCCGATCCCCAGTCACAAACCCAGTACCTGCATTACGACAGCAACAACAAGCGCCTTCGCTACGCCTCGGACATTAAAAGGGAAGAATTGCTCGACCACGATGGCGACGTCGTTGTCAGCATTGCCCTCGCTCAGTTTCGTCCGGGGGCTGGTGAAACCAATCTGAATGCCTCGCAACTTCGTGTCGACGCCACGCAGGTTCATCCCTTCGTGAATATCCTCTCGCCTCTTGCCTGGTCTGCCATCGCGTCGGTTTCGCCCAACAATGCGGGCAGGGTCTCTCTCGATCAACTCGGCTTTCGCTCGCCCCAGGCCATGGAGGGCACCAGCAAGATTCTGCTCACCGAGGGAGCCGGCAAGCTGGCGTTCAACATCTCAAGGGCCGGGGCGCAATCCATGTTCCTCAAGATTCTCAATGTCATGATTCAGGGCTCCAAAATCGCGGCGCCGATCGTCAGCCTTCCGGCCATCAGCGTGCAGGCGCTCAGCACATTTACTCAGGCCCTGAGCTACTGGGAAGATCGCACCCGATTCATCATGGCCGGCAACCTCACTCGCGCGGTGGCCACGCAACAGGCGCTGGACGATCCCGATCGAGATCCAACCTACATCGGCCTCAAATCGGGCGACTACCTGATGGTTCCGCAACGCCACATCGACGAATTAGCCAAAGCCTTGCCGAATCTCGACTTGGTCCAGGGCTACCTTGTCGCCAAAGACACCGACCCCAATCTTCCGCTTCCCCAGCGCGCGGAGAATGCGGTTCCCGGCATCACCTATGCCTCAATGCACATGAGTGTGCAGCCATCCGACACAAACTTGAGCAAGCCCAACCCGTGGAGCTCCACCGGTTCATCATCGTTTCGCTCGTCCTCGAGTTCCAGGAAGAGCAGCTCCAGTTCCGGAAGCAAAAGTGAGTAGCGTAATGACGAATTTGGCGCCGAAAATGTATGCTAGGTTCTGCCGGTGAACGCCAAAATTTGGATGAACAACGCCGCTGGGCCGGGCCTGCGGCGTCAACAACTAACGGTAAATCGACGGGGGGCAAGATGAACCGTTCGGCAAAAATTGTCGTATTGGCAACTTTGGGTGTCGCAGCGCTTCTAACAGCGCCCGCCGGCGCGCAAGGTTTCGGCGCCAACAAGGAGAAAGTCACCCTCCAGCGCAAGCTTCCTGCGCTGATTCATCTGCCGGGAGAGACCATCAAGATTACCGTCACCTCGGCCGACGAAGACGGCGCCCTTCCTTACGACTTTCAGGCGCTCCTTGAAACCGAGCTGCTCAAGGACGATCCGAATCTACGCGACGACGACAATCCCTCGACGCAGATCATTTGCCAGATCACTGAATATTCACACCCTGAACCCATCTACACCAACAAATTGGGGACGGGGCAAGCTGTTGGCGCGTCCAACTCCCCGCTCTCGCAGCTCTCGAGGACTGCCTCGAAGATCGGGGCTACCCAGCGCATCACAGGAAAAATCGATGTCTCCTTTCAAGCCAAGGATGCGACCGGCCGCGTGCTCATCTCCGACAATATCGATTCGACTTACGATCGAGAGTTCGACAGCGCGGGAAACTCCACCTCTCATGGCGTGTTCGGCCAGGTGAGCGGGACCTTCTCGCATGCAAAGGGTGGAGCGAAGAGTGAAGACGGCCCTCCCACGCCAGCGGAGCTGCGCTCGCGGCTCATCATTGATGCAGTACAGCAGATCGCGGAGCACCTCGTCGACTCGAATGAAAACGTGGACGTGCTCTTGGCGCGCAAGGATGGCCCGCTCGAAGAAGGCGACAAGGACGCCATGACGGGACTTTGGGAGCGCGCTCTGGAGACCTACGAGACCGCACCGCCATTCCCCAAACCGGAAGAGGACGCTTACAGGCTCTATGACATTGGCGTGGCCTACGAGGCGCTCGCTTATCAGGCTGAAGATCAGAAGGCGGCGATGAAGTACCTTGACCAGGCTGCCATCAACTACGGCAAAGCCATCGATGCCAAACCCGACGAAAAATACTTCGTGGAACCGCAGAAGCGCATCGAAACCGCCATCGCACATTACAGGGAGCTTCAGAAAGAACAGGACGATGCTGCCCGCGCCAAAACTGACCTCGCCGCAAACCCTGCCGGAGGCAAAGGCCTCACCAATGCTCAGGTCATCACTATGGTCAAGTCTGGCATTGACGAAGCCACAGTGCTGCAAGCAATTCGCGGAGCGGCCGCCGTCAACTTCGATCTCTCGCCCGCTGGCCAGAAAGCCCTCACCGCCGGCGGCGTCAGCCCTCGCGAACTTTCCGAGATGAAAACGCAGGCCGCGAAGAAACCGGCTACGATCGTGCACAAGGGGCTGAACAATACGCAAATCATTACCATGGTCAAGGCCGGTATGGAAGATCAAACCATCATCCAGACCATCAATGGTGCGAGCGCGATCGACTTCGACCTCAGTCCCACGGGCCAGCAAACCCTTGTCAGTAGCGGCGTCAGCGCCCATGTCCTCAACGCCATGAAGGCTCGATCCCAGAGAAAGCCAACCACAACCCCGGGGCACGCGTAGCTCAAAAATGAACTCCCGCAGCAGATCGATTCTTGCTTCTCTGGCGTTGCTCGCCGCAACGCTGATCGCATCTCCGTGCGCGCGCGCTCAGGGAATTCGCTGCGGGGCCGGACGGGACCTCATCGTCCAGGCGCTCGAGCAAATCACTCCGCAAAGCGACAGCAAGGCATTTTCGGACGCGCTTGAACTTCTCAAGTCTGCGCTCAGCGAATGCCCCGAACTCGGCGACGCATGGTACTACCGCAGTCTCGTTGAAAAGCGTCTAGGCCATCAGGCTCTCGCCGATTACGCCTTGGGCAAGGCGCGCTTCAACGGCTCTGATGCGCTCGATCAAGGTCTGGACCCGCTCGTCCTTTCTACTCCCGCCTCTCGCGGCATCGAGGCTGAGGGAGTGGAAACTCCAGTGCCCGTCGCCCCGCCTGTTAAGCCTGGCCCCGTGCAGCAGAAGTGGGCGCTCGTCGTGGGTATCGGACACTTTACTGATGCGCAGATTCCGCAGCTCAACTACACCGGCAGTGACGCCACCGCCTTTGCCGCCGCGCTCAAAGACCCATCAATCGGCGGTTTCCCAGCCGACAACGTTCACGTCCTCACCGACGATCAGGCCACCACCAAGAACATCAAGGAAGAGCTAAACTGGATCGCGCGCCACGCCGAGCCTAATGATCTGGTCGTAATTTATATCGCCACGCACGGCACGCCGCGCACCACGGACTCCGCGGGCGGCGCAAACTACCTCGTCACGTACGACACTGAAGTCTATTCAGGCGGCAAACTCGACGAGGACGCGCTCTACGCCACGGCGTATCCCATGGTCGAGCTGGCCAACGCCGTTTCCACGCGCATGAAGGCCCTCCGCACCGCAGTTTTCCTCGACACCTGCTACAGCGGTGGCGCGGCCGGCAACGGATCGCAACCTTCCGCGCTCGCCAACACCGCTCCCTCTGGCGCAATGCTCACGCATATGGCCGATGGAACCGGCCGCATCGTCATGGCCGCCAGCGAGGTCAACGAGGAGTCGCTTGAAAGCAGCCAGCTCAAACACGGCTACTTTACCTACTACCTGCTTCAGGTTCTCAAGACCGGCAAAGGCGAGACCCCTTTAAGCCAGGTCTATGCTTCGGTGGCGCAGCAGGTTTCGAAAAGCGTCTCCTCACAGGGCATGCATCAGCATCCTGTCATGAACCGCAGCTCTTCTGACGCGGACTTCGCCCTCCGCACTCCGCCGGCTACAACGGCGAAAGCCCGCCCCTGACAGCGATTCCGGCAAAAAACACACCGCGAACCACTGGACGCCAGGCCCTTCATCCCAGCAATTGCTTCGCCACTTCGACGTACAGTTCCACAGCCTCCAGCAACTCCTTCTTCGCCAGCTTCTCAAACGGCGTGTGCGCCACGTGAATGCTGCCGGGCCCCAGCAGCATCGGCTGGCCCCAATTGCTCAGTTGCGGAATATCCGTCGTGAACTTCGCCACCATCGTCGGCAATCCCGCTGGCGCGCGTAAGCGCGCAAAAGGAATCTCCAGCGTGAAATCCACTTCCGCCAGTCCTTTCGCTGCCTCCAGCATTGCGGCCTTCACCGGCGCGGAGTCCCCAACCAGCCGCACCAGCACCTGCGCCTCGGCCTTGTCCGCGATCACATTCGGCGCGTGGCCGCCATGAATCTGGCCGATATTCAGCGTGCTCGGCCCCACATCCTCGGTCACCGGCAGTTCCAGTTCCAGCAGCTTCGCCAACACTTGCACCAGCTTGTGTACCGCGCTTTCGCCCAGCTCCGGATACGCCGAGTGCGCCATCTTGCCCGTCGCGCGAAACACCACGCGCAGCGCACCCTTTGAAGCCAGCGCAACTCGATTATCCGTCGGCTCGCCATTGATCAGGAACCGGCTGCCCTTCGGCTTCAGGTTCGCCGCCTTCGCCCCGGCCGAGTCGCGCTCTTCGCCGCTCACAAACAACAATCCAACCCGAAACCCTGCGATCCTCAGCACTTCCGCCGCCGCAACCTGCGCCGCGATAATTCCCTTCGCATCCGAAACTCCGCGACCATACATACACTCCGCATCCTCGCTGAATGGGATGTACGGCGGCACAGTGTCCATATGCGTCGAGAAAACCAGATCCGGCGTTTTCCCTGCCGGCCCGCCATATACATTCCAGCGCGGCCCGGCGCTCGCGCTCTCCACCGGCTGCACCACCGCCGTTTTCTCCACTTCCCAACCGCGCCCCTCAAGAAATTCCGCAAGAAAATCGCCCACCGCGCCCTCGTGGTAGGTCGTCGATTCGATCTCGCATAACTGGCGCGTCAGCCCAATCGGGTCAAAAGGAAGCAAATTCGAAGAATCGTTCATGATGCTGCCAGAATACCGTAGCGCCCGGCGCCCACCATCTCCCGGTTCGGCGTAAAATCAGGAGTAGTATGATTTTCGCTTTCGTATCTATCTTTATTGAGACACATCCCACCGTCGCTGCCCACCTCAAGGAGCTGCTGCCATGACCCCGGTCAGCGATGCTGCTCTCGAAGTGATGCACACCACGGCCACGGAGATCTTTACCGGCGCAATCAAGGCCTGCGACATCCCCTCCGCCTTTGACCACCGCTTGCGTTTCGAGGGCCACAAGCTGAGCCGGCTCATGCCCGATGGCAGCGGCCCCGACGTCATCGATCTTTCCGCTTACAGGCGCATCTTCGTCATTGCCATCGGCAAAGCAGCTGGCCCCATGCTTCAGGTGCTGCTCGATCGCATGAATCGCCGCCAAGGCCTGCGCGGTATTTGCTGCACCAACCAGATGCCCGCGGTCCGCAACTGGCGCATCCGTTACTTTGAAGGCGGTCATCCTCTCCCCAACCAGGACTCCCTCGCCGCTGCGCGCGCCGCGCTCGCCCTCCTGCGCAAAGCCCGTAAGGACACGCTTGTTTTCTTTCTCATCTCCGGTGGCGGCTCCGCTATCTTCGACCTGCCCCTCGACCCCGAGATCACTCTCGAAGAGACAATCGTCTTTCATCAGTTGCTGCTTGCCTCGGGAGCTCCCATCAATGAGATCAACACCCTCCGCAAGCATTTTTCCGCGGTCAAGGGTGGTCGCCTCGCCATCGCCGCGCCGGAGGCGCTCAAGGTCAGCCTGTTGGTTCCTGACGTGCCATTGCGCACGCTCGACGCGCTCGCTTCCGGTCCCAGCACGCCTGACCACTCAACCGTGGCCGACGTGCGCGAGCTCCTCGCCAAATACGACCTCGCGCCCAGGCTGCCGCCTTCCATCCGCGCCTTCTTTGAGCGCGAAGACCTGCCCGAGTCGCCGGGCAACAAAGGCTGGCGTGCTTCGTTCCTTCCCAAAATGCCCTGGACCGATCCCGCTCGACCGCGTCGCATCACCTCAGCGGCCAGCATGAGCGAAGAAGACCCCGCCTTCCGCGATTCGGTCTTCGAGATTCTCCTCTCCAGCCACGACCTGGTCGAGAACGCGCGCAAATTTGCTCAGCAAGCCGGCTACCATGTCGTGGTCGACAACAGTTGCGACGACTGGGACTACGCGGCTGCAGCCCGCTATCTGCTGGAGCGCTTCCACGCGTTTCGCGTGAAGCACAAGCGCTTCTGCCTCATCTCCGTTGGCGAAGTCACCGTCACCCTTACGCGCGCGCCCGGCGCGGGAGGCCGCAATCAGCAATTCGCCCTGACCTGCGCGCTTGAGCTTGCCAATCATCCCGGCGAACACCTTGCCGTCCTGAGCGCAGGCTCCGATGGCATCGATGGCAATACGCGAGCCGCGGGAGCCGTCGCCGATCCCACAACCGTCGCTCGCGCTCGAGCCTTCGGCTTCAATCCCGAGCAGTCCCTCGCCGAATTCAATGCGTGCCCTCTCTTCACTGCCATCGGCGACTCTGTCGCCACAGGCCCAACTGGCCAAAACCTCCGTGACCTGCGCCTGCTCATCTCCGAGAGCGCTTGAAATCGCTCGCGTACCATCTGCGGAATCTCCGGTGGAAAATCGAATTATTTTCGCTTTTCTGCTCCGTCTCGCTGCATTAGGATTGGTTCGTGCCTCGAAGATCAAAACGCAAGACCGCTGCGAAACTTCCCGACATTCGCGCTGTTGCCGCCATAGCCAAGGTCTCCATCGCCACGGTCTCCCGAACAATGAATGGCTCCTCGCTGGTCAGCGAACGCCTAAGCAAACGAGTCTGGCAGGCGATCAAGCAACTCAACTACCTGCCTAACACGCACGCGCGCACACTTGTCTCCGGCCGAAGCCGCTTGCTCGGCATCATCGTCGAAAACATCACCAACCCATTCTTCCCCGAGCTCATCCAGAAATTCGAAGAAATCGCAGTCGCCCATGGTTACGAAATCCTCGTCAGCTCCACCAACAGCGACCCTGTCGTACTGGCCGCCTGCGCCCGCCGCATGTTGGAGCGCAAGGCCGACGGCGTCGCCGTCATGACCTTTGGCGAGGAAGAACCAGTGCTCGATCAAATCACGCACCGTGGCGTGCCTATCGTGCTGGCCGAGTTCAAACTTGACGATCCGAAAGCCAGCACCATTCTGCTCGACTACTCAACCGGCATTCATCAGGCCATTCAGCATCTGGCATCGCTTGGTCATCGCTCCATCGCTTTTCTCTCCGGGCCGCACAGCCTGCACTCGGCAATCACGCGCGAAAACGATTTTCGCGCCGCCATACAGTCCGCAGGGCTGCAACTGCAAAAAAAGTGGATCATCGAGTGCGACCACACTCTCAAGGGAGGCGTCGCGGGTTTCGAACAGTTAAGCAAGCTCACTGCTCAACCCACCGCCATCGTCTGTTCCAATGACATGACCGCCATCGGCGTTCTTCGCGCCGCCTATATGAAAAATCTTCGCGTGCCGCAGGATCTGTCCGTTATTGGCCTCGATGACATCGATTTTGCTGAATTCACTCTGCCCCCGCTCACCACCATTCGGCTTTCCCGCGCCGATCTCGCGCACGCCGCCTTCGATGCTCTCCGCGCCCAACTCGAGGATTCCGGCAATCCCCGCATGCAACGCGAGTTCCTCGTCTCCACGAGTCTTGTCGTCCGCGGCTCCACGGCTGCGCCTTCCAAACCGGAAGCATGAGCTCGATTTCACAAAACGCCGTAATAATTGCAATTCAATGACGCGGCGGTTGCAACCTCGCACCATTTCGCGCGATATGCTGTCCAAAGAGAGTAAGAAACCCGGACTCCCGGAGGAGTGCCCTGACGACCGCCTATATCAACCGCATCGCCACGGCAGTCCCGCCGCACGACATTCACAAGGCCTTCATCCCCTTCGCGGAGAGCCTCCTGCCCGAAGGCACGCCTCGCAATCTTTATCGCCGCATGGTTCGTCTCGCCGCCATCGAGCACCGTTACTCTTTCCTCAAGCCCATCGTCTCTCAGGCTGGCGTAGTGCAGGATGAAGACGCGCTCTTCGTGCGGGGTCACTTCCCTTCCACCGGGCGACGCATGCAGGCCTTTCAGCAGTTTGCTCCTCAACTTGCCCGCTGCGCCCTCCTGAAGCTCGCACTCTCTCACAAGGAACGCCAGAGCATCACCCACGTCATCGTCACCTGCTGCACCGGCCTCTACGCACCGGGGCTCGACTACGAAGCCGTCGAGATTCTCGGCCTTAACCCCTCAGTCGAGCGCACCTTCATCGGCTTCATGGGCTGCTATGCGGCCATCAACGCGCTCAAGACTGCTCGTCACATCGTTCGCTCCGAGCCCGATGCCAGGGTTCTTCTTCTCAGTCTCGAGCTCTGCTCCCTGCATATGCAGGAGACCGAGGACATCGAGCAACTGCTCGCCTTCACGGTCTTTGCCGATGGCTGCGCCGCCTATCTCGTCACCGCGCAGCCCTCCGGTTTCGCCATCGACAGCTTTCTCGCCGTCAATCTCTCCTGCACCAGTCACTTGATCACCTGGCGCATCGGCGAGCAGGGATTCGACATGCATCTCTCCGGCAAGGTTCCGGGCAAGTTGCGCGGCGGACTTGCCGATGCAGGCACCAGAATCACCCAGGGCCATGATTTCTCTTCGATCGATCTCTGGGCCGTCCATCCCGGCGGCCGCACCATCCTCGATGCCACGGAACAGGGCCTTGCGCTTCCGCCGGAAGCGCTCGCCGATTCGCGCAACATTCTTCTCAACTACGGCAACATGTCGTCGGCGTCCGTCATGTTCGTTCTCCAGCGGCTTATGCAGCGCGCCCAATCCGGCCAACTCGGCTGCGCCATGTCCTTCGGCCCCGGCGTCACTGCTGAAACCATGATGTTCCATGCCGTCTGACGTGATCGATCTCCGTCATCGCGCCGACGTCGCCGAACTCACCGAACAAATGGATGCGCCCTGCTCCCGCGACGAGCTCCGCGCCTGCCTCCGCGACCTTGCGCGACTCAATCGCTGGTTCCTCGGTTACAGCCCACTGTTGCGTTGGCTCGATTCCATCTCCGCAGCTCTCGCGATCAAGCCCCTTCACATCGTTGACGTCGCCTGCGGCTACGGCGATGCCCTCCGCCGCGTCGAGCGCTGGGCTCGCGCTCGTGGTGTTGCCGTTGAACTCACTGGCATCGACCTTAATCCCGACGCCGTCGCCATCGCCGCGGAAGCCACTCCGCCGGCAAGCGCAATCCGCTGGGTCGCAGCCGACATCTTTTCCTGGCAGCCTGACAAGCCGATTCACCTCGTCGTCAGTTCACTCTTCACCCACCACCTCGCTGAGCCTGACGTGATCCGTTTTCTTAAATGGATGGAACTCCACGCCGAGCTCGGCTGGTTCGTCAACGATCTCTCTCGCGCCGCGGTTCCCTATCATCTCCTTCGCATCTTCTCAAAACTTGCCGGCCTTCATCGTTTCGTGCAGCACGATGGCCCTGTCTCCATCGCTCGCTCGTTCATTCCTGAGGACTGGCGACGAATGTGCGCCGCCGCCGGCCTCAACCCCGACTCCTTCTCCATCCAGCCGTCAAAACCGGGGCGTCTTTGCGTCAGCCGGATAAAAACGCCATGAGCGCCCTGACCCGCAGCGCCTCCTTCCGTCATGTCGATCACATCGTCATGTGCGGAAGTCTTGTCGGTTGCGGCGTCCACGCGCATCCCGCAATCATCGCTTGTTCTTAGTGAACGTATCAGCCCCGCCGGCCAGCCAACTCCATAACGCGCCGGTCACTGCTCTACTGCCTCGCCAACGCGCCTTTGGTTTGTCAGTTCATCACAAACCTGGATCCCTGCGTCCTTCCGCGTCCGCCGCACAAATCAAAAAAACGAAGCGAAGCTGCGAATTGCACAGTTCCGCTCCGGTCGCCCCGCTCCGGCCGCATTCTTCTTGGTATCCGTCCGCGCTTACGCGTTTACCGCGCTTGTCCGCCTCTCACAGCGAATCCGCCGCGAGCCACAAACCCCGTCGTCATCATCGACCCGTGTGCCGCATAGCCGCCGCCCACATATCCGCGCCCGGTATATCCATATCCGTACGGTCGGACAGTCGGCGCATACCCTCGCGGAGCATATCCATACCCGCGCGCTACAGGCCCACCAACATACGACCTCGGCCCATAACCGTACCTGTACCCGTAGCCGTACCCTCCAACCCGCGGCCTGATCGCTACTCCCACATAAGGCATCACGCTCGGATAGGTCGCCACTACCACCGGCGGCGCATACGCTATGGGTGCTGCGTAGGCTATGGGTGCCTGATACTCCACGGGCGGCGCGTAAGCCATCGCCGGAGGCTGCTCTTCCTGTGCAGGCTGCTCGGGCGCATACGACTGCTGAGGTCCCTGATCCGGCGTCTCCGTCGGCGGCGGAGGCTGCGGCGCATACGATTGCGGCCCGCGCTGGTACAGTCCATAAGGATCGCGCTGCGGCTCCGGCACAACAGGCACCTGAATGTCGTCCATCATCCGCAGCGTCAGCGTCGTCTCCGACTTCAGCGTCGGTCTCGGTCCGCGCCGTGGCAAATTAATCAGATCAATCGGCCACAACACAGGAATCATCCAGAGAACCGTGTCGCGAACAGCGTGCCCCTTGCCCAGAATGTGCCCCTGCGCATCGATCTTGTACCCCGGCACGTCCGCTACCTTCGCGCTAATCGGAATCACCGTATCGCCCACGTACAGCCGGTCGAAATCCAGCTCCATCCAGCCCTTGCCCACAAAATGCCCCGGATCCTTGGAGTCGGCGAACTCTCCGCCCAGGTAGCTCCCGTAGGGCAGCATGAAGTCGCCGCGCCGGAACTGCACCTTGCACAGAATTGGGTCGCCCACAGCGGTCGTCATTGAAGAAATTTTCCCGTCACCGGTTGTGCACGACACCAGCGCGCCCGCCGGGATGAGCCGCGAGCCTGCGTCGGCAAACAGCGACGGCGTCGCAAGAAGTGAAAGAACTACGAACAAGACACGCTTCATAGTGTGCCCTCCAAGGCAAAGAATTCCTATGCGTCTCGCCGAGATCGGCTCCCGCGAGAAGCAATGGACAGAAAATCCCCAATTACGCCAATGAACCCCCGGAGGACTCAAAAGTTTCGCAGGTTTCGTAAATAGTTTTGGGAGGGCAGCGACAAAAGGGGATCTGAATCGTCAGGCGCGGTTCATTCTCAAAATGAACTGCCCCACGCCCAATGGGGCATGGTTCACACCACCGCCTCAACGCAGCGACCGGCGGCAGCGAAGCTCGCCTAGGCCCCGGACTCGTAATTCAGGTTCGGCCCCAGCCAGCGTTCTACCTCGGCCACGCTCATTCCCTTCCTCAGCGCGTAGTCTTCCGCCTGGTCGCGGCCAATCTTGCCTAAACTGAAATACCGGCTCGCAGGATGCGCGAGATAAAACCCGCTCACGCTCGAGCCCGGCCACATCGCGAACGACTCAGTCAGCTCGATCCCCGCGTTCTTCTTCACGTCGAGCATCTCCCAAAGCGTCCCCTTCTCGGTATGATCCGGGCACGCTGGATACCCAGGCGCCGGCCGTATGCCGCGATACTTTTCGTGAATCAGCTCATCGCTGCTGAGTTTCTCGCTTTGCCCATATCCCCACTCTTCGCGTACGCGCTTATGCAGGCACTCCGCAAACGCCTCCGCCAGCCGGTCGGCAATCGCCTCCGTCATAATCGCGTTGTAGTCGTCGTGCGCCGCTCTGAACTGGTCGCACAGTTCCTTCAATCCGAACCCGCTCGTCACCGCGAACGCGCCGACGGTATCCGCCAGCCCCGTCTCCTTCGGAGCAACAAAATCCGCCAACGATCTGCACGTGTCGATTTTCCCCTGAACGCCCTCCCGATCCGATTGCTGTCGCAAAAAATGGAGCCGCGTCAAGATCTTCTTGCGTGTCTCATCCGCGTACAACTCCACATCATCGCCCGTCGCGTTCGCTGCAAAAAATCCATACACGCCGCGCGCTCTCAGCAACTTCTCCTTCACAATCCGATCCAGCAGCGAATTCCCTTCCGCAAAAATCTGTCGCGCCTGCTCACCCTGCCTCTCGTCTTCAAGAATCCGCGGATAAACCCCCTTCAGTTCCCACGTATGAAAGAACGGGCTCCAATCGATGAACTCCCGCAACGTCGCAAGCGGAAAATCCTCCAGCACGCGCACTCCAAAGAAGGCTGGCTTCGCCAAATCCTCCGCACGCCACTCCATCGGCGTTCTTCTCGCTCGAGCCGTCTCAATCGGAACCACTGGACGCCTCGGCGCGGCATGTGCCTTGCGCAGCGCCTCGTATTCCGCGCGATGCTTTGCCACAAACTCCGGTTTGCCCTCCTCGCTCAGCAGGCTCGTCGTCACCGGCACCGCTCGGCTCGCATCCAGTACATGCACCACCGGCTCGCTGTAGTGCGGAGCGATCTTCACTGCCGTATGCGCGCGGCTCGTCGTCGCTCCGCCAATCAGCAGCGGCAGCTTCATCCCCTGCCGCTCCATCTCCCGCGCCACGTGTACCATCTCGTCCAGCGAAGGCGTAATCAGCCCGCTAAGCCCGATAATGTCCGCCCTCACCTCTCTCGCGCGCTCCAGAATCCTCTCCGCCGGAACCATCACGCCCATGTCGATCACTTCGTAGTTGTTGCACGCCAGCACCACGCCCACAATATTCTTCCCAATATCGTGAACGTCTCCCTTCACGGTCGCCAGCACAATCTTTCCCTGCACCCTCACCGCCAGGCCCGCCGCGGCCATCTCCGCCTTCTCCGCCTCCATGAACGGCGTCAGATACGCAACCGCCTTTTTCATTACCCGCGCCGACTTCACCACCTGCGGCAGAAACATTTTCCCCGCGCCGAACAAATCTCCCACCACACCCATGCCATCCATCAGCGGACCTTCAATCACCGCCAGCGGCCTACCCAGCTTCACGCGCGCCTCTTCCGCGTCCGTCTCGATATATGCGTCGATCCCTTTCACCAGCGAGTGGCTCAACCGCGCCTCAACAGTTCCGTTGCGCCACTCTTCGATCTTCTTTTCGTCTCCTTGTTCGCCTCCGCCTTCCGCGCCCGCCGCCTTCAGCGTCTCGCCGAACTCCACCAGCCGCTCCGTTGCGTCCGGCCGGCGGTTCAGCAAAACATCTTCCACCAGGTCCTTCAGCTCCGGCTCAATTTCCGCATAGACTTCCAACATTCCCGCGTTCACAATGCCCATATCCATGCCCGCGGCAATCGCGTGATACAGAAACGCCGCATGCATGGCCTCGCGCACCTTGTTGTTGCCACGAAAGCTGAACGACACGTTCGACACGCCGCCGCTCACCTTTGCGTGCGGCAAATTCCCCTTGATCCACTGCGTCGCCTGGATAAAATCCATGGCATAGTTGTTGTGTTCTTCCATCCCCGTCGCCACGGTCAGTATGTTCGGATCGAAGATGATGTCTTCCGGCGGAAAGCACAACTCGCGCGTCAGAATCTTGTAAGCCCTCTCGCAAATCCGCGTCTTGTCCTCGAATCCCGCGGCTTGTCCCTGCTCATCGAACGCCATCACCACCGCAGCCGCGCCATACTTCCTGATCGTCGCCGCATGCTCGCGAAACTTCGCCTCGCCCTCCTTCAGCGAGATCGAATTCACAATGCCTTTGCCCTGCAAACACTTCAACCCCGCCTCAATCACCTCCCACTTTGAGGAGTCGACCATGAACGGAACCTTCGCCACTTCTGGTTCACTGGCCAGCAACTGCAGGTAGCGTGTCATCGCGGCCACGCCGTCGATCATCCCCTCGTCCATGCAGATGTCGAGCACGTTTGCCCCGTTCTCCACCTGCTGCCGCGCCACGCTCACAGCCTCTTCGTACTTGCCCTCCTTAATCAACTTGGCGAACTTCGGCGACCCGGCCACATTGGTCCGCTCGCCAATCAGAATGAACACTCCGGGCTGTTGCGTGAACGGCTGCGATCCAGACAATCGCAGTGGCCTCGCCTCGAAAGGTAATCTTGTCTCAATAGGCTTTGTAAAACCCGCGCTCATACCGCGCTCTCAACGCAGCAATTCTCAGCAGCCGTCGCTTCAGACAATTTGCGCGGCGCAACGCCCTCCAGCGCCTTAGCAATCGCCGCAATATGCTCCGGCGTATTGCCGCAGCAACCTCCGGCAAGATTAACCAGCCCTTCGCGCGCAAATTCGCTCAGGTACCGCGCCATGTCCGCAGGCCCAAGATCGAATCCCGTCGCCGACAGCGGGTTCGGCAATCCCGCGTTCGGGTAGCACGACACCGCTACGTCCACCTTCTCCGAAAGCTCGCGCAAAAACGGCGCCATCAAGTCCGGCCCCAGCGAGCAGTTCAGCCCTACCGAAAACGGCTTCGCATGACGCACCGCCGTCCAGAACGCCTCAATCGTCTGCGCCGAAATCATCGTCTCCCCGCCGCGCCCCACTGCCGCCGAGATTATCAACGGCAGCTCCCCGCCGCTCGCCGTCAGCCCGTCTTCGTCGAACACTTCGCGGATCGCCACCAGCGCCGCCTTCGCATTCAGCGAATCGAAGATCGTCTCCACCAGCAGCAAATCCGCTCCACCGGCAATCAGCGCCCGCGCCTGCTGCTTGTACGCCGTCTTCACCTGGTCAAAAGTCACTACGCGAAATCCCGCATCGTCCGCGTCCGGAGAATTCGATAGCGACACCGTCAGCGGCCCTATTGCTCCCGCCACAAACCGCTGCCGTCCCGTCTCGTTGCCCACGCGGTCAGCCCACTCCCGCGCCTTCTGTGCCGACTTCTCGTTGATCTCCCACGCCAGATCGACGAGAAACTTGTCGTCGATGATTTTTTGATAAAACTCCGGATCTTTCCGTCCTCCGTGTTCGCGCGGATCGTCGACAAAAAACTCGCTCTGCGAGATGCTCGTCGCGCCAAACGTATTCGTCTCTATAATGTCCGCCCCTGCCTCCAGAAACCGCCGATGAATGTCCCCGATCAGCTCCGGCCGCGTCAGCGAAAACAGGTCGCCATTGTTCAGCAAGTCCTTCTTCGCGTCCGCAAACCGTGAGCCGCGAATGTCCGCCTCTTTCATTCCGTAGTCACGAATCGTCGTCCCCGTCGCTCCATCAATGATGGCGATCCGGCTCTCGATCACTTGTTGCAGTGGATTTTTGTACGTTTCAGTCATGAATTTAGAGCTCATCGTCAAGAATATCGGACCTGAAGCCTCTTCCGAATCGATTCTGCGCCAAACGTGTCTCCATAGGCACTGAACTGCCACAACTCCTCCCTGAATGGAACCGCAATTGAACTGGGCGAACTTTGTTCGCGTCTCGCAATTAAACTGGAGAAGATGATTACCACTCTCTTTGGCAGCAAGGAACCTCAGAAGCCTGACGATTCCGCCGACGAACCTAAACTCGGTTTTCTCGACCGCATGCGTCAGGCCGTCTCGCGCACCCGCGAGTCCTTCTCCGCCAAAATCTCCGATCTCGCCGCACTCACCCGCACCGTCGACGAATCCGCCCTCGACAATCTCGAATTGATTCTCCTCTCGAGCGATCTCGGCGTGCCTACCACTACCGCCATCCTCGATGCCCTCCGTGATCGCGCACGCCATCATGCCATCGAAGGCGGCGCCGAGTTACGCGAGCTTTTGAAGCAACAACTGATCGCCATTCTTCGCGCTCCTCAGCGCGAGATTCCCGCTCCCGCAACGCCGCCCAGAGTCACTTTCCTCGTCGGCGTCAACGGCACTGGTAAAACCACCTCAAGCGGCAAGCTCGCCGCATGGTCCCGCGCGCAAGGCCGCTCCGTTCTCCTCTGCGCCGCGGACACGTTTCGTGCCGCCGCAATCGAGCAGCTTGAAGTCTGGGCCTCGCGCTCCGGCGTCGAAATGATCAAGACGCGCCAGGGCGGCGACCCGGCAGCCGTTCTCTACGACGCCATCACCGCCGCCAAGTCGCGCTCCATCGACGAGCTCTACGTCGACACCGCAGGCCGCCTTCACACCAAATCCGGCTTGATGGACGAACTCGACAAAATGCGTCGCACTGCTGCCCGCCTCGTTCCCGGCGCGCCACACGAAGTCCTGCTCGTCATGGACGCGACCACCGGCCAGAACGGCCTCCAGCAAGCTCGCCTCTTCACGAAATCCGCCGGCGTCACCGGCATTGTCCTCACCAAACTCGATGGCACGGCCAAGGGCGGCATCGCCATCGCCATCGCCCGCGAGCTTTCACTTCCTGTCCGCTTCGTCGGCGTCGGCGAAAAAATGACAGACCTGCTCGAATTTTCTCCGTCAGAATTCGTCGATTCGCTGCTCGAATAAGATGACCACCGCCCGCCCCATTACCGACCTCGACCTCCGCTGGATGCGCCGCGCCCTTGAGCTCCAGCGCCGCGGCAAAAACCGTCGCAATCATGCGGCCAGTCGAGCAATTTTCACGCGCCGCTTGCTCATGACTCTTGCCAGATCGTAGTTGGCCTGCAACCTGACCCACACTTCGGGAGAAGTTCCGAATGCCTCCGAAAGACGCACGGCCATTTCGGCCGACACGCCTGTCTTGCCGTGGATCATCCGCGACAGATTGGCCCGCGTGATCCTCAGGTGTGCGGCCAGGCCGGAAACTGTTAAACCGAAACCCTCCATGTACTCCTGAACGATCTCGCCTGGATGTGCGGGGCTATGCATCATATGCTTTTCTCCCTCAGTGATAATCCTGATAGTCGACTAAAATCGCGTCCTCGCCCTCAAATTTGAATGTCATGCGCCAATTGCCGTTGACACGAATGGACCAATGATCCTTCAACTTTCCTTTGAGCGCGTGCAAGAGCCAGCCCGGCACATTCATATCTTGCGGCGACGCACTAGCGTCAAGCAATGTCAACTGCCGCCTGAGCTTGGTTGCGTGCGCCGGCTGGATCCTCGCCTTGCTGTCGGTGCGGTAAAACTTCTCTAATCCAGCGTGACGGAAGCTTTTAATCACCTGTATAGTGTATTGGAACGCTATACATAGGTCAAGAAAATCTTCGGCGTGTAGCTTGCATCGCTGAAGTCAGACTCCTCCCGGCGTGTACACTTGATTGTTCCTCTCGCCCGCACATGAACACTCCATCCGACCTCGACCTCCACTGGATGCGCCGCGCCCTCGAGCTCGCGCGCCGCGGCATCGGTGTCACCTCGCCCAATCCCGCCGTCGGCTGCGTCATTCTCGACCGCGCCGGCCAGGTCGTCGGCGAGGGCTGGCACGAGTATGATCTCCTCGATCACGCCGAAATCGTCGCCCTCCGCGAGGCCACCACGCACGCACCCTCGGGTTCAGGTTTTGACCGTGTCCACGGCGGCACGGCCTACGTCACACTCGAGCCGTGCAACATCACCGGCCGCACACCGCCTTGTACTGGCGCGCTCATCAGATCCGGAATCGCCCGTGTCGTTGCTGCAACCATCGATCCCAACCCCGCCGTCTCCGGCCACGGACTCGAAGCCCTCCGTGCCGCGGGCATTCAGGTCTCCGTCGGCCCCGGCCAATCCGAAGCACGCCGCCTCAACGAAGGCTTCGCGCGGTGGATTCAGCACCGCCGCCCCTTCGTGCTCATGAAAGTCGCCATGACCCTCGACGCGCGCATCGCGCCGCCACCCGCGCAGATGATCCCTCACGCGCCCTACTGGATCACCAGCGAAGTCGCCCGCGCCGCCGTTCAGCACCTCCGCTGGGCAGCAGACGCCACCATGGTCGGCGTTGACACCGTTCTCGCCGACGATCCCTGGATGACCGACCGCAGCGGCCTTCGCCGTCGCCGCCCGCTCCTGCGCATCGTCCTCGACTCCGCCCTCCGCATGCCTCTCGACTGCAAGCTCGTCACCACAGCGCAAAATGATGTCGTCATCTTCACCGTCTCCACCGACGAAACCCGCATCCACGAGCTCGAGAGCCGCGGTGTCCGCGTTGAAGTCCTGCCCGCTGAAACCGGGGTCGCGGAGCGGGGCGGCGACAAGTCCTCATCACAGGCGCGGCAACCCGGCCGCGTCCCGCTTGAAAAAGTCCTCGACAAACTCGGCGACAAAGGCATTCTCACGCTCCTCACTGAAACCGGCACGCGCCTCAACACAGCATTTCTCGCCGCCGGCCTCGTCGACCGTCTCCACCTCTTCATCTCGCCGCAAATCATGGGCTCTGACGCGGTTCCCGCCTTCTGCGGCATGCCCAGCTTTGTCCACATGACCGATGTCGAAGTCGAGCGCTACGGAGACGACCTTGGCCTTTCGTCTCTCCTCCGCGATCCCTGGCCGCCCGCACAGACATAGCAATACGACCGGGACCTTCGCGCGTCCTATAATTTAGATAGCTCGACACTGAATCCCTAAATTGGTGCACCCCGCCCTTAACAAGGTCCGTCGCAAGATCGGAAACGCAAATCCCAATGCTCTCCACTCCCGCCATCACGGCTCCCCTCTTCACGGCTATCGTCTCCCTTTTCGGCCTCGCCGGCGTGCTCGCCTGGCGCGTGCGCGAGGGCCGCACCGCTGTCACGATGAGGAAGATCGTAATGCCGCCTCTGGGCATGGCCACCGGATTCTGCATGTTCATTGTCCCGGCGTTCCGCGTTCCGTTGACCTGGGGCCTTAGTGCCTTCCTCATTGGCGCAGTCGTCTTCGCCTATCCACTGCTACTCACTTCAGACCTCCATCTTCAAAACGGAGTCATCATGATGAAGCGGTCGAGTGCGTTTTTTGCCGTCATCATCGTGCTCGCTGTCGTGCGCTACCTCGCCCGCGGCTTCTTTGATCGCTTTCTTACGCTCGAACAAACCGGCGCTCTCTTTTATCTGCTCGCCTTTGGCATGATCCTGCGCTGGCGCGCCAAGCTCTTCTTCGCCTACCGCAACCTCACCGCCAGCCCCGCCTTCGCCGCCGCTCCAACATCTGAAGAAGCCCCCACCCGCGACTAACCCGCCACAGCCCCGCGTTGCGCCTCCCGCCGTCAACTCCACTCGCTCTGCTGCCTTTTGCTCGCCGGCCTCTCGGTCCCGCTGTCCTCGTCTTTCTACTCCCTACTGGCTACTCCCTATTCCCTGTTCTTATGAGACAATCAACGCGATACTTCTCCCCTCCTCATTTCCCATCAAGGAAAGAAATCGATGTCCCACGCAGCGGCTTCGCCCACCCTGACATTCGAAATCGAACACAAGGGCCCGACCGCCATCGTGCACTTTCACGGCCGCCTCTACGCCGGGGTCTGCGACATCCTCTATACAAACGTCCATCCACTCATTCCCGATCACAAGCGCATCATCCTCGATCTCACTGACCTCACTTCGGTCGACAGCATGGGACTCGGCACTCTGGTCCGCCTCTACGTCTCGGCCAAATCCGCTGGCTCCTGCCTTGAGCTCATCAATCTTGGCAAGCAGGTCCGCGAGCTTCTCGGCATCACAAATCTTCTTTCGCTCTTCGGTGATATGTGTGAAAAAGGCGTTGCGCTGAAGTTCTGAAGTGTCCAGCCTAACTCCGCTAACCCCGCCAACTCGCTAACTCGCTATGTGCGCGCAGCGCACGCCAACTCGCCAACCCGCCAACCGCTTGTCCCTTAGAATTAATCCATGTTCACCGGCATCATCGAGCAAACCGGCACCCTTGTCAGCCTCACCGATCGCGGCGGTGTTCGCCGCATCACTGTTGAGGCTCCCGGCATCGCCTCTCGCCTTCGCGAAGGTGACTCCCTCGGTGTCTCCGGTGTCTGCTTGACCGCACTCGACCCCGACCCCAGATACTTCTACGCCGACCTCGCTCAGGAAACCCTCGACCGCACCTCGCTCGGCTCGCTCGCTCCCGGCGCACAAGTCAATCTCGAACTGCCCACCGCAGCCGGCAGCCCGCTCGGCGGCCACATCGTTCAGGGCCACGTCGACGGCACCGGCGTCCTCGCCGCCCTCGATCCCGTCATCCCCGAATCAAGCCCGAAATTCCACCGCGAAACCACCGACTGGACCCTCAAGGTTCGCGTTCCATCAAACCTTCGTCAGTGGATGGTCCCCAAAGGCTCCGTCGCAATTGAAGGCATCAGCCTCACCATCGCCGCCGTCGCCGACGAAGAGATTGCCATCGCCATCCTGCCCCTCACCTACTGGCGCACCAATCTGCACACGCTTGCCATCGGCGCGCCCGTCAACATCGAGGCCGATGTGCTCGTCAAACTCGCCGCCATGCAAATGAAGTCCGCGAAAAAACCGGTATTCGATCTCACCGCCGCCCGGCTCGTCGCCAACGGCTATTAAAATGAGCGATCTACGATGGCTGGAATATGATAGACTATTGACTAGTCAAATCGACTGGTCGTTTTTATGCAAACCATTCAAGCCTCCGAGGCCAAAACCCACTTTCTCCGCATCCTCGATGAGGTGGAGCGGGGCAAGACGGTGACTGTGACCCGGCGTGGGAAGACCGTTGCCCGAATCGTTCCGGTCACTCCCAGCGACGAGGAGCGCCGCGAGCAGATCGCGCAGGCGATGGCGAGCATCCTCGAAATCCGCAAGCGCACGAAGCCGCTTTCTGTTGAGGAGATCCTGGCGGCGCGCGACGAAGGACGGCGCTTCTGATGCGTTTCGTTCTCGATGCCTCTGTAACCATCAATTGGGCGATGCGGGACGAATCGAATCCCAAAGCGGACTTGGCTTTTTCGGCCCTTCGTTCCGGAACAGCCGTGGCTCCAGCCATCTGGTGGTACGAGGTTCGGAACATTCTGGTTGTGAATGAACGGCGCCTGCGTATCACGCCTGCAGATTCAAACCAGTTCCTCATCGATCTGCTGCGACTTGAAATTGCGGTTGACAACGATCCCGATAGCTCGGCAGTGCTGGATTTGTCGCGGCGTCTTGGCCTATCGATATACGACACGGCTTATCTCGCGCTGGCGTTACGCGAACATCTGCCGCTGGCAACGCTGGACAAGAACCTGGCGGCTGCGGCCATCACCGTAGGCATCGACCTTTTGCAATAGTCTCCCACGAGGCGTATGCCTTTCGGTCAATTCGAATATCCCTCAATTCCAATATCTTTTGTTATCAAAATTCTTGTTGGCTTGATAAGACGTTGATTCGTTTTCCGGCGGTGCTATCGATTTTCCTTCTACAGGCCCAGCCCTCGGGACAGAATCTCCGGCGGTGCTACCTCTATCCACCGCGCCCTATTCGACTCCCGGTTCGAGTCCCCGACCGACTCCGGCCTGCATTCCGCCCACAGCGCGTAGATCTCCTTCTTCGCCACACCCCACGTCTCTACCAGAACCGCGCTGCCCCCATCCGCACCCGTATACCGCTCGCGGCACCACAGAATAAACGGCACAAAGCGCCCGCCCTTGCGCATCGTGAACCAGTCAATGCTTTCGTGTGGCGATTCGCCGTACACATTCTCGGGCGTCCACCAGAATCGGACCGGGCCTTTCGCCGAGAACCTCTCCTCGATGCAGGTGCCTCCGGATTCGCGCATCGCGCGCACGAACTCCTTCCACCCGATGAACCTTCCTCGCGATTTCATCAGCGACTTCAGCGCCTGCTCGCGATGCTGCTGCCTCCATCGAACAAGAAACGCGTAAGGCACCGCAAAGCACGCGCCAATGAAAAGAAAGGGGACCATCATCAGCCCGAGGATCGCCGCGAAATAACCGGTCACCGGTTTCTGGTCGCGCAGGTTTTCCGATTCCTGCATCTGCATCATCGCCGCCCGCATCCCCTAATGTTTCGCGGCCTGTTTTGGCGGCGCCATCACATAGTCGTCGCCCACCCGCGTCAGAATCTGTTCTCGCCGGTCCGTCAAAAGTTTCAGTCGCTTTGCCACTTCGATAAATTCCTTCTTCTGGTCCGCCGTCAGCGCTTCGCTTCCCTGGTCCGGCGCAGCGCTCTTCGCTCCCCCCGCTCCCCCACTCGTCCCTTCGCCGCCCGTCGCTCCTTCGCGATTCGCCCCGCCCACCGGTATGGGAGTAGTCGTCGCGCTCGAACCCGCCAGCTTATTCAGCTCATCCAGCCGCGCTTCCAGAGCCGGAATTTCCCGGTCGATCAGCACCGGCTTAATCATCGGCTTCTTCTCGCGACCCGACGCCAGTTTGTTGCGATTATTGTCTTCCCACACCGGCAAAACACCCACATGTCCCAGCTCCACGCGAATGGCCGCCGGCCCGTAGTCGCGCTTCACCGCTGAGAACAGACCGATCATCTCGTCCCTCGGCTCGCCATTCGAATCCGGATTCAGCCCATCCACATAACTCCGCGACTGGTTCGACAGAAAATTCCCCATCGAGTAGAAAATCACCGTATCGCGACCATCCTGCGTCTGGTAGGTCTCAATCGGCTGCAGCACGTGCGGATGCCCGCCCACAATCACAGTCGCGCCCGCTTCCATCATCTTGTGTGCCAGATCCACATCCTCAGGCCTCGGCGCAGTCGCGTACTCAATCCCCCAGTGCACGCTCACCACGAGCAGATCGCATTTCGCCTTCGCCGCCTTCACTGCCGCCAGAACCGTCGCCTCATCCGCTCCCGGCGCGCCGTTAGCCTCGCCCGGGTAGGGATAAAAATTCACATGCGGCTGGTCGTCCTTGTCCGGATTCCGGTTTCCATTCAGCCACCGCGTCATGCCCAGCCAGCCCACCTTGATCCCGTTTGCCTCCGTGATCACCGGCTGCCACGCCGTCGCTGCATCGTCGCTGGTCCCCGCAAATTCGAGGCCCACTTCTTTCAGGTGCTGACGGCTCTCAACAAACCCCGCCCATCCCTGATCCATCACATGGTTGTTCGCAAACGAAACAATCTTGATCCCGTTCGCCTTCAACGCCTCTGGCAGCTCCACCGGCGCGTCAAACAAGAACGCTTTCGTTCCATGCGAGTGCGCCGGCGCTTCCGGCGTTTCCAGGTTCACAAATCCAAAATCCGCCCCCTCAAACACGTCCGCCACATTGCTGAACAGCGCCGCCCATCCTGCCTCGCCATCGCCCGCAGCAGCAGCAGCAGCCTTCACCGGCTCATGCGGAATCACATCCCCCGCCACCGCAAAACTTACCTGCGCCAGGTCATGCGGATAAGGCGCAACCACCGCAGCCGCGCTGTGGCTCGACCGAAACACGGTAAGAAGCGTCGCCCCGGCAATTACCCCAAGGCAAATCGCGACAACAATCTGCCAGCGTCTACGCAAAACGATATCCTCCTCTTGCGCGGACTCTCTCATCAAACGCTTCAACCCTTGCCAATCCATCGCCAGCCCTTGCCCTTCATTCCCCTCGACTATCCTTCGCCTAAATCCGAACCCACGTCCCAAACCCACCCCGCTCCACCGTCCATAACCGGCGTCTGAACCCGTAATTGCTCTCAGCATACAGGCACCCTTGGTCACCCTGCCTCAAATTGGCCTTACTCGTATATATCGATGCAACCCGCGCCTCGCGAACGTCCTGGGCCTTCTGTTCGTCTATCTTCAAGTTAAGACTGTTACCCTTAGTTTGGAGCAATTCTTCGAGGATTCCCGGCTGCGCATGGCGTGTGCAACCGGTAAGCGCGACCATGGCAGAGTTCGTCATAAAGCTGGCCGATGAGCGTGGCCACGTGCAGGAGCAGGTCCAGTCCGCGGCCACGGCCGAGGAACTGCGCGCCCGCTTTTCCCACGCCGGCTATCACGTCTTTTCTGTCCGAGCGCGCGGCGCCCTCGGCATGTCTCGCCGCAAGGTCAAGCTCGAGCCATTCCTCATCTTTAATCAGCAATTCCTCACCCTCATCCGCGCCGGCCTGCCAATCCTCGGCTCCATTCAGATGCTCGGCAAAATCCAGAAAAATGCTGCCTTCTCCGGCCAGTTGGACGACGTTGCCGCCCGCGTCAAGCGTGGCGAGGCGCTCTCGGCGGCCTTTGAGGCGCAAACCGGCTTCCCCATCATGTACACCACCACGCTCCTGGCCGGCGAGCGCTCCGGAAACCTCAATGAGGTCCTCGACCGCTACGTCAACTTCCAAAAGGTAGCCTTGGCTCTGCGCAAGAAGCTTGTCGGCGCTCTCATCTATCCCACCGTGCTGTTGGCTCTTGTCTTTTGTCTGCTCATCTTCATGTTCACGGTCGTCATCCCCCAGTTCGCCAAGCTCTATGACCAGCTCGGCAGCAAGCTCCCCGCCCTCACCGTCGACCTGCTGGAGTTCGGCAAATGGATGCAGCACAACATCGTCTGGCTCGGCCTCGGCGCGGTCATCGCCGGCGGCGCATTTTATCGTTTCGCCATCACCGAGGGCGGCCGCGACTTTGTCGATGGCGTCCGCATAAGGATGCCGGTCTTTGGCAAAATCTGGCTCAAATACCAGGTCGCTCTCTTCGCGCGCACGCTCTCCACGCTGCTCACGGGCGGCCTTCCGCTTGTGCCCTCGCTTGAAACCGCCTCGCGCTCCATCTCATCGCGCCGCGTCTCAAAGGCCGTCGAGTCGTCCATCACCACCGTCAGCGAAGGCAAGAGCCTCGCCGATTCCCTCATCAAAACAAACGTCTTCCCCAGTCTCGCCGCGGAGATGATCGCCGTCGGCGAGCAGACTGGCGCGCTCCCGCAAATGCTCAACTCCGTCTCGGAATTCTTCGAGGAGGACGTGGCCAACGCCCTTGCTGCCGCGCTCGCGCTCATTGAGCCCGCCATCCTCGTCATCATGGGTGTCGTTGTCGTCTTTATTCTCATTTCGCTTTACCTGCCCATCTTTTCGCTTGGGCAGTCCACGGGAATGTAGCTGCTCCCGCGTTAGGAGAGTTCTTTATGGCCGATGCCAACGACGAAACCAACGTTATTACGCTCCCCGTTCCTGCTGGGCTGGACCTGAAAGCCGACGAGCGCGCCAACGCCGAGGCCCTCGCTCGCCGCTATCACGCCGAGTTTGTCGATCTCAAAAACTTCAAAATCCAGCACGAGCTCCTGCGCACCGTCCCTGTCGAGCTCATGTTCCGCTACAACTTCGTCCCCATCGAGCTCACGCCCGACACGCTCATCATCGCCGTCAGCGACCCCTCGCGCCTCATGGTCCTCGATGAGATCGCCGGCCTTCTCAGCGCGCGCATCACCGCCCGCGTCGCCACGCTCTCGCAGATCACCGACCTCCTCAAGAAAACCGAGCAGTCGCAGCGCGTCCTCGACGAAGCCAGCGAAGGCCTCACCTTCGACGTGCTCACCGGCGACGATAACTCCGACGAAAACATCTCCATCGAGAAGCTCACCCGCGACACTGAAGACATCAGTCCCATCATTCGCCTCGTTGACACCACCATCTTCACTGCCCTCGAGCGCCGCGCCTCGGACATTCACATCGAAAGCTACGACGACTCGGTCCACGTCAAGTACCGCATCGACGGCGTCCTTCAGGAAGCCATGGCTCCCATCGCCCGTGAGCATCACGGCACCATCCTCGGCCGCATCAAGATCATGAGCGAGCTCGACATCGCCGAGAAGCGCGTCCCCCAGGACGGCCGCTTCCGCGTGCGTTACAAAAACCGCCTCATCGACTTCCGCGTCTCCATCATGCCCACGATCTACGGCGAAAACGCCGTCCTGCGCGTTCTCGACAAAGAATCGATGAGCGAGAAGTTCAAAAACCTCACCCTTGACGTAGTCGGCTTCGCCGAAGAAGACCTCCGCCGCTTCCGCCGCTACATTCGCGAGCCGTACGGCATGGTGCTCGTCACCGGGCCCACCGGCTCCGGTAAAACCACCACCCTCTATGCCGCGCTCAATGAGATCAAGAGCGACGAAGACAAAATCATCACCATCGAGGACCCGGTCGAGTACCAGATTCGCGGCATCACGCAGATTCCCGTCAACGAAAAGAAAGGCCTCACCTTCGCTCGCGGCCTGCGCTCCATCCTCCGCCATGATCCCGACAAGATTCTCGTCGGCGAAATCCGCGACCAGGAGACCGCGCAAATCGCCATCAACTCCGCGCTCACCGGCCACCTCGTCTTCACCACCGTCCACGCCAACAACGTCGTTGACGTCCTTGGCCGCTTCCTCAACATGGGCGTCGAGGCCTACAACTTTGTCTCCGCGCTCAACTGCATCCTCGCCCAGCGCCTCGTCCGCACCATCTGCGAGCACTGCGCGCGCTCTGTTCACTACGACGATGAGATCTTCATCACCAGCGGCATGGATCCCGCCGAGTGGCGCGGCTTCGACTTCCGTGAGGGCACAGGCTGCATGGAATGTGGTGGCACCGGCTACCGTGGCCGAACCGCCATCCACGAGCTGCTCGACCTCACTGACACTATCCGCGAAATCATTCTCGCCAAGAAGCCAACTTCGGAGATTCGCAGGCAGGCGCAAAAGGAAGGCATGAGCTTCCTCCGCGAGTCCGCCCTCGATCGCGTCCGCCGCGGCTTGACTACACTCAAAGAGATCAACAAGGTTACATTTATTGAGGCCACACGCTAGTGCCGCATATATTCAGCAAAATTCGCGCCACCGCGCAACCCGCCGCCCAGTCCGCGAGCCGCCCACCCGCCGCCATCGAGATCTCGCCTGAAGGTGTCCTCGCAGCGGCCCGTCCCGCCGCGCGCTCCCGCCGTGGCGCATCTGATTCCGCGCAAGGCCTTGTCTACGCATTCGCGCCGCTCCCCGCCGGCGCGCTCGTTCCCGGAATTGAAGAGCCCAACCTGCGTGCACCCGAAGCCGTCACTGCCGCCATCAGCTCCGCGCTCGACGAAGTCTCCCCGCGCACCCGCGCCGTCACGGTCATTCTGCCCGACACCGTCGTCCGCGTCTTCGTCCTCGACTTCGATTCCATTCCTGCCAAATCCGCTGAAGCCATTTCTGTAGTCCGCTTCCGCCTGCGCAAAATGGTCCCCTTCGATACCGAGCACGCCGGTGTTAGCTATCAGGTCTTGTCGCAAGACGAAACCGAGTGCAAGGTCCTCGCCGCGGTCCTGCCCGGCCCCATCCTCGCCGAGTACGAGGCCGCCGTTCGCGCCGCCGGCTATGAGCCTGGCGCCGTCCTCCCCTCCTCGCTGGCCGCGCTCGAGTCCCTCGGCTCAATGGAGGCCTTCATGGCCGCCAACCTCAGCGCTCATGCCATCACCACCGCCATCGCCACTGGCCAGGAGCTGCTCCTTTATCGCACGCTCGATCTCCCCGATGATTCCGCGCAGCGCATCGCAGAAATTCAGCGCAGCATCGCCGTTGCCTCCGCATACTTTGAAGACAAGCTCGGTTCGCAGCCCCGCACCCTTTTTTACGCTGGCGTTCAGGACACCTCCGAATTCGCCGTGTCCCTCGGCGACCCCGCTCTCTCCGTCTCCGATTGGGCCTCGCGTCCTGAAGAAGGCGCGATGACCGCGCTGCCTCAAACCTGTTTTGCCGGCGTAGCAGGCGCGCTGGCTGGAGCGAGCTGACGGATGATCATCACGCTCAATCTCGCCACTCGCCCCTACGCCAATCTCGGCCCGGCGCTTAAGCGTCTGCGCATCGCCATGGCCGCGCTCGCCGCGCTCTCTCTTCTCTTCTTTGTTGGCTTGCACCTCATTGGCCGCAAGGCTGAGGAGGCACGCGCGCGCGACCACTCACTCGATTTCCAAATCGCCCGCCTGCAATCCGAGCGCGCCGCGGCCACCGCCCTCATGCACCGGCCTGCAAATCAGCAGGTGCTCGTGCAGGCTGAAACTCTCAATCGGCTCTTCGACGAGAAAGCCTTCTCCTGGACCCTCGCCATGGAAGCCATGGAGACCGTCCTCCCCGCAGGCGTGCAAGTCTCATCCATCGAGCCGATCCGCGCTCCCGATGGTCACATCACCGTGCACGTCCGCGTCGTCGGCCCGCGCGATCGCGCCGACGATCTCGTCGCGAATCTCGAGCGTTCTCACCGCTTCCTCCTGCCCCGCATCGTTGGTGAAAGCGCCGAGTCCAGCAACAACCCCTTGCAGCGCCAGGAGCCTATCAGCATCTCCAACCGCTTTGACTTCGATCTCCTCGCCGACTACAACCCGCCCACGCTGGCAGAAGAACGCGCCGCCGCGCGGCCCGCGCCTAAACCCTACTCGACCGTGCCTCTCGGCATCGGCGATCCGAATCGATATCGATCAGCTCCCGGAAACCCGCAGGGCAACGGCCGCCAGCCCTACACGGGGCCCACACACGGAGGTCCGCAATGAACGTCAACGGATCATCCTCCACCTGGCACGAGCGCCTTGCCTCTCCGCTCACCTGGCACATCGCGGGCTGTGCGGCGCTGCTCATCCTCGCTGTCGTCCTCGCCGTTCGCCTCGGCATGGACTGGGTCGCCCTGAACAATAACTCCAGCGACGTTCTCGCCGGCAAGCAGCTTCAATTGCGGGCTCTCGAAATCCAGACCGCTCCGCTCCACGGCCTCGATCAGCGCGTCGAAAAAACTCGCGACCAGATCGACGTCTTCTACAAGAAGCGCATCCCCTTCGACTACTCCGTTATCTCCAGCCGCATCGGCGAATTGGCAGTCACATCCGGTGTCCGTCTCTCGCGCGTGCAGTACGCGCAGGACAAGCCCGGCTCCGCCCTCACTGAGATCTCCATGGACGCGGGCATCAGCGGCGACTACCGCGCCATCATGCACTTCGTCAACTCGCTTGAGCGCGATCAGATCTTCTTCATCATTCGCGGCATGTCGTTGACCGGCCAGCAGGGCGGCCTCGTCAACCTTCGCCTGCGCGTCTCCACCTGGCTGCGTCCCGCCGATGCTGAAGCAAGCGGCCTGCCCTTCGCGCAATCTCTCACCGATGAATCGCCCGTCGCCTCCGGGCCGGGCAAGGAGGGCGAATAATCATGGCACTCGCTCTCGGAACCGAAAACAAGCGCCAGGTGATCACCGTAAGTATTCTCGGCGTCATCCTGCTGATTTGCGCCGTCTTCGTCTATCGCATGTACTTTGGATCGTCTTCGCCCTCAGATTCCGGTTCGGCGCCGGCCACGCCCGCGCTGCAGAATCCTCCCGCTCAAACCAGCGCGCCATCCGCCGCATCGCCCACCGCTGGCAACGACGCACAGCGAATCGACAACGCCGGCATCGATCCCGCCCTGCACTTCGATAAATTGGCTCAGAGCGAAGACATCCAATACACGGGCTCCGGACGCAACATCTTCTCCGCCGATTCAGTCCCCATCGACATTCCAAAGCCGCTCGCGCCTGTTCGCCCAAACGCAGCGGCATTGGCCGCGTTAAACACGCCGCCTCCGCCGCCCAGGCCGCCGGCCATCGATCTTCGCTACTTCGGCTACTCGCAGGACGATCACAAGGTATTCAAAGCCTTCTTCATCCACGGCGACGACATCTTCATGGCAAGAACCGGCGACATCGTCGACCATCGTTATAAGGTCGGCCAGATTCACCCCCTCAATGTCGAAATCACTGACCTCGCCTACAACAACACGCAAGTAATCGAAATTTCGCAACAGTGAATCGCATCATGAATCCTTCTTCTCCAATCCGCCGCCGCAAAGCGATCCCAAAATCTGAGCAAGGCTATGTCATGCTCATTGCCATCTTCCTCATGGCGCTTCTCGCTCTCTCGCTCGCCATCGCCGCGCCCAAAATGGCCCGCTCCATCCAGCGCGACCGCGACCTCGAAACCTTTCATCGCGGCATGCAATACCGCCGCGCCATTCAGCTCTACTACCGCAAATTCCACGCCTATCCGCCCAATGTTGAGGCGCTCATCAACACCAACGACATCCGCTTTCTGCGCAAGAAATACACCGATCCCATCACTGGCCAGGACGACTGGAAGCCAATCACCTTCGGCCTGAACAAAACTCCCACCGCTTTGGGCTTCTTTGGCGAGCCGCTCGCTGGCAACGCCTCCACTCTCGCCGGCACCGGTCCCAGCGGCGGTGGCGTGCCCGGTGCCCAGGGCAGCGCCTTCGGCGGCACCTCCTCAGGCTCGCTCTTTGGCCCATCCGACACCGGCAGCCCACAATCGCCGTCTGCCGGCGGGTCCAGCCCAACGGACAACTCCGGCGGCGGCGGATCCCCCGGTAACCCTTCTTCAGGGACGACTCCCGCGGGAATCTCAGGCGACGCCACAAGCGCTGCCAACGCCAGCCCAACCCTCGGCGGCGCGGGAATCATCGGATTCTCTCCCGCCAGTGACAAGACCTCGCTCCTCGTCTACAAAAAGAAGCAGCACTACAACGATTGGGAGTTCACCTACGACCCGCTCTCCGACATGAAAACCCTCGGCGGCGGTAGCACCGGTCTCCCCGGCCAGCCCGGTGCCAACCCGACAACCCCAGGCGGGACTCCTCCTCCTGGGGGCCCGCCCACTCCCCCGCCCCCCTATCCAACCCCACAGCAATAATCTCCCTCGCGAGCGAGGAACCGTTCCCCAGCCTCGAATCCGGCGAAAACGAACCCCAGAAACACAAAAGGCCCGCCCTCTTCGGGCGGGCCTTTTGTGTCTTTGCTTTTCTACTCCCTATTCCCTGTTCCCTGCTTTTTTACACCTGGAACGAAGATCCGCATCCGCAGGTCGACTTCACCTGGGGATTGTCAAACTTGAATCCCGCCGCTTCGAGCGACTCCACATAATCCACCGTGCACCCGTTCAGGTACATCAGCGAAGTCGCATCAACAAAGACCTTCAAGTCGTCGAAATTAAACACCTTATCCATCATCCCGCCCTGATTCTCAAAGGCCATGGAGTACTGGAATCCCGAGCAGCCTCCGCCGGCCACGCCAATGCGCAGACCGGCCGGCAGTGGATCCTGGGTAGCCATGATCTCGCGGACCTTGGTGATCGCTTGCGGCGTCAGCACAAGTGGCGCTTTCTTAACGGTTTCCTCGGTCGATGCAATGGTTTCGGTCGGTCCAACGGTTGTCGTGGCCATAAGCTCACCCCTGTCTTGAAGTCTTTGCCGCCTTAAACTGCTTGCTCTTCGTACTGTACCGTTCGGCGGGCCCTTCCACAAGCCCCACCTTGGGTACACATCCCATTAGATGCACCCCCACCCCTTTGGTCGCTAAGGGTGGCCAAATCCGCCCAGCCTGACCTTCACACCAAATTCAATTCAAGCCCCACCGAATTCAATTCAAAAATGGTTCCCAAATTCACCCAATCGGGGCTATGATGATCAACCAAAGGGCCCCTCTGGCCGCGAGACCGCAATTCCCTACGACCCCGCAGGTTTCTGGGACCGGATTTCGTTCGGAGGTGGAGTATGACTTTCGTCCCGTTTATGTGGATCGTCTGGTCCGCATTCGTCTGTATTGCGGCCGCTCTGTACATCTATCGCTCAAGCCTGACCAAGAATGAGGAAGACCAGATCTTCCTCGACGACTCGTTTTCGCATGAGCAGTCGGTGCAGGCGGCCATCGTCGCAAGAGTAGCCAAAGTTGAGCCAATAGTCCGCATCGCCCGTTGGCTCGTCGCGGGCATGACCGTCATCGTCGTCGCCTACTATGTCCGCGACATCCTGCTCCAGCTCCACGTCATTCAGTAGAGCCGGCAGGCATTTTAGATTTGGCGCATTTGCCCCGGTCTGCGAGGCCTCTTAGGTCCCGCCTGACCCGACTTCGTGCCACGGCATTCGTTTCTAATCCAGCCCTCGCAACGGCGTGCGCAGCGCTTCGCCCGCGCTTGCAGTCATCGCGCATTCGAACTCAACCCCTTCCAATCCCAAATATTTTCAGAACTGATGAAAAATATCGAAAAGGTAATATCCCACCACGATCACCGTCATCAATCCAACAATCCCCAGCGCCGCCATCTTCACCGGACGAATCTTGCTCACTCGCGCCTGAATGGCGTCCTGATCGGACTTCACTCGGCTCGATGATTCGGCCAGGAAAATCTGTGCCTCCTCATTCCTTCCCACTCTTGCCGCGTACATGGTTACCACTGCCATAAAGACGAATGACGCACCCCATACTCCCAACATGATCGGAACGAATCCCATCTTGATCTCCCTATAGGATGAATTCGCGCGGCCCACTCCGTTCACCTCCGCAAATCCGCCGCGGAAGCGCCCAACGCGAACCTCACATTCGTGATCATAGGGATTGGCAGCATCGCGCCCCGTGACAGGTGTCACAACGGCCCCGAGTGCGTCCCACAATGAAAGAAGAACATCTCGAAGCTGCGACCAAACTGCAGCGCTGCCAATGAGAGTGTTCAACCAGGGAATGCTCTTGCACCCGGCGCCTGTTCCCTGTTCCCCCTTTCTTCCAAAAAAGGCCCGCCCTCTTCGGGCGAGCCCTTTGCTTTGCCTTTGCCCTTGCTTTTGCTTTTGCCCTTGCTTTTGCCTTTGCTTTTGCTTTTGCCTTTCCTATTCCCTACTCCCTATTCCCTATTCCCTGCTCTATTCCACTTCCTGCCTCGCGCGATATCCATCCCGCGCAATAATGTCGTACTTCAGCGGCTTGTGCTTCTCATCCTGGAAGCGCTCCGGCTGGCCTTCATCGTCCACCAGCACCACACGAATCTTGCGAAAAGTTCCGTCCTGCTTCGCATTCGTGGGGTGATACACCAGCTCGTATTTGGCGCGGATGTTCTCGTTGATCTCCTTCACATCGTCGGGCAGCTCGCCGCTAAATCGCGGCTCAAAGTGCATTCCGCCCGTCATGTCGGAGAACGTCTTCATCTGATTCTCCGCCTGCAGGTAGGTCATGTCGCGCATCCCGCCCTCCATTCCCCCCTGGCCCTCTGTCATCGCCAGCAGCATCCCACCCGTCGAGACGCTGAAGATGGTAATGTCCTTCGATGCCTTCACTCTCTTCAATGTCTCGTCCAGCGTCAGCTTTGACATCGTGTCCACTCCGGAAGCAATCAGCACGATGTACTTCTGCCCATCAATCCGCGATAGCCGGTCCAGGCCCTCATTCAATGCATCGAAAATGTCGGTCTCCTGGAACGCCGCCGGCATCCAAACTCCGTTCGCCAGTTGGTTGATTCCCTCGATAATCTGCTTCTTGTCCTGAGTAAAGTCGCTCACAATGTGCGAATTCAGGTCGAAGGTCATCATGGCCACGTAGTCGTTTGGCCGTAACTGCTGCGTAAACGCCCATGCCGAGTTCAGCATATCCACGCGGAACATGTAGCCTCGCGCCGCATACTCGCACAACAGCAGCACCGTAATCGGCGCTTCCGTGCGCTTGAATCCCTCCACCTTCTGCTCCACGCCATCCTCATAAATGCGGAAGTTCGAGGGCTTCAGCCCGGGCACAAACTGGTGCGTCTTCTCAAGCAGCACGCCCACGTCCACCGTCACCTCGGGAACCTCCACGCGCAAGCTCATGTTGGCCGCGCCTTCGGGATTCTTAAACACCGGCGCAGCCGGTGCCGGCGGTGGCGTGTTGTCCGGATTATCCGGCTTTTTGGGTAGAGCAATCGGGCCGTTGTCGCCGCTCGGCCCTCCCGCCTCGGGCGCTTGCTGATCTGGCTGTTGCGCTGCCGGCTGCTGGCTCTGGTACTGCGCGCGCCCCATCGGCGCCATCGACAGCAACAAAACCACCAGAGAAACCAACCCCGTCAAACTTCTTCCTGGAACTCGTCCCTTCAATTTCGCCTTGTGCATGTCAACCTCTAATGTTCCCCAGCATACGCGACTTCGAACGTGCCACGGCGCTTGCCTTCTAACTCCGCTAACCCCGCTAGCTCCGCAAACTCCGCTAGCACCGCTAACTCCGCTCCCGTGCCGTACTCTAATAGACGTGCAAACTCCCCTGAAGGGAACCAACGCCTCCTCCGCTCTCGCTCTCCTCGCCGGCTTCTCGCTGGCCGTAGCCTCCGTCCTCCTGCCGGCCCAGTCGTCGCCCGCGCCTTCCGCCACTCCTTCCGGCTCAGCGCAAGCTCCCGGCACAACGTCCACTACAACCCCCAATACAATCCCTGCCCCGCCCGCCAATCCCGGCATCTTTCCCCTCAGCCAGATTCGCCCCGGCATGACCGGCACGGCATGGACCGTCTTTCAAGGCTCAGTCCCCGAGCCCATGCAGGTCGAGATCCTCGGCATCCTGCGCAGCGCGCGCGGCCCCGGCCAGGACATGATCCTCGCCCGGCTACACGGCGACAAGCCCGAATACACCGGCGTCGTCGAAGGCATGAGCGGCAGCCCTGTCTATATTGACGGCAAGCTGGCCGGTTCGCTCTCCTATCGCATCGGCCAGTTCACAAAGGAACCCATCGCAGGCATCACGCCTATCGAGCAAATGCTCCAAGTCAGCAATATTCCCGTACGCGATATTCCCGCCAGCGACATTCCCGTCAGCGATCTCCCAAATCAAGACGTGCAAACCGCCAAGCCCGCTCCCGGTTCATCTCTCGATACCAACTCCGCCGCAAATCAAAACCCGCTCGCTCCCGGCGCAATGACATTCCAACCTCTCGACACGCCGCTCGTCATGAGCGGATTTCTTCCCGAAGCCATTCGCTTCTGGCAGCAGCAAACCGCCGGCACATCCCTGTCGCCCGTCGCAGCCGGCGGCTCGCTCTCTGGCCCATCCTTTGACAGTCTGTCCGCCGCCAGTGGGTCCTCCGCACCCGCTTCATCCTCTCCGTCAAGTTCGAGCGCCGAAGTCCCTGCCATTCGGGCACTTGTGCCCGGCTCCGCGGTCAGTATGCAACTCATTCGCGGCGATCTTGAAGTCTCCGCCACCTGCACCGTCACCTGGGTCGATAATTTGACCAACCCCACGCAACTTCTCGCTTGCGGCCATCCCGTCCTCGGCGCCGGTCCGGTCTCCATGCCCATGACCACCGCCGACGTTGTCGTCACCCTCGCCTCGCCACTCAATTCCTTCAAGATCATCAACACTGGCGTCACCATCGGCGCTTTCACTCAGGATCGCGAGTCCGCCATTCGCGGTGTGTTTGGCGCTCAGGCCCACATGATCCCTGTCCACCTTTCTCTCGACTTCCCCGACGGCCCGCGCAAGCTGAACGTCGACGTCATCGACTTGCCTTCCATCACTCCACTTGCCGTCCAGGTCGTCCTCTACGACTCGCTCCTCCAATCCAACGAAAGCTCCGAGGCCCACAGCTATCACGTCACCGGCAGCGTCGACGTCGCGGGATTTCCGCCCTTCCCGCTCGATCTCTGGGCGCCTTCCGGCCAGCCAGCGCCCGCCTCGATGATGGCCGCGCTCCTCACGGGAAACCAATTCACGCGCCTTTATTCAAATGGCGCACGCCAGGGAGTCGTTCGCTCCGTCGATCTCCACGTCGAAGCCATTCCTCGTCAGGTTGCGGTCACTCTCGATCAGGCGCACATCGCTTCTACTGACATTGCTCACGCCGGCGACACCGTTGAAATCGAGGCCAGCCTCCGCCCTTCGCATCAGCCGGAGCGCAACGTCCGCATCGCCATCAAGCTGCCCGCTCGCCTCGCCTCGGGCAACCTCCGCCTCCTCGTCTCTGACGCCGCCACGCTCGATCGCACCCTCAATCAGCCGCGTCTCTCCGCCTCGCCCGACGATCTCTCCACCATCCTTGCCGTGGCCCGCGATCAGCACGCCGCCGACCGCGTTTATGTCAGCCTGCTCGCGCCTGAGACTCAGGGAGAGCTCCGCGGCCAGACGCTGCCCAGCCTCCCGCTCTCCGTCGCCAACGCCCTCGAGCCCCTCCGCAACACTTCGGATGCCGGTCTCAACGGTGAATCCGCCGAGATTGTCGGCGAAGCTCCCGCCGGAGGCGTCCTCACCGGCTTCTCGATTCTCAATCTCCACATCGAGCCCGGCGGTTTAAACTAGGGTCATCGAAACTAGGCTCAACGAATTTAGGGTCAACGAAATATCGATTTTGTTTTTCTTTCCGGTCGACTGGAGCTTTTGGGGTTACAGCCGGCCAATTGCTTGAATTCTTAGTTGCTTGCGTTTGTTAAGGCTTCGGGGGCAATCATGGCTCAAATACAAGGTCTTGCGGCTCATGCGGCGGGGGCAGAGCTTCTTCCGCTCAAGTATGACCCGGGCAAGCTCGGCGCTCACGAAGTCGAAATCGAAATCACCCATTGCGGAGTCTGCCATAGCGACCTCCACCTCATCGCCAACGATTGGGGCATCAGCCAGTTTCCCTTCATCCCCGGTCACGAGATCATCGGTACCGTTGCCGCTCTTGGCGCCGAAGTCCGCTCGCTTGAGCTGGGCCAGCGCGTCGGCCTCGGCTGGCAATCCAACTCCTGTGGGCAATGCGAGTGGTGCATGAAGGGCCAGGAAAATCTCTGCGCCTCCTCTGAAGGCACCTGCGTCCACCGCCACGGCGGATACGCCGATCGCGTCCGCGCCAACGCCCGCTTCGTCGTCCCCATCCCCGACGTCCTGCCAAGCGAACAGGCCGCGCCTCTGCTCTGCGGCGGCATCACCGTCTACAACCCCATGCGCATCAACGGCGTCAATCCCTCCTCCCGTGTCGGCGTCGTCGGCATCGGCGGCCTCGGTCACCTCGCCATCCAATTTGCTCGCGTCTTCGGAGCACACGTCACCGCCTTCTCCACTACCCTCGCAAAAGAGGATGAGGCCAAGGCCCTCGGCGCTCATCATTTCGTCAACAGCCGCGAATCCAAAGCGATGAAGGAAGTGGCCGGCACTCTCGACTTCCTCCTCACCACCGTCAACGCCGATCAGGACTGGGGCGCTTACCTCCAGTCCCTCCGCCCAAACGGAGCACTCTGGTTTGTCGGCGTTCCTCCATCTCCTGTCTGTATCCACGCCTTCCCGCTCATCTCGGGCCTGCGCACTATCGGCGGCAGCCCCGTCGGCAGCCCCTTCCAACTGCGCGAAATGCTCGACGTCGCCGCTCGCCACGGTGTCAAAGCCACCACCGAGCTCTTCCCCATGGACAAAGCCAACGAGGCCATCGAAAAAGTCAAGAAAAGCAAAGTCCGCTACCGCGCCGTCCTCGCCAATTAGCGCCCCTCGCTCAGAAGGCTAGCTGCACCCGGCTCATTAGTACTTCTTCTTTGGGAAGAGCGGCAGCATTTTTCTGCTCCATTCTGAAGGTTGTGTCTTCATAATCGGTTGTAAGCTTCACAAATCGATTGAGTATCCAATTCATCCCGATTCCCACTTCTGTGGCCTGCTGGGCTGAGGAGGCAGGGCTCGCCAAGGCCGGAAATGCCGCGCGATCCAACCGCACCCGGCTAAAGCGCGCCGCGAACTCCAGGGCACCGAAATAGCGGAATCCTTTGGCGATATCAAATGCCCTTCGCGGGATAACTCCCTCGTAATGATTCTTCTCGCCTGTCAAGAGAAACGATCCTGAAAACTGCCAAGCTGCGTTCTTCACAACAATGTTGGAGGTCTGATCCCGCACATCCTGTGACGAGATGACATATTCACTTATCAATCCGACCGGCCCAGCATAGTAGTAGGCTTGCGGCGCGATCCGGCTGTGCGGACCATTTGCAGTCGCCGCAGAAACGTATTTGAAGAATGTATTCTGGCCCACCGTTTTAAGCCCTGAAATGGGGCCATGTTGATGGCCATCCGACCCCGCAATCCCGATGCCAAAACCGCGCATCCGTTGCCCCCAGGTAGCTGCAAATGGATGCAGGAACAATCGCGCTGCAACCTCATTGGCCTTGAGCCATTCGAAGTTGCCATTCGATCCGTCGTTCGATCCATTGAAATACCCGGCTTCGTATTCGATTCGGTTGGAGAAGTCCGATCCCTCAACCTGAATGCCCATATAGCGGAGCGGAAGCAGGTCCGACGCCATCGATCGCTCTGCGAAAATCAACTGGCGGTCCTGTTGCAGTATTTCAAGCCCGATCGGTTCTTTGAATTTCCCGATACGTAGTTTCGACCAGGGAAACTCTTTCCATTCCAGATAGGCTTCCTGGATTTGTGGATTGTTCTGGCCGAAATCCGGCATAAAGCGAAAATCGACTGAATGAAAAATCGTACCTTCAAACAAGGGACGAATGCGCCGGAAGAGGAATACATCCAATCCCTCGCCGTGAAGGTTGTTCAGGAAAAACCGGTCGTCGGCTTGAAGATATCCGTGCACGTGCAGGGTATTGGCGCCGTCATCGGTGGAAAAATGCAGGCCGTCCGATCCAGCCCATATACGGTGCGCCTGCAGGGAGTCGGCAAAAGCTGATTGCCCATTCGAGGACCCGGCATCGGCGCTTTGCCGCTCGGCCTGCGCATGGACCCTCGCGATCACAATAACGATGATCAGAAAGACAATAATCGTTCGCATAAATGTTCTCCGCATCTGAAGCGGCTCCATTCCGACTTGGCGGAAAGGACCGTTCGACGCCGTTGAATCTGGGATGATGTGGAGTCGCGGAAAACACCGATGGGACTAGAAAGCCCGCGACAGCGTGGCAGCTGCGCGGGCAAAAGGACGCCCTCAGAACATGGCTGAGGCGGAGACCTATGTCGCCCGCGCGAAGCGCGTTTTACAAGAGGGGCGACAACAGGTCATCGGATCCATTGGGTGATCATATTCGAGGAATGGCGCGGGTGCAAATTCCGGTCGCGCTCCCCCCCTCGATTTCCACAGGCGTTTTTCGCTAACATATTTGTGCATGGCCTTCCCGATCAAAACCTGCGTCATCTGTCACGAGGAGTTCGAGCTTCGCCCCGATAAGCCCGGCTTCGCCAATCGCTGCCCCTCCTGCAGCGAGCCTGAAGAATCCGCCGAGCCTCAAGTGCGCCCTTCCTCCGACTACGCCGAGCGCCGCGCCCAGCTTGAAGTCGCCGCTGCCCGCCGCAAAGCCATGCGCGACCTCCTCTACCGCAAAGACAGTTGATCCTTAGACCGAGTCCCCAAGTCCCTTGTCCCTATCGTTGCCGTCTTCCCCGCTACAATAGATAAGTGAAGCAATCATCCCCGCCCGCAGCGCCTTCTGTGGGATTTATCTCTCTCGGCTGCCCCAAAAACCTTGTCGACTCCGAGGTCATGATGGGCCTCCTCGACCGCGCCGGAGCACGCCTCACCGCGAACCCTGAAGACGCAGAAATCCTCGTTGTCAACACCTGCTCCTTTATTGACACCGCCAAACAGGAATCCGTCGACACCATTCTCGAAATGGCTCGCCTCAAATCCTCGGGCCGCGCCAAAAAACTCATCGTTGCCGGCTGCCTCGTCGAGCGCTACCGTGGCGAAATCCAGAAAAACATTCCTGAAGTCGACGCCGTCGTCGGCACCGGCGAGCTCGAGTCAATTCTCGAAGCGGCAGGCCTCGAAGTCCGGGTGCCCCCGGTCCCGATTTTGGGACCGGGGAACCCACTAACCCCGCCTTCGCCCTTCACCATCCTCACCAGCACGCACGCCGAGATTCGTTCCGGAAAAGAATCCCAATCCGGCACGCACAAACAGAAAAGCCCGAACCGTTCAGCTAATGAGAGGCACGAAGTGTCAGGGCACGACTT
>PLCO01000046.1 GCA_003134815.1 Acidobacteriaceae bacterium | reverse complement strand
TCGACATCCTCGCCGACGTAGCCTGCCTCAGTGAGCGTGGTGGCGTCGACAATCGCGAAAGGAACGTCGAGCATCTTGGCCAGGGTGTGAGCGAGAAGAGTTTTGCCGGAGCCGGTTGGGCCGATGAGAAGAATGTTGGACTTGGCAAGCTCAACGTCGCTGTTCTTGGCCTTGTTCATCTGGATGCGCTTGTAATGGTTGTAGACGGAGACGGCGAGCTTTTTCTTTGTCTGGTCCTGGCCGATGACGTAATCATCGAGGAAGCTTTTTACCTCGGTGGGCTTGGGGAGATGGCCGGCTGTGGTGGCGGGAGTGTCGCCGCTGCGATCGTCGTCGAGGATGGAGTTGCAGACAGCAACGCACTCGTCACAGATGTAGGCGCGGGGGTAGTCGCTGGGCGACGAGATGAGCTTGGCAACTGCGTCCTGCGATTTATGGCAGAAGGAGCAACGTAGCGCTTCCTCCGGCCCGGTGCGCGTCTTCATGATAAAAGCTCCCCCAGAAAGAGTTTAGTCCAAATCCAGAAATCCGGCTACGTGCGAGGCCGGTCGATGATTTCGTCCACGATTCCGTATTCCTTGGCCTGTTCCGCGTTCATGATGAAGTCCCGCTCGACGTCGCGCTCGATGCGATCGAGCGGTTGGCCGGTGTGCTTGGCGATGAGGGTATTGGTGATTTCGCGAATGCGCAGAATTTCGCGCGCGTGAATGTCGATGTCTGTAGCCTGGCCGCTCAAGCCGCCCATGGACGGCTGATGGATAAGAATGCGGGAATTGGGCAGGGCAAAGCGTTTTCCCTTGGTTCCAGCCAGTAAAAGGAACGCGCCCATGCTGGCTGCCTGGCCGATGCAGTAGGTGACGACGTTGTTTTTGATGAACTGCATGGTGTCATAGATAGCGAGGCCGGCGGTGATGGATCCGCCCGGCGAATTGATGTAAAGCGAGACGTCTTTCTCCGGGTCCTCGCCCTGCAGAAAGAGCATCTGGGCGACGATGAGATTCGCGATCTGGTCGTCAATGGGTGTACCAAGAAAGATAATGTTATCGCGCAGCAGACGGGAAAAGATGTCGTAGGCGCGCTCGCCCCGGCTCGTCTGCTCAACCACCATGGGAACTAATGCCATTTCCTTGTAGCTCCTAGCTTCCAGCTTCTAGCTGCTGGCTTTCCTGTGCCCGCGCGGGCTGTGTGTTCAAGGCTCCAACAATCGGAAGCTTGATGGTTGTTTTCGGTTATGAGGGTAAGCGTTCGTACAAAACGGACGCAGTTTTTTCTCGTTTGAGCTGTTCTCTGATTCTGGCCAGCCCACCGTCCTCGGTCAATCGAACTTTCAGGGTATCGAGAGGCTCGCGTGATTGCAGAGCCGCGAGTTGCAGTTCCTTGTCCAGCTCCTCGTCACTGACAGTGATGTTTTCCTCGCCGGCGATGCGATCGAGGAGGATGTTGGTTTTGACTTCGGCCAGCGCGCTGTCACGCTGCGCGGCGCGAAGACGGGTGAAGTCGAGCTTGCGCATCTGCTCGGGCTGCATGCCCTGAGCGGCAAGGGCGCGCAGGCCACGCTCGAGGCGGGTGTCGATCTGGTCCTGCACCAGCGACTCGGGAACCGGGAAGGCGAAGCGCTCGACCATTGCGGCGAAGAGGCGGTCTTTGGTTTCGGACTCGACGCTGCGGCGCTTGCGCGCGGCGATATACTCGCGGACGCTTGTTTCGAGCGCGGCGTAGTTTTCGTAGTTGCCGAGTTCTTTGGCGAAGTCGTCGTTCAGCTCCGGAAGATTGCGCTTCTTGATGGCCTTGACTTCGACATCGTAGGCAACGGTTTTGCCGGCGAGCTTTGTCTCGGAGTAGTCGGCGGGATAGATGACTTCAACCTTCAGCTCCTGGCCAGGCTTGGCGCCGCGGAGAGAATTGGTGAAGGCTTCAACAGTATCTTTGCCACCGATTTCGACCAACGTGTTTTCGCCGCCAATCGGTTGAGCTTCGGCGGGCTGCGGGGCGGATTCGCCTTCATTTGCGGCTTCGGGCTCGGCTTCGGACGGGGCAGCGGATGGAGCGTCGGCCGAGTCGCTCCGGATCTGGCCCTTGTAGCTGATCTCGGCCCAATCGCCGTCCTGAAGCGCGCGGTCTTCTTCAACCGGCTCGACAGTGGCGCGAGAATCGCGAAGGTGACCGAGCTCGTGCTGAAATTCTTCATCCGTGACTTCGACGGAGGGTTTGTCGACCTTGACGTCTTTGTAGCCGTCGATGGAAAACGCGGGAAGGAACTCGAAGACGGTCTTGACGTGGAGCGGGGTTCCGTCTTCGACGGTGAGATCGGTGACCTGAGGCTGGCCGACGGGACGAATGTTCAGCTCGTTGACGGCCTTGTTGAAGCGCTCGGGGAGCAGCGAGTCGATGACTTCCTTGCGGATTTCAGCAGCGAAGCGGCGGCGGACAATCGACTCCGGCACTTTGCCGGCGCGGAAGCCAGGAATTTTGGCGTACTTACGATAGTTGGCGGCGACTTTGCGAAAAGCCGCGGCGACTTCATCGGCGGGAACGTCGATGACCAGTTCGCGGGTGCAATCGGGATTGAGGACGGGACCGTGGGACTGGCCGTGAGAATGGTCGTGAGCTGCTTCAGCGTGATCTTGTTCCTGCTGGGGTTCAGCCGATTCCGGTTTGCTTTCGAGGGTGCCGCTGGAGCTCAACTTTGTACCTTCTCTGGACCTTCTGGGCGCGCGCGCCGATGTTGCGGCCACGGGCTGACGCTGAAGACAATACAGCGCCGTTGGGCCGGGAAATACTCCTCTTATGGTACGGGGCTTTGCTGGCAGGGGTCAAACCAGCGCGAGGGCTGTTCGATGAGGGAGGATCGCCGAAGGCACGTTACTTTTCGGTCGCCTTAGGTTCGCGAACATAGGGCAGGAAACGCGGATGAGCCGCGCCGCACTGAGCGTAGTTGGCTCGCGCTTCTTTGAGACTGAGCTGGCCGTTGACAGTGAAGCGAACCTCGGAGGCGTCGTCGTCTTCCTGATCGTCATCTTCCCACCAGCAGACCGGGCAAAGCTTGAGCGCCGCGGGAGCCTCGAGAGTCTTGTATCCGCAGCAGGGGCAGCGATAGCGGACTTCGACGGCAGTACTCACAGCAAGATGGACGCGAAAAATGGGGACGGGGTTACGGCGGTTCGCGAACCGCCGGCTTCTGGCTACGAACTGGAACGCCCGATGGGAATGACTGCAAATGGGTGGAGATACGCCGAATCGATCAATGTGCGGCACTGGCCGCAGTGCCAGGCCAATTTCTCGCGCCGTGATAGATACGCAATATCTGAACTGCTGTGCTCGTTAGCCGATAGACAACGATGTACGGCAAACCGGAAACGACTAGCTCGCGGGTGCCTGGGATCCTTCCGACTCGGCCTCTCCCTGGGAGAAGGCTGAGGCTATTGGCTGCATCGAAGAGGGATTGGGAAACTGCGCCTGTAGCGATAGGCCGATCTTTTCGGATGTATTCGGAAATCTCCTCAAGATCTCGAGCGGCAGGTTCAGTCCATCTTACTTGTATTGGATCCGGCATCTCTGGTCTCTAGGATTTCAACACCCTTTCGACTCTCTGCCAAACCTGAGATGGAGTGAGCAGCTCACCACGATCGGCGGCGTCGATTCCCTCCTGGACCGCCGTGTGGAATCGCGCCTCTTCCGCCAAATAGCGGTCCACAGCTTCGCGTGCAAGTTCTTCCGTGCTCCTGCCGGTCTGATCGGCAATCTGGGAAAGCCGGGCTTCCTGTTCGGGCTTGAGCTGCACTTCCATGTCTTCGAGATTAGGAGCGTCTGTGGTGAGTGTCAACCCGCTCAAGCGCGGCCGGCGAACTCCCTGGTTTCGGTGTAGACCCTGACCTTCTCGCCCTCTTGAATGAACAGAGGAACCTTGATCTCGAGTCCGGTCTCGAGGCGGGCGTGCTTGGTGACGTCGCCCGATGTATTGCCGCGGGCGCCGGGCTCAGTGTAGGTAACTTTGAGCTCAACCTGCGCAGGCAACTCTAAGCCGATGGGGTTGCCGTTGAATTTATGCAATTTAATTAGCGAGCCATCGACGAGAAAGTCCTTTGCATCGCCGACCATCGCTGTGGAGAGGGTGTGCGTTTCAAAGGTCTCCTGATCGAGGAAATAGGAACCTTCCGGATCGCTGTAGAGATAGGACGATTCAACAAGCTCGAGGTCGGGCTCCTTGAATTTCTCGCCGGCTTTGAAGGTCTTGTCGAAGACGGCGCGCGTGAGCAGGTTGCGCATCTTGAGGCGGACGAGAGTCTGGCCGCCGCGCGCCGTGGGCGTGGAAACTTCGGATTCAAGGCAGTAATACGGCGTGCCTTCAAGCTCGAAGACCATTTTGCGTTTTACGGTGATTGCTTCAATCAGTGCGGCCATGAATTCCCCAGGAAGAAAGTTAGATGAGGCAATGTTCGCCCGCGAAGAGCTCTGCCAATCCCTCTCCAGTATAAGTACACGGAGGGTGCGGCACCGCGGGGCGCGAAAGTGCGGGCTGTGGTCAGACGGCCGGTGATACGCCCGGGACTGAATTCTGGGGATCATCGACGGTGGGGAACGCCGCGCCTACAAGGCAAGCTTCGGATTTACCTTTGAATCTCGCCAGATTGATGATGCCAGAATTTCAATCAGCTATAGGAAGGATCCTTGCAATTGTTGGCTTCCGAGAACTGGGAAAAACAGCGCTCCCGATGCCAGATCTTCTGCCCTGCGCGGGCTGGTTCAGTATGGAAGTGCAGGTTCCGGTCCCGGAGGTATCGATCGATGGCATTTCTTGCGTCGTCAACTGTGGCGTAGTCGCTGTTGTGGATGATTGCTCTTGCCATGCCGCTGAACACTGACTCGATCACATTTAAGAATTGGGCGCCTGCGGGAAGTGGCGCGACTTCCACAATCGGGAATTCACCAGCCGCGTGATTATTAATCTCTTCGAGATGGGTCTTGAGTCTCTTCGAAACATGCCAGGATGCGGCATCCCAAGATAGAAAAATCCTTCGGCGGTTTGCATATTGCGAACGTAGTAAATTCGCCATCCTGATCATCTCGACTGTATTTTTCTTCTGAGAATAGAAGTGCGTGATCTGATTTGTTGTGAGCTCTAGCGCGGCGGTTAGGATCAACCAACCCTTCGATTTTTGCCACTGAGGGATTTCGTAGCTTTCATATGGCCCGACACGCTTGCGACCTCCCTTCCTTTTGATTGAAAACGGACCGAATTCATCAATCGAGAAGAACGCCTCGTCAGCGCTCAGGCCCGCCAATATTTGCTTGATCGCGTGCACCTTGCTTGAATAGTCCGGATCCTGGCTAGTAAGCACGATCCGGGCTCTGCGCCATCTGAATCCGGTTCGCCTGAGCAACCGCCGCATTCTCGCCCCCGATAAGGGCAGACCTTGGTCCTGAGCGATTCGATGCAGATCGACGAGTCTCCAGGACGTGCGGTTTATTCCAAACTCTGATGGCGGTCGATGGAGCATCGCGACTAGGGCCGCCTTGCAGTCGTCGTCATTTCGTTCAGGGGACAGTTGGCGGGGGCTCCGGTGCGGCCGTGAACTTCGATCAAGCAATCCTTTGGGGCCGTCCGCCAGGAAGCGATGGACCCATTTCGCCGCAGTCTTAGGACTGACATTGTACTGGGACGCTGCCTCGCTCAGTTGCATGCGCTGATAAACAACCCGCCGCGCCAATTCTTCGCGAAGACGAGCAGTGAGACGAGCGTTTTTGTGGATGCGCACGGCGGAATTCTACACCGCTGAGATTACTAGCGCCTGGTGAGCCATTTCAGCCCTATTTGTCGCCAACTGGGAATCCGCCGGTAAACGCATTGCGGCAGACTCAGCCTTCTTCCGTTTCGCGGAGCTTGGCGATGACGGTGAAGTCTTCAAGCGTGGTGACGTCGCCCTTGATTTCGCCGTGCGAGGCTAAATCGCGCAACATTCAGGCGAATGAGAATCTGGCTGCAGCGTGCCGTCTGCGTGGGGCCCTGCGAGCCGATCCTAAACTCTTACTCTGCCAATGCGGCAATTTCTGAGAAGGAGACCGTGAACGATGTCCCTGGAAGCTCAAAAATCGCAGCCAATGTGAGCTGACCCTGGGAATAGCGATAGAAGAGCTGCTTGGTCGGCTCGATGAGCCAAATTGCGGCGATGCCCATGCGTTCGTAATCGGCAAGCTTTTCGAGCATGCGCGTCATCGTGTCCTCTGGCGAGAGGATCTCAAACACCGCAAGGGGCGCATGAGTAATGATCTGCTCGCGCGGCGCTTTCCGGCTGAGGAGGGTTACGTCGGGAACACGAAACCGGTGGGGCGCAACCTGCACGCGCAATTCGGGGCGCGCGTTGATGCCCAACTCATCCTGCCTCGCAGTAAAGAATGTGACCAGGATTGCCTGCCAGGTTGCATGATCGTACTCTCCCACGGCTCTCTCCTCGATAACACCGTCTACGTATTCGCAGTCGGGATCCGATGTTGTCCTTAGGTATTCTTCGACCGGAATGAGGGAAGGCTGTGCAGCCATGGCGCGATACTCCGTGGCTCATATTGTACGCCCGATGCGCATTACAGCGCGGCTCAGCCTTCCTCGGCTTCGCGGAGCTTGGCGATGACAGTGAAGTCTTCGAGCGTGGTGACGTCGCCTTTGATTTCGCCGTGGGTGGCGAGGTCGCGAAGAAGACGGCGCATGATTTTGCCGCTGCGGGTTTTGGGCAGAGTTTCAGTGAAGCGAATATCGTCTGGCCGGGCGAGTGAGCCGATTTCCTTCGAGACCCATTTGCGCAGCTCATCTTTGAGCGCGTCGGAGGGCTGGTTGCCGGATTCGAGGGTGACGAAGGCGGCGATGGCCTGGCCTTTGAGATCGTCGGGGCGACCAACGACGGCGGCTTCGGCGACTTTGGGATGCGCGACGAGCGCGGATTCGACCTCCATGGTGCCGAGCCTGTGGCCCGAAACATTGATGACATCGTCAACGCGGCCCATGAGCCAGAAGTAGCCGTCGGCGTCCTGTCGCGCTCCGTCGCCGGTGAAGTAGCAGCCGGGAACGTCGGACCAGTAGGTCTTCTGGAAGCGCTCCTCGTCTCCGTAGATTGTGCGAGCCATTGACGGCCAAGGTTTTCTGATCACAAGCAGGCCGCCCGAGCCCGCGGGTACGGATTCGAAGTGGCCGTTGGTGTCTGGGCGCGTGACGACTTCAGGCTGGATGCCGAAGAAGGGGCGCGTGGCCGAGCCGGGCTTGGTGGGGACAGCGCCGGGGATGGGCGCGATCATGATTGCACCGGTCTCGGTCTGCCACCAGGTATCGACGATGGGGCAGCGATTGCGGCCGACCTTCTCGCGGTACCACATCCACGCTTCAGGATTGATGGGCTCGCCGACGGTGCCGAGGAGACGGAGCGAATCGAGCTTGAACTTGTCGACGAATTCGCTGCCCCACTTGATGAAGGCGCGGATGGCTGTGGGCGCGGTGTAGAAGACAGTGACGCGATGGTCGTCGACGATTTTCCAGAAGCGCGAGAAGTCAGGGAAATTCGGAGCGCCCTCGTACATTAGGACGGTTGCGCCGTTCTGCAGCGGGCCATAGACGACGTAGGAGTGGCCGGTGACCCAGCCAATGTCGGCCGTGCACCAGAAGATGTCGTCGTCGCGAAGATCGAAGACATATTTCGAAGTGAGATAGGTTTGAACAGCGTAGCCGCCGGTAGTGTGGAGCAGGCCTTTCGGTTTTCCTGTCGAGCCGGAGGTGTAGAGAATGTAGAGAGGATCTTCGGAGTCCATGTGCTCGGCGAGGCAGGTGGGCTCGGCTTTGGCGACAAGATCGTGCCACCAGTGATCGCGGCCCTCAACCATGTTGACCGGCGAGCCAGTGCGGCGATAGACAACGACGTGCTTGACGGTGGGACAGGCCGGCATGGCTTCGTCAACGGTCGCTTTGAGCTTGATTTCGTTACCGCGGCGGTAGCTCGAATCCTGCGTGAGGATGGCGATGCAGCCGGAGTCGGCGACGCGGTCGGCGATGGCGTTGGCGGCGAATCCGCCGAAGATGACGGAGTGAACCGCGCCGATGCGCGCGCAGGCAAGCAGGGCGATGGCGAGCTCGGGCGTCATGCCCATGTAGACGGCGACGCGATCGCCTTTCTTGATGCCGAGGGACTTGAGTGCGTTAGCGAACTTCTGCACTTCGGCGTGCAACTCGGCGTAGGTGAGGCGGCGAACTTCGCCAGGCTCGCCCTCCCAGATGATGGCGGTTTTATTGGCGCGTTTGCCGAGTGCGTGTCGGTCGACGCAATTAAAGCTGAGATTGATTTTGCCGCCGACGAACCACTTGGCCCAGGGCAGACTCCACTCGAGAACTTTGTCCCAGGGCTTGAACCAGTGGAGTTCCTTCGCCGCGCCGGCCCAGAATGTTTCGGGATCGTCGATGGATTGCTTGTAGAGGGCCTCGTATTCGGCGAGGCTTTTGATGTGGGCCTTGGCGCTGAACTCCGGCGGAGGAGGAAAGACGCGATTTTCGCGCAGCGTGGAGTCGATATCGCGATTGGCGACGGAAGCAGGCGTCAAAGACATGCGGAATTCCTTTAGGAAAGCGATTGGATATGGCCCGCGGACGTTTGGGGGCGGCGTTTAAGCGGGAGAAGCCTCGGGTGAAACTTTAGCGGGTGGGAGGCATGAAGAGCAAGGGGTAGAGAGGTGGGTTTATTTGACCGGAATTGAGCTCCATTGCCAACTTTCATTCGCAGTCTTTGTCATTACGAGCGTTTGCCGTTGCTGGCTTTCGTAATCTCTGGATATTGCAACTAATTCTCCGGCATTGTCCCAGTGCACATTTTCGAATTCGGAGATCTCGTTCTTTCCGTCTGGCGAGAGCAGGCCGGCAAGCCCCGACCAAAGCAATCTTCCGTTGCGGCTGAACAGCTTAATTGTTTCGAGGTCCGCGCCGTCTCCCTGCTCGCGGGCGAAGTATTTCTGCAGGTTTGGAGAAAAAGAGACGGAAAATCCGCCAGGCAAAATTGAACCGTCTTTCTCATCCACCAAGATGCCTGTCAGCCCGTCAGTTCCGTTCTTCTGAATCACATTGACACCCACCTGAGGGCTGTAGCCGCAGTAGGTCCAATAAAGGCCATCGATCGTGCCCTCCATGAACGGGGCTTTGTCTTTGAATTCTCGATATCCCCGTTGCCAATTCACTATGAGAATATGCTTCCCGGATCGGCTGGCTCCGTGAGGAGCTTGAAGCATGCGCGCTGCTTCGCCCGGGGTGTTTGGCTCGACAGTAAATTGTGCTAGCGGACCCTCCGGTATTGTGGGGCTTGTGCATTGAAGAACAGCCTGGCCGGTCGCAACAGTACATCCAGAAAAGGCTATGACGATCGATGTCGCAGTCAGGACCAGCAGCCTTCTCATAACGCCCCAACTATAACTCAAGGGGTCCAATGAACGTGGATCCCGAATACAGAAAGCCCCGCATGGGAGCGGGGCTATGTGTTTGGGGCCTGTCGAGTGAATCCGGTTTAGTGCGTTTGGGTCGCTTCGGCGGCGGAGGTGATTTTGGCTTCGGCTTCGGAGATGACGCGGAGGGCGTCGGTGTAGGCGTCTTCGCTGTCGCCGGCTTCGTTCCACATCTTCTGGCCGCGGTCGAGCTGCTGCTGGGCGCGGGGCACGTCGATCTCCTCAGGCTTGAGCGCGTCATTGGCGAGGATGGTAACGCGGGCGGGCAGAACTTCAACGAATCCCCAACTGACGTTGTAGCGAGCTGTTTCAGGGCTGGTGGATTCGATGCCCGCACCGGTGTGAATGCGTACGTCGCCCGCGCCGAGCTCGGCCATTAGCGGCGCGTGCCCGTAAAGCACTTCAAGATCGCCCGTTGTTGAGGGCAACTCGACAGCCGTTGCGTCCGCCTCAAAGAGCGTGCGCTCGGGAGTGACGAGCCGGACGCGAAGTTGGTTGGTTTCATCAGCCATAGGTTAGCTCCTAGCTTCTAGCTCCTAGCCGCTAGCTAAGGGCTAGAAGCTAGAGGCTAAAGGCTGCCTCTCACACCGTTGCCTTCAGTTTCTCGGCGGTTTCGAGGACTTCCTGGATGCCGCCCTTCATGTAAAACGCCTGCTCGGGAACATCGTCGTGCTTGCCCTCGATAATGGCCTTGAAGGCGCTCACTGTGTCGGCGATTTTGACGTAAGCGCCGGAGATTCCGGTGAACTGCTCGGCCACGTGGAAGGGCTGCGACAGGAATTTTTGCACTTTGCGCGCGCGAGCCACGGTGAGTTTGTCGTCTTCAGATAGCTCGTCGATGCCAAGGATGGCGATGATGTCCTGGAGATCCTTGTAGCGCTGCAGAATCTTTTTTACCCCCTGGGCGACGTCATAGTGTTCCTGGCCTACTACGCGCGCGGTAAGGATGCGCGAGGTGGACGCTAATGGATCGACGGCGGGGTAGATGCCAAGCTCCGACAGAGGACGGCTGAGCACGGTGGTGGCGTCAAGGTGAGCGAAGGTGGTGGCCGGCGCGGGATCGGTGAGATCGTCGGCGGGAACGTACACGGCCTGGACCGAAGTGACTGAACCCTTGCTCGTTGAAGTGATGCGCTCTTGCAGCTCGCCCATTTCAGTGGCGAGATTGGGCTGGTAGCCGACGGCGGAGGGCATGCGGCCCAACAACGTGGAAACCTCAGACCCGGCCTGAGTGAAGCGGAAGATGTTGTCGATGAACAGAAGCGTGTCTGCGCCTTCGACGTCGCGGAAGTACTCGGCGACGGTGAGCGCGCTGAGGGCCACGCGGAGGCGCGCTCCGGGCGGCTCGGTCATCTGGCCGTAGACGAGGGCGCACTTGGAGGCGGCCCAATCGCCGGGCTTGATGACGCCGGACTCGGTCATTTCAAGCCAGAGGTCGTTGCCCTCGCGTGTGCGCTCGCCCACGCCGCCAAAGACGGAGAAGCCGCCGTGGTTCTTGGCGACGTTGTTGATGAGTTCCATGATGACGACGGTTTTGCCGACGCCTGCGCCGCCGAAGAGACCGATTTTTCCGCCCTTGAGAAACGGTTGAATGAGATCGATGACCTTGATGCCGGTCTCGAACATTTCTTCGCTCGTTGACTGCTCGTCAAAGAGCGGCGCGGGCCGGTGGATGGGCATACGCGTTTTTTCGCCGATGGGGCCGAGATTGTCGACCGGCTCGCCGATAACGTTGAGCACGCGGCCCAGCGTCTCTTTGCCGACGGGCATGCGGATGGGGCCACCGAGGTCGATGGCGTTCATGCCGCGGACCATGCCGTCGGTGGCTTCCATGGCCACGGTGCGCACGCGGCCCTCGCCGAGGTGCTGCTGCACTTCGAGGATCACGTTGATGGGGGTGGGGACAGTGAAGCCATCGCTGACGACGCGCAGCGCCTGATAGATGGGCGGCATGGTGGCTTCTTCGAATTGGACGTCTACGGCGGGGCCGGAGACCTGGATGACTTTGCCGATATTTTCTGCCATAACTTTGCTTTCCCTGACTTTGCTTTCTTAGAGCGCAGCTGCGCCCGAAACGATTTCGATGATCTCCTTGGTGATGGCGGCCTGACGCACGCGGTTCATGTGCAGCGTGAGGGCGTCAATCATGTCGGAGGCGTTGTTGGTTGCCGAATCCATCGCCGTCATGCGGGCCGCGTGTTCGGCGGCGACCGACTCGGTCATGGCGTGGAAGAGCACGGAAAATATGTATTGCGGGAGCAGGCCGGCGAAGAGTTGCTCGGCAGGTTGCTCGTAGATATAGTCGACGTTGGTGGTGCCGAACTTTTTGGCCTCTTCGTCGGCTTCTGCTGTGTCTGCCGGCTCAATGTCGATGCCGGCGGAGAGAGCCGCTTCGGCTGCGCGCTCCTTTTGTTCGGCGGAGGGCTCGACGGCACCGGTGATCTGCGGACCGGTGAAATCGATGAGCGGGAGCAGGCGCTCGACGACGAGGCGCTGCGCGATGACCGACTTGAATTCGTTGTAGACGAGGTAGGCGGCGTCGATCCCCTCGTGGGTGTAGCGGGAGATGATGTTGTGGGCGAGATCGAAGACGCGCGATGTTTCAAGCTTGATCAGCAGGCCGGGGTGGTCGCCGGTAACTTCGACGGGGCCCTTGCGCGGACCGCGGATCTTGTGCGTGACACCATGCTCGTCGGTCTGGTCAGTGTAGACGGCGGTGGGATAGCGGCGGCGCAACTGGTCGCGGCCTTTTCGGCCGACGGCCTCGATGTCGATTTCCTTATCGGGATTGCCGGCGATGAACTGGTACGCGGTTTTGAGGATGTTGGCGTTGAATGCTCCGGCAAAGCCCTTGTCGCCGCTGATGACGATGAGCAGAACGCGCTTTTCGGGCCGGGTTATAAACAGCGGATTGCAAATGTTGCCGGATTTCTCGTCGAAGAGATCGACGCGGCGGCGGAGCGACTCAAGCACGCTAACGATCATGCGGGCGTAGGGCCGGGCGGCTAGGGCACGCTCCTGCGCGCGGCGTAGCTTGGCCGCAGAGACCATCTTCATGGCCTTGGTGATCTGCCGCGTGTTTTTCACGCTGCGGATGCGACGCCGGAGATCGAGTACGTTTGCCATTGATGTGTTCCTAAGTTTCCAGCTGCCCTTTTACGCTTTTGCGGCGGCTAAATCCGCCTTGAAGTTTGCTGAGTACTCCTTGAGGGCCGCGTGCAGGCGGTTGCGGAGGTCGTCGTCGAGGGACTTCTTTTCGGTGATGTCGGCGACGAACGCCTTTTGCGAGTCGTCAAAGAATTTGTAGAGCCCATCCTCGTAGGCGCGAATGTCAGAGACCTGGAACTCGTCGAGATAGCCCTGCGTGCCGGCGAACAGAATCACCATCTGCTGCTGCCAGGTGAGCGGTTGGAATTGCGGCTGCTTGAGCAGCTCTGTAAGGCGGATGCCGCGGGCGAGTTGTTTCTGGGTCAGCGGGTCGAGGTCGGAGCCGAACTGCGCAAAGGCCGCAAGCTCGCGATATTGCGCGAGGTCTAGCTTCAATGTCGACCCGACCTGCTTGACGGCTTTGACGGCGGCGGAGAAGCCGACGCGCGAGACGGAGAGGCCGACGTTGACGGCGGGACGGATGCCGGAGTTGAAGAGATCGGTTTCAAGAAAAATCTGGCCGTCGGTGATGGAGATGACGTTGGTGGGAATGTAGGCGGAGACGTCGCCGGCCTGAGTTTCAATGACGGGCAGAGCGGTAAGCGAGCCGCCGCCGCGCTCTTTGCTCATCTTCGATGAGCGCTCGAGCAGACGGGAGTGGAGATAGAAGACATCGCCGGGGTAGGCTTCGCGGCCGGGCGGGCGGCGGAGCAGAAGCGAAATCTCGCGGTACGCCATGGCGTGCTTGGAGAGATCGTCATACATCACGAGGGCGTGCTTGCCGCTGTCGCGGAAGTACTCTCCCATGGCGGTTGCGGCGTAGGGCGCGAGATAGAGCAGGGGCGCCGGCTCGGACGCCGAGGCGGCGACGATGATGGTGTGGCCCATGGCGCCGGCCTCAGTGAGCGTCTGCACGACCTGAGCAATAGAAGAACGCTTTTGGCCGATGGCGCAGTAAATGCAGATGAGGTCGTTTTTGGCGTTGTTGATGATGGTGTCAAGCAGGACGGCGGTTTTGCCGGTTTGGCGGTCGCCGATAATAAGCTCGCGCTGGCCGCGGCCGATGGGAATCATGGCGTCAATGGCTTTGAGGCCGGTGGCCATGGGCTCGCGTACGGGCTGGCGGTCGATGATGCCGGGGGCGAGGCGCTCGATGGGGAGCGTTTCGCTGCTGGCGATGGGGCCCTTGTCGTCTATAGGCGCGCCAAGCGCGTTGACGACGCGGCCGATCATGCCGGTGCCGACAGGGACGGAGAGGATTTTGCCGGTGCGCTTGACCTCATCGCCTTCCCTGAGCTCGGTGTAGTCGCCGAGAATGACGGAGCCGACTTGATCCTCCTCAAGCGAGAGGGCGAGGCCGGCAATGCCGTGCGGGAAGCTGAGCAACTCGCCAGCCATGACTTTGTCGAGGCCGTGGATGCGGGCGATGCCGTCACCGAGCGAGGTGATGGTGCCGACTTCATCGACCTGGACCTTGGAGTCGTAGTTCGCGATCTGGGCGCGAAGGAGTTGCGTGATTTCGTCTGCCTTGATTTGAGCCATTTGCAGGTTCCTTGCAGTTCTAAGTTCGTAGATTACAGTTCGCAGTTCGTAGTTCTCAGTTCACGGTTGAAAAGCTGCGAGATTCCGGATTCAGCCGGCGGTTAATGCTTCTTTCAGGCGGTCGAGGCGGCCGCGTACGCTGCCGTCGTAGACTGTGGAGCCGATGCGCACCACGGCGCCGCCAAGAATGGATGAGTCGAGCTTAAAGCTCGGGTTGATTTTTGCGCCGGCAAGTTTGGCCAGTTCCGCAACCAGCGAAGTGCGCTCGTCTGGGCTCAACTCGCGCGCGGTGACGATTTCGGCGGGGCGGATTCCCGATTGTGCCTGCAGAATGCTGCGATAGGCCGCGGCTACCTCGACAACGTGGCCGATGCGATCGTTCGAGATGAGGACTGCGATCAGGTTGCGGAGTTCCTTTATCATGCCGAGTTTGGCGTTGAGTTTATCGAGGATTTCGACTTTCTGCGCGGCCGGGACGGCGGGGTTCACAAAGAAGGTGCGCAGTTCGGCGCTGCCTTCCCAGGTGGAAAGAAAGTCAGAGAACTGGCGGTCGATGGCGGCCGTATCGAGTTTGGCATCGGTTACGACATCGGCAAATGCGTTGGCGTAGCGGGCGACAAAGGCAGGCATTTAGTTTCGGCCTCCTTTGCGCGAAGCGTCAGCAGAGACGCCGGCGACGAATTCGGCGATGAGGGCGCGATCGGTTTCCGGCGTGAGCGCGAGTTGCTTCGAGGCTTGCTCAATGGCGAGGTCGGCGGCGAAGTCGCGCAGGCCGCGACGAACCTGGGCTGCGGCTACATTGATTTCCTGCTCGGCGGCGGCCACGATGCGGGCGCTTTCTTCGCTGAGCGAGGCCTTGATGCGTTTTTCGTCTTCGAGACTGTCCTGTTCAACCTGAGCGCGAAATTTCTGCATCTCCTCGCCGAGGCCGGCGAGCTTGGCCTCAACTGCGCTGAGGCGGGATTGCGCGTCGGTGGTGGCGTCGCGCGCGGTCTTGAGATCGTGGCTCAGGTTCTCGGAACGCTTGCGAAAGAGTTTGGGCATGAGGCGGCCGAGCGGAATGACGATACCAAAGAAAATAATGGCGAAGTTAATGCCGAGCAAAAGGTAAATCGTTGTCTGGATATTGAGGTGCAGGACGCGGGCCAGCGATTGCACGATGGGAGCATGAAGGAAGGCTTGCTCCTGTTCTTCTTGCGACGGGGGAGCTTTTGAATCGGCAGAGCCCGAGGGCTGGGCGTCGGGAGTTGCAGGGGGCGTTGATGCGCTCGTTGAGGCGCCGGGAGCGACCGTTTGCGATTGGGCCATTGCGCGAAACGGCGCGAGTGCCAGCGAAGACAAAACCGCGGCGATGAACAAGAAACGCAGCAGATTGGAAGGACGGCGCATTGCGGGGAGGGTGAACTTCAACGGGACCCTCCTGCGGCGAGCGGCAGGACGGCGCGAACTGCCAGGCCGGCCAGATCGGCAGCGGCGGCTTGAATGGTGCTGCGGGCAGAGACTGCTTCAGCCTCGATTTCTGCCTTGGCCTGGCGCACTTTATCGCCGGCTGACTTGCGGGCGGCGTCGAGGGCGGTGTCGCGCTCGGCGCTCCACTGGTTGACGCGCTGCTCGCGAAGTTTGTAGGCCTCGGCGCGAGCCTGGCGAAGGCGCTCAGCGTATTCGGCGGTTTTGGCTTCAGCTTCGGCAACTGCCTTGCGGGCGTCTTCCATGGCTCCTTCGGTGAGGGCGCGCCGCTTTGCAAGCGCCGCCGTCAGCGGGCCCTGGATGAGGAATTGATAGGCCAAGACGAGCACAATGAACAGCAGGGCCGTGGGTACGGCGCTCAAAAGGAGCTGCTCGAGTTGTTGAAGGATGTCTTGCATGGAGATGCCGGAGCGCTGCGCCTAACTGTTAGAAATTTTGCAGGTGGAACCCTATTTTGTATCAGGGGCAGCGACTCAAGTCAACGCACGGAGAGCCACCGGAATCCCGTTTTGTGACTCCGATCACAAAGCTGGAATTTCACACAAAAAAGGCCTTGCTTTCGAACAAAACGGGCCTACACTGAAGCTACCACCTAGACCCGGGCCAGGGTCCAGCGGGCAGCCGGTTTCGGGATATCCTTCCACTCCCGAGGTCGGCGGCCCGCTTCTTAATTTTTGGGGGCATTCGTCCCCGGCTTTCAGCCTTGAGATTTTACTGATTTGATTTTACGGATTTGCGCCGACCGCGGATTTGTCGACGGTGAGCAGCCCCTGCGCGCGGAGCCAGTTTTCGAGCAGATTAGGCCATTGGTCGAGCGCGGGATCGCCTTTGCCGAGGCCGCTGCCGTGTGCGCCGCTCACGAACACATGCAGCTCCGACGGAACGCCGGCCTTCAATAGCGCCTGATAAAAGTCGATGGTCGCTGCCGGAGAGACCGTCTTGTCGGCAAAGGTCTGATAGATGAATGTCGGCGGCGTGTCTTTGGTGACGAAGAGGACGGGATCGTATTTGGCGCGCAGTGCGTCGCACTGGTCCATCTGGTTGAGGATCTTGCAGTAGCTCAGGAACGTGGTGTCCTTGGTGATGGCGTCGAGCCAGGGATAGCCGAGGACGAGGTAGTCAGGACGGCTCGGAGCGCGATCGATTGGGTCTTCTGCGGCCGGGCTGCCGGGGACGAACTGGGTTCCGGCGAGTGTTGCGAGGTGGCCGCCGGCGGAGAAGCCAATGACGACGATGCGATTGGGGTTGATGTGGTAATCCGTTGCGCGGGCGCGGACAGTTTGGATGGCGCGGCGAGCGTCGATGAGCGGAACGGGGAGAAGATAGCCGTTCGAGCCGAGCCGGTAGCTGAGGATGAAGGCGCGGAAGCCACGGGCGGTGAACCAGTCGGCAACTTCGCGGCCTTCGAGATCGCCGGCGAGATGGATGTATGCGCCGCCGGGAAAGATGATGACGGCTGAGCCGTTGGCCGCTCCCTGGCGCGGCGAGAAGAGGGTGAGCGCGGGAATGTCATTGCAGGCGTCGACATTGGTGCCGGGATTGGCTTCAGTCTTGGCTTCGGGCCTGGCTTCAGGCGGCGTGCCGGGCCAGAGGCGGATGGTCTGGATGCCGAGAAAGTTATTGTCGGTGCCGGGCGTGGCGCAGTTGGCGAGTTGCGCGCGGGCGGCGGGGATGGCCGGCGACAGTGCGATTACGGCGGCGGTGAGGAATGCGAAGAGCTGCTTCATGGGAACCTCGGGGCGATTCGCGAGAAGTATACGACTAGCGGTCGCTAGTCGGTGTCAGCATTTACAGCCAAATGGCAGCGTGGCCGGGGCAGAGGCTGGCGGCTTGCTGACAGAGGGTTTCGGCGAGCGAAAGGCCATAGCGGGCGAAGTAGTAAGCAGCGCCGTGAACGCGCTCCTGAAGAACGCCGCCGGGGTAAAGCGCGTTGAAGATAGAGTTGGCGTGGCGGGTGAGCGTGGTCTCGCGCTGGAGCTGGAAGTTGGCGGCGAGCGTGCGCAGGCGGTTCATCTGGTAGCGCATCTTTCCCGCGGCGGTGTCTGCCGATTGGCCCAGACCCTTGTCCTGCGATTGCAGCCAGTCGACGAGCGTGGTGAGCTCGGCATCGAGTGCGTTCCCGGCGGCGGCGAGCTTTTGTTTTGTCTCGATGGGCATGGAGCGGGCGGCGAGGCGAAGGGCCAGCGTGGAGGCGTTTTCTTCAGAGAAGAGCTGATCGAGGGTGAGCTCGTGGCGGCGGAGAAGCTCGGCGACGGAGGGTTCGATGAGGGTGGCGGAGAAGCGGGCGATGGGCGGCGTTTGGCGGCCGAGAATTCGCTCGAAGAGAACCGTGGACTGCGCCAGGTAGGCGATTTCGGCAGGTCCGCCGACCTGGGCTGAGGTTGAGAAAAGAAAATCCTGAAAGACGGTGCGAAGAAGGGCGGCGGGCGAGATGCGCTCGGGCTCGGAGGCGAGAATTCCCAGGAGGTCCGCAGTGGAGAACGTCTGATGGTCGGCGTGCCAAAGGCCATTTGGCTCGGCTGCTGTGGGCGCGATGCGGCGGAGTGCGATGCGCGCGCCGGTTTTGCCGTCGATGAGGAATAGCAGACTGGACTGCGGAGCGACGGCGACCTGAGAGTGATAGCCGGCGGCTTCAAGAGCCTGGCCGCGCTCAGTAAGTGCGGAGTGAAACTCGTCCGCGCGCTCGATGGCCGCGCGCAAGACTGGCTCGCCTAGACGATGGAAGTCGCGGCCTGCGGCGTCGACGATGAGGAGGCCCTGCGCGGCGAAGATGGCAGAGTAGAAATCGCCGAAGGCCTGCGCGAAGGTGCGTCCGGGTTTGTAGGCGGCGACAAGAGCTTCAGTGGCTTCAGAGGGACCGAGAAGCTCGACGGCGCGCTCAACGAGGGGCGTGATGGAATCGTCGAGGACGATGCGGCCGGCGGGCAGCGCCGATGCGGGAGCTTTTTCGTATGCGAGCCGGGCCAGCTCGCGGCCTGCAGGAAATGTGACGTGATCGATCTCGGCGAAGTCGTGGTCCTCACTGGCGAGCCAGAAGATGGCGGCGTGGGGATGGTCAGCGGTGGAGGACTTGCGGGCACGGGCAATGGCAGTGGCAGCTTTGTACGGAGAGTAGAGCGGGCCGCCGAAGAGACCTACCTGTTGGCCGGTGAGGACGGCTCCGGCGCCAGCAGCAAGGGCTGCGAGCGATGAGGCTGCGGACGGCGCGGGATTCTGCGTGGCGAGGAGCTGAACGAGTTCAGGCCAGTGCGCGGGGAGGGGCGGGCGCGGCTTTTTCGGTTCGTCCAAGGGAAGATAAGCACCAAGCGAACCGGCGCAAAAATCGAGAAAAAGGCGGGACTGGCCCGGCATCAGGGTTACTGGATAACAGTCAGCTTTCAAGGGTTCGGTCACTGCTCTCTCATGGGATTGAATGGGGCCGGTCGGCTCGCGCCAAATTGGAAATTATCGCTCTGTTAAGGATGCCACGGCGGGGTGGGGTGATGCAGGAATGGGCAGAAATGGGCCGGATTGCACAGGATGGGACAGGGGTGAAACAGGACGGTGCGTATACTCGTGATGAATTGAGTTGGATGAATTAAGTTGAACAAGCGCGTTGAGACGGAGAGGTAGAAATGGCGAAGAAAGCGACGAAAAAGATCAAGGCGAAAAAGGTGAAGAAGGCGAAGGCAGCAAAGGCGACCGCGAAGATTGAGCGGGCCACAATCATAAGCTCAGTGGTTGCGTATGAGGGACCGCTGTTCCGGGTGCTGCACGACAAGATTGTCGAGCCGGGAGGGCGGCAGAACGAGCGCGACGTGATTCGGCACAACGGGAGCGTGGTGATTCTGGCGGTTGATCATTCGAAGAGCAAGAAGAATCCGTGGATTGTGATCGAGCGGCAATACCGGCACGCGGCGAACCAGTATCTGTGGGAGCTGCCCGCGGGTAAGCTCGAGCCGGGCGAAGATCCGCTGGTGGGGGCAAAACGGGAGCTGGCCGAGGAGACAGGGTACAAGGCGAAGAAGTGGCGGCCACTGGTGGAGTACTACGCCAGCCCTGGGTTTCTGGGCGAGTCAATGAAGGTTTTTCTGGCGGAGGGGCTGGAGCCGGGCGCGGCGCATCCGGAGGAAGACGAGCAGATCGAGCTGAGGCTGGTGAAGCTGAAGGACGTGCTGAAGATGATTGAAAAGGGCGCGATTCTTGACGGTAAAACGCTGACCAGCGTGCTTTTATACGACCGAATCAAAGGCAGACGGGGCAAGAAATAAAGCATCAGAGCAGGTGTTTTTTCCACAGGCGCCCGAGCGGCTAGCGGGAGAGCGGGGCGATTGCGCACATTTTCATTATGGAAACTCACAACAATGAAAAAACCTTTCGCAACCTTTTTGCGTCTTAGTGAGTATCGGCGGGAAATCCCTCTCAATGCCCGCTGTATCCGGAAAACAGGAACGTGGAAAAGGAAGGCAGGACCCTGTGGCTCAGTACAAGGGAAAGGTGAAGTGGTTTAACAACGCCAAGGGGTACGGATTCATCGGACGCGAAGACGGGCCAGATGTATTCGTCCACTACTCATCGATTCAATTGGATGGGTACAAAACGCTCAAAGAAGGCGATGAGGTCGAGTTCGATATTGTTGAAGGCCAGAAGGGCCCGCAGGCGGATGCCGTAGTCCGCAATCGGGAAAACGCGGCGAGCGCCCCCAGCGCCGCGTAGGTCAGGGCAGGTACCGGGCGATCCCGCAAGACCGCCGCCCGGCGGTAAGGGTGGTTTGCGCCCGCAAATCACTCGAGAATCACAAATCCGGATACTCCCGTTCCGGACCACACTAAAATTCCAGACCCAGCTTAAAAGAGTTTTCCAGCTCGTGTGCAGGGCGCCTCGAAAATCCGTCCGCAAATCCGTCTGGGAATCCGTCTGGGCCAATTGACCCGGACAGATTGACCTGGACCGCCGCGGATGATCGATACTGCTGGCTAGGGGACTGCTGGCTAGGGGACTGCTGGCTGAGGACCATTCCGTGGACAACAAGACGATGGCGCGGCTGCTTGAAGAGACGGCCGACCTGATGGAGATTGACGGCGCTGACAGCTTCCGCATCAGGAGCTACCGCCGCGCTGCCGAGACTGCACAGCAGACGACAGTGGACCTGGTGGAAGCAGCGGGCGATACGGCGCGGTTGCTCGCGATCGACGGAATCGGCAAGAGCATGGCGGCGCACCTGCAGACGATTGCCGCAACCGGCCAACTGCCCCTGCGCGAAGAGCTGCTGGCGAAGTATGGCGCGGGCGTGCTGGAGCTGCTGAAGCTGCCGGGCATGGGGCCAAAGACGGTGGCGCTGTTTTGGGATGCGGGCGTGATCGGGAGCGGCAGCATCGACAGCGTGGGGCAACTTGCTGCGGCGATTGCGGCGGGACGGCTCAAGGGCCTGCCGCGGATGGGCGAAAAGCAGATTGAGAAGCTGAATAAGGGGATCGAGGACTATCGGAGGAGCGCGGGGCGGTTTCGGATCGACGTGGCCGAGGAAGAAGCGGGGCGGATTTCGGCTTATCTGATGAAGTTCAAGGGGATCAAAAAAGTGACGCCGGCGGGATCGCTGCGCAGGGGGCGGGAGACAATCGGGGATCTGGATTTATTGGTGACGGGACCCGCGTGTGCCCCTGAAAAGACTGGCCCCGCTGTTGATTATGTGGCGGCGTATCCGGGAATTCAGGACATGATTGTCAAGGGCGAGAACAAGGTGAGCTTTCATGTGGAGCACGGCTTGCAGGTGGACGTGCGGCTGCTGCCGGAGGCCAGTTATGGCGCTGCGCTGCAATATTTCACAGGCTCGAAGGCCCACAACGTGACGCTGCGGCAGCGGGCCTTGAAGATGGGCTACACGCTGAGCGAGTGGGCGCTGGCGCGGCTGGACGATGGCTCAACCGCGGCGGGCTCGACCGTGGCGGCGGCGACGGAGGAGGAGATTTACGCGGCGCTGAAGATGGACTGGATGCCGCCGGAGATGCGAGAGAACCTGGGCGAGATTGACGCGGCGGCCTCGCACGATTTGCCGCGCGTTGTGGAGCTCAAAGATATTCGCGGCGACGTACACATGCACACGACGGCCAGTGATGGGCACAATTCAATTCGCGAAATGGCGGAGGCGGCGCTGGCTTGCGGGTACAAATACATCGCGATCACCGACCACTCAAAGAACCTGGCGATGACAAATGGGATGGATGAGAAGCGGGCGCTGGAGCAAATCAAAAAGGTGCACGCGGTGGATAAGGCGATGGAGGGAAAGATCCGCGTGTTCACCGGGATCGAAGTGGACATTCTTGCCGACGGCGCGCTGGATCTGGACAATGAAGTGCTGGCGCAGATGGATGTGGTGATTGCCAGCGTGCACACGCGCTTTGAGCAGAGCCGAGAGGAGATGACGGAGCGCGTGCTGAAAGCGATTGACAATCCGTATGTGCGGATTCTGGGGCATCCGACAGGAAGGCTGCTGCTGCGCCGGGAACCGTTCGCGCTGGATTTGGCCGTGGTGCTGAAGCGTGCGGCAGAGCTGGGTGTGGCCATGGAACACAACGCCGCGCCGGAGCGGCTGGACCTGAACGATCGCGATTTGCGGCTGGCCAAGGAGCTGGGCTGCCGGATCGTAATGTCTTCGGATTCTCACGACAGCCGCAACCTGGGAAAAATGGGGTACGGGGCGAGGCAGTTGCGGCGGGCGTGGCTTACGAAGGAGGACGTGCTGAACACACGGGATGCAAAGGGGTTCATGGCGGGACTGCGCCCGAGGCCCTGAGAGCTGCCAGGGGCGTTTCCCATGCTCCTTGGCTCATCCCCCAATGGTTACCACCTTCAAGCACAAAGGGATGGTGGCGCGAACAGGGAATGCGTGGCTAGTTGTGAGCGCATGGGGCTAAGATTAGAGCGGTTTCACAATTCATAAGCTCTTTTCGGGGGCTTGCAAGCTGAATTCTTCTTATTTAAAAAGCCGCCTGGCGGCTGCAGCCCCGGTTACAGCAATTGAGGAACCTTGGTAGACGCAAAGAAGGTGAGGTCGTCATGAGTTTATTGCAGCAGGAAGAGACCGAAGTTGACGACGCCGCGCTGGGCGAAGAGCTAACCAAAGGAACCAGCCATGTGGTGATAGCCGCGATTATCGCCACCGTGGTGGTGAGCCTGGCCATTGCGGCCTATGTGTTCCTGGAGCAGAAACCGCCTATTGCCTCGGGAGAGATCGTGGCCGTGTGGGCGCATCCACAGCACACCGAGACATCGGGTCTTGACGCCAGCGGTGCGCCGATGCCAAAGCAAGAAGTAGATCAGGTGATGGTGTTTACCGAGGTGAGGTTACAGAACCACACCGACCATCCGCTTTACCTTTCAAACGTGCTGACCAACGCAACCCTGGCCGATGGCATTCACTCGAGTTATGCAGCCAACACGGGCGATTACCAACGGATTTTTGTCGCCTATCCAACCATTCCTGTGCCGCACAATACGCCCCTGTCGCCGCTGGACACGACGATCAACCCCGGGCAGACGGTGGATGGGACTTTTGTTTCGGCCTTCAAAATGACGAAACAGGATTGGGACGCACGCAAGAAGCTGGACTACACATTCAATTTCCGTTACCAGCCCAGCCTGGAGCTTGCGCCCCAGGTTGCGATTACTGAACAGTAGGCGGAACGGGCGCGCCCTTGGGCGTGGATAGATAGCCCACAATTTCGTTGCGCGAATTGATGTTGTTGACCACGATCTCGTAGAGCGCCTGGTCCTTGCCGCTGTAGAACTGCAAAGGCTCATTCAAGTTGCGGTCCTTCTTTTCGTACACCTTGTCGTCGGCCATGACGTCGAGGGTGAACTTGCTGTGTTTGCCGTCAGCCCTTTTCAGTTCCAGCGAGACCGTGCCCACCGGCTTTTTCTGACCTTTATCGAGAGTGAACTCATAGAAGTTGCGGTCGCCCTTGTGCTCAAGGGTGACCAGCTCATCGTGGTTGCGCGCGATGATGCTGTTGGTACCGCTAAGGTCGCCCTTCACCGACTGGAGTTCGCTGTTGGTGTTGGCCAGATCGCCCTGTGTCTTGGTCAGGTCGGTTTTTACGCCGCCGACATCCGATTGGACAGTGGTGACTTCGCTGGAAACATTATTTACCTGCGCCGCGGTCTGTTTCTCGGCGGTCTCAAGGTCCTGTTCTTTCGCGATGATTGCCTGGGCACGCTCGTCGAGTTCCTTCTGCGTAAGGCCTACGGATTTGCCGAGTTCATCGGTGGCGACTTTCAAGCGGGCATCGGTCTCGCGCAAATCGGCGGCAAGCTGGGTGTCCTGCTGCTTGGCGTCAGCCAGCTCCGCCTGCGCGGCGCTTAGCTTGGTGGTTAGCGTGAAGCACCAAATCAGGCCGCCGACGGCAGCCAGTAAAGCGATGGCGATCGCGGCTAGCAGAGCGCCGGAGTAAGTTCGGGGGGCCTCTTCAATTTCGCTCATGAGTTACCTTTCCTTCGCGGGCATGTGGTCGGAGACGAATCATGCCTGGCGTAATGGTGACATCCTGTCCGGTTAGACGCCGCACGGAGGGGAAAATGTCTCAATCGATCCGGAAATCCACATGATTCACCATCTTAACGGCTAGAGCCTGCCCGGTAAAAGCTGGGAGTCCCAATCTGCGCTGGCTGAATCTACAGGGTAAATCGAGGCAATGGCGGATGAAGGGTTTTCCCTTAGATCGGAACTAACCGGAACAGGCGGATAGGCCCGGATCGGCGCGAGTGGCCAACTACCGTCCCACGTTTCGTGACAAGGTTCCGTGACAAGGACGGAACGGCTACGTTATAAACATCTTTACCACATGATTTGGCGCCGGGCGCGATTCGATGCGGCTTGAAGCTCCACTGCAACGGCCTAACTGCCATCGAAAAAAGGGGAGAAGCAAAGGCTATGTCGACTGCTGTCGCAGGAAAAGGCCTGGAAGGAATTGTCGCCGCGAACTCCGGCATTTGCTGGATCGACGGAGAAGCGGGGATCCTGTCCTACCGGGGCATCGACATTCACGAGCTGGCCGACCACTCAACCTTTGAAGAAACCACATGCTTGCTTTGGAACGGGATTCTGCCGAACGCGCTGGCTTTGCGCGAGTTTCAAACGCAACTGGCGCTAGCGCGGTCGATCGATCAACGCGTGATCGACATGATGCGCAGCTTTCCCAAGTGGGCCACGCCGATGGAAGTGCTGCGCACGACGGTATCAGCGCTGAGTTTTTACGACCCGGACGAGAAAGACAACTCGCACGACGCGAATGTGCGCAAGGCGTACAACCTGACCGCGCAGATTGCGATGATTGTGGCGATCTACGACCGGCTGCGCAAGGGCAAGGCAATTATGCCGCCGGATTGGTCGCTTTCGCACGCTGGGAATTTTCTGTGGATGCTGAACGGCGAAAAGCCTTCGGAGACGGCAACGCGAACTTTGGACATCGCGCTTATTCTTCACGCCGACCATGAACTGAACGCCTCCACCTTCGCTGCCCGCGTAATCGCCGCAACACTCTCTGACATTCATTCCGCAATTACCGGCGCCATTGGCGCGCTGAAGGGCCCGCTGCACGGCGGTGCCAACGAGGGCGTGATGCAGTTGCTGCTGGCGATCGATAAGAAAGGCGCGGATCCGGTGGAGTACGTGAAAACCGTGCTGGCGGCGAAGCAGAAGGTTCCCGGCTTCGGGCATCGTGTGTACAAGGGCGAAGACCCGCGAGCCACGCACCTGCGCAAGATGAGCGAGCAACTGGGCAAGGACGCGGGCCGGCCCAAATGGTTTGAGATGTCGCGGGCGATCGAGCTCTACATCAACCAGGAGAAGAAGCTGAACGCCAACGTGGATTTCTATTC
>PLCO01000037.1 GCA_003134815.1 Acidobacteriaceae bacterium | reverse complement strand
CCGTCCTTGGTGATGGTGGGCGAGCCAAACTTTTTCTCAATCACAACGTTCCGGCCCTTCGGCCCGAGCGTCGCCTTCACAGCGTCTGCCAGCGTATTCACGCCCCGCAGAATCGCCTGACGGGAATCCTCACCGTGCAGTATTTGCTTTGCCATTTCCTTCAACTCTCCTTATTCGGTTGTCAGTTATTCGTTGTCAGTTGTCAGTTCTTTCCGTCCCTTTGTTATCGGTCGCAGCCCATCACTTCCGGGACCGCCTGACAACTGAGAACTGAAAACTGGCAACTCGTCCGCCACAGCGGACGGTTTACTTCTTCACGATGCCGAGAACTTCTTCCTCGCGCATGATCAACAGCTCTTCGCCGTCGATCTTGATCTCCGTGCCCGAATACTTGCCAAACAGCACGCGATCGCCCGCCTTCACATCCAGCGGAAATGTCTTGCCTTCATCGTTCGACTTGCCTTTGCCCACGGAGATAACTTCTCCCTCCTGGGGTTTTTCCTTCGCGCTGTCCGGGATAATGATGCCCCCGCGAACCGTCTCGCCCTCTTCCACCCGGCGAACCAGAATCCGGTCGTGGAGTGGTGTGAATGTCGTCGTTGCTGCCTTTACTGCCATCGCTTTGCTTCTCCTTCTTTGGTGTATTGACTCGTGTGTCGTTTCGTATGTTGTCGCGCGCCGGTTTGTGCCCGGAATGCGGGTATTGGTGATAGGTAAAGTCAAAAGAATCAGTCAATTGTGGAGTAACTACCGCCGAAGATACATAGCGGCTCCGGTAAGCGCTCGCACAGTCCGCCGTGGCAAACTAGCACTCTCACCCTCCAATTGCTAAAGATAGGCACCCCAGCCGCTCTTGTCAAGGCCCAGAACGTTAAAATATGAGTGTCATCCACTAAGATTTAGTGGACTCCTCGTCTGGCCGTTTCATCCATATACACCGCCTGCCCTGGAATCACGCTGGTTTGCCGCTTGTCTAACCCGGTCAACCCCCTAACCCCGTCCACGCGCTCCGTCACTCCTTGCGGTTGCCCCACCCTCGCGGGGCCGTTGTCGTTCCCTCGAGGATGGGGTCTCCGTCCATAACTCCGCCAACTCCGCTTGCACCGGTAACACCGCTGTCTCTCGCCCGTTTACAATGAAAGGCATGTTTCGCCGTTCATCTCTCTCTCTCTACGCCGCACTGGCTTCATTTTGCCTTATCGCTGGATCCATCACCCTTCGCGCCCAGGATGACGACTCCCACCATGGACGCAAATACAAAGTCCCGCCGGCATCTGCGCACATCGAGGTCACCGTTGTTCGCGACTACAACGGCAAACCCATCCACGATGCTCACGTCATCTTTCATCCCATCGAGGGCGACAAAGACAAGGGAGCACTTGAGCTCAAAACCAACGAAGATGGCAAAGCCATCATCGACGTGATTCCCATCGGGGACACCGTCACTCTCCAGGTGATCGCAAATGGTTTCCAGACCTACGGGCAGGTTTACAAAGTCGACAAGCTGGATATGTCGATGGAGGTCCGCCTCAGCCGGCCCGCCCAGCAGTATTCCACATACAAAAACTCCAACCCTGATTCCGGCACAGGCTCCGGCAACAATTCTGGCTCCGGCAAATCCTCGGCCTCACCGCCAGACTCCGCGCCTCCCGCTTCCGGCGACAAACCATCCGTGTCCTCAGGTCAGTCCGATCCGCCGCCAAGTTCAAACCAATCGCAGCCCCCGCCTAAATGAATCGCGCCGGTCTAACCCCGCAGACTCCTCTTCTCCCCGCTCTCTCGATAAACTAATTCTGTGAATCCCACTGCCCCTCTCGCCGGCAAATCGGTATTCGTCACGGGAGGCGCTCGCCGCCTGGGCCGCGCCATTGCGCTCACCCTCGCTCAGGCCGGCGCCGACGTTGCCATCTCATATCGCTCCTCCGAATCCGAAGCCGCAACAACCGCCGCCGCCATCGCCGCACTTGGCCGCAAATCTCTCGCCGTCCCCTGCGACGTTCGCTCCGAACCTTCCGTCCGCTCCGCCGTTGCGCAAGTCACCGCCGCCTTTGGCCGCCTCGACATCCTCGTCAACAACGCCGCCGTCTTCGCTTCCGCGGCGCTCGAAAGCCTGACCCTCGTCCAATGGGACACCGTCTTTGAAACCAACGCCCGCGGCCCATTCCTCGTCGCGCGCGAAGCACTGCCTCATCTCCGCGCAGCGCAAGGCCGCATCGTCAACATGGGTTCGCTCGGCGGTCTTCACGCCTGGGCCGGCCACGCCCACTATTGCGCCTCAAAAGCCGCTCTGCATATGCTCACGCAAGCAATGGCCAAGGCCTTCGCGCCCGATGTCAGCGTGAACTGTGTTGCACCCGGATGGATCGCATTGCAGGAAGTGCCGCCGGACCTGTCACAAAATCCGTCGCAAATGACGACCGGCGAAGATGCACAAAGCGACGAAAACCGCGGCGCGTCCAATTCCCCGCTCAGCGAATCGGAGCGCAGAGCCGAATTGCAGGCCGCCCGCTTCGCCTCTAAAACTCCCATGGGCCGCAACGGCAACTCGGACGATGTCGCCCAAGCCGTCCTATTCTTTGCAACCGGCCCTCACTTCATCACCGGCCAAACGCTGGTCGTCGATGGCGGTCTCGGCCTCTCCTGACCTGTCGCGATCACGGTGATGTTCCTGCTTCGCTAGTCCCGCCAACTCGCTAACTCGCTATGTGCGCATAGCGCACGCTAACTCGCCAACCGGCAACTCCGCGGCTACTTCGCGGCTACTTCCCAAACAGCTTTTTCCAGAAGCCCGCCTTCGCTTCACCACCACCGCCCTCATCCGCCCCACCACGCCCCGCTCTCGATTTTTCCGCACCGGCCCGCTCGGCAAACTGCAGCGGCACATCCTCCCACAACCCCTCGGCCTCCGGCTGCCCCGGCCACGGCCCGCCCTCCACCGCAACTCGCGGATTCGTCTCGCACAATCGCCGCGCCGTCTCCTCGCCTTTGCGCTCCGCGACGTATTCAAATCCTTTCTTCAGGTGCGGCGGCCGCCAAACGGGATGATGCGCGTCTGTCGCCAGAAAATGTATCCAGTTCCTCTCCAGCAACTCGTTGGCAAACGCCTCCTGTGCCTTCCCAAATCGACCGTAGAGCGAGCTGCTCGTCACCTGCACCAGGCATCCGTGGCGCATCCATTCGCCCAGCAGGTACGGCTGCCGGAGCACTGCGGGATACCTCTCCGGATGCGTGACAATCAGCGTGTACCCCGCCGCCTGTAAGCGGAACATCGCATCATTCATGCTCGGCGGAATCACCTGCGATGGAAACTCAATCAGCAGATAACCCTTACCGTCGATCGAGAACCGCAGCGGATTCATCACCGCATCCACCACGTTATCCGCCGTCAGGTGAAAGTCGCATGCCAGGCTCAACTCCACTACGCTCTGCAGCTTCTCTTTCAGTTCGGCGAACCGCTGCTCAATCATTGGCTTGTTGTAAGGGTAGTCGTCACTCGCGTGCGGCGTGCACACGATGTGCGTTACGCCCTCTTCCGCCGACTCGCGCGCCATGTCAAGCGACGCCTGCAAGTCAGGCGCTCCGTCATCCACTCCATAAATCAGGTGATGATGAATATCGATCATGGTCTATCTATTTATAGGACTCCAAATCCGGCAGTGCTGAAAACTTCGCGAGTATGAACAACATTCTCCAACACTCTCGGGAATCGATAGTGGGTCAGTTTGAGCTTTTATCGTGTAGTACCGCTTTTTGAACAGCGGCCTTTACTCGCTCGCGCATTTCGCCGTGGTGCATAATCGCATTGCGATTACATGACGGGCGAAATAACGATCCTATAGGTTCACCGACGCCCAGACCCCAGTACTTTGGCGAGCGTAGGCAAACGACTACCCGCTCGCCGGCCTCAGCTTGAGGAAAAAGGACCGACTGCGCCCAATCAAGGCAGGCCCTGGATGACGGGAGCGCGGCAAGCGCATACCAGTCGTCGAATGACTCCGACTTGTAGGCACAGATATTCAGCGTTGCGACCGTTGATCGCGCTTGATCGTAACTAATCTCAAACTGAGGGATGATCTTACTTAGCCATTTGTAAGCTGACGGATGCTCTTGCTCATTCGGAAGATCGCAGTTGCCACTTCGTTGGAGCGCATAATAATGTTTTCCTTCCGCGTCCGAGCAATGCTTGACGTCCGTTGAATCAAGACCGGGGGACAGAAACAACAGCACAACCGGAGCATCACGCAGACGCCCTCTATAGGCCGCAGGTAAACATTTGCGTTCAAATTTGGTTTCCACATGTTCGAACACCCGTCGATCCGCAGGGTGTTCAAGCGCATCTTCTGCTATTTCGGACCAAAATTGAAAAATATCTGTGCTCAAATAGCCACCCTTCTCTCAAATTCCGGCTTTGCGCCTGCTGTGGTCCTCGATCCTCAAATCAGCCGGCACTCTCCGCGCCCGCACTTCAACGCCAGGAGCTGGAAGCCAGCCGCTAGCGGCTCGTCTTCTCCAACGCCCCAATCATCGACTCGAAAATTCCCCACCCATCCACTGAACCCAGCAGCGCCTCGCTTGACCGGTCCGGATGCGGCATCATGCCCAGCACATTCCGTCCCTCATTCAGAATCCCCGCAATGTTGCTCAGCGACCCATTCGGATTTGCCTCCCGCGTAATCTCGCCCTCTGGAGTCGAATACCGGAATGCAATCCGGTCCTCGCTCTCCAACCTCTTCAGCTCTTCAGGCTCGCAAAAATAGTTCCCCTCCATGTGCCCAATCGGAATCTTGAGCACCGCGACCTTCTTCAACTGATTTGTAAATGGGCTGTCGGTCGTCTCCACTCGCAGGTGCACCTGTTTGCAAATGTACTTCAGTCCCGCATTTCGCATCAGCGCGCCCGGCAGCAATCCGCTCTCGGTCAATATCTGGAACCCGTTGCAGATTCCCGCCACCAGTCCGCCGCCCGCGGCAAATCGCTTCACCGCCTGCATCACCGGCGAAAACCGCGCAATCGCGCCTGTTCTCAGATAATCCCCATAGGCAAATCCACCCGGAACCAGCACTGCATCCACGCCCTGCAGGTCCTCGCTGTCATGCCACAGGAAAACCACGGGCTGCCGCGCCACTTCGGCAATCACGTTGTAGGTATCGTGATCGCAATTCGATCCCGGAAAAACCACCACGCCGAATTTCATGAATTCAGGGTATCAGCCCCACGCGTTTCTTTACGCGGGCCGCAGGAAAGATCTCAAGAACTAAACTGGCCGCACGATCAGGCTTCGGCCTTCATCGATGCGGCGCCTTCAATCAGCCGCGCGCCCGCACTAGGCTCCCGCACCGCCCATCCGGCAATCAGCAAACTCGGCGCGGCAGCAGGCTCCAATTCGCCCAACGTGCCAAGCTCTCCGAGTGTCGTATGCATCACCCGCTGGTCCGGCTGCGCAGCGCGAGAAACCACCACGCAAGGCAGATCACACGGCAAGCCTTCCGCCAACCATTCAGCCGCCAGCAATCCAAGGTCGCGCCCCGGCATATAGACCACGCGCGTACCAGCCTCAACCGCAGGCAGAGCTTCGCGGTTGTGCGACTGTGCATGTTGCCCTGTGGTGAGAATCACATGTGAGGCCCAATCGCGATCGGTCAGTGACCGGCCAATCGCCGCAGCCGCCGCAAACGCAGCCGAAACGCCCGGCACAATCTCAAACGGCACGCCGGCTTCAGCCAGCGCAGTCAGTTCCTCGCTTGCCCGGCCAAACAGCAATGGATCGCCGCTCTTCAGTCGCACCACGCTGCGTTCCGCGCGCGCATGTTCGAACATCAGCGCATTGATCTCTTCTTGCGTGATGTTCTTTGCGCCGCAGCGCTTGCCTACATTCACAACTTCGGCCGAGGACTTCGCCAAATCCAGAACCGCCTGCGGCACCAAGTCGTCGTGCAGAATCACGTCCGCGCTCTCGAGCAGCCGCACCGCCTTCAGAGTCAGCAATTCCGGATCGCCCGGCCCCGCTCCAACCAGATAAACGCTCGCGCCAACCGCCCGCGTCGCTTCCCTGCCCGTCCGCGCCAGTTGCTTCGTCTCGCACAATGCCGAATCGCAAATCTCTCTCTTCGCCAGTTCGTGCAGCAGCAACCTTCGTTCCTCGCCGCGCGGATGCGTCGCCAGAACCTCGCGCCGAAGCTCACCCAGCTTCGCCAGCCACGGCCCCAAATCCTCCGGCAGTTGCTCGTCGATCTCCCGTCGCAGCCGCTGCGCCACCGCCGGGCTCTCGCCGGCAGTCGAAATTGCAATCTGCAAGTCGCCGCGACTCACCACAGACCCAAAGAAAAAGTCACAGTTGGGAATGTCGTCCACGCTGTTGCACGGGATCCCGCGCGCCAGAGCTTCGCGATAAACCGTCGTGTTTACCTCCGGCACGTCGGTCGCCGCAATCACAATAAAGTTGCCATCGAGATCCGCAGGCTCGACCTCCCGCCGCACCCACTCGAGTTTGCCCTCAGCCGCCAGCTCTCGAACTTCCACCCGCGCCTCAGGCGCAACCACGCGCAATCGCAGGCCAGTCTTTAGCAGCGTCCCAATCTTTTCCAGAGCCACCGTCCCCGCCCCAACCAGCAGGCACGGCCGCCCTTCAAGATTCAGAAATATCGGCAACAAACTCATCGCGTGTTCTTCCGCTCCAATTCCTACTCCCTATTCCCTACTGCCTACGTCCCTGCCTTTATCCCTCGGCCACCGCATGCGGCACAGGCCCAGCCGGCAAGTCGCGTTCCACCGCATCCAAAATCTCGCCCGCCAGGTGCGCGCGCAACTCATCGTTTGTGTGACGTCCGAACCACTCCCGCAAATCCTCATGCCCCTTGCGCTCACCCAGATACTGCCGCAGCAATCGCTCGATCGCCTCAGGCACCACCGGTGCCGGGCACCGATAACCCACCGGCCGCGAAATTCCAGCGTGCTGGCCCACGCCTCCGCCCAGGCAGAAATAAAAAGCGTCCGTCAGTTTGCCGTCGTACTTTATCTTCTTGCCTTCCAGTCCAATATCCGCAATCCAGTGCTGGCCACAGCCATTGGGGCAGCCGGTCACGTTCAGCTTCAATTGCTGATCGAACTGCGGCAGCCGCTCTTCCATCTCGTCCACCAGCCACCGCGTAAAGCCCTTGGTCTCGGTAATCGCCAGCTTGCAGAACTCCGTTCCCGTGCACGCAACGGCGCCGCGCCAAAACATCGACCCTTCCACATGCAGTCCAATCTGTCCAAGTTCCCGCGCCAATTCGCCGGTCTTCGCCTTCGGCACATCGATAATGATCAAATTTTGCGACACCGTGAGCCGCAGCGCACCGCTTCCAAACCGCTCCGCCAACTCTGCCGCCGCTTCCAGTTGCTCGCCGGACAAGCGGCCGCGCAGCACCGACGCGCCAACGTATGCCAGCCCCTCCTGCCGCTGCGGATGAATGCCCACATGATCGCGAAGAACGTCGTCGGGACACTTCTCGGCCCCAGCTGGATCGAGCTTGAATCCGATCTTCGCGTGAAGTTCATCAAGAAAACGCTCAGCCGTCCATCCTTCGCGCATGAACAGGTACTTCATTCGCGCTCTGTCGCGGCTCTCGCGCAATCCCTGTTGGTCGCGGAAGATCTCCGTCACGCCGCGCGCCACGCGCTGCGCTTGATCCGGCCGCACAAACGCATCCAGCTTCACCGCCAGGTGCGGTTCGTTCGAAAGCCCACCGCCCACGCGCAGCGAGTAGCCCACTTCGCCGTCGCACAGCGCCGCTGTCAGCGCGATATCGTTGATCTCTGGATAGCTGCACCATGACGGGCAGCCGGTCGCGCAGACCTTGAACTTGCGCGGCAGGTTGAAGAAATCATTGTTGGCCGTCAGCTCATGCGCGATGGCGCGCGCAATCGGCGACGCGTCGATCAGCTCGTCGGCAGCCACTCCGGCCAGCGGGCAGCCCGTCACGTTGCGAACCACGTCACCGCAGGCGCCCTTCGGCGACAGCCCGATAGCGTCCAGCGCGTCCACAACCTCCGGCAGCGACTCAATCGTCAGCCAGTGCAACTGGATATTCTGGCGCACCGTAATGTCCGCGAGGTTGCGCGCCTGTTTGCGCGTGATCTCGCCAATCTTGCGCAGTTGGCTCGCGGAAACGATCCCGTTGGGAATGCCGATCCGCATCATGAACCATTCCGTCGTCAGGCCTTCTCCGCCCTTGCCGCCGGTCACACCCGCACCGTCGCCCTGCGTATAAACGCCCCACCATTTGAAATATGCCGACGCCCACTCCGGCACTACGCTCGAGCGCCCTGCGCGCGCGAATGCGCGAACCTCGTCAAATGCCTCCCACGGATTCTTTTCCCGCTTCAGGCGCTCCATCCGCTGGGCTTTGGTCTCTTTTGGCGCCGCCGGCGACGTTGTCTCGCTCATCTTTCTCTCTTCTCTCTCTTGTCTCGCTTCTCTGGTCTTGGTTCTCTTGTCTTGCCGCAATGAAATGCCCGCGGGAGCTTGTGGCTCAATCGCGGGCATCGGGAAACCGTGGACTTTTGTTCGGAAGCTCAGACCCGGATCACCCTCGCCGCGAGAGCAGCATACACGAGCGACAACAGGCCATTGCTTCCATGGTCAGAATATTAGACCGATTTGGTCCGATTTGCAATTCACCACGGCGTCAAACAAAGGAACGGCAGGACTTACGCGCCATCAACCCCGCCATCAACTTCGATAAACCTATGCCGTCTTCTCTACCGGTGCCGCTGCTTTTTCCCGGGCCTTCGCGGGCACATCCACCGGCCGCGTCGACGCCCGCCAGGTCAGCGCAATTCCCACAACAACAACCCCTAGGCTGGCCAGTTGCGCATTCGATAAACCCCAAATCACCTTGGGGTTGCGGCGTATAAATTCAACCAGAAAGCGAGCAATGCCGCTCAGCGCCAGGTATTGTCCTACAATCGCGCCCACCCCATGAGGCTTCCCCAATCGCAGCCACAGCCACCAGCCAATCAGCAATCCTGCGCCAAACTCGTAAAGCGGCGTGGGATAAACCGGCACCGTAATCGGCAAGATTCCATTCGGAAAGGCCATTCCCCATGGATGAAATGTGAATCCGAAGATGTGAACCGGCTCAATCTCGATCCCGTAACACCCGTCGCCCGAAAGGAAGCACCCGATCCGCCCCACGCCATACCCGATCGCCGCCGCAGGTGCGAGCAGATCCAGGGTCCGCAGCGGTCCAATCTTCGCCCGCCAGCCCATCAGCAGCAGCGTCGCGACGCCAAACGTCAAGCCGCCATACCAGGCAAATCCGGCGCTATCCCACAAAACCCGCCAGTGCTCGGCCCGAAATTCATCCGGCGTATCCAGCACATGCCACACTTTGGAGCCGATGATCCCCACCACCAGCGCCACCGCCACCATCCCCACGGCGTCCGCGTCAACCTGCGCCCGCTTAAACGCCCGGTCAGCCACAATCGCACCCGCAACCGCCGCCAGCCACAGCATCAGCCCGAAGGTGGGTAGATTAAACGATCCAATGTGCAGATAAGGAATCATCTCTCTTTAAGTCCAGCTCTCTTCAAACCCAGCTCTCTTCGAGTCCATCTCTTCAAGTATAGACGCGCCACGGCCTCAAATCGACGCCTCGCCCGTGCATCGGCGATCGTCGGCTTGCCCCCGCCGGCCGCGCTAACTCCGGTGCCTTTCTCCTTTTCGCCCCCGATTTTCACAGCCAGTCCCGATCGAAATCGCGCGATACTGTGTGCATGGCTACCATGACCTATCACGGCCTTGACGTTCTCTATTCCCGCCAGCAGATCGCAGAGCGCGTTGCCGAAATGGGCGCGCAGATCACCCGTGACCTCAATGGCGAAAAGCTCGTGATGGTCGGCGTGCTCAAAGGCGCAGCCTTCTTTCTCGTCGATCTCTCCCGCTCCATCCAGGCCGACGCCACATTCGACTTTGTCGCCGTCTCCAGTTACGGCCAGGGCCAGCGCTCCTCCGGCGCCGTCAAGGTCATCAAGGATCTCGACCAGCCCATCGAAGGCAAAAACGTCCTCATCGTCGAAGACATTCTCGATACCGGCCTCACCCTCGCCTATCTGCGCAAGCTCTTTCTCCAGCAGCACCCTAAGTCTCTGCGCATCGCCACACTGCTGGACAAGCCCTCACGCCGCATCGAGAAAATCGACGCTGACTACGTAGGTTTCGCCATCCCCAACCTGTTCGTCATCGGTTACGGAATGGACTACGGCGAGCGCTATCGCAATTTGCCCGACATCTGCATCATGGCGCCCGGCGAGACGGCGTAGCCTGCCGCCGGACCGCGCAGACCAGCGCTCACCGGCAAGATATCGATGGCACGCCCATCCGCATGTCGTTCGCATATCGTTCACATTGGTCACACGCGGGTTTACACCGCCGTCTTCATCCGCCGATTGATTTGCACCGCTTTCATTTGGGCTTGGCCTCGGCCTCGCCGTATACTCATCTCCCGGAGACCGCCGATTAGTCGCCCTGCCGGCGGAGAAAGTAAATCACAAGGAGCATCCCCCCATGTCTGCCTCCATCGCCATCCAGAACTCCGATCTGGATTTTGATAATGGAACCTTCGACTCAGCTGCCTTCACCACTGCCGCTCTCGCGGACTGGCAGTCTCTCGCCGCGGTTATCGATCACTCTCTCCTCAAGCAGGACGCTACGCGCAAGCAGGTCGAAAACCTTTGTGCTGAAGCCGCTCGCTACCGTTTCGCCTGCGTCTTTGTGAATCCAGTCTGGACGGCCGCTGCCGTCAGCCTCCTCGCCGGCACGGGCGTCCCCGTCGGCTCAACAATAGGTTTTCCGCTCGGCGCTTCGCTGGTTTCCACTCTGCTTCATGAGGCCGAGGCCCTCATCCGTCTCGGCGCTCGCGAAGTCGGAATGGTCCTTCCCATCGGCCCCATGAAGAGCGGCAACCATCACGCCGTCCACCACGCCATTCACTCTGTCGCCGCCGTTGCGCATCATCATGGCGCCGTGCTCAAGGTCAATCTCGAAACCTGCCTGCTCACCATGCAGGAGAAACTCCGCGCTTCTGAAATCGCCATTCAGGCCGGCGCCGATTTCATCAACACCGCCACCGGCTTTGCATCAGGCGGCGCTACCCCAGCCGATGTCGCCCTCATGCGCGGAGTAGTCGGCGCGCGCTGCGGTGTCAAGGCCGCCGGCCGCATCCGCACTGTCGCGCAGGTCCGCACTTTGCTTGAAGCGGGCGCCAACCGCATCGGCTCCTCCGCCTCCGTCGCCATCCTCCGCGAACTCGGCGCGGAGTAAACTAGCTGCGATTGGGCCGCCAAAATGCGGGCTCCTGCGCAAATCTTCGCTCTCCGGCGCTGCGACGAGCGATAGCCCTCAATCCGCTTGAAGCGTTTCCAGCAGCTCCTGGAATGCCGTAAGATGGTGAGCGTTCCGGCTTTTTCCCGCCGCATGATGCAAGCAACTGAGGGTCCTCTCGAATCGTGACTGAAAGAATAGTTACCCATTACCGCATCCTCGAAAAACTGGGTGGCGGCGGCATGGGCGTCGTTTACCGCGCCGAGGACACGAAGCTCAAGCGCGAGGTGGCCCTCAAATTTCTGCCCGACGACGTCGCCGGCGACCACATCGCCCTGGAGCGCTTCCAGCGCGAAGCGCAGTCGGCGTCGGCGTTGAATCACCCCAACATCTGCACCATTTACGAGATCGACGAGCACGATGGCCGGCCCTTCATCGCCATGGAATTGATGCAGGGCGAGACGCTGAAGCACCGGATTGCACGCTCCACCCTGATGCAGATCGACGAGATTCTCGACCTGAGCATTCAGATCGCCGATGCCCTTGACGCGGCACACTCCAAAGGCATCGTGCATCGCGATATCAAGCCGGCCAACATCTTTATCACCACGCGCGGCGCTGCAAAGATTCTGGACTTCGGATTGGCGAAGTTTACTCATCCGGAAACGGGCGGACCCTCCGCGCCCGCAGCCGAGACCGCAGCGGCGGACGCCAAAGCCCAGGATGCAGCACACCTGACCAGTCCAGGCACGGCCTTGGGAACAGTGGCCTACATGTCGCCCGAGCAGGCCTTGGGCAAGCCGCTCGACGCGCGCACCGATCTCTTTAGCCTGGGCATCGTGCTCTACGAAATGACCACCGGTCAGCTTGCCTTTTCAGGCGCCACACCGGCGGCAATCTACAACGAGATTCTGAACAAGTCTCCCGTGGCGGCCTCGCGCCTGAATCCGCAAATGCCAGCGAAGCTCGAGGAGAGCATCAACAAGCTGCTTGAAAAAGATCGCGATATGCGCTATCAAAGCGCATCGGAGTTGCGCGCCGACCTCAAGCGTCTCCGGCGCGATACCATCTCCGACCCCACGGCAGCGTTGCCGGTTGCGGCCGCCGTTGCAACTTCCGATCATCGCCAGCAGCCCGTACGCGATCACAGTTCCGACTCGCAATTGATCACCGATCTCGCGCACCGTCACAAGCGGATGATTGTGGCCGGGCTGGCCGCGGCCTGCCTCGCAATTCTGATCCTTGCCTGGTTCCTGCGCCCCGCCCTGCCCCCTCCAACCGTGTCGAACTTTGTCCAGCTCACCCAGGACGGTCATCGCAAATCGCTCATTGGCACCGATGGCACACGGCTGTTTCTGGAGCATTTGCAGACCGCGCAGTCCGCCCCGGGAGGCCCAGGCCTGGATTCAATGATCGCTGAACTCTCGGTCAACGGCGGCGTCATCGCCACCGTTCCCGTGCCCGCATCAACTGGGACGTTCGTGCCCTTGAGCATTTCGGCCGATGGCTCAACCCTTCTGGTCAAGCAGATGAGCGGCCCCACTGAGTTTGACGCGCCGTTGTGGAGCCTGCCCGTGCTCGGAGGCTCACCCATCCGGCTGGCCGACACTGTAGGCAAATTCGGCTCATGGTCACCCGATGGCAAGCAGCTGGCCTATACGAGAGGCAACGACCTCTATCTCGCCAACGCAGACGGTACGGATTCCCGCAAAATTGCGTCGCTCTCCGACGTCGCCCAGGTGCCGGTTTGGTCGCCGGATGGCAGTAAGATCCGCTTGACGATTGGCGGTCAGTACGGGAGTTCGCCTTCCACCTGGCAGGTTGCCCCGAGCGGCGCAGATCTGCACCCACTCTTTCCCGGCTGGCACGCACGTGCCGGAGAGTGCTGCGGCAGGTGGACGCCGGATGGAAAGTATTTCGTCTTTCAGTCGCAAAACCAGCTTTGGGCGGTCCACGAAGGCCAGAGCTTCATCCACAAGGCTGATTCCGCGCCTGTGCAGTTGACCTCGGGGGCCATCGCCTACTTCGACCCGGTGCCGTCGAAGGACGGCACGAAAATCTACGCGATCGAAGGGTTGCGCAAGGGCGAACTCGACCAGTACAACCAAAAGACGGCTGCGTTTGCGCCTTATCTTGGCGGAATCTCTGCATACTATCTGGATTTCTCCCGCGACCGCCAGGCTTTGGCCTACGTCACATATCCGGATCAAACGTTGTGGCGCAGCAATGTCGACGGCAGCGGCAGTGTCAAGCTCACCTCACCGCCGCTGAGCGTCATGGAGCCTCGCTGGTCGCCCGACGGAAAACAGATCGTGTTCTATGCACTGGAGCAAGGCAAGCCGCCGCGGCTTTACATCATTCCCTCCGACGGCAGCGGAGCGCCGCAGGAATTGGCGCCCAGTTCGCCCGGACAGCAGTGGGATCCCAACTGGTCGCCGGATGGAAAGTCCGTGATGTTCGGAGAACTGCCCGGACCGCAAACCGTGATCCGAATTGTCGACGTCAACACTCGCAAGGTTTCGGTGGTTCCCGGCTCGCAGGGATTCTTCTCTCCGCGCTGGTCGCCCGACGGCCGGTATATCGCCGCGTTGCCCAATGGCTCCAATGGCCTGGTGCTTTACGATTTTAAAACGCAGAAATGGTCGCCGCTGGCTTCCGACCCGGCTGGGTTTCCCGCCTGGTCTCATGACAGTCAATTTGTCTATTACTTCAGCTCGCAGGTGGCAGGTGGCGTGTTGAAGCGCGTGAGAATCAGCGACCGGAAGGTGGAGCAGGTGACGAGCCTGAAGGGTTTTTCTCCGGCCGGCTACTATGGCAGTTGGCTCGGCCTCACGCCCGACGACACTCCGCTACTGCTTCGCGACGCCGGCACCGAGGACGTGGTCTCTATGGATTGGAACGCCCCTTAATGGCCGTTCGTAAATCCGTTATCATTCCTTTCGACCCCTAATGTCAGACAATCCCCCATCGCCGCCCGCACCTCCTGAATTCGAGGGCGACTATCGTCCCGCCGAAACCGCCGCCTCGCCCGCCTACCTTGACCCCATCAACGCCCGCATCGAGCCCGCCGATGTCGCCTACCTCATGCGCCTCACCGACGCGCTCAACACCACGCTCGATCTGCAAACCCTCCTCGCCCGCACCTCCGAGCTCGTTCGCACCCTCATCCCATATCGCATCTTCGCCATCTTTCTTCTCAATGACCGCACGCACGAACTGCGCATGCGCTTTCAAATCGGCCACACGCCGCAAATCGAGCGCACCCGCGTTCCTGTCGGCAAAGGCGTCGTCGGCCAGGTCGCGCTCACCCGCCAGCCCATCCTCCTCAACGACATCTCCACCGCCGACTTCTACGTCGCCGCCAATCCTGACGTGCGCTCTGAACTCGCCGTTCCCCTCGTCGCCAAAAACCGCCTCATCGGCGTCATGGATCTAGAAAGCGAGCAGCCGGATTTCTTCCGTCCCGAGCATCTGCACTTGCTCGCCTTGACCGCCTCGCGCATTGCGCAGGCCATCGAGAACGCCCGCCTCTATGCGCGCGTCTCCCGCCAGGCGCAGACCCTCGAAGTCCTTAACGAAATCGCCATCGAGCTTGCCTCCATCCTCGAGCTCAATCCCCTCCTCGAGCGCGTCGGCCAGCTCCTGCGCCGCCTCATTGACTATCAGATGTTCACCATCATGCTGCTCGACGAGAAAGGCGACTCCCTCGTCACTCGCTACGCCTGGCGCTTCGGCTTCGTTCACGCGCCCATCCGCCGCGTGCCCATCTCGAACGGCCTCGTCGGCGCAGCCGTCCGCGAGTGGCGTCCCATCAACGTCCCCGACGTCAGCGTAGATCCGCGCTATCTGCCCATGAACCCAGAGACTCGCTCCGAGCTCATCGTGCCGCTCTTCTACAAAGGCCGCGTCATCGGCGTGCTCGATCTCGAGCACACGCGCCCCAACTTCTTCAATGAAGAGCACGAGCGCATGCTGACCACCCTTGCCTCGCAGATCGCCATCGCCATCGAGAACGCGCGCCTCTATCAAGCCGTCCACCGCCAGGAGCGCCAGCTTGAAAAAGACATCGCGATGGCCCGCGAGGTGCAGCTCCGTCTGCTGCCCACTGAAGCTCCCTCGCATCCTCACGCAGACATGGCCGTCCGATTTCTGCCCGCTCGAACCATCGGCGGCGACCTCTACGACTTCCTCGACTACGGCCCCAACCGCACCGCCATCGTTCTTGGAGACGTCAGTGGCAAGGCCGCGCCCGCCGCGCTCTTCGCCGCGCTCGTCAGCGGCATCATGCACGCCGCTGCTGCACAGAGCGGGGCCCCGGCGGGCAGGTCCCCATTAGAGAGGCGGGCACAGCCCGAGCCGGCCGCCATGCTCGCGCTATTAAACGACGCACTTCAGGAACGCAAGCTCGACTCCCAGTACGTCACCATGCTCTTTTGCCTCTGGGATGACGAGAACCAGACCCTCCAGGTTGCCAACTCCGGCGCAGTCCAGCCCGTCTTCTGCCGCGCCGGCCAGCCGATCCCCGTTCGCGCCGAGGGTTTTCCGTTGGGGATGTTTCCTGACGTCACCTATGAGGAGCTGAGCGTCGCCGCTCAGCCCGGCGACGCAATCGTCTTTGTTTCGGATGGGATTTTAGACGCCGAAAACGAAAAGGAAGAGATGTACGGAGAAGACCGCCTCGCCGGCCTTCTCTGCTCCAGCCGCGATCTTCCCGCTCAGGAAATTGCCGACGCCATCCTCGACGACGTCTCTCGCTTTCAGGGCAGCAAAGACCGCTTCGACGATGAAACCATCATCGTCCTCAGAGTGCGCTGAGGATACCGCGCACTTACTGAATGATCACCACGTTCATGCTCCACGGCGCCAGTTGCAAAGTCAGCGGCAGGGTTTGCGCGCCAAGATTCGTCGTCACCGGCGGAGCCCATGTGTTCGTAGTCGCCGGGTTTGACATGTCGTAGATCGCCTTGTCGTAGGTCTCCACGGTCACGCCGGGAGAAGAGGATTTACCAGAGAGCGTGATCGTAACCGGCGCGTTGGCATTTTCGTTCCGGTTGAACAGCACCAGTGCCGTCCCGCCGCTATGAGTTGCTGCGTACGCAACCACATTCGTCGTATCGCCGGTCGCGGTCGCGGTCAGCACAGATTCGCCGTTGACGGCCACGCTGCTAAAGAGCTGGAACGCGCGCGCCGTGGGAGACATGGTGCCGATTGGACCGCCGTAGTTGCAAGTCGAAAAGTTATTTCCGCCCGCATCGCCGGCCGCATCGGCAAATACGTTATATGCGCCAAAGTCCTGCCAGCCATATAGCGAGGAGCTGTTGTTGCCGTTATTGCCGTCGCAAAGGCCGAACCCATTCCACCAGGTCGCGCGGGATACTCCATCGTTCATCATTTCGCCCAGCATCTGGCCGGCATACAAGCCCTGGGTAATGGACCAGCTCTGCTTCCCGGGTTGGGAGGAGACCGAGCCTATCTCGCCGACGTAAATTGGCGTGTTCGGCTTCCCTGCCGTGGCCAATTCCGACCTGACGGTGTTGATAGATGTGGTGAACTCCTGCGCCGCCTGGTGCACCAGGAACGTATCGTTCTCGCTACCCGGGTTCTGCGGATAGTAGTGGTATTCCACGAAATCGTACGGCGCGCCGGAGAGCACATCCGCGTCCCACGGAGCATAATTGGGTTCTACGTCTACGCCGACCAGCGTGCTTGAAGAGGCTGCCTTGATGAGCGCGTAATAACCGCTGCTTCCAGCTACAGCGGCGGCATACGTTGCCCCGTTGTGCCCCGGCGTGTGATTGTCCACCTCCCAGCCCCCGTATTCCTCGTTGCCCACGGTCATATGGCTCACCGTGACGCCGAGATTCAAAGCCTCGGTGACCCATGAGGCAGCTTCGGTTGGGTCTCCATATCCCGTGCAATTCTCACCCGTGCCGTAATCCGCCGTAAGCGCCAGATCGATGCCCGATGGAATAACGAAATCGTTCACGAAAGTTGTGAAATTAGCGTTCGGATCGGAATGGTCGCCGCAGTCGGTATTGGTTTCCCAGTTATAATGATCGGAATCCGATCCGCCGGGCCAGCGTATCGCATTCACGCCGGTCGCCGCGAATGCGGTCTGAATTGCAGGGGTGGTCGGGTCGAACCACACTCCCAGGTTCATCCCGATAAGCTGATCACTTATCGTTGGCCCGCTGCTCGACTCGTTCACCGTCACCGAGCTCTGTATGTAAACCGTAGTCGTCTGCGTAATCGCAGTGCCCACGGGGGGAGTGACGGTCAGCGTATAGATGGTCGTCGTCATCGGGCTCACGCTCACCGCCGTTCCGCTCGTGACAGTTAGATTGCCGGGCGTGATTACGCCCGTGCCGTTTGCAAAAACTGCCGTCAGGCCGGAGCTTGTTCCCGATGTTATGGTCGATGGGCTCGCCCCGAAACTCGTAATCGTCGGCGCAGTGGCGCTATAAGTAACAGTCGCCATCTGCGTGATCGCCGTCCCAGAAGTATTGGTGACGGTGAGGGTATAGGTGGTGGTCGCCGTCGGGCTCACGCTCACCGGTGTCCCGCTCGTAACAGCTAGATCGCCGGGCGTGATCACCCCCGTGCCATTGGCAAATACTGCCGTAAGACTGGAACTCCCTCCGGCCGTGATCGTTGCCGGACTCGCCGCAAAGCTGGTGATCGTCGGCGCGGGAACAACTGTCACCGTCGTCGTCTGAGTGGGCGCGGTCCCTCCCACAGGGGGAGTCACCGTGAGCGTATAGGTTGTAGTCGCCGCCGGGCTCACGCTCACCGGTGCCCCGCTCGTAACAGCTAGATCGCCGGGCGTGATCACCCCCGCGCCATTGGCAAATACTGCCGTAAGACTGGAACTCCCTCCGGCCGTGATCGTTGCCGGACTCGCCGCAAAGCTGATAATCGTAGGCGCAGGATTCACGGTAACTGTCGCTGTCTGTGTTATCGCAGTCCCAGTGTCAGGTGGAGTCACCGTGAGCGTATAGGTTGTCGTCGACGTCGGGCTCACGCTAACCGGTGTCCCGCTCATAACAGCGAGATTGCCCGGCGTGATGACGCCCGCGCCATTGGCAAATACTGCCGTCAGGCTGGAGCTTGTTCCCGATGTGATGGTCGCCGGACTCGCCGCAAAGCTGGTAATGGTCGGCGCGGGATCGACGGTTACAGTCACCGTCCCGGTCACCGGCGTCCCGGTCGTAGGCGTTACGGTCAAGGTGTAGGTAGTAGTTGCCGCCGGGCTCACGTTCACCGCCGTTCCGCTGGTCACGGCAAGATTGCCCGGCGTAATCACGCCTGTGCCGTTCGAAAAGACTCCCGTCAGGTTCGAGCTTCCTCCCGACCCGACGGTTGCCGGACTCGCCGCAAAGCTGGTGATCGTCGGCGCGGGATTCACGGTCACTGTCGCCGTCTGAGTGGGCGCGGTCCCGCCTGCAGGGGGAGTCACCGTGAGCGTATAGGTAGTTGTCACAGTGGGATTGACCGGTTGCGCTACTCCAGTAGTGACGGTATAGTTGCCCGGCGTAATCACACCAGTGCCGTTGGCGAAAACCGCCGTCAGGTTTGAACCGGTAGTACCTCCCGCGGTGATCGTTGCCGGACTCGCCGCAAAGCTGATAATCGTAGGCGCAGGATTCACGGTCACCGTCGCCGTCTGAGTGGGCGCAGTCCCGCCGGCAGGCGGAGTGACCGTAAGCGTATAGGTCGTGGTCACAGTGGGGTTGACCGCTTGAGGTACTCCGCTCGTAACTGCGAGATTGCCGGGCGTGATCACGCCCGTGCCGTTGGCGAATACCGCCGTCAAGCTGGCGCTCCCTCCCGTGGTGATCGTTGCCGGACTCACCGCAAAGCTGGTAATCGTCGGCGCAGGATTCACAGTGATCGTGGCCGTCTGCGTGACCGCAGTTCCGCTGGTTGGCGTCACCGTAAGCGTATAGGTCGTCGTTACTGCCGGGCTCACACTAACCGGTGTCCCGCTCGTAACAGCGAGATTGCCCGGCGTGACGACGCCCGCGCCATTGGCAAATACTGCCGTCAGGCTGGAGCTGTTTCCTACTGTGATCGTCGACGGGCTCGCCACGAAGCTCGTAATCACGGGCGCTGTTGCGCTATAAGTTACAGTTGCAATCTGCGTGATCGCTGTCCCGGCAGCATTGGTGACGGTGAGGATATAGGTAGTGGTCGCCGTCGGGCTCACGCTGACAGCTACCCCACTGGTCACCGAGATATTGCCCGGCGTGATCACTCCAGTGCCATTGGCAAAGACCCCCGTCAGGTTCGAGCTTCCTCCTGACCCGACGGTTGTTGGATTGGCTGCAAAGCTGGTGATCGTCGGTGCGGGATCGACTGTCACTGTCGCCGTCTGAGTGGGCGCAGTCCCGCCGGCAGGCGGAGTCACAGTGAGCGTGTAAGTAGTAGTTGTCGTCGGGCTCACGCTCACCGGTGTTCCGCTCGTGACAGCGATATTTCCCGGCGTAATCACACCCGTGCCGTTGGCAAATACTGCCGTCAGATTTGAACCGGTAGTACCTCCCGCGGTGATCGTTGCCGGACTCGCCGCAAAGCTCGTAATCGTCGGCGCAGGATTCACGGTCACTGTCGCTGTCTGCGTGATCGCCGTCCCGGCAGCATTGGTGACGGTGAGGGTATAGGTAGTGGTCGCCGTCGGCCTCACGCTGACAGCTACCCCACTGGTCACCGAGATATTGCCCGGCGTGATCACTCCAGTGCCATTGGCAAAAACCGCCGTCAGGCTGGAGCTCCCTCCTGTGGTGATCGTTGCCGGACTCGCCGCAAAGCTCGTAATCGTCGGCGCAGGATCGACGGTTACAGTCACTGTCCCGGTCACCGGCGTCCCGGTCGTAGGCGTTACGGTCAGAGTGTAGGTAGTCGTTGCCGTCGGGCTCACGCTCACAGCTACCCCACTAGTCACCGTGATATTGCCCGGCGTAATCACTCCAGTGCCGTTGGCAAAAACCGCCGTCAGGCCGGAGCTTGTTCCCGATGTTATGGTTGCTAGGCTCGCCCCGAAACTCGTGATCGTCGGCGCAGTGGCGCTATAAGTTACAATCGCAATCTGCGTCACCGCCGTCCCGGCAGCATTGGTAACTGTGAGCGTATACGTGGTCGTCGCTGTCGGGCTCACGCTGACCGGTGTCCCGCTCGTAACAGCGAGATTGCCCGGCGTAATCACCCCTGTGCCGTTGGCAAATACTCCCGTCAGGTTCGAGCTTCCTCCTGACCCGACCGTTGCCGGACTAGCCGCAAAGCTGGTGATCGTCGGCGCAGGATCGACGGTTACAGTCACTGTCCCGGTCACCGGTGTCCCGGTCGTAGGCGTGACGGTCAGAGTGTAGGTAGTCGTTGCCGTCGGGCTCACGCTGACAGCTACCCCACTGGTCACCGAGATATTGCCCGGCGTGATCACTCCAGTGCCATTGGCAAAAACCGCCGTCAGGCTGGAGCTCCCTCCTGCCGTGATCGTTGCCGGACTCGCCGCAAAGCTGGTAATCGTCGGCGCAGGATCGACTGTTACAGTCGTCGTCTGAGTGATCGCGGTCCCGCCAGCAGGGGGAGTCACCGTGAGCGTATAGGTAGTGGTCGTCGTCGGGCTCACACTAACCGGTGTTCCGCTCGCAACAGCGAGATTGCCCGGCGTAATCACACCCGTGCCGTTGGCAAAAACCGCCGTCAGGCTGGAGCTTCCGCCAGCGGTGATCGTTGCCGGACTTGGTGCGAAACTCGTGATCGACGCCGCAGCATTCACGATCACTGTCGCTGTTTGTGTGATCGCAGTCCCACCGGCAGGGGGACTCACTGTAAGCGTATAAATAGTCGTCGTCGTCGGGCTCACGCTAACCGGTGTCCCGCTCGTAACAGCGAGATTGCCGGGCGTGATCACCCCCGCGCCATTGGCAAATACTGCCGTCAAGCTGGCGCTCCCTCCCGTGGTGATCGTTGCCGGACTCGCCGCAAAGCTCGTAATCGTCGGCGCAGGATTCACGGTCACTGTCGCTGTTTGTGTGATCGCAGTCCCGCTTGTGGGGGTAACCGTGAGCGTATAAGTAGTTGTCGTCGTCGGGTTGACGTTCTGCGATACTCCGCTGGTGACGCTATAGTTTCCCGGCGTAATCACGCCCGTACCGTTGGCAAATACTGCCGTCAGGCTGGCGTTCCCGCCCGCGGTGATCGTTCCGGGAGCGGCCACGAAGCTCGTAATCGTTGGCGCTGGATCCACGACGATCGTCGTCACCTGCGTCACCGGTGCTCCGCTTGATGGGGTAACGATGAGCGTATAGGTCGTCGTTGCGGTCGGGCTCGCGGTGACTGGTATTCCACTCGTCACGGGGAGGTTCCCAGGGGTGATCACGCCCGTCCCATTCACAAAGACGCCTGTCAACGTTGCGCTTGTTCCTGCTGTAACCGTCGCCGGGCTCGCCGTGAAACTGGTGATCGAGGGTACAGGAGGCGGAGGAGGCATCGTGAAGCTGGACGAGCCGACGCAGCCGATCATCCCTCCCATGCACAGGCTGAGAGCCACGGCACACGCCAAAGGAGCAAGTATTCGTTTCAAGGGTTTCCCCGGTTACCGAAAGGTTAGACGGATTGATTCCTTAAAATCATACGGTCTAGCCTCAAGATCTTGCGCTCGCGCCTGTTCCAGCGTCACGTAACTGAACGTCCCTCACTGCAACTCATCGTCTCCACGCATATCTATCTCTTAAAACAAAACCTCTGAAAAAACAGTCATTCCCTTGGGACTTTTTCCGCAGCCTGTTTGGCCCCGGAAGGAGAGCTTCTCAGAACTGCCCACTAACGGTCCGGCGCGACGCTAACCTTCGGCGTCCATAACTGCCAACAATCAGTGCCCACCGCTACTGAATGATCACCACGTTCATGCTCCACGGCGCCAGTGTCAAACTCAGCGGCAGAGTTTGCGCGCCAAGATTGGTCGTCACAGGCGGAGCCCAGGTGTTCGTGGTCGCCGGGTTTGACATATCGTAGATCGCCTTGTCGTAGGTCTCTACGGTGACGCCGGGTGAAGAGGATTTTCCAGAGAGCGTAACCGTGACCGGCGCGTTGGCATTTTCGTTCCGGTTGAACAACACCAGCGCCGTCCCGCCGCTATGGGTTGCTGCATACGCAACCACATTCGTCGTATCGCCGGCCGCGGTCGCGGTCAGCGCAAATTCGCCGTTGACGGCCACATTGCTGAAGAGCTGAAACGCTCGCGCTGAAGGAGACATCGTGCCGATGGGACCCGCGTTCGGGCAGCTGCCGTCCGAGGGCCCATCGGAAAATACGTTGTAGGCCCCGAAGGCCTGCCATCCATAGAGCGAAGCGCTGAAATTCGCGGGATCGTTTGAAGGTCCGGTGCCGTTACAATTTCCAAATCCGATCCACCATGTCAGGCGCGAGATTCCATCGTTCATCATCTCTCCCAGCACCTGGCCGGTATACAAGCCCTGTGTAATTGACCAGCTCTGTTTGCCCGGATTGCTGTAGGGCCCCCCGATCTCGCCCACGTAAATGGGCGTGTTCGGTTTTCCGGCCGTATTCAGCTCCGACTTGATGGTGTTGATGTTCGTCGTCAACGCCTGCGCGGCCTGGTGCACCAAAAACGTGTCGCTCTCGCTACCCGGCGCCTCTGGATAATAGTGGTATTCCACGAAATCGTAAGGCGCATTGGCGAGCACCGTCGGATCCCACGCCGGGGAGTTGCCGGGGTTCACCGCGACACCGACCAGAGTGCTCGGAGAAGCCGCCTTGACCAACGCATAGTAGCCGCTGGCTCCCGCCGTCGCAGCGGCGTAAGTTGCCGCGTTGTTCTTAAGGGTATGCAGGTCTGTCTCCCAGCTCCCGTATTCCTCGTTGCCCACCGTCATGTGGCTCACTGTGACGCCGTCGGTAAGAGCCGCAGCCGCCCATGCGGCGGCCTCGCTTGGCTGGCCGGGTCCGGTGCAGGCCGCGTTGGTGCCGTAGTCGGCAGTGAGGGCAAGGTCGTAGCTTCCGCCCTGCACAATGCTGGTGACGAACTCCGCGAAGGTGCTGTAGCCGCCCCAGGTGGTGGTTCCGTCTGGAACCCCGGTTGATGAGTTGTTATGGCACATGAAAGGCAGACTGGGATCGGACGAGCTGTTGGGCGTCTGCCAGTGATATTCGTCAGACCATGAGCCGCCCGGCCAGCGAATGGCCTTGATGCCCGCCTGCGCGAACGCGCCATTGACAGCCGTCGCATTGCCCACCTGGTCGTACCAGGCCGCCATATTCATGCCTAGAATCTGGTCCGTCACAGCCGGTCCGCTGCTTGACTCGTTCACCGTTACCGAGCTTGAAATAAAAACCGTAGTCGTCTGCGTGATCGCAGTGCCCAGGGGAGGAGTGACAGTCAGCGTATAGATAGTTGTCGTCGTGGGGCTCACGCTCACCGGCGTCCCACTGGTCACAGTGATATTGCCCGGAGTGATCACTCCCGTGCCGTTGGCAAAAACCGCCGTCAGGCCGGAGCTTGTTCCCGAAGTTATGGTCGCTGGGCTCGCCCCGAAACTCGTGATCGTCGGCGCGGGATCGACTGTGACAGTCACCATCCCAGTCACCGGCGTACCGGTCACAGGCGTAACGGTCAGAGTGTAGGTGGTAGTTGCGGCCGGACTCACGTTCACCGCCGTTCCGCTGGTCACCGCAATATTTCCCGGCGTAATCACGCCCGTCCCGTTCACGAAATCGGCCAGCAGGCTTGAGCTTTGCCCTGCGCCAATCGTTCCCGGAGTGGCGTTGAAGGTGGTGATCGCGGGAGCCGTTGCGCTATAAGTCACCGTCGCCATCTGAGTGATCGCCGTCCCGGCAGCGTTGGTGACCGTGAGCGTATATGTGGTCGTCGCTGTCGGGCTCACGCTCACCGGCGTCCCGCTGGTCACCGTAATATTGCCCGGCGTAATCACACCCGTGCCGTTGGCAAATACTCCCGTCAGGTTCGAGCTTCCTCCCGACCCGACGGTTGTTGGACTGGCTGCAAAGCTGGTGATCGTCGGTGCGGGAACGACGGTCACGGTCGCCGTCTGAGTGGGCGCGGTCCCGCCGGCAGGTGGAGTCACCGTGAGTGTGTAAGTCGTAGTTGTCGTCGGACTCACGCTAACCGGTGTCCCGCTGGTAACAGGAACGTTGCCCGGTGTGATCATTCCCGTGCCATTCGCAAATACCGCCGTAAGGCTGGAGCTTGTTCCTGTCGTGATCGTTGCTGGACTTGGCGTGAAGCTCGTGATCATCGCCGCAGGATTCACGGTAACTGTCGCCATCTGCGTGATCGCGGTCCCAGTGGCGGGGGGAGTCACCGTCAGGGTATACGTAGTCGTCGCGGCCGGGCTCACGCTCACCGCCGTTCCGCTGGTGACGGCGATATTCCCCGGCGTGATCACGCCTGTGCCGTTGGCAAAAACAGCCGTCAGGCTGGAGCTTCCGCCCACCGTAATCGTCGATGGACTTGCCACGAAGCTCGTAATCGTCGGCGCGGGAATCACCGTGATTGTTGCAGTCTGCGTGACAGCGGTTCCGCTGGTTGGCGTGACTGTGAGCGTATAGATCGTCGTCGCCGCCGGGGTTACGGTGACCGGATTTCCACTAGTAGCCGGAAGATTGCCTGGCGTGATCACGCCCGTCCCGTTCACGAAGACTCCCGTCAACGTTCCGCTTGTTCCTGCGGTAACGGTCGTTGGACTTGCCGCGAAACTTGTGATCGACGGTACAGGAGGTGGCGGCGGCGGCGCGGTATTCGACGAGCCACCGCAGCCGGTCAGACTTCCCAGACACAGGCTGAGTGCAATGGCACCCGCCACAGGAGCAAGAATTCGTTTCAAGGTTTTCCCCGGTTACCGTAAAGTTAGACGAATTTAGTCCTCCACATGATACCGTTCCCTCGCATTTTGCGCCATGGCTGAATCTGGAGGTTTTCAGGTCGGGAATTCGGTTCAATCGCCGGCCTCTCAGCCGTTCCTCATCAAAGGGCAAACGATCCTTGATTGCCGGCTCCAGGCTCCTCATTCGATAGACTCTAAGAGACGACCCACTACAAGGGAGCCCGCTTGCCAGCCGCCGTACAGGAACGACTCATCCATCCCGCTCGAAACATCATCGGCAGCCTTCGCCTGCCCGGCGACAAATCCATCAGCCATCGCTACGCAATGCTCGGCGGCTTCGCCGAGGGCACTTCGCGCTTCACCAACTTCTCCACCGGAGCCGACTGCGCTTCTACACTCGCCTGCATGCAGTCGCTCGGCGCAAAAGTAAACCGCACCAGCCCCGACTCCATTGAAATCACCGGCGTCGCCGGCCGCGTCGCGCCTCCAGCTCATCCCCTCGATTGCGGAAATTCCGGCTCGACCATGCGCATGATCTCCGGCCTTCTCGCGCCGCAATCCGGCCGCTTCACGCTGATCGGCGACGCCTCGCTCTCGCGCCGTCCCATGGAGCGCATTCGCAAACCTCTTGAAGCTATGGGCGCGCGCCTCACGCTCACCGATGGCCATGCCCCGCTCACCATCGACGGAGCCACTCTCCATGCCATCGACTACGCCACTCCCGTTCCCAGCGCGCAGGTCAAGAGCTGCATTCTTTTCGCTGCTCTGCAAACTGCTGGAACCACAACCATCCTCGAAGAAGTCCGCACCCGTGACCACAGCGAGCTCGCCCTCCGGGCATTCGGTGCAACGCTCACCCGCACATCAACCGCAATCTCCATCACCGGCTCGCAATCGCTCCACGCCATTGACGCGGCAGTCCCCGGCGATCTCTCCTCCGCCGCATTCTTCCTCTGCGCCGCCGCCCTCTTTCCGGGCTCCAGTCTCGTCCTCGACTCCGTCGGCCTCAATCCCACACGCGCAACACTGCTCGACGTGCTCACCGCTCTCGGAGCGCGTATCTCCGTCCTCAATCTTGAAGAAAAGCACGACGAGCTGGTCGGGGTCGTGCAGATTTCTGCGCCGCCCGAGGGCCTTGGATCAACTGAAGTCAGCGGCGCTCTCGCGGCGCAGCTTATTGATGAGCTGCCCGTACTCGCGGCTGTCGCGCCCTTCACCAGTGGCGGAATTCGCATTCGCGGCGCGCGCGAGTTGCGCGTCAAGGAATCCGATCGCATCGCTCTTGTCGCGACGAATCTTCGCTCCATGGGAGCGGAAGTCCAGGAGTTCGACGATGGCCTCGACATTCCCGGCGGACAAGCCCTTCACGGCGCAACCATCGACTCCGGCGGCGATCATCGCATCGCCATGGCCTTCAGCGTCGCCGCTCTCCGCGCCACCGGCGACACGCTCATCCAGGGCGCAGATTCAGCCGACATCAGCTTCCCTGAATTCTTTGATCTTTTGGACCGCGTCGCCGAGCGATAGCGTAGCAACGGTTCGCTGTCTTGGAATGTAGCGCGGGTTCAGTGGCTAACATGTAGCGCCGGCCTCCCGGCCGGCTGTCGTGCGGGCGTCCTCGCCCGCATTCGTCCCCCACAAACAAAGCGGCCCGGCATCTCGCCGGGCCATCTCGTCATCTCACCGATCCTGGGTGCCCCCGGTCCCTCGCATTTGGGGACCGGGGATAGCACAGCAACCCCTATTGCGCCGGCGGCGGCGTTGCCGGCTGCTCTGGCGTCGCTGGCGGAGTCATCGTCGGCTCATTTCCCGGTGGCGCAGCTTCAACACCAGGCACCACGGGTGTCGTCGTCACTGTCCCTGAGGCGGCTTCCGTCAAGTTGATGTTGTAATGCTGCAGCGTCGAAGCCAGGGTCTGGTAAAGCCCCGAGCGGTCCTTTGCATAGGCAGCGTGCGCGGCAATCAGGTTGTCCTCCATGCCCGCCAGGCTGCGATCCTGCAGCAGCACATTCGCGGTCGTGGATGCGCCAAGGTGCAGCTTTTTCTGTTCCGCGTCAAGACTTTGCTGCGCATAATCGCGCGCGGCCAATGCGGCTCTCACCTGTGCGCGATCGTTGTTCAGCGCAAACATCGCGTTCACCACCTGCATCCGGATCTCCGTGTGCAGTTGCTCCAGCCGCAGCTCCGCCTGCCGGTATTCCATCAACGAGCGCTCCTGCACCGACTGCGCATAGCGGTCGCGGATGGGGATTGTGATGTTGAAGCCGAATCCCTTGTCCGGAGAGGAGTTGTCAAATGTGTTGTGAAGACCTGTTCCAGGTCCGCCTATCCCGCCTGTTGGACAGGTTGAAAAGGGAGAGGGCACGCAATTCGGATTGTAGGTTCCCGCAATGCCCGATCCGCCCAGGTAGCCGATCACATCGACCGTCGGAAGCAATGCGTTCCGCGCGCCCTTCAGCGTGATCTCGTCGTTCTTCAGCGTCAGCACCGCCTGCTCCAGTTCCGGCCTCTGCTGGAACGCCTCCTGTACCAGCGCCTCCACCGGCTGGCCCTCCTCCGGGATCGCTTCCAGGGTTACGCGATCGGTTGGAATGACGGGTGCAGCCGACAGCGCCGGATCGTTCAGGTTGCGCGCGATCGCCTGCTTGATGATCTGCTGCTGATAGTTCAATGCGCTCTGCGCGCTGATCAACCCCTGTTGGTCCGTCGCAACGCTCGATTCGGCGTTCACCACATCCAGCGGCGCCATGGTGCCGATCTCAAGTTGCTTCTTGTTGTCGACCAGCAGTTGGTTGCTCTGATCCAGAGCGCGCTCCTTGGCTTGCACATCCTCGTAGGACTGCACCAGCCCCCAGTAGATCGTCTCCACCTGGTTCACGGTGTAGAGAATCTGCTGCCGGAATGAGGAATCCGTAATACGTCGGTCATTCAGCGCCTGATACATGAAGCGTTTGTTGATCCAGATGCCGCCGCCCTGCAGAAGGTGCTGCGTTAGTTGAGCCCTGAAAGATGAGTTGTACTGCGGGCTAAAGGTAGCAGTCAAACCGTTTGTATTGGTTTGGCGCGAGTTGTTCCAGGCAAACTGAAACGCCGTACCAGTGATGAATCCCTGACTGTATGCGAAGTTGTATGTATTGTTGGTGCTGGATCCACCGGTAAAAAAGTTGGTGACTGGCGTGCTTTGGCTGTCGAAGTTCAGCGCCGCTGTCACCTGCGGATCGAGATTCTCCGGCGGCGGTCCAGCCCCGGCCGTGGTGAACGATATTCCGCCGAGCCCTGAGCCGGCTCCGCCAGCGCCTCCCGTCGTGCCGCCCGGACCGCCGCCAGTCGAGAGCGTTGACGTCGATCCGCCCTGAGTTCCCGTCAGCAGCCCCGAGGGCGCACCCAGAGGTGTCGCTCCGGTTTTGGTGCGCAGAATATCCGTGTCCGCAATGTCCATGTCATAGCGCGCGATCGCAATGTCGTAGTTGTTCTCGATCGCCAGCGCAATCGCATCCGACAGGCTGAGATAAATCTTTCCGTCCTTCACCAGGTCGGTAAGCCGTACGGAATTGTTGAAGCTCGCCTTGGGAATGTTCGTCGGCCAGTAAACGCCGATCGGATTGCGCAGCCAGCTCCCGAAGGGCTTGGAATAATCGCGGCTCGAGGTGCGCAGCGGGTACGGCTGCGTCGCGACCGGCGCCGGCGCTGCCGGCAGTTCCGAAGCCGCCTTGTCCGCGGTCTGGCCCGGCGCGTTGGGGTTTGCGCCAGCCTGCTGCCCATAACTCGGGGGCATCGTCGCCACCAGCGTCAGCAACACGCCCGCAACGGCGCGCAAACGATCGCTGCGCTTTCTCACAACCTGTTCCCTCGGCGCCGAACTGCTCCGTCGCGCTTTGCCATGGCCGGCCTCGCTTGGGCTCGTCCCATTACGCTCACTGCCATCTGCGCTCTGCATCCCAAATCCCACACTATTCCTGTAAAAATGCATGCTCTCTCTCCACAATTCGTTACGCTGCCGGTTTTTTGCGCTTGTCGTTTGCCCTGTCGGCCCTGTCTGAATCCCAATGGCTCCCAATGGTCAACTCGCAGCTCCAAATTCCCATTTGTGTTCGCCAAGACGATTATCGCTTCAACGTGGCCCTGTGAGGCTCTTCCCTGCTTACGAACATGATTACGAAATGGATACCTCTCTCGTTCCCCGCATTCGTTTCATTCCGCAAAATGATCGAAATCGTCCCTTCACCTGCACGAAACCCGAATTCCCTCGCGAACCCTGATCTCCGAACTCTGATCTCTTTGTCGGATGATCGCCGCCCTAGGGAACCAGGCGCACGCGAGCAAGTTCTATGCGCGCAAGTTCTATAAATGATTCGCTGGAGACTTCGACTCCGATCGCCTTTCAATTTCTACGCCATGAACTTTCTCGCTATGCAGTCCATTTTTAACTAACTGGTTAGTAAAATACTGCCAGACCCGCCCCGAGCGCAACCCCCACTCCTCATGTCAAGCCTCTCCAAGGACGAATTTCTCCCCATCTCTCTCAATCCAAATAGAATATTTCCTTTCCCAGGTTTGCCGGATAATGCCTGCACTTGGCGCATTATCAAACTATGAGCAACCCCTCGATACACGGCCGGACCACCTCGACCCTTGAAACTTTATTCAGGCTTGCTTTGGGATGGGAACTCATCGAGCACCGCGGCACCTGCGCGTTCCACGGCTCGCTTGAGGCGGAAAATAGCCAAAGCAGTGATTTTATACACTTCCAGAGGTGGATTTTCCCTCTAACTATTTTTAGAATCAGCGTAATTGACTCAAAATCCGTCTCGATTTTTTGCGATTTTTATCAATTTTCGTGCGCAAAACGGCACGTTTCGGCCCCGAATCGCACCCTCGGCGATGCTTCCGCACCGCCCTCAGTTTCCGGGCCGCCCTTGTCAATTACGCTCATAAGCAGCGATTCCAAATGCCCGACCAGCCCCAACCCGATTCCAACCTCCAAACCTGGAAGCTCACCCTCGCCTACGACGGTACCGACTTTCAGGGCTGGCAAATCCAGCCTGGCCTTCCAACCATTCAGGGCAAGCTTCAGGCCGCTCTCGGCCGCGTTACCGGCGAATCGCCTCTGCCCCAGGGCTCAGGCCGCACCGACGCCGGTGTGCACGCTCTCGCGCAGGTCGCAAGCTTCGCTCTGCGCGCTCCCATTCCGCCCGGCAATCTGCTCCGCGCTCTCAATCGCACGCTCCCCTCGTCGATCCGCATCTCCGAAACCCGAACGGTGCCAAGCACCTTTCATGCGCGCCACTCCGCCATCGCCAAGACTTACGAATATCGCATCCTCCGCGCCGCCGATTCCCCGCCTTTCATCTGCCCACCCTTCCTCGCCCGCTATGTTTACGCCTGCCCCTGGCCGCTCTCGCTCGACGCGCTTCAGGCCGTCGCGCGCCTCTTCCTGGGAGAGCACGACTTTCTCAGCTTTGCCGCAACCGATCCCGACCTAGGATGTCGCAGTTCCGATCAGTCAATGAACCTCATCCCAACGAACCTCGTGCCAATGAACCGCGTCCATGTCCAGAAAGAAACCGTCCGCAAAATCTTCACTTCAATTTGGGAGCAACGCTTCACAGAGGCCGGCGAGCTTCTCATCTATCGCATCCGCGGCAACGCCTTCCTGCACCACATGGTGCGCAATCTGGTCGGCACCATGATCGATGTCGGCCGCGGCCATCTCGCCCTCGAAGAAATCCCGCGTATTCTCGCCGCGCGCAGCCGATCCGAAGCCGGCCCAACAGCGCCCGCGCGCGGCCTCTTCCTCCACTCCGTCGACTACCCGCCGGAATCCCCGTCAGAAGCATAGTTCGCGAAACACCGCACTGGACTCGTGCGGACTTTCGGTCTATAAAAAGACTATATTTGGACTAGACTGCGACGGCGGAGGCCACTATGCGTTACTCGACCCAGATCAAGCCAATCAGCTACGTCAAATCTCATGCCGCCGAACTCCTGGACAGAATTGCCGAGGAGCGCGAACCCATCGTCATTACACAAAATGGCGAAGCACGCGCAGTACTCGTCGACATTGCCAGTTATGAGCAAACACAGGAGACGCTCGCTTTGTTGAAGGTGCTGGCCATTGCGGACAAGGAAATCGAAGCGGGAGATTCGGTGCCGATCGAAGAAGTCATGGCCGAATATGACATGGAGGCAAAGCGAGCCTGATGCGCCCGATTGTCAAGTTCACTCCCGGTGCGCGAAAAGATCTAAGAAGTCTCCATGACTATATATCCAGTCATGACTCGCCGGAGAAAGCGGACTACGTAGCCAGAAAGATCGTCGAGGCAGCGTTATCGCTGCGCGAGCTTCCCCACCGCGGGGCTTACCCTCCCGAACTGCTTGCAATCGGAAAGCGGGATTATCGGCAGGTATTCTTCAAGCCCTACCGGATTCTCTATAGAGTCCGCGGTGACACGATACACATAGCCCTTATAGCCGATGGCCGCAGAGATATGCAATCGTTGCTGGCGCGGCGGCTTCTCGGTTCATAGTCGTCCTTCGCTCCTCTTTGAAGCCATTAGCAATTGACCCTGCTACTCTAATGATCACCTCCATGCCGGTTCTATCTTCAGCTTCGGCGTTCTCGCGCGTCACTGCCCTCGCTGCAAAAAGGCCCGTCCACGCCGCCTTTACCTGGCTGCACGCAAATCCCAAAACCATCATGGATTGGCAGATCGCGCTTGTCGCGATTCCGGCGCCCACGCACGGCGAACAGGCTCGCGCCCGGTGGCTCGCCGAGCGTTTTACGCAGATAGGCCTCAGCAATGTCGAGATCGACGCCGCCGGCAACGTTCTCGGAACCCTTCCCGCCGCGAATATTCCCGCCGACAGCACCGGTCCGGTCATTCTCCTCTCCGCTCACATTGACACTGTCTTCCCCGCCTCAACTCCGCTTCATCCGCTGCTCGACGGCGATCGCCTTCAGGCTCCAGGCGCCAGCGACAATGCGGCCGGTGTGGCGGGAATGCTGGCCGTCGTCAGCGCTCTCATTCACGCCGGCGCTTCAAACGAGGAACTCGCACTGCCCGTTCCCCTCGTCATTCTCGGCAACGTCGGCGAAGAAGGCGAGGGCGACCTGCGCGGCGTGCGCCACATCTACGATCACAGCGCGCTCGCCGGCCGCATCGCCGCTCACATCGTTCTCGATGGGCCCGGCGCGGACGGTGCCGTCACTCAGGCTCTCGGCAGCCGCCGCTTTCAAATCGCCATCACCGGTCCCGGCGGCCACAGCTTCACCGATGCGGGCATTCCCAATCCCATTGCTGCGCTTGCTTCCGCTCTCGCCGCGCTGGCTGAAACTCCGCTCCCCGTCGAACCCCGCACCACGCTCAACCTCGGCACCGTTCGCGGAGGCATCAGCGTTAACTCGATTCCTGAAAGCGCGCAGGCGAATGTCGACTTCCGCTCCACTGACCCCGAACAGCTGCTCCGTCTTGAAGTTGCCCTCCACCGCGCCGTCGAGGATGCAGTCGATCGCTGCAATCGACGGGCAAAGGCCGCTGGCGCGGGCTCGCGCTCGCGCCTGTCTTTCGCGCTCTCTAAAATCGGCGACCGTCCCGCTGCGCAACTCCCCAACGATTCCGCGCTGCTCTCAACCCTGCGCGCTGTCGACCGCCATCTCGGCCTGCGCACCGACCTTCGTCTCGGCTCCACTGACGCAAACATTCCTCTGGCTCTTGGTGTCCCCGCTCTATCCATCGGCGCCGGCGGCGACGGCGGCGATGCTCACACACTGCACGAATGGTATTCGTCGAAAAACCGCGAGCTCGCGCTCAAGCGTGTCCTTCTTCTCACCCTCGCCATGCTGGAATGGGCCGCCGACCAATAGAAGACCAGTAGCGCAGCTTTTCTCCGCCTGCGCCCGCCCGCTCCAGCCCTCGCGCGGCTTTTTTCTTCCCTGCCGCGTCTAATCTCTCAGGGCGTGGCTTCCGCTTACTCCAGGCTGTTGTGGGACGCGGAAGCGTTACTGCCGGGTCCGCTCCCCCATCGGCTATCGATGGATATACTGAAGAGGTAGCGCTATCCAAACGCCGGCCTGCGGCACATGCGTTTTACGAGGACATTAAACCCTATGAAATCTCTTTTCGAACGGCTTCGCTCGCGCCGTCTCGCTTCAGTCTTTATTCTGCTTGCCACCGTCTCTGCCGCCGTAGTCGCCGGATCGTTTGCCGCTCACGGTGTCCGCGGCCAGGAAACCCAGAACAGCAGCACCGATGCAACGCCTCTCAAAGTTGTCACCACTCCAGTTCCGCCCAATGACTTTGTAAAAATTGCCAAGTTCGTGGGTCCGGCGGTCGTGAACATCAACACCGAGACCCTGCCCAAGCAGTCGCAGAATGGCGGCCGTCGCAACTTCCATCAGTTCCACACGCAGCCCAATCCGCAGAATCCCGGCCAGAACCCCGGCGACAATGATCAGCAGGGTCAGGGTCAGGATGACTTCCAGAACTTCTTCAACCGCTTCTTCGGCGGCCAGGCTCCTGGGCCCGATCAGGGCGGCGACACCGGTGAAGTGCAGGAGTCGCTTGGCTCCGGCTTCATCGTCGACGCCAAGGGCTACATCATCACCAACAATCACGTCATCGACAAAGCCGACAAAATCTACGTCAAGCTCTCTACCGATCCCGACACTCAGGACCTCGGCCGTCCCGCTCGCGTTATCGGAGTAGATAAAGCGACCGACCTCGCCGTCATCAAAATCGACACCAGCTCACCGCTACCCACGGTCAAGATGGGCAACTCTGACACTGCGCAAGTCGGCGACTGGGTCGAGGCCATCGGCAGCCCATTCGCGTTGGCTCAGACCGTCACCGCCGGCATCATCTCCGCCAAAAACCGCACCATCGATCAGGGTGCGCCGGGCCAGTTCCAGCACTTCATTCAGACTGACGCGGCCATCAATCCCGGCAACTCCGGCGGCCCGTTGCTCAACATGAATGGCGAAGTCATCGGCGTCAACACTGCCATCTACACGCAATCGGCCGGCTATCAGGGCATCGGCTTCGCCATGCCATCGAACACCGTTGTCGACGTTTATAACGACCTCATCAGCCCCAGCCACAAGGTCACCCGCGGCTCAATCGGCATCCAGTTCCGCGAAGGCCTCTCGGGCGCAGTCAATCGCGTCTACGGCTTCAAAAATGGCGTCCTCGTGCAAGAGGTTCAGCCCGGCGGCCCGGCAGACAAGGCAGGCCTCAAGGCGGGCGACATCATCGTCGCCATCGATGGCCGCCCCATCAAGGACGGCGACGATCTGGTCAACGAGATCGCCAGCCGCAGGCCCGGATCCACCATTCACCTCGGTTACAACCGCGATGGCAAATCCGAGGACACAACAGTGACCATCGGCGATCGCGACACAGTCTTTGCCGATCTCAATAATCCGCAGCCGGAAAGCGCTGACAACAGCATCATCGGTGCGGGCGAAGCCAAGCTTGGCATCGTCGTGCAGGAAGTACCGCCAGCTACGGTCTCCCGCATTCACGCCTCCGGCGTAATCGTTGAATCGGTCCGCCCCGGCTCCTTCGCAGACCTGCAAGGGCTGTCAACAGGCCTGGTCATTACTCACATCAACCGGCAGCCTACACCCGGCAAGGATCAGTTTGACGCCGTGGTCAGCAAGCTCAAAACCGGCGACGATGTGGTCTTTGAGGTCATCGACCCGAAGCATCCCGACCAGGGAATCAACTACATCGGTGGCACTTTGTAGCGCTCCACGGCAGCGCCGGGCTCAAATCACTAATCCCGGCGCAGGTTTCCAAAGTAATCAAACCAATCCGGCTGATTCCTTTTCTCCTTGCCGCATTTTGAGACATTGGTTAGACTTTAAGGCAGAGTTCTTAAAATCTTCGCTTTCTTCAGGCGGTTCATAGATGTCTTTGTCTCGTGCAGGTTTGGCAGTTCTGATTTCCGCCGCGCTTCTTGCGCCGCCCGCATTCGCTGTGCATGCGCGCCATTCTTCCGCCAATGGCCGCAGCAGTTCCGCCACGCACAAGCTTTCGCACGGCCGGCACGCATCGCGCCGAGTGCGCGGCCAACAAGTCATTGATTCAGATCGCGTGACCCAGATTCAGCAGGCCCTCGCCCACGAGCACTACCTCACCGCCGATCCCAATGGTGACTGGGACTCCACCACCGTCGCTGCAATGCAGAAGTATCAGGCCGATCACGGCTGGCAAACCAAGCTGATGCCCGATCCGCGCGCGCTCAAAAGTCTTGGCCTCGGTCCTGATTACTCCACTGCGCTCAACGCCAGCGGTTCGAGCTTCTCCGCCCCGACGCCTTCCTTGAACAGGCCATCCGCTGACACAGCCGGCTTCATCGCCGCCTCTGGCGTGCACCAGTAGCTGTCAAATCTCTCTAGAGTTGTTCCGTCGCCAGCAAATCGCCTATCGTCTCGCGCCGCCGGATCAGCCTCGCCTTCGCGCCCTCCACCAGCACTTCCGCCGCGCGAAGCCGCGAATTATAATTCGAACTTTGCGCCATTCCGTATGCGCCCGCATCAAGCAACGCCACCAGATCGCCGGGCTCTAACGGCGGCAGTTTGCGGTCGCGCGCAAAAAAATCGCCGGATTCGCACACCGGCCCCACCACATCCACAACGCAGGCCTTCCCTGTTCGCGGCCGAACGGAAACAATCTCATGGTGTGCCTGATAGAGCGCGGGCCGGATCAGATCGTTCATGGCAGCGTCCGTAATCACAAAGGTCTTGTTGCCGTTGCGCTTTACGTAGAGCACTCGCGCCACCAGCGCGCCCGCTTGCCCCACCAGAAATCGCCCCGGCTCAATCTGCAGTTGCCCCTCGAAATCGCCAAGCGCGCGAATCAGTGCCTCTGCGTACTCCTCCACCTTGGCCGCCGCGTCAAAGCTGCCGTCGTGGTAGTCGATGCCCAAGCCGCCGCCCGCATCGATCGCCTTCAGCGCAATCCCGTCGCCCTTCAGTTGCGTCACCAGCTTGCTCACTCGCTCAATCGCCGCGCCAAACGGGTCAGCGGACCGAATCTGCGATCCGATGTGGACGCTCACTCCGTGCGCCTCAAGCCAGCGATCGCCTGCCGCGTGTTTGTAAATCATCCGCGCGCGCTTGATGTCGATTCCGAATTTGTGCTCGCGCATTCCGGTTGAAATGTACGGATGCGTATCGGCAAAAACGTCCGGGTTCACGCGCAGCGCAAATCGGGCGCGGATCCCCAGCTTGCGTGCCCGCGCCGCCAGCAGCGCAAGCTCGGCCTCGCTCTCCACGTTGAATGCGAGGATGCCCGCCTTCAGGCCAGCGTCAATCTCTGCAATCGTCTTGCCCACGCCGGAAAATACCACGCGCCCGGCAGCCTCCGGCGCTGCCGCCAGCACGCGCTCCAGCTCGCCGCCGGAGACGATGTCGAATCCCGCGCCGCGCTTTGCCAGCAATTTCAAAATCGCCAGCGCGGAGTTGGCCTTCACCGCGTAGCAGACAAGATGATCCAGCCCCGCCAGCGCCCTCTGAAACATCCCCAACCGCTCAGCAATCTGATCCGCCGAATAAACATAGAGCGGCGTGCCAAATCGCTTGGCCACCGGCTCCAGCGAAACGCCGCCACAATACAGCTCCCCGCCGGGCTGCCGGCGGTAAAACGGGCGCGATGATGTTTGTTCCGCCAAGGCTCTACTCCAAAACCAGAAAAACAATACATTGAGCCTACAGCATTCCGCCTTCGAATTCTCAACGCACAGACCCTCTTCCGTCAGCCCATTACAATGTCTGTGTGCCCGACCTGCCCAAACCTGACTTGCCGAAAGTGGATCTTGTCGGCGTCGGTCTCAACGCCACAGACACGCTCATTCCCCTCCATCAATTTCCGCAGCCCGGCTCCAAGGTCCAGTACTCCAGCCGCTCAGTCCAGCCCGGCGGACAGGTAGCCACCACCGTTGTTGCCTGCCAAACCTGGGGTTTGAGCACACGCTATGTCGGCAAGCTCGGTGACGACGACGACGCGCGCCTCCACCAGGAGGCATTCCGCCGCGTCGGCGCCGAGGCGCAAATCGTAACCGTCCCCGGCAGCGCGAGCCTGCACAATATCATCCTCATCGATGCCGCCGGCGAGCGCACCGTCATTTGCCAGCGCAATCAGCAAATGGTCCTCCAGCCCTCTGACCTGCGTCGCGAATGGATCGTAAATGCCCGCGTCCTGCATATTGACGGCCACGACACCGCCGCAGCCACGCAGGCTGCAAGCTGGGCTCGCGCGGCCAACATTCCCGTCGTGGCCGATCTCGATGACACCTATCCGGGCATCGAAGAGCTTGTCGCCAACATCGACTACCTTATCGTGAGCGAAGATTTCTCCTGCCGCTTGATGCAGGACTCGAACCTTGAGAGCTCGCTCCGCCGCATGAACTCGCGCTACGGATGCCGCCTCAGCGCCGCAACCCTCGGCGAAAATGGTGTGCTCGCCTGGGATGGCAAGCAGTTGCATCACAGCTCCGCTTACCGCGTGCCCGTAGTCGACACCACTGGCGCAGGCGACATCTTCCGCGCCGGCTTTATCTATGGCCTGTTGCGCGACTGGCCGCTTGACCGTCAGCTCGATTTCTCCTGCGCCGCCGCCGCCATGAACTGCATGGCCCAGGGCGCGCGCGGCGGCATTCAGCCTGTCAGCGCCATCGAGAACCTCATGGCCACCGTCGCCCGCTACGAAAGCACGTTCGGCGTGCAGGCCCTGGATTAGCGAATTTCGATTTGCCAATCACGATTAGCTGGTCATCCGCGCTTTTGAAACTCGTGCGAGCGGCTTTCCATCTAATAAAATAGAAGCAGCGGCCAAAGTGTCCGGCATCAACCCCAGGATGCTCACGTCCGCACAACACAACGGAGTAATTTCAATGGCACTGTTCAAGACAGCAAATCCCGCGCTCGGCCAGAAAACATTCAGCGACTTTCAGGGCAGCCAATACGGCGGAAGCCTGATCGACGCCGCGGCGCGCATGACGCTCAGCGGCACCATCAACAAAACCGGCATTCTGCTGCTGTGCGCTGTGGCCACCGCTGCGTGGACGTGGAACTCCTTCATGCAGACGCACGATCTGAGCTTCGCCGGTCCGGCGATCATGATCGGCCTCTTCGGCGGCCTCATCTTCGCCTTGATTACCAGTTTCAAAAAAGAGTGGTCGCCTGTCACCGCGCCCATCTATGCCCTGCTCGAAGGCCTCGTGCTCGGCGGCCTTTCCGCGATGTTTGAACTGCGCTATCCCGGCATCGCCATGGAAGCCGTCGCCCTCACCTTTGGCACTCTCTTCGTGCTGCTCATGGCCTACAAATCCGGCCTGATCAAAGTCACCGAAAAGTTTCGTCTCGGAGTGGTCGCCGCAACTGGCGGCATCTTCCTCTTCTACATGGCACAGATGCTGCTCAGCTTCTTTCACATCTCGTTCTTCAGCTCCGTCTTTGGCAACGGTATCGTCGGCATTGGCTTCAGCCTCATCGTCGTCGCCGTCGCCGCGCTCAACCTTGTTCTCGACTTTGACTTCGTCGAGCAGGGAGTCGCCTATGGCGCGCCTAAGTACATGGAGTGGTACGCCGCGTTCGGCATCATGGTCACTCTGGTGTGGCTCTATCTGGAGATCCTGCGCCTGCTGTCCAAACTGCGCAGCCGCTAGCTGATCGACAGTTCGTAATTCGCAGTTCTTAGCTCTCACCCCATCGCTCTCGCTGCGAACTGTGAACTACGAACTGTAAACTGCCTTACATCGGCGAAATCAGCGTAAACGTCACCGTTCCCGCAGTGCTCCGCTTGTGCAAAGTGCCACGCGGAATCACCAGCATATCGCCCTTCTCGAGCGTCAGCGTTGTCGCTCCCACTGCATCCGGCGCGTGCCACTCGCCCGCAGCTTCGCTATGCGCGCCCTTCGGTGTCCCTCCTACCTCGAACACCGTCGATCCATCCAGCACCTGCAAAATATGGTCGCGCCCCTCGTGCCACTCAAACTCCTTGGCGCTCTTTGCCGTCTCAACCGTCAGCACCACCGTAAAATTCTTTCCCTGGATCAGGTTATTGTTGCCCGGGCTGGCCTCGAGCGCCTTCGCATCCACCTGAATCTCCTGAGCGGTGAACAACTGAAAGTTTGGTCCGCTGGCCGCTGCAGCTCCCGGCGCAGTCGCAACCTGTGCCGTCGCAGCCTGTGCCGCCGCTAACGGCGCGAGAAACGACGAATTCGCCAGCGCGACTCCCGCGGCGGCTGCCAACGGAGCCGCGCGCAAGAACTCGCGACGGCCCGAATTCTCTGGAACAGCATTGCTCATAGAATTTCTCCAGATTCCCTAATCAATTTCGTTCGATTTTGTTCGACTTCGTGCCGAATTCTATCAGCACTACACTGCGCACACCCCGCAGGGCTGCCCACTAGTCCCTACGTCCCTAGTCCCTATTCCCTATTCCCTATTCCCTGCCCTTCAAACCCCACCATCTCCGGCTCCATCTCCAGCCTGATGCCGAATTTCTCTTCTACCGACGCTCGAATCTTGTCCGCCAGCGCAAGAATCTCTTTTGCCGTCGCGCCACCAAGATTCACAAGCGCCAGAGTATGCCGCGACGAGATTCCAGCTGCGCCGAGCAAATGGCCCTTCCTGAATCCCGCCTGCTCGATAAGCCACGCCGCGGGAATCTTCACCAGCCCATCTTCCGCGGGAAAAACTTTCACCGGAACTCCGGCGCTCTCTGCAAATTTCCGCACACGGTCCGCCACTTCTTCTGTGACTGTGGGATTCTTGAAGAAGCTTCCTGCGCTGCGGCAATCCGGATCGCCATCCACCAGCAACATTCCTTTGCTTCGGCGAATACTCCGCACCGTCCCCGCAGTTTCGGCCAGTGTCGGCGCTGTCGGCCGGCCCGCAAAGTGCGCCTTCAAATCCTGGTAGGTAATCTGCGGCGCGCCATTCTGTTGAAGCCGGTAATCGACCCGCGTCACGATGTAGCGCCCGCGATCATTCGAGTTGAAGCGACTGCGCCGATACGCAAAACCGCACTCCGCATTTGAGAACTCCACAAACTCGCAAGCATTCAGGTCAAACGCGCGCACGCTCTCGATGACCGAAGCCACCTCCTGCCCGTACGCGCCCACGTTCTGCACCGGCGTTCCGCCCACCGTCCCCGGAATCCCCGCCAGGCATTCCACTCCCGCGCACTCCAAACCAACCGCCCGTTCGACAAATTCGTCCCAGCTTTCGCCCGCCCCAACGCGAAACCGTTCGCCATCCCGCTCAATTCCCTTCAACCCAACGTGCAGCACCAGACCTGCAAATCCCTCGTCGGCGACAAGCACATTGCTACCCCCGCCCAGCACAAACAGCGGCACGCCCTGCTGGCGTGCCCACTCGTTCGCTTCAGCAATCTCCGCCTCGCTCGCCGCCTCGGCAAACCACCGCGCCGGCCCGCCGATGGCAAAAGTCGTGAAAACAGCGAGGAATTGTCTTTCTTTGATCTGCATCGGTTCAAGGCTACACCGCCACGGCCGCACACGATAGAATAGCCACAGGCAACTTTCCTGCCGGAGGCGAACATGTACCCAGAAATGATGGTGATTCCCATGCGCGAGGAACTAGTGAACGCTGGGATCAAAGAAACCCGGACCGCTGAAGAAGTGGACGCGGCGCTGGCTGAGCCCGGAACCACGCTCGTTGTCGTCAACTCCATCTGCGGCTGCGCGGCCGGCAAGGCTCGCCCCGGCATCCGCATGGCTCTCTCCAACTCTGCCAGCCAGCCGGATCGCAAGATCACTGTCTTTGCCGGCCAGGATCGCGAGGCCACCGACCGCGCTCGCAGCTACTTCGAGGGCTATCCGCCCAGCTCGCCCGCCGTGGCCATCCTGCGCGATGGCAAGCTCGTCTACCTGATGCAGCGCTCCGTCATTGAGCAGTCCACCGCTCAGCACATCGCCGGCGAGCTCACGCGCGCCTTCGATGAATTCTGCGCCAAGACGACGGCGTAGGCAACATTCACACTTTTCGGATGGGACCGGGATAGCGGGCAACTGTTGCGTCCACAGTAAGCAAAGTGATCCCTTCGACTATGGCTTGCGCAATCAGCAGCCGGTCGAAGGGATCTTTATGTATCGGGGCCAACGCGTCCACGCCGAGCACATGCTTGCCCATTACAGGCAGTTCTTCGTATCCGTTTTCAAGCATCTTTAGGCGAATTTCTCGCGCGTCGAAACCGAATGTGCTCCGGTAACGCCCCCGCTTCAGCATAATCTCCCATAAACTTGCCGCGCTGAAAAGAAACTCATTGTCGGAATTCTCCAGGAGAGTGCGGGCAGTTCGCTTTATTCCCCGGCCACCAATCGGCAGCCACATGATGAAGTGCGTATCGAGAAGGAACTTCATCCCGTGTCCTTGCCGTAGAACATCTCCTCGATTTCCTTATCCAACTGCTTGTCGATCTCCTCGACATTGTCCGGCAATGTGTAGGCCCCCTTCATAAAGCCAATCCGTTTCTTCGGCTTCTTCTTGGGCGCGCTGATGGGAATCACTTGCGCCATCGGCTTTCCTGCCTTCGCAATAACAAAGGGCTCTCCCGCCGCGACCTCTTCGACCAGCCGCGAGAGATGTGTCTTGGCGGCGTGAATATTGATGGTGCGCATGGCGTCTCCGAGTAAACTAAGTCCACTTAGTTTAGTTTACTTGGGCTTGGCCTGCAAGTCCATTCTTTGACAAACAAAACGGCCACCCGCAAAGGGAGGCCGTTGCTCTTCGCGCGAATCTGCTTCTTAGTCCGCCGCCTGCGCCTTCGCCAGTTTCTGCACCTTGCTGTGCCGCACGGAATAGCCGAAATAAATAATCAGCCCGACAATCAGCCAGATCACAAGCCGCTCCCAGGTCTCGAGCGGCAGCCCAAGCATCATGGCCAGCGAAATCCCGATTCCGAGAATGGGTGTCATCGGCATGAAGGGCGCGCGGAAAGGGCGTGGCAATTCAGGACTACGTTTGCGCAGCACCATCACTCCCGCGCAGACGATGATAAAGGCCAGCAGCGTGCCGATGCTCGTCATCTCGCCCAGCTTGTCCAGCGGCAGAGTTGAGGCAAACAGCGCGACCACCAGTCCGACAGTGATCGACGATATCCACGGCGTACGGAACCTGGGATGCACGTAGCTGAAAAGCGGCGGAAGCAGGCCGTCCTTCGACATCGAAAAGAATACGCGGCTCTGCCCCAGCAACATCACGATCATGGTGCTGGTCAGGCCCCCGAGCGCGCCGAACTTCACCAGGAGGCTGCCCCACTTCACTCCCGTGGCGTCAATGCCGATCGCAAGCGAATCCGGAATATTGAGGAACTTGTAATTCACAAGACCGGTCAGCGTGAGCGCAACCAGGATGTAAAGGATCGTGCAGATCACGAGCGAACCGAGAATGCCGATCGGCATATCGCGCTTGGGATTCTTTGCTTCCTGCGCTGCTGTGGAGACGGCGTCAAAACCGATGTACGCAAAAAAGATCACTCCCGCGCCGCGCAGCACACCCGACCAGCCAAATTCTCCAAACGTCCCCGTATTCGGCGGCAGAAACGGCGTCCAGTTCACGCGGGGCAGTTCCGGATGCTTCACCAGCGTGGAGATGCCGATCACCAGGAAGATCACCAGTACGGTGACCTTCAAGGCGACAATCCCAGAGTTGAAGTTGGCCGACTCCTTCATGCCGATCACCAGCACCACCGTCACCAGCATGATGCCAAGAAACGCGACCAGGTTGAACATACCGTGGCGCTGCGGCAGCGTGGCCGGATCGATGCCGAGTTGATTCAGCTTGGCCGCGACGCGCCCGAGTAACTCCCAATGGCCGTCGAAAAGCACAAAAGTCGATCCCGGCACGCCGGCCAGTTCCGGCGGCAGGCGCAGGCCAAAGTCCTGCCCCAGACTTAGCACGTAACCACTCCATCCGGAACAGACCGTGGCAGCGCCAAAGGCATATTCCAGGCACAAATCCCACCCGATAATCCACGCAAAAATCTCGCCGAGAGTCGCGTACCCGTATGTGTAAGCGGAGCCCGCCACGGGAATCAACGAGGCAAACTCCGCATAGCACAAACCGGCGAAGACGCAGCCAATGGCCGCCAGGATAAAGCAATATACAACGCCGGGCCCGGCGTATCGCGCCGCCGCGGGGCCCGTGAGCACAAAAATCCCGGTGCCGATAATCGCCCCTATACCCAGCGCCACCAGGTTCACGGCGCCCAGCGAGCGCTTCAACGTATACTCACCCTGCTCGCCTGCCTCCTGCGAGAGCAGTGACATGGGTTTAATGCGCAGCAGATTTGATAACAAGGATTGACTTCCTCCACCGCAGTAATTAAGACGGCGCAGGCGAAACAGAATATTCGGGGAACGAGCCAGAACCGATTCTCTTCGCCGCAACTTGTGACGCAATCATACGATACAGGACCAGCTACTTCGCGCAATACCAAGCGCAGAGCGCCTCGTTTAAGCCGATTTTCTCGTGAGAATTTCCTCCCATTTTCGGCACTCGCCATCAGCCCCGTTGGAGTGCCCTTATCCAAGCGCGTCCATCCAGCGTCGGAGCTCGCCCGCAGGATCTTTCGCCCGAAAAATCGCCGCTGATACGCCGACCACGCTCGCTCCTGCCATCAAAATTTCCGGAGCTGTCTCCAGCGTCACGCCACCCACTGCAACGAGCACCGCGCGCGGCCCAGCCTCCGCGCGCAAACGGCGCACTCCATCCGCACCGATCGGGGCCTTTGTCGTCGGCTTAGTAGTTGTAGGAAAAATCGGCCCGATCGATAGATAATCTGCCGGCTCGTTCAGAATCCCCGGCAGCAGCGCCTCGCTGCCGCCAAACGTGCCCACAATTTTTCTCGGCCCAAGCAGCCGCCGAGCCTCGGCAGGCGTCGCGTCACCTGCATCCACATGCACGCCGTCAAATCCGGCACGATCAACAAGATCGACCCGGTCATCGAGAATCAATTTGATGTTCGGCCCGGGCAACGCCGCGCGCAAAACCGACGCATCCGTTAGCACCTCGGCGTCGCTTCCTGTCTTGTTGCGGTACTCGAGCAGCGTCACGCCGTTCTCGGCCAGTTCACTACCCAATCGCCGCAGAAACTCCGCTCGCCCCGTCTGCGGAATCACACCCGCATCGAGGATTGGATACACCTTCGGAAATAAAAATGACATGAATCAAGACTAGCCGCAAATGGCGCGGCACCGGGAGCAAGAAAGCCTGTGCGCCCGGTGAAACGCGTGCATCGAGGTCGCTCGTGTCGTCCTGGCTGTCCTTTTTCCCGGCTCGCCCTTCCCAATCGACTACTTGCCCGGCATCTCGTCCGCGCTCGGCCCGTAGACTCCCGGCACCTTCGCACCGATCAGACGCAGATACACGCTAAGCTGCGCCCGATGATGAATCATGTGGTTCAGAACGGTTTCGCGAAACACGTTGTACTTGGTATCGTCGATCCACGCCTGCCCGCCATAAACGAACTTCCAGTTTCGGTCCCACGCATCGCCTGTCGTCGCCACCAGCACCGGGCGCGTCTCTGCCAGTTTTTGGTCAAATCTTTCCAGCAATTCCGCTTTGCTCCCCGGCGAATACGGCTCCCACTTGTGGTCCGCTGCAAATTCCAGTTTGTCCATCGTCAGCGTATGGTTTCCCCAATCGCCGACAAAGTCGGTAAGATGGCCCGCGAGCCGACCCAGGCTCATCGATTTGGGATGGGGTTTGAAGTTCCAATCGGCGTCGGCCGGGATGCCGTCGAGCATCTTCCGCGTCTTCGCCGTCTCTCGGTCGAACTCTGCAATCAATTCCTTTTGCGCGTCCATTCTGGCAACCTCCTTGTTGCCCACACATCATAGCTGACTTTAGAAAGAATAGGCGAAGAAAAAGCGATAATATCCTGTAAAAATCTTTGGCGCTCTTTCCAGATGAGTTTGTGATGCTAAAATGTATCACATGAAGACTGTCTCAGTTCGCGACCTACGCTATGACTTCAAGAAAGTCGAGCGCCTGCTCGCCCAGGGAGACGAATTGCAGATCACCAAGCGCCGCAAAGTCATCGCGCGCCTCACGCCGGAGCCCACCGAACGACCCCCGCTGCCAGATTTTCTGGGACGAATGCGCGCAAACTACGGCGACAAGACACTCGAGGTGAGTGGCGCCGATCTGATCTCCGCGGATCGCGAAGACAGGCTTTGAGTGGCGCCGATGATCTATCTCGACACCAGCGTGCTGTTCTCACTCCACTTTCGAGACGCCAATACTTCCGCCGCTCTCGTCTTGATTGCAGGCGTGTCTGAATCGCTGCTGATTACACCATTGTGCGAACTGGAGACTGTCAACGCATTCAGCCTGCGTGTCTTCCGTAAGGAAATGCTGGCCATCAATCGGGATAACGCCGTTCGCGACCTGGAAGAAGACATCCGTTCAGGCGTCCTGAATCTCCAACCTTTTCCCGAAAGCGCCTTCGCCCGGGCCAGAGATCTCGCTCAATCGCTCACGCCTTCCATCGGCGTCCGCGCTGTCGATCTGCTGCATGTGGCTGCGGCTCTCGAACTCGGCGCCGGTACCCTTTACACATTCGACCTGAAACAGCACCGAACCGCGCGTGCCGCGGGGCTAAAGGTTAACTATTTGCCTTGATTTTTTGGCGTTGATCGTCAGCCCGCCCAACGCAGGCTGCTTCTCCACCTCGGCGCGCACTGCAAGAAATCGCTCGACAAACCCCGTATCGAAGTCCCCCGCTCTGAACCCCGCGTCCTGGAAAATCGCTTCGTGCAGCGAAATCGATGTATCGATCCCCTGCACGATGAACTGGCCGAGCGCCCGTTCCATCTTCGACATCGCCTCCGCGCGGTCAACTCCGTGCGCAATCAGCTTGGCAATGAGCGAGTCGTAATACGGCGGAATCACGCCCTCGGCATAAAGCGCCGTGTCCACGCGAATCCCGTTCCCGCCCGGCACGTTGAACGCCGTAATCTTTCCCGCCGATGGAGTGAACTTGATGGGATGCTCCGCGTTGATCCGGCACTCAATGGCGTGGCCGCGCATCTCCAGCTTCGGCGGCAGAATCGCATCCAGCCGCTCCCCGGCCGCAATGCGCAACTGCGCTTTCACCAGGTCCACGCCGGTAATCGCCTCCGTCACCGGATGCTCCACCTGAATGCGCGTATTCATCTCGATGAAGTAGAGCTGATGACTCGCGTCCATCAGGAACTCCACCGTCCCCGCGTTCTGATAGCCAATCTCGGCCATGCACTTGCAGAGCGTTCGCCCGATTTCGTCGCGCATCTTCGGCGTTACCTGAAGGCTTGGCGCTTCTTCAATCAGCTTCTGGTGACGCCGCTGGATCGAGCACTCGCGCTCAAAAAGCGAAACTACGTTCCCATGCTCATCTGCCAGCACTTGGAACTCAATGTGGCGCGGCTGCTCAATAAATTTCTCCATATAGAGCTCGCCGTTGCCGAACGCATTTGCTGCCTCGGTAAAAGCCGCGTGAAACAGATTCGGCAAATCCTCGGCGTCGCGAACGATCCTCATCCCGCGCCCGCCGCCGCCCGCCTTGGCCTTCAGGATGACCGGGTAGCCCACCTTCTCGGCCCACTCGCGAGCCTCATCCGCCGTGGCAAGGATTCCATCCGATCCCGGCAGAATCGGCACCTTCGCCTTCTTCATCGACTGCCGCGCTTTTTCTTTTTCGCCCATCAGCCGCGTTACTTCTGGCGGCGGCCCAATGAACTTGATGTTCGACGCGCGACACACCTCGGCAAAATTCGCGTTCTCGCTCAGCAGTCCATATCCGGGATGAATCGCCTCGACGTCGGCGATCTCTGCGGCCGAAATTACGGCTGGAACATTCAGGTAGCTGTCTGCCGCGCGCGGCGGCCCAATACAAATCGCCTCATCGGCAAACTTGACATGCAGCGAATTGCGGTCGGCCTCGCTGTACACCGCAACCGTGCGAATGCCCATCTCCCGGCACGCGTTCAACACGCGCAGCGCGATCTCGCCTCGATTGGCTACCAGTACCTTACGAAACATGTGTGGGCCTGGATGCGGTGTTAGCGGCGCTGGCGGAGTTAGCGGAGCTAGCCTCGACGTCTTTGCCGCCTGGCGTAGGGCTTAACGATCTCAGCAGCCCGTTCAAAATACGCGCCACCTCTGCTCCTTGGTCCATCAAGTCTCGCCCGATTTCCTTGTCGAAATACCCCAAATCCATCGCCAATTCCACTTGGGTCTGCATCTCATAAAGCGAACCACGGGCAGTTCCCAGAAAATGCCGAAACTGTAAGTCGCTTAGTCGTCCATATCCCTCAGCAATATTGCTCGCAACTGAAACGCCAGCGCGTCTCATCTGATCAACCAAGCCATAGGCCTCTCGTCTGGGCAGGCTTTCGGTCAACTTATACACGTTTCGCGCCAGCTTCATTGCCTTTTGCCAAACTACAAGATCGCGATAGCTCTTTGGTCTCGCCATAACTCACTTTGCAGTTGAACTAATCCAGCTAACTCTGCTGACTCCGGGGTTTTTTCTAACTCCGCTAGCTCCGCTAACCCCGCTAACTCCGCTCAGCTATGCCTGCCGAACCGAAAACAGCGGCTGCCCGAACTCGATGGCCTGACCGTTCGAGACAAGGCACTTCACCACCTCGCCGGCCACATCCGATTCGATCTCGTTCATCAGCTTCATGGCTTCAATGATGCCGATGACCTGGCCCTTCTCCACATGATCACCGGGAGCAACAAATGCCGACGCGCCGGGAGACGGCGAACCATAAAACGTGCCCACAATCGGCGACTTCACCATGTGCAGCCCGGCGTCAGCATTCGCGACCGGCTCTGCGGCAGTTGCTCCAGCGCCCAGTCCCGCCACCGGTCCAGCCTGTATAGCAGCGGCCTGCGCGACACTTTGAGGCGCTGTCTGAAGCAGTCGCGCCAAGTCGCCCAGCCCAGTCGCTGCGCCCTCCTGCGGATTGAATTTCAGACGAATCTTCAGGTCGCCGCGGTCCACGTCGAACTCGGCGACACCGTGCGACTTCAAAAACTCGATCAGTTGCCGCAGATCCTCAATGTCTTGTTGCTTCATTCGTTCCTTCAATTCCACTTCCCTCAACCACGGCAGCCTATCTCGCCGCGACTCTAAAGTTCAATCAGCGCTTTGGGCGCCGGCGTCAGCACCCGGCCTCCGCTGCGCGTCACAGCCACCATATCTTCGATGCGGACGCCGAACTTGCCCGCCAGATAAACACCGGGCTCAATCGTGATCACCATGCCGGCCTGCAATCGCGTCGATTGTCCGGCGCCAACCCGTGGCGGCTCGTGAATCTCAAGCCCCACCCCGTGGCCGGTGGAATGCGAAAATGCCTCCGCCAAACCCTCCCTGCGCAGCACGCCTCGCGCGGCCTCGTCTACCTCCGCGCAACTCACGCCGGAAGCGACGGCGTTTACTGCTTTTTCCTGCGATTCCAGCACTGCTTCGTAGGTTCTTCGCTCCTCAGGCTTTGGCTTGCCCAGGAAGACCGTCCGCGTCATATCGGAACAGTAACCCTTGTGGATTATACCGAAGTCGAGCGTCACGAACCCCCTGCGCGGCAGCGACGCGGCCGTCGCTCGCCCATGCGGCATCGCCGAGCGAAGCCCTGACGCAACGATCGTCTCGAAGGACATTCCCTCGGCGCCCAACATCCGCGCCTTGTGTTCCAACTCTGCTGCCACTTCAATCTCGGCAATCCCCGGCCGTATCACCGTCAAAATGTGCTCAAATAGCTTGCAGCCCGTGAGCGCGGCCTCAGCCATCAGCGCCAACTCGTCCTCATCCTTCACCATGCGCAGCAGCTCAACGAACGGCGCCGGCACAGCCTGAAAGAAATCTTTGCGCAACTTACTCGGCAGCTCACTCTTCCATCGCGCCAAGTCGGCAACGCTCGTTTTCGCCGCGTCGAACCCGGCCATTGCTACGCCCGGCTGCGCGGCTAACCACTGCGCTGCCGCCACCGCGGGCGACCCCGATGCGATCTGCACCTGCGCCGCTTTCACTTCTTCCGCCGCCTGCGCCGTGTATCGCCCATCCGTAAAAAGGCGCGCGGCCCGGCGCGTCACCGCCAGCCCGGCGCTCGAGCCGGTAAATCCACAGAGATAGCGAATGTCAGGACGGTGTGTGACGAGAAGTCCGGGAAACCCTGCGCGAGTCAGTTTGCGGCGCAGCGCGCCCATGCGGCGGAAATGGTCCACGCGCTCAGTTTTATCACGGCTGGCCTCGCCCGCGGCCTCCGGCTTCGAGCTTCTTCTGAGCGAGAATTGCATCCCTGAACTCAGCTCTTTCAGCGGCGCTTGCCATTTGATTGAGCCGGAAGTTTCCAAATCGCAATCCTCCCGTAGCATCGTCCAGCTTTTCGCAAAGCACGTACGATGCCACGGGATTTTTGCTCACTTCGCGCAGTGCCATTTTCGGCAGCGCCGTCCAAACTATGAGTGTGGGACCGTGTAATCGAAGGAACTCACGGCGGCTACGTCACCCGAAGTCACCAGGACGATGGGACCTATGATGTCCATTGGAGTTCCGCCGCCTGGAGTTGTGTTGACCGTGGTGAACGCGACCGTCGTATTATTCCACGCGGTCTGCGTCGTCCCCTGAACGACTCCGGCAATGAGCACCCTGCCCATGGTGTTGCCGAAGTTGACGCCGGTCAGGGTAACTTGCGTGCCAATTGGGAATGAATAGGTAGTTGCCGGTGTGACAGCGACGATCAGCGGGACTGTTGTGATCAGGGACTTTAGCTGAAGCACAAGTTCCTGGTAGACCTGATCCCCCTGAACTGAGGCGAGGTCGCCGCCGTATTCCCTGATCCACGCCGGCGGCACGAACATGAAGCTGTCTTTGTGGATGTTGATAGAAATGTGGTCTGTGCTCACCTTAATGCAAGGCGAAGCCGATACAACGGTTTCTACGTCGGTTTCGTCGAGGTAGAAGTAGAGGACGGTCACCAGCGGAAGGCCCAGGAGGTATTCGCACACAAAGAGCAGGTTACCTATTTTTTGATAAGTCTGGGTGGCGGTATAGGAGAACGTAGCTTGCTTGCCCATTGCATTCAGCGTTGCAAGTAGAGGCCCGGCCCCAATGCCATCGGTGAGCGCGATGCCAAGAACTGCCTCGATGAACTCAATGTTGAAGGTTATCGTAACGGCTTGCTTCGCATACTGGAGATCCTCGCGATTGACGTTCACAAATAGACCTGACCCATTGACGATGCCCTCCAGCGCGGCATAGTCGTAAATGGTGTAAAAGTCTGTTGGCGCGTAGGGCACGGTTGCGCCAGGCTTCGGGGTTGTTGTGATTGCTTTCGTCATTGCCGCGAAGAAGACCGCCACTTCCTCGAATAGTGCGGTTGCGGCCGCGCTCACGGGGCCTGTGGCTTGCGTCGAGGCGATCATGATGTTGCCCGTCTCGTTGAAGACGTAGTTCTTGACCGTCGGCTGATTGTACTTTTCCTCAGCCGTTAGCGGCGCCGTGAGCTGGGTCGGGGGCCACGGCGGGGGCGGCGGCGCTGGTGGCCCGCCTACGGCGGGAATTGGAGCATTGCCTGGCAAGCTCCCGGCGGGCTCTCCCACGTGTGGGTAGATTGTGTACCACGCCATTGAGCCTGGTGAGGGCACGGGCCCAACCATGGGATCGCTGTGGCCATGAATCACAGTGTGCTGCCAAATGTTGTTTTGCCCGGCGGCGATACTGACAGCGGCCGCAAATTGTGCGATTCCGCCGCTGCAAGCCGAGATGTAGATTTGTCCCGGTGCTGCCCCGCCTGCCATGTTTGAGTAAATCAATGCGAGGAAGGCTTGCGCGCTAATATCAATGGTCCCCGGATGCTCATTTCCAATTTCATTGTTGTTGCCATGAGCGATCACGATGATCGTGGACCCGCCAGGAATGTTCAGCCCTCCAATTTGGACATGTGCCCATGCATACCGGGCGGTGGGGGGCGCCCAGCCCGCGGACAGTTGGACGTTGATAATGTTGGCATCCGTGGACATCAACAAGACATAGATTGGCATTGGTTTCTCCTTTCAGAACTTTTGGAGCTTCCAGGAGTCTCATTGCCACCATTGAAGCTGGATGTCTGGGGTTTAGATCGGGGTAAAACGGGGAACGAATCCGGACCAGTATCAATCCGGAATTTCTATTCTGTCTCCCAATGTGCGGCAACCTTATCACAACTCGCTAATATCCATTCTTAATAAGTGGGTCGTTTCAGAATTTATTTTGCGACTCCTGCCCGAACAGTTACGTGCCTGACTCAGGCGAGGGGTTTATCGCGGCGCGGGTCTTGCAAAGCGGTGGTCTATTCGCTTCTTAAACAGTCGTCCTTTCTTGCCAGGCCTCTTTTCTTTCTTCACTAACTGAGCGTAAGGTCAAGAAGCTGGCGCGCCCCAGAGTAGCGACGTCCCCTCCGGGAAGTTAGGTCCCCTGAACAGCTATGTCCTGAGGAGCCGAATGATGAGCGCAACAGAGTTCCCCGAGCCAAGTCAGGGCGCAGTCGGCCACGGCGGCGCAGGCCAAGCCGGTGTGAGCGTAGCCACCACCTCGGAGACCGCCCATCTCCGCTCCAGGAGTGTGGTGCTGCACAACAGCAGATTCGTCTGTTATTTAACGATGGCCATGGGCATCATCTCCGTGATCCTGGGCATTTGCATGGTGCTGGAGGGCGGCTCGTTGATGTTGCCCTTGAGCGCGATGACTTTTATGGCAGTGCTGGCCGCGGCGCGGTGGATCCTCGGTGGCGTGATGATGTGCGCAATGTGTTCGTGGCTTTGGAAGTGGAGCACCAAATTGCTCAACGTCAAGGTGAAGCTGGATGCGAAGGGCGTGGACTTCAATCTGGGAACGAAGAAGAAACCGGACGAGTTCTTCATGGCCTGGGAGCAGGTGGCCGCGGTCCAGCAGAAGTGTGCGGGCAAGGTTTGGGAGTACACCATCCTTGGCAAAGACGGAGGCCGCGCGACCTACAGTACATATACATTTTTCCGCGCAACGCATGTGGCGCGGATGATTGCGGAGCGCGCGGGCCTGGCGGTCCAGAAGAGTTGAGTACTACAGGCCGTTCGTCGCCTCGCGCTGCACGGGCTTCTTCTTGCTCGCGTCCACTCCCCCGCCCGCGTGCAGATCGCTCTGCCGGTCCATCCACTCATCCAGCCGCGACCGCTTGAACCGCCACCGGTTGCCCAGCTTGAACGCCGGCACAAATCCGTCCGAAGCGTACTTGTAGAGCGTGTCGGCGGAGATGCCAAGGTAATTCGAGGCCTGGCGAATGTCCATGACCTCGCGAATCTCAGGAACCAGCAGGTTGGAGCGAACTGCAACGTTGCGCATAATGGCCTTCCTAAAGTGCGGGATGAATGACGGGAGTTTTCCGGCAAACCCACCGGTACTTCTGTATTTAACCCGACTTGATCGGCTCATTCAAGGAATTTCCGTAAGTTACAGGAATTTCAAGGGTTTCTCCAGAGCCCATCCGGCCGCCGTCCCTGTGGAAAACCCCATCCTATTGTGCTGCTCGACACATCGCTACTCAACCCATAGCGCCCGTGAAGCAGATGGTCCGGCACCGTTGCTCTCGCTTAGACGCACCAAAATTGATACACTTCACCTGTGAAGAAGAGCAACATTGGCTCCTCGTTCGATAGCTGGCTGCGCGAGGAAGGCATCTATGAAGAAGTAACTGCCAAGGCCCTCAAGCGCGTTCTCGCGCGGCAGGTCGAAGCAGCCATGAAAGAGAGACAGCTATCCAAAGCTGAAATGGCTCGGAGAATGCGGACCAGCCGTGCGGCCCTCGACCGATTGCTCGATCCCGAGTACGACGCGGTTACTCTGAATACATTGCTTAAAGCGGCAGTCGCTGTCGGCCGCGAACTACGCCTTGAGCTTGTCTAAACCAATCTATGCGCCGCGCCGGCCCAATCCGCGCGCACACAAAAACGGCTTCCCCAAGAAGGAAAGCCGTTTCCACTAATTTCAATTAATCCAATCTGAGTCTGGGAAATTGGCCGCTTGCCGACAGCCGGAGGCTACTCCCTATTCCCTGCTCCCTACTCCCTGTCTCTCAGTTCTGGTCGTCGCGGCGATGCAGCGTCGGTGGCCCGTCGCCTGAATCCCCGGAGTTGCCACCGGTCTGCGTACCAGTTGAATTGCCCGAACCACTCCCACTGCCCGACCCGTCCGTGGTCGTGCTCGCCCTGCGCAGCGAAGGCTTCGCGCCATTCTTCGTATCGATCAGCCGTCGCTTGTCTTCGATGCGCGCCAGCCGCGCTTTCACATCGTCGAACTCCGACGTGGTCACCAGGTAATCGGACTTGGCCGGAAGTATCCGCGCGATCTCTTCCTGCGAATGCAGAATCCGGTCCGGCGTCTGCGGATGGTCGCTGAACGCCTTCGCTACCAGCCCCGGCTTGCGCTTCTCCAGCGCCTGGAGCTTCTCAAACATGGTGATGAACGCCTGCGGGTCGTAACCCGCCCGGTACATATATTGAATGCCCAGGTAGTCGGCCTGCGCCTCAAAGTCGCGCGAGAACTGGAGCATCGATAACGGAATCGCCAACTGCGCCGCCTCGTAAATTCCGACGCCGCCCAAAGTGTAGGGGTTTATAAGGATCTCCAGGGGAATCATGGCGATCTGCTCCATTTCGCCCCGAGTTTGCCCGCGAGCCCAGTGCCGTGCGCAAACGTGCGCAATCTCGTGCGACATCACGCCCGCCAGTTCCGCTTCTTCGTCGGCCGCAAGAATCAACCCCGAGTTCACGTAGAAAAACCCGCCCGGCAGCGCCATCGCGTTGATCTCGTCCGTGTCAATCACCTTGATCGTGAACGGCACCTTGCAGTCGGAGTTTTTGACGATATTTTGCCCGACGCGGTTCACGTACTCGTCCACCACGGGATCGGTGATCAGCTTCGTGCTTTTCTCGATCTCGTCGGCGTATCCCTTGCCCACCTTGATCTCGTCGTCGGTCGAGAACCAATTGCCCAACCCGCGCTTGCCGATGTCGCGATTGCCCACCGCGCTAACATCCTCAAGGCTGCCGGGTTTCACCGGGATCATCTGGCTGCCGGGATCGACCACCTTGTTCACATCCACTTGCGGCCCGGCGCAATCGCCCCCCACCGGAGTCGTGCCCGGCTCGGGATCTTCTGTATCCTTGTCGCTCTTCTTGTCCTTCTTGTCTTTCTTCTCGTCCTTCGCAGTCTCACATGGGGCCAGCGGTGTGCTGCTCGCCGTTGAGGCTGTTCCTGAGTCTGGCTGCTTAGCGGGTAGCGGCGCATCTCCGCCCACCGGCGTAATGCCGGGTGCCGGCTGTGCTGTCGTCGGGTTTGCCGCCGGTGCCGTCTGCGCGCCGCTCGCGCCCCCAGGCGTGTTTGTGGATGTGTTTGTGGATGTGTTCGCAGGCGTGGTCGCCGGAGCTTGTGCCGCTGGCGTCGTGGCCGGCGTTTGCGTCGCTGCCGACGCCTGCGCCACAGGCGCGCTGGCCGAACCAGAGTCGCTTGGTGAATTACCCGTCGCCGGCGCTGTCGACTGTGCCTGCATTCCGGCGGCCAAGGCCACCGCCAACCCTGCCAAAACCGCTGCTCTCAACACATTGCGACTTCTTGCGTTGCGACTCGCTGCCTTCATTCGCCTCACCTCAAGTTCAGCGCACACCGGGCCACGCTGCCCCGCTTCGCTCTATCGGTTAGACGCAAGTATGTGCCACTTTGGCAACAAAGGCAAAGAGCGATTTTAAGCGTCCCGTCACCGCCCTGCACCTCGTCGCTTAACCACTGCGTCCATGACCACCTGTCTTGACCCCCTGTCTTTCTGTTCCCTGTTCCCCGTTCCCTGTTCCCTATTCCCTGCCCTCGCTCCCTGCCGGGGTCCCCAGCGAACGATCGTTGTTCGCTGGGGTGGCTCGCTCCCCGCCTTTCTACTCCCTACTCGCTATTCCCTACTCCCTGCACTTCCAGTACATTGAAGAAAATAGTCTGAGGTGAGGCGCTTTGCGTCTGAGAGTTCTGACGACAATCTGGTTTGCCTTCTGTGGGGCAGCGTTGCTCGCCGCCCAGGCCGCGCCTCCGTCCCCGAATCCCGCACCATCCGCCTCGCCCCAGCCGCACGGTCACCCCGGGCCGGCACGCCTGCCCGCGCCATCGGTCCTTCCCGCCATTTTCGACGCCACCAACCTTGGCTCCCCAATCGCCCTCGACAAGAACTGGCGCGTCGGCATCACATCTGATCTCTCCGTATCCTCGCCAACATTCGATGACTCCAGATGGGCCGTTCGCGATGCCCAACCCTCCATCGGCGAAGTCCCGGACGTAGACCAGACTAACCAGCCTAACCAGCCCGCCCCTGCAACCACCGCGAAGCCATCTTCCGGAACCCCGCCTACTCCCGCTCCGCCCTCGCCCGCGCGCCGCTACGCCTGGTTCCGTCTGCACATCCAGCTCGCACCCCATCACGGCCCGCTTGCGTTGCTCATCGAATTGCCCGTCTCTCACGGCACGAGCATCGAACTTGGCTCACCCGGCCTGATTCCCGAAGTCTTCGTGAACGGTAAGCAGGTCCAGCCTGAAGGTCCTCACGGCGATTCGCCCGAGGAGTTCGAGCCCATCTCTCGCGTCTACAACCTCAATCTCGATCCCTCCCAAACCTCACTCACGTTGGTGGTGCGCGTAATCTACGCCGCCTTTGGCACGGACGCCTACACCGGCTTCTTTGCAACGCGCACGCTCTACCTCGGCAATCCCGTCGATATTCAACGCGAGTTCAATCTCTGGTCTAATCGCATGGTCTTCGAGCGCCTGCCAGAGATCATCTACTCGATCCTGCTAGTGGTGCTCGCGGTCTTTCTTTTGGCGCTCTACTTCTCCGAGAAAGGCCATCCCGAATACCTGTGGCTGGCCCTGCATGAGCTCGCCGCGGCGCCCATCGGCTTCATCGAGCAGGCCGGCAGCTCCGGGCGCCTCAATGCATTCTGGTGCGCCACGCTCGTGATTCAGCTTCTGCTCATTTCTGCCTATCTCTTCTTTGAGTTCCTTGTCGCCTTTCTATCGCTCAAGCGGCGCTGGTACATCCTGGGACTGCGCTACACCGCGCCGGTACTCGCCGGAATCGGTCCCGCGCTGCTCTTCCTCTTTCATCGCGGAGCCATCTTCTATCTTGCCGCCATCTTCATTTGTTGCTTGCTTTGGATGGCCGGCTGGTCAATCTTCGTCTTCGGCACGCTCATCTCAGCCGCCGCGCGCCGCAACTTCGAGGCGGGTCTGTTCCTGGTTCCGCTGGGATTCAGCCTGATCGCTGTCATCGATGGCTTCGTCGGCTCCGCCCTCAACGGCGGAAACGGCGCCGCGTATAGTTCTCCCCTCACCATCCAGGCCGGCCCTATCCCCATCCACGTCTCCACCATCGGCGGCTACGCCGGCATCCTGGTCATCGTGCTTATCATTTTCTTTCGCTACCTCCGCGTGCAGCGCGACCAGGAGCATGCCAGCAACGAGATGGCCGCCGCACGCGGCGTGCAGGAGCTGCTCATCCCGCAAGAGAAGCTGGTCACTCCAGGCTTCGAAGTCGACTCCGTTTACAGCCCCGCCAGCGAAGTCGGCGGCGATTTTTTCCACGTGCAAACCGTCGGCCGCGAAGGCATTCTCGTGGTCATCGGGGACGTAGCGGGCCACGGCCTCAAAGCCGCCATGAACGTTTCGCTCCTTATGGGCGCATTGCGCCGCGCGCAGGAACGCAGGCCCGCAAGAATTCTCGAAGGACTCAACCGCGTGCTATCCGGCACCGAAAGCTTTACCACCTGCCAGGCCCTCTGGTTTGGCGTTAACGGCGAAGTGGTCATCGCCAACGCCGGTCACCTGCCGCCCTATATCAATAGCCAGGAGATCACCCTGCCCGGCAGCCTTCCTCTCGGCGTCCTTGGCGAAATCGTCTATGAAGAAGCCCGCTTCTTCCTCCATCCCGGCGATCGCATTCTGCTTCTCTCTGACGGAGTCGTCGAGGCGCGCCACTCGAACGGCGAGCTCTTTGGATTCGACCGCGTCCGCCTGTACAGCCAGGAACCCGCCTCCAACCTCGCCGCGGCCGCCAAATCCTTCGGTCAGCAGGACGACATCACCGTGCTCACCGTCCGACGCGAGATCGAACCGCCCAAGCCGCACGCGCCCGCCGCTGTGCTATCTTCTGCATTGCAGTGAACTCAGCGAATAATCCTTCCGTGAAAACCCCGACTGCGAAGACGTCGCACGCAGCTTCGCATTTCATTGAGGCCTTCGCGTTTCTCGCCCTCATCGCCGCGCTCGTCTACCTCTTCAAAACCAATCCCGCATCGCTCCACTGGGCGCAGGGCTACAACCCCACCGGCAGCTTTGTCCTTTCCACCCTCGTCGCCGCGCTGCCCATCGTGGTTCTTCTCGGCGCAATGGCCATTCTGCGTCTCAAGGCGCACGTTGCAGCACTCGCCGGTCTTGCCACGGCGCTCCTCGCCGCGACTCTCGTCTTTCACATGCCTGCGCGCCTCGCCTTCACCGCCGCGGCATTCGGCGCGGGCTACGGCCTCTTTCCTATCTGCTGGATCATTCTTCCCGTCATCTTTCTCTACAATCTCAACGTCAAAACCGGCCGCTTTGCCACGCTTCAGCAAAGCCTCACCGGCATCACCGCTGACAGCCGCTTGCAGCTTCTTCTTATCGCCTTCGCGCTCGGCGCATTTTTTGAGGGCACCTCGGGCTTCGGCACGCCTGTCGCCGTTTGCTCTGCCATTCTCATCAGCCTCGGCTTCCGTCCCCTAAAAGCCGCAGGCCTTTCACTGCTTGCCAACACCGCGCCCGTCGCCTTTGGAGCCATGGGCATTCCGCTCATCGCGCTGCACGGCGTCACGGGACTCGATCAGCTCGCGCTCTCCCACACCACCGCAGTCATTCTGCTGCCCTTTGACGTCCTCGTCCCCTTCTGGCTCATCTGGGCCTTCGCCGGATTCGCCGCCATGCTCGAAATCTGGCCGGCAATCCTCGCCGCCGGCGTTCCCTTCGCCGCCGCGCAATATCTTATGGCCACCTACAGTGGACCTTCGCTCGTGGCAATCGTCTCCGCCACATCCACTATCGTAGTGCTGCTCGCATTTCTCCGTTTCTGGCAGCCGCGCCGGGTTCTTGACGTCGATCTAAATGACATCACCGGCCAAGCTCGCCGCCATCACGGCCACAGCGCCGCCGCAATTTTCAACGCCTGGCTTCCCTGGCTGGTTTTGAGCCTCACCGTATTTCTCTGGGGACTTCCCCGCATCTCGGCATGGATGGACGCGCACTCATCCGTAAAAATTCCCGTTATCGGCCTCAACAACGCTATCCAGCGCGTGCCGCCGGTCGTCGCCGCCGCCACCAATGAGCCCGCCGTCTTCAACTTCAACTGGCTCGC
>PLCO01000023.1 GCA_003134815.1 Acidobacteriaceae bacterium | reverse complement strand
CTGGTCGGTGGCCTTGTTCTGGTTCAGTACCGCATCCTCATGCGTGCGCCCTCCCAGCACCGTGGTCACCGCCAACAGCACGGCCAGCACGCTCATCGTAAAAGCAACTGGCCGCAGCGGCTCTTCATTCGCCGCCTGCTGAACATTCTCCTTCAGGTCCTGCACATCGCTCACGTCCATAAGTTTGCGCCTTCTCATTTTGAATTTGCCGGGATCCACCACATCCGTTTTAGAGGTCTTCCGGTTTCAGTCCGGTGCGCTTCGCTATTCTTGACAGCATCCTGGGGCCGATTTCCTCGCTCTCATGAAAAGCCCAGGTGAATTCGTAGGGAAAGTTGGGGTTTTCGAGCTGTTTGTGTGATCCGCCCTTGCTGATTCGCGGTTTCTCCCGCCAGCCGATCCGTAGCAATGCACGATAGACCTTCTTGGCGCTCGTCGCCGGAAACTTTCCCATGTCAACAAAACATCACATTCGCATGGAATTGTGCAATAGGGTTAGTTGGCATGGTCGAAATTTGCAGCGCTTTAGCATTCGCCCATTACTTCAAAAAGCATTGCCTGCTGATCGACGTCGACACTCGCCCGAAATTACACCACAGCAAATCGAACCTGCTCCGGAGCACTTTGATCCACTTCAATGCGGTCCGCCACCACACGCAGCGCCAGCGCCTCTACCTTCGATTGAGCTTCCAAACGAGTGACCCCATACGCGAGCACGCCGGGCAGGCTCTCGATCTCTGCGATCCAGCGGCCATCCTCTTCTCGATCGAAAACGATTTCGAACTCCATGGGGAAACCTCCGGGGAAAGCCGATTCTTTCCAAGTCTACGCGACTATCGCTACTTCCGCTTCCAGCGCACGCCGTCCTTCGAGTCCTCGATGACCACGCCCTTTTCCGCCAGTTCGTTGCGAATCTCGTCGGCGCGGGCAAAGTTGCGCGCTTTCTTGGCCGCCGTGCGTTCCGCCACCAGCAACTCGATCTCCTCATCGGTCAGCGATTGCGCTGCCAGCAACTCCGGCGCGACGTCCTCCATCCTGCTGCTCTCCTTCGCCCACTCGAGCGCGCGCCGCGTCGGCTCTGCATCGCGATCCTCGATCACGTCGAACACCGCATCGAAATCCTTCAGAACTGCGAGAACCGCATCCCGATCCGAGAGACGAAACAGTCCCCGATCCATGACAGTATTGGCCTCGCGAACCATTTCAAAAATGGCCGCGAGGGCCTCCGCTGTGTTCAGGTCATTCGCCAGCGCATCCCTATAGTCGGTTTGTGCCTTCTTCGCCGCACCCTGTATTGCTTGGTTCGCCCCAACCGTGAATGCCCCCGCAGTCAGCCGCGCCCGAAACGTCCGCAGCCGGCCAATCGCATTGGTCGCGTCCACAAGGCTATCGAAAGTAAAGTTGAACGGCCTGCGGTACGGCACCGCAATCAGCGCGAGCCTTATCGCTGATGCTTTATATCCCTTCAGCAGCAGATCGCGCGGCGTATAGAAGTTGCCCTCGCTCTTCGACATCTTCCGCCCGTCCACCAGCAGGAATCGCACGTGCATCCAATGCCGCGCAAATTGTTTATGCGTCGCCGTTTCGCTCTGCGCAATCTCGTTTTCGTGATGCGGAAACATCAGGTCTTCGCCGCCCGCGTGCAAATCGAGGCTCTCGCCCAGATACTCCATCGCCATCGCGGAGCACTCAATGTGCCAGCCTGGCCTGCCGTTCCCGATCGCCGTCTCCCACGATGTCTCCCCCGGCTTGGTCGCCTTCCACAGCGCAAAATCGCGCGCCGAGTCCTTCTCATACTCGTCCACGTCCACGCGCGCGCCGTCCTCCATGCCGCTCAAATCTTTCTTGCTCAGCTTGCCGTACGCGGGAAACGCCGCCAGCCGGAAGTACCATGACCCGTCTTCGGTTTTGTAAGCTGCTTTCGCCGCGGCCAGTTTCTCCACCAGCGCCACCATCTGCGGAATGTGCTCCGTGGCACGCGCAATCTGCTCCGGCCGCTCGATGCGCAGCGCTTCCATGTCCTCGAAGAACGCATCCACGTAGCGCGCCGTGTACTCGCCGATCGGAATTCCCGCCTCAAGAGAGTTGCGGATAATCTTGTCGTCCACGTCGGTAATGTTCATCACGTGGCGAATCGGCATCCCGATCAGCCGCAGAAAGCGGCGCAGAACATCCACCTGCAGAAATGTGCGGAAGTTGCCGATGTGCCCGTAGTCGTAAACCGTCGGCCCGCAGGCGTACATCCGCAGCGCCTTGCCGTCGGCAGGCTCCAGCGCATCCAGTTGTCCCGTCAGGGTATTAAACAGGCGGAGGATCATTGCTTATGGGTCTAGTGTATCGTCCGGCTCATCATTCGGCCCTCAAAACCAGGCCGAACTCATCCCATCATCGCGGGTGCCCCCGGTCCCTCGCACTCGGGGACCGGGGAAAGCACCGCTGACACGCTAACCCATCACCGCCGCCCAGCCCACCGCGATCAGCAGCATCAGCACCCACCATCCAAACACCGCAATGTAGCCTGATTTACGTTTCGTCCCGGCTACGATGGCGATGCCCATGCCGAGCAATACCAATCTCCAGATAGTCACAGCATCCAGCCAGGTCGCCAGCGTGTACAACGCCTTGTTCGTCTCTACCGGATCGAGGAATGCGCCCAGGTTCGTTGGTGCAAAGTTTTTGATGTTGAACGACTCCGGCGCCATCCCTGAATAAATCACAATCGTCCCCAGAATGGCCCTGAGAATCTCCGGCAGCCATGCGTAGTAACTAACGGCAAAGATTTCGCTGAACTTCGCCCTGCCCCCAAACCCAAAATTGATCGTTGCCATCAGCACGAGCGACATCAGAGCAACAACACCCATGGCAATTGCGGGTCCACCGATAAATGCTCCCTCTGTGGCATAGATCCCGATCTTGGCGCCCATCGCGCGCTGTTCGGGATTTGCATTTGCCATCCGTTCCTGCGCTTTCGGATCCATCCGGACCTGATTCTCCACCACCTGCTGCATGCCGATCTTCTGCACGACCGCGAAGAAAAAGATATACGTGAAAATTGCGCCGACGATCAATGGCAACCACCAGCTCTTGTTCCCGCGCTTAATGTCTTCAAACGTTTTCGATGGTGCGACAAACGTGTTAGTAACGCGTTGCCACTGTGTCAATCCACCGCCCTCTGGTGCCGCATCGGCCACAGGCTGAACTCCCATATCGCTCATGATTTCGCCTTTCGAATGCAATCTCGGAATTCCCGCACAATCGGCCAATGCTTCATAACCACTCCGCGACCGGCCGCTGCCCCCGCGCACGCGCAATGAACCAGTGACGATTCATTTCGTCCGCGCCGGGCAACTTGCATTCGCCCGCGATTGTACTCTGGCCGGGCATTGGCAATCGAGTGAATTTTCGGGGGTGATGAAATTGCTCGAGCACAGTTGCGCGATATTGTTGCGCTCGTGCCTGATCGCCGCGGAATGCGGGCGCGCCGCTACGTGCCCCGCGCCTCATCTGCCTACTCGTCCGTCCGCCGCGTCGTACTGGGCGTAGCCGGATTAGCTGGTGTCGCCGCGCCCGCCTTCCGCGCCACATAGCTTTTGTAAACCGTAATGTGGAAACAGGCCTGCCTGAACTCCTCTTCCACGTCGATCTTCCCCGTCGCCTGCAATCCTGCCAGCCGCTGCCGCATCCACGCGATCTCGCTCCGGCTCAGGCCGCTCTTGGCAATATCGATCGTCGCGCCGGTCAAATGCGGGCTTACCAGGTCGCCTTCCGCCGGAGCCGCATTGCCGTTGATCTCCATCAATCGCTTCTGGTACTCCACGGTTCGCACCGCCGAGCTCACCTCGATTGACCGATGAAACGCCGCCTCATGCACCCGCGCCAGGTCGGCCAAAAACTTCGCCGTCCACGGCCGGCAATAGCGGTGATTCTCCTCGAGCTCCGCATTCACTGTCAGCGCGATCGACGCCGGCAACGGCACCAGCAGCTTGTTTGCGATGCGCGCCGCCAGATCGGCTTCGTTCTCAATCCGCTCGAGCCCCTCCGCATCAACTCGATCGTTTTGCCTCTGCAACGACGCTAGCGACCCGCGAAGCGGTGCAGGCATTCTGCCCGCCCGGAAGCTCAGCGAAGCTACCTCGGCCTTCCTCTCCGCGCTCGCGGAATCCGCCCGCCGCGCTGTGTCGCCTGCCGTGTCGTGTGCTGCTTCGACGGTTTGGCTCGCAGGACCCGCTGCTGTCTCGTCGCCGTCCTGCATCGCCGCATCGTCGTCGCTCTCTGCTGCGGCCCCTGGCGCGACTTGCCCATGCGCTCTTCGATCGGTCGGCGTTGTCTCTGCGTCCGCACCGTTTGTCTCCGGCCGCTGCGGTTCATGTGCGGCCAAATCGGATCCGGCTCCTGAAGCCCGATCATTTGCCCTATCGTTTGCCCCATCGTATGACTGACCGTTTTCAGAATTTGGGAGAGTGTTTGCTCGCGCTGATTCCATCTCCGCGGAATCGTCGGCTCTGTCGCGCATTGCCGATCCCCGTGTTGCCGATCCCCGTGTTGCCGATCCCGGTGTTTCGGATCGCAATCCAGTTCGCTCCAGCCTCGGCCGCGACTCCCGCCCTAACCTCGACCGCCGTACGTTGCGTGCCCGTCCTGTCGGAGCCGCTTCAGCCCGCCGATCCATCCGCCTTCGCGCCAACTGTCTTCGAATCGCAAGCCCGGCCGAGCGTCCCACCTCATCGGCTGTCCGCTTATCCCGCGCTAAGCTGGCATTTTTAGCGCTGCCGGAATGTGTCCCAAAATGTGTCTTGTTGTGGGCTACCGCTCCGCTATGCGCGCGCAAAGCCGTCGCCGCTGCGGATCTCCGCTGCGTCTTCGCCGCCTGGGCTGCATGGGCGTTCTGGGCGCAAGCCGTTGCAAACAAAGCCAGCGCAACCGCCTTGAGCGCGGTCCTGTGCATGAGGTGGAGTGCGGACAATCGAGAGCTTCTCCAGTCTACGTCTATCCGCAGCCTTATCTAAGTGCCTTTGCGGATTCGTGCTTGTCTGATAACTTTCGTGTCTGCCTGCTAATCTGTCTGCTAATTAGACTCACCCGGCAATCGTTTGGTTCACCCGCCCCACCCGGCCGGTCTTAATTTGCCGGCGCTGGATTTGCCGGCGCCGCCGGCGCACCCTCTACACCACTCAACGGAGCAACCGGCTTGGCCGGCGTCAGCACAAAGCCCTTCCTGACCAGCGCGAACCCATCCTGCGGCAACTCGGCCAGCAATAGCTGATTCTCCGGCCCGGAAAACAGCTCCGTATCAGCCCCGGCGATCGCGGGTGCCCCATCCTAAAGCTCGAAGCATCGCGCAGAGCTTTAGGGTGCGAACGCACACCCCTTCACCTCGCACAATCGAGCCAACCCGCCAACTCGCGAACGTGCGCGGAGCGCGCGCGAACTCGCTAAAAAACGCCCAGCTTCTCGAACTCGCCTCTCAGCCCCTCCGCTCCCGTAAATCGGATCGCCTTCATCCCCGCTGACGCCGCGCCGTCCACATTCTCCTGCCGGTCGTCGATGAATAGCGTTCGCTCGGGCGCGGAGCCCAGAATGTCCAATGCTCGGCGATATATCGCCGGATCGGGTTTGCGCAGGCCCACATAGCACGAACTGAACGCCACCTTGAAATACTGTCGCAGCTCAAACTTGCCAAAGCGAAAATCGTTCGTCTCTCGCGCCTCGTTGTTCAAAGCGCCCACCATATATTTATTTAATCCTGCAATTTCTTTAAGTATCTCCAGCGCCCCATCCTCCAGCAACTTCGATTGCGCCAGAATGAACGCGAAGAATTCGTCGCGCGAAAAACTGCGCGGCTCATAAAACACCGCCGCATCCAGATATTGGTTGTGATCGATCTCGTCGCGTTCCCACGCCGCATAGACTTTCGCATTGCGCGCCTCGAGTTCCTGGGTATCGAGGCCGAACTTGGCCGCCGCAGCCGCGCGCTCACCGTGGTCCCATCCGTTCGTCAGCAGCACTCCTCCCACATCGAACAGGATCACGTCGAACGGGAGCATGGCGTCTCTTTCCCGCGCTGTGCGCGTCACGCAACTTGTCATTTTTGAAGGCTGAGGGTGCCCCATCCTAAAGCTCGAAGCATCGCGGAGAGCTTTAGGGTGGGACCGCACCCGCTGACTCGCTTTTTCTAACTCCGCAAGTTCCGCTAGCACCGCTAGCTCCGCTGTCTTCTACCGCCCGTACTTGGCCTCGATCGCCAGCACTTTCTTGAACCGGCGTTCGAAGCGCCCTTCCTGCGCCTGGAACTTCGCGCCGACGAACGCATGCGCCAGTTCAAACGCCAGCGCCGACCCGATAATCCGCGCTCCCAGCACCAGCACGTTCATATCGTCGTGCTCCACGCCCTGGTGCGCGGAATAAGTGTCGTGGCAAATCCCCGCGCGAATTCCCGGCATCTTGTTCGCCGCCACGCATACGCCCACACCCGATCCGCAAATCAAAATCCCCCGCGGAGCCACGCCCGCTTTGATTGCCTCTCCGGTCTTCTCCGCAAAATCGGGATAATCGTCCTCGGGCTCGCATTTGAACGCTCCCAGGTCGATCACCTCGTGTCCCGCTGCCGCAAGGTTCGCGCGCAATTCTTCCTTCAACGCAAACCCCGCATGATCCGAACTGATGACTAACTTCACGGTGCTTTCCCTTTCGACTAAGCGAGCGACCAGATCAGCGATTCACCAATTTCTTCGCTCTTGCCGCTACATTCTCCGCCGTGAATCCCAATTCCTTCATCACCACCGGTCCCGGAGCCGACGCGCCAAACCGGTCCAGCCCAATTACGTCGCCGTTCGAGCCCACATACTTCCACCAGCCCAGCGTCGCGCCCGCCTCAACCGCAAGCTTGGGCACGCCTGCCGGCAGTACGCCAGCCTTATACTCGGCCGTCTGCTCCTCGAAAATCCTCCAGCTCGGCATGCTGACCACGCGCGCCCTGATTCCATCGCCCGCCAGCAATTTGGCCGCGCCCACCGCCAGTTGAACCTCAGACCCAGTCCCGATCAGAATCACCTGCGGATTCGCCGCGTCTTCCAGCACATACGCTCCCTTGCTCACGCCTGCGAACACATCGTGCTTTGCGGCGTCGATTACCGGCACATCCTGCCGCGTCAACGCAAAAAAGCACGGCCCTTTGCGCTCCAGTGCCAGCCGCCACGCCGCCGCCGTTTCATTCGCATCGGCCGGGCGAAAGTCCGTCATGTGCGGAACCGCGCGCAGCGCCATCAGGTGCTCGACGGGCTCGTGCGTCGGTCCATCCTCGCCCACGCCAACCGAGTCGTGCGTAAACACGAACGTCGACGGAGCTTCCATAATCGCCGCGATCCGCAGCGCCGGCTTGGCGTAGTCAGAAAAAACGAAGAATGTCGACCCAAACGGCCGCAGCCCGCCGTGAACCGCCATGCCGTTCACTTCCGCGCACATTGCCAGCTCGCGCACGCCGAAAAATACGTTGCGTCCTGCGGGATCGGCGGCAAAGTGCGGGCTATCCTTGAAAATCGTCTTTGTCGAAGCCGTCAAATCCGCTGCCCCGCCAAACAGCTCCGGCACATCCGCGAAAATCGCGTTCATCACCACCTGGCCCGCGTTGCGCGTCGCCACCGGCTTGTCCACCGGGAAACTCGGAATCGCCTTCTCCCAGCCTGCCTTCAGCTTGCCCGCTTGCGTGCGCTCAAAATCCGCCGCCAGCTCGGGAAACTTCGCCTTATACCCGGCGAACAGCTTGTTCCACTCCGCTTCCTGGCCGGCGCCGCGCTTCCCCGCCTCGCGCCAGTTGGCCAGCGCGTCCTCCGGCAGGTAAAAGCTCTGGTCTTCAGGAAATCCAAAAAACTTCTTCGTCGCCGCCGTATCCGCCGGGCTCATGGCCTCGCCGTGCACCTTGTTCGTTCCCGCCAGCGGACTGCCGTACCCGATCACCGTCCGCACCGCTATCAGCGACGGCTTGTCCGTCACCGCCTGCGCCGCTTTAATCGCAGCTTCAATAGCGTCCAAATCATTGCCGTCCATCACCCGCTGCACATGCCAGTGGTAGGCCTCGAAGCGTTTGTACACGTCCTCGGTAAAGCTCCACTCTGTCGGCCCATCCAGCGAAATCAGATTGTCGTCATAGAGCGCGATCAGCTTGCCCAGTCCCAAAGTTCCCGCCAGCGACGCTGCCTCGTGCGAAAGCCCTTCCATCAGATCGCCGTCGCCGCACAGCATGTACGTGTGATGGTCAACCACGTTGAAGCCCGGCCGGTTGTACGTCGCGGCAAGGTGCTTCTCCGCGATTGCCATTCCCACCGCCATTCCGAATCCTTGTCCCAGCGGTCCGGTCGTCGCCTCCACGCCATCGGTCAGCCCGTACTCCGGATGCCCCGGCGTGATCGATCCCCATTGCCGAAAGCTCTTCAAATCGTCCAGTGTCAGCTTGTACCCGGTGAGAAACAACGTTCCATACAGCAGCGCCGACGCGTGCCCATTCGACAGCACGAACCGGTCCCGGTCCGCCCACTTCGAGTGCGCCGGATTGTGCTTCATCAGCTTGTGAAACAGCAGATACGAAATTGGCGCGCAGCCCAGCGGTGCCCCCGGATGGCCGCTCTTGGCCTTTTCCACTGAGTCCAGGGCGAGCAGACGCAATGTATCGATCGATAGCTGGTCGAGTGAGAGTGACGCAATGCTGGAAGCCATAATTTTTCTGAATTTTCCTTTCTCTTAAGTGCCCACCGCACCTGTCCATTCAACTCTGAGGCGCATCCAACTTGACCTTCACATTGTATCCAAGCCAGCTGTCCGATTCCGCCCAGCGCATCGTCCACTCCAGCTCCTGGCTGCCGGCTTTGGGCGTCACATCGGCGCTGAATCCCACGCTGCCCAGACTTCTGCTCAAAATTCTGTTCACCGTCTTCCACCCATCGTCGGTCCACGTCACTTCAAACATTCCGTCGTCCAGAATTCGCAGCGTACTTCCCGCATTCATCCTCTGAATCGGCCGCGTCCTGGTGTACATCTCCACGCCGCTCCTCAACTTCTTCCGCCCCTCCGGTTCGCAATATCGCCGGTACACGGCATCGATGCGGTCGTACACTTTTCCATCCACAGCCGAGCGCAGCAGCTTCAAATACTCCGCATGAGCCCACACCAGCGGCATCGCCGAGCCCGATGGCTGTCCCTTCTTCAAGCTCCGCTCCGGAAGATCCGCCTCGTACCAAACCTGTTCCGGAAGCATCTGCCCGCAGCTCGCGAATTGCTCATACGTCTTGATCAACAGGCTGATGTCTCTCCCCGCCGCCAGCTCGTGGTGCGCCCGCTCTCCCGTAAGCAACGGCCACACGCCTCCTTGCCCCCAGCCCTCAAACGGCCCGCCATCGGCCCTTTGCCCGTAGCCGTCGAAGTTGTAGCGCAACCATCCCGAACCCTGCGGTAGCTCGCGCTTCAGCACCGCGTCCACCACCTTCAGAGAATCCGCAATCAGCTCGTCGTCCGCGCGCCGCACGCCGTACCGCACCAGCTCCAGGAACCCCGCGTCGATAATCTCCCGCGCCTCGAATTCCGTCCGCGTCCCCGGCGGCCGGTTCGCAAGGTGGATGACTTCCTTCCCGCAGCCCTCGTACGCATACGCCTCGCCGCACTCCGGCGGCCTGATCCGCATGTAGTGCCGCTTCACGTCCGGCAGCAGCAAACCGTTGTTGGTCACCGTCCAGTCCTCAAGATGCCCTTCAATCCAGTCGGCATACTCCTCCAGAAACGTGGCCAGCTCCGCCGCGTCGTACGCCCGCGCCATCTCCGCCGCGCAAATCAATCCCCCAATCACTGCGGCCAGCGTCGACGGCGAGTAGCCCGCATTCTCCTCCCAGCGCTCTTGGTTGGTAATCGGCGCTTGCCGCACCAGGCACCCCGCCGCCCGCTCCACAAACGGAAACATGTGCAGCTCGCCCAGCCCACCCGCCTTCCACAGCCGCCACGCCAGGATCACTGGGAACGCCACCTCGTCCAGTTGCTTGCCACACCAATACGGCGTTCCGTCGATCCAGAAATTCTGCGCGAATCCCCCATCCGGCTGTTGCGTGCACGCCAGGTACACCAGCGCCCGCCGCGCCGTCTCCGCGCGCCCGCATGCCAGCAACGCCGTCGCCGTCTGCACCATGTCGCGCGTCCACACCAGGTGGTACCCGCCCAGGTCATCGTCGCCCTTCACCTGCCCCCACGGAATCGATGCCGACGCCACAAACGCGCCCGAATACGCCTTGTCTTCGTGCGCCAGCAGGACCGCGTGGCTGGCCCGCATCAGCTTGCCGCCATCCTGCGCCTTCGCCGCCAACCCCTCCGGATAAGCCGCCCGATGCCACTGCTCGATAAACCGCTTGCGCTGCTCCTCGTACGGCACCGAAAGCGAGCTCATCGTCTTCTGCAGCGCCGTGTGATGTCCTTCGCCGATCCCAATCGCCAGCGTGAACTCCCGCACCGCCCTTCCGTCTTCAACCTTCGCCACAACCTGACCGGCGGCGCCGTCCATCAAGCTCTTCAAATCGTCAATGCAGCCAAGATCGATCTCGCCCATCAGCGCAACGTTCCCGTCGGTCGCCGATCCAAACTCCCAATCCATCCTGAAGTCCTTCATCAGGTCCTGCCACCCGTCGCTCGCGCCCACAAACCCGCAGCTCATGCGCGTGAACCCGCAACTCGCCGTCATCGCCAGCGACCACTCGTTCTTCCACGCCAGCAGCACATTATGCCCGGCCAGGTCCATCGCCCGTGCTGAGTTCCCCGCCCCGCCCCCATCCAGGTGCGGCGCCAGCAGCGCATACAACCTCAGTCGCGGCATTAGCTCCGCCTGCGCCTCCAGGCGCACCCTCTGCAGCACCACTCCATGGTGCGGATCGCAAATCATCTCCTTGGTCAGGCTGTAGCGCCCTTCGGGATCGTGGTTCACATACCGCACCCCCAGCGCGTCGGGATCGATGTACTCGAAGGTCGTCTTCATTTCGCGCTTCTCTTCGTGCGCAAACGTCTCCCCGTCGGTCAGCAGGAACTCCATGTCCCGCACCTGCGCGTGATCGATCGTCGGGTGGTAAACCTCATTCAAAACTCCGTGCGAGCACGTGAACCATATCCGGCTCGACGCCGCGTACGCCGTCACCACCGCATCCTTCACGCTCGAAGTCCACCGCGGAGCCAGCCCCGGCGCTCCAAAAGCCTCGCCCTGCTGCTCAAGCCACCGGTAATTAGGCTGTTCGCTCATTCTCGCTCGTTGTATGTAGATTTTGGGGAATCAGAATTTGAGTTCATTCAAGTTGGGGAATGCTCGATTTGGGATTCGATTTGGGGGAGATTCGATCGAAAAACCGCCAGGCCGCGCAGCACCCTTACATTTTCACGCTTACAAACATTCTTTCGCTTACATCCTATAAGTGGATGCTAACTCGCCGGCCCCATCCAGATTGTCAACGCGAATTCAAAACCGCCGCCGGCCCCAATGAGCCCTCCGGCTCGCTTATTCGCTGACTCGCTTTTTTGTGACTCGCTGATCTTCGGGTGCCCCCGGTCCCTCGCATTTGGGGACCGGGGATAGCACGCCTCTCACCCCACGAGCCTTTAGCCGGCTGCCCCATCCTTGGCGCTCATTTGTTTTTGTGCCAACGGTGGGATAGTACGCCCCTCACCTCACGCGTCTTTAGCCGGGTGCCCATCCTCTGAGCGCCCGGCGCAGCGGACACTTAGGGTGGGCTAGCGCACCCCTAAGCCCCACGATCTCTTGCCGACCCGCTGTCTCGCCAACTCGCCAACTCGCGAACGTGCGCTTCAGCGCACGCGAACCCGCTAAGTCGCTGGCTTGCTTTTCTAGCCGGGTGCCGGGTGCCCCCGGTCCCTCGCATTTGGGGACCGGGGATAGCACATCCCTTACCCCACCAGTCTTTATCCAGCCCGTGGTCCCGGAGCCCGTCATGAGCGAAGTCGAAGGATCCCTAGTCCCTACTCCCTGTTCTTCCCCTCACCAGCATATACTTCACCCCGGCCTCCAGCTCCGCCGCCGCCACATCCTCCACAACGCCTGCATCGCCAATTCCCACCGGCAGCACGAACCGCCTTACCCCTCCCACATTCTTCTTGTCGCGCCCCGTCGCCGCCATCACGCGCGCCGCAGTCACCTTCAGCTTCGGCAGCGGCCCATAGCGGTAGATCAGCTTCTCCATCCGCTCCATCTGCCCGCCGGTAATCGTTCCCCGCCTCCGCGCCACGGCCAGCGTCGCCACCATCCCCCACGCCACAGCCTCGCCGTGCAGCATCGCCTTGTACTTGGTCGCCTGCTCCAGCGCGTGCCCCACCGTGTGCCCGAAATTCAAAATCATCCGCAACCCGCTCTCGCGCTCGTCCTTCCGCACCACCTCCGCCTTCATCCGGATCGACGCCGCGATTACCTTCTCCAATGCCTTCGGTTCCCGCGCCAGAATCTCCTCCGCGTGCTCCTCCATAAACCGCACCAGCGCCCGGTCGCGAATGAACCCCGCCTTCACGCTCTCCATCAACCCCGCGCGCAGCTCGCGATCGGGCAGAGTCCCCAGCACGCCGATATCGGCAAACACCGCCCGCGGCTGCAAGAAATTCCCCACGAGATTTTTCCCCTCAGGCAGATTTACGCCCACCTTGCCGCCCACGCTCGAGTCAACTTGCGCCAAAAACGTCGTCGGCACCTGCACATAATTAATTCCGCGCATAAACGTCGCGGCCACAAAGCCGCCCACGTCGCCCACAATCCCGCCGCCAAAAGCAATCAGCAGCGACCCGCGATCGCCCCCGGCCCGCACCATCTCGCGCAGCAGCCGCTCGACACTTTTCACCGTCTTGTGTTGTTCGCCGGGAGGCAGAAAAAGCGTCACCGGCGCCTCATCAAACGACTGTAGAAACTTCTTCCGCCACAGCGCCCAGATCTCCGGCGACGTCAACACAAACACGCGTCGTGGAATTCGTCCCACCGCCCGCTCAATCCGCGGCGCCAGCTCTTGGAGCAACCCGCTCCCCGCAAACACGTCGTACTTCGCCGAGGTCGTCTCTATCCGTATCGTCTGCACGCCTTAATCCTAAAGCCTCTCGGTTGGCATGGCTGAGAAAGGGTCGAGGATCAAAGAGCGATAGGACGTGCCGGCGAATCAACTCGGAATCCGCCGCTAGAATGGATGAATGACTTCTCAGGCAGAACTCAAACGTCTATTGAACGCGGACGAGAGCGATACGCTTGAACGTAAAGCGAGTATCGCCGATGAAGAATCTATTCGGAATACAATGATCGCCTTTGCAAACGACCTCGCAGGTAGGGGCGGTGGCACGATAATCATCGGCCAAGGCCCAGACAAGGCAGTGGTGGGATTGAGAATCGAATCGGACAAGGCACAGCAAAAGATTGCAAACCTCGCCCGTAACGGATGCCGCCCCGCCATCCACGTGGGCATCGAAATCTGCGAATACGAAGCAAAAAATCTTGCCATTGTGGACGTAAAGTCCAGCGCAGCCAAGCCACATTTCCGGGGAGACTGTTACGTGCGTCAAGGAAGCACAAACAGGGCCGCGACCGATGCCGAGATAATTGTCTTACGGTCCACGACCGCTGATCCAAAGCTCAGACAACTCATGAAGTGGAAAGAAGAGGGCCAAACAAGGTTGACTTGTGTGCAGCTCCAACCGTCAGGCTTTACCAAATTAAGGAGCGTGGTTGTTGCCGACTTTCGGGAGATCACGGAGACATACATCGTCCTCGGATATCCTGATTCCTTCGTATTGACTGTTCCACTTGAAGAACTCCGGCTCGGCTTTGACCACCAAAATAAACGTCCGGAAATAACGTTTGTGCGAGAGGCATGATTTGGCAATCGGAATTGCTGGAGTGCTACACCCTCGCTGCGCCTTTGTTTTTGCGACTAGGGTCGGAACGACTGCCCCTACTTCCCCGCCTCTTCGCTCACCTGCCGACTCGCTGACCCGCTGACTCGACGACTCCCGGTTTTCCGGGCCGCGAGCACTATGGGCAAAGCCGCGCAGCGGCAGGGATCGACGGGCGTGGGGTCGCCAAAAACGACCGAGCGGCCCGGGAAACCGCCAGCTAAGCACCCAACTCAGTGCTACACTTCTTCCCACCAACCGTGGAGCACTTCGATGCGCCGCCAATTCGCCGTCGCTCTCTTAACCCTGCTGCCCGTACCCTTCGCCGTAGCCCAGCAGCCCACTCCGCCTTCAGACCCAACAGCCCCGACCCAAGCCAACGAACCCATCTACAAGGTCGGCGGCCAAATCAGCGCTCCTCAGGTCAAGCATCGCGTCACCGCTCAATACACAGACGAAGCGAAGCGAGCCAATTCCCAGGGCGTTTGCCTGATTGGTCTGATCGTGAATGCGCAGGGAAACCCCGTGAACGTGCATGTTGTGCGATCGCTCGGCATGGGATTGGACGAGAAGGCGATCGAAGCAATTCGTCAGTATAAATTCAGGCCCGCGATGAAGGACGGCAAAACGCCCGTTCCTGTCATGGTCACCATCGAGGTCGACTTTAGGCTCGGTTGAGTTCGCGATGAAATCAGGCCGGTTTCTGGGCCGCGAGCACGAATTCCCGGGGCCCCCAACGACGGGTCTTCGTCGTTGGGGTGGCTAGGGCAAAGCCGCGCAGCAGCTGGGATCGACGGGCGCGGGGTCGCCAAAAACGACCGCCTGTCAAGGCACCTAAACGGAATTCTCCTCGTAATTCACTGAAAACACTCGCGAGAAAAATTTGCCAAGTTTGCCGATCATTTCCTGCTTCCGGCACATACTCGTTTCATGATCGAACCAGGCCAATCGGCGCGCCAATCCGCGCGACGGATAACCCCGCCGCCATCGCGTTTCTATGCCGGATTTCCAACGGAAAGTTGCCAAAACTCACCGAAAGGCGAGGAAACGCGCTTCTAACTTCTTTCGATGGAAGATGTTAGGATATAAACCCTTTAGAATCAAAGGCTTAGCGGAAATGATCGAGGGTATAAGTGGCTGAAAACAAAAGGCTTAACCCCAAAAACGAGCGGTAAATATTAAGTAGTAAACAACCCGAAAACCGCCGACTTGCCGTCACGCTCCCTTGCTTCCTCGCCCCCTGTTCCCCGCTCCCTCGCTCCCTGTCTTCAACGACGCCGCCACGCACACCGCCATGATCGCGGCGATCACCGCCAATGAAGCCGTCACCGGCACATTGACCCAATGCGCCGCCAACATCTTCAGCGCCGCAAAAACCAAAATTGCACCCAGTCCCAAGTGCAAATACTTCAGGCGTTCGAGCATCACAGCCAGCCCAAAGTAGAGCGACCGTAGCCCCAGAATCGCCGCCACATTGGACGTGTACGCCACAAACGGATTGTGTGTAACCGATAGCACTGCGGGAATGGAATCCGTGGCGAACAGCAGATCAGTCACTTCTACCGCCAAAATCACCGGCAGCAGCGATCCCTTCGCCGGCTGCAGGCGCACGATCCACTCCGGAATCGCCGCGCGCGCCGAGCCGCCCCGCATCAGCCGCCACGCCGCATACAGCAGAATCAGTCCGAAAATCCACGTGACCCACTCGAAGTGCTGCAACAGCGTGACGCCCACGGCAATGAACAACGCCCGCAGCACAAATGCGCCCCACACTCCCCACTGCAATGCCGTATGCTGGCGCTGCGCGCTGATGCGGAACCCTTCAAACAGCACCAGAAACACGAACAGATTGTCGATGCTCAGCGAAGTCTCGATCGTATATCCGGTCACGAATTCAAGTGCCGTCTGCTTGCCCATGCTGACTGCTATCCAGCATGCAAACCCCGCCGCCACCAGCGCCAACCCAACCGTCGTCAGCCACACGAAAGCCTGCGCGTGGCGCGATTCGCGCCGATGGCCGGGCATGAGCGAGTCCGCCAGCAGCAATACTGCCACCACCGCGTGAAAACCCACCCACCATTCCCAGGACGCCCCTGCAATGGTCGCGCCCGCAATTGTTGCGCCCGCAATCATAGCTGGATGCTACAGCACGGCAGCAGGATCATCCCCGCGCAAGCCCGTCGGCCGCGAACGGTCGCCGGAAGGCACGCGTGCCGGCTTACTCGGCAATCATTCACTGCCACCACCGCGCCCCTTCGCGCATCCTTTAATCAGAGACACAGAAGCCAAGTCCGCTTCGGAAAGGCAATCCGTGAGCGACGCGACCGAACACGACGCAATCGGGCACGAAGAAACAAAACCCGACCAAGCCAGACCCGTTCAAGCCAAACCCGAACCCGCTAGCGCCGCGCCGCCGGCTCGCCGTCCCCATGTGGTCATCGTCGGCGCTGGCTTTGCCGGCCTTAACGCTGCCAAGGCACTCAAGCACTTGCCGGTCGACGTCACCGTTGTCGATCGCAGCAATCACTTCACCTTTCAACCGCTTCTCTATCAGGTCGCGCTTGCCGTGCTCTCCCCCGCCGACATCGCTCAACCCATCCGCTCCATCCTGAGCCGCCAGCGAAACACCCAGGTGCTCATGGATAAAGTCGTCGGCATCGACACTGCCGCGCAGCAAGTCTCCATGGCCAGCGGCGCGAGCCTCAGCTACGACCATCTCGTCCTCGCTACCGGCGCCACCCATTCCTACTTCGGCAACGACCAGTGGGAACCTCTCGCGCCCGGCCTCAAATCCATTGAAGACGCTATTGAGATTCGCCGCCGCGTGCTCCTTGCCTTTGAGCTGGCCGAGCGCCAGATGCTTGAGCAGGGATGGCACCCTCCGCTCAACTTCGTCGTCATCGGCGCCGGGCCCACCGGCGTCGAGCTCGCCGGCGCCATCAGCGACATCGCTCAGCTCTACATGCGCCACGACTTTCGCCACATTGACCCCGCCAAAAGCCGCGTGCTCCTGCTCGACGCTGGCCCGCGCGTGCTCGCCGCATACCCTGAGGATCTCTCGGCCAAAGCTGAAGCCACGTTGCAACGATTAGGTGTTGAAGTCCACACCAAAACGCAGGTCACCGCCGTCGGCCCCGGCTGGGTAGAGGCACCGGGCATGCACATTGACGCAGTTGTCACGCTCTGGGCCGCAGGTGTCTTGGCCTCACCGCTCGGTAAAATGCTGGTCGCGCCGCCCAGCGTCAGCTCCGAAGTGAAACCCAAAGTGAAGCTCGACCGCCGCGGCTGCGTCATCGTCGACGACAATCTCAATCCGCCCGGTCTGCCGCAGGTCTTCGTCCTCGGCGATCTCGCTCACTTCGAGCAGGACGGCCATCAAGTCCCCGGCGTCGCCCAGCCCGCCATGCAGATGGGCGATCACGTCGCCAAAATGATCTCTGCCGACCTCGCCGGCAAGCCTCGCCCGGCCTTCCGCTACTTCGACAAAGGCGATATGGCCACCATCGGCCGCATGTCTGCCGTCGCTAAAGTCGAGTGGCCCTTCAAGGCGCACATGAGCGGCTTCCCCGCTTGGTTCACCTGGCTCACCGTCCACATCTTCTTCCTCATCGGCTTCCGCAACCGGCTCTCAGTCTTGATGAGCTGGGCCTGGACTTACTTCACCTTCACGCGCGGCGCTCGCCTCATCACTGGCGACCAGACTCTGCCCGGCTGGCAGAACAAGCCGCCCTCGGCGCCAAAACAGTAAGCGCATCGGGCGTCACCGAAACCCTCATCGGAATCCGCCCCAGCCACTCGCCATCGGCTTCGCAGTGTACATCGCTGTCGCACGGGCCGCCGCCGTCGCTGACCGGCCTGCACGCGAACTCTCGCGCTCTCGCTTCCACCAGGAATGGATTCACCCGTCTCAGGCCCAGCCAACCAGTCAGAAACCACAGCGGCAGCGAAATCAAACCCGGCGGCCGCAGCAGAGAAAGCCGCAGGCTCTGCTTGTCCATTGCGTCTCCGCGCTCCACCAACCCGGTGAACAATCCGCCCAGGCAGTCCACACGCGCCGCCATCACGCTCACAACATCGAGCGTCCGAACCGTTCCATCCATTTCCGTGTATTCGATAGCAAAGCGCGAAAACCTGCGCGCCGCAAAAATCCGCGCGGCATGAAGGGCGTAGGCCAGCCGCCCCATTCGCGACTTTCCCGCGCTGTGCAACTCGTACACCAATGCTCCGTCCGGCCCCGCTCCTACCATCACGGCAAAGTGCTGCACCTGCCCTCCAATTTCCAGCTTGCCGACGGAAATCGTCATCCATTCTCCGCGAATTTGTTCCTCCACGGCCCGCTCCGCGTCGAGTGGAATGCGTAGTTGCCGCGCCAGCGCATTCGCGCTCCCCAACGGAATAATGCCCAATGCCGCACCCAATACCGTGTCCAGTGCCGCACGCGGATTCCCTGTATCCGCAACCAAGCCCTGAAGCACTTCGTTCACGGTTCCGTCGCCGCCGCAGGCAAACACAACCTCCGCGCCTTCCCGCACCGCGTCCCGCGCCTGCCCGCCTGCCGACCCCGGCCCGATGGTGGCGATCACCAGGGCCTCGTGTCCCAGTGAGCGTAACCGCGCGGCCGCGCGCTCAACTTCGTCAATGCGCTGTTCCCGCCTCGTGCCCGCCGCCGGATTGTAGATCAGCGCACAACGCATCCCCTCATTCTAGGCGCGCCAAATTCCCGCCGTTCCCTCCCCTACCGCTCATCTAAAATGAAATAGATATGCTCGATCTGCAGTTCGTCCGAACCAACCTCGAATTAGTTGAAGAAAAGTTGCGCGCGCGTCGCGCCGATCCCGCCGCTCTGCTGGGAGATTTTCGCGTGCTCGACAAGAGCCGTCGCGAAGCCATCACCCTCGCCGAACAATGCAAAGCCCGCCGCAACGAACTCTCGCAGCAGGTGGGCGCTCTAAAAAAAGCCGGCAAGAATGACGAAGCCGCCGCCGTCATGGATGAAACTCGCGCCCTGAAAGACAAACTTGACGAGCTCGACAAGACCGCCGCCGATCTCGACGAGAAGCTGCACCAGTCCCTCGCCCGCGTTCCCAATCTAACGCGCGACGAAGTCCCCGTCGGCGCGTCCGAGGCAGACAACAAGACCGTCAAAACCTGGGGCGAGCTGAAGAAGTTCGATTTCACTCCCAGGCCCCACTGGGAAATCGGCGAAGCGCTCGGCATTCTCGATCTCGAGCGCGCGGCCAAGCTCAGCGGCGCTCGCTTTGCTGTATACATGGGTGCCGGAGCGCGTCTTGAACGCGCTCTCATCAGCTTCATGCTTGACACGCACACCAGCAAGCACGGATACACTGAAGTGCTTCCGCCCTTCATGGTCAATTCCAAATCTCTCTTCGGCACCGGCCAGTTGCCCAAGTTTGCCGAGGATCTCTTCCGCTGCTCTGACGCCGACGCCGATGCGGCCGCGCGCGGCGACTACAAGGACAGCGACCACTGGCTCATCCCCACCGCCGAAGTCCCCGTCACCAACCTCTATCGCGACGAAATCCTCGACGAGGCTCGCCTGCCCATCGCATTTACCGCCTACACGCCCTGCTTTCGCGCCGAAGCCGGCGCTGCGGGCAAGGACACGCGCGGCATTATCCGCCAGCACCAGTTTCAAAAAGTCGAGTTGGTCAAGTTCACGCGGCCCGAGGAATCCGATGCGCAGCACGAACAGTTGACCCGCGACGCCGAAGAGATTCTCGAAGCGCTCGGCCTGCCCTATCGCCGCGTCCTTCTATGCACCGGCGACACCGGCTTCTCCTCCGCGAAGACATACGATCTCGAAGTCTGGCTCCCCGGCCAGAATCTCTATCGCGAAATCTCTTCCTGCTCCAACTTTGACGCCTTTCAGGCCCGCCGCGCCAACATCCGCTACAGGCCGTCTGCCGCGCCGGGCGGCAAGCCCGCCAAGCCCGAGTTTGTCCACACCATTAACGGCAGTGGCCTCGCGGTCGGCCGCACCTGGCTCGCAATCCTCGAGAATTACCAGCAGGCCGACGGTTCGGTGCTCATCCCTGAATCCCTCCGCCCATACATGGGTGGAATGGATAGAATTGTCAGGGAGCAATAATGGCAGCTTCTTCCTCTTCGAGCGGCGCAATCGATCAACCCAAACGCAGCTTTGGCCAAATCCTCCGCAGCTACTTCTACTGGACCTATTCGCGCGGGTCGTTTCACTACGACATCATGGTCACGCTCATTCTGCTCTTCATCTTCATCACCCCGCAGTTGTGGGATTACGGCGCCAAGCCATCGTCAATGGCCGTCTCCAGTCATCCTTTTGAGGTTGTTCCCAACGGCCGCGGCGTCATCATCACCGTGCAGGCTTCCAATGTGATTGTTCCCGCCGGCGCTTCCGATCGGGAAGTAAAAAAGGTGCTGCGCAAAGCCATTGAGCCCGTCACTGGAGACGACGTCTATATCGAGCATTGGGAGACCGCCACCGACGCCCAGGGACACCTCACCTGGAAAGTCTGGGCGCATCGATAACATCGACGGCCCGGACCAATATCGATAATCCGGATTCTCGAATCCCGCGGGCCAAATCCAGAATCAAATAAGAAAAGGATGACCATGCATCGGATTCTGAAATTTGCCTTTTCTGCGGCTCTTTTGATCGCCCCGCTGCTCATGCAGCCCGCGCGCGCCGAGGATCTCGCGGGCGTGCTGGCAAAACTCGACGCCGCTGCGAAGGATTTTCACACCACTACCGCCGCCTTCGAATTCGACACCATCCAGACCGACCCGATTCCTGACACGGATAAGCTGACTGGAACCGCCTACTACGACCGCACAGGCACTCACTTCCAGATGGCTGCCCACATCACCAGCGACAACAGCCATCCAGCCGCAAAAGCCTATATCTTTTCCGGCGGCGTGCTGCGCGAGTCCGATACTGGAAAAGAAAGCGACGCCAGGTCCTACACGCAGGCTGGCAAATATGAGAGCTATCTCATGCTCGGCTTCGGCGCCGGCGGCCGCGATCTTGCGGAAAAATGGACCATCACCTACCTGGGCATAGAAAAAATCGACGGCGTCACGACCGACAGGCTCGAGCTTGTCGCCAAGGATCCCGCAATCCGCAAAAATATTCCCAAGGTCACCATCTGGCTCGACACCGCGCGCGCCGTAAGCCTCAAGCAGGTCTTTGATGAAGGCGAGGGCCAATCGCGCATCTGCTACTACAAAAATATCGTCGTGAATCAGCCGTTGCCAAAAGGCGCCTTCAGCTTCAACAAGTAGATCTTCTCCGCGGCCCACGCCAGCGCGATTCCGCCGCCCGCAAACAACATCGGAAAGCACTCCAGCGTGTACCGCGTCTCCGGCGCTTCCACGGTAAGCAGCAACACGCTGCGTAGCAGAATGTAGGCCAGCAGCGCGCCCCAAAAGCGCGGCCGCCTACTCAAGCCGGCAATCCCCACCAACAAGTACATCGCATTCAGCCCCGCGTAGCCCCAGCTGAACTCCGTCTCCTCGTGATGGTGCGCGTAGACCCACCAATCCAGGTCGATCGGCAAATTCTCCACGCGCGGGCGCAGCCACATGTCGGCCACGCGGCCCAGCGGCAACCACGCATAGTAGCGCGCAGGTTCCGCCGCGATGCGCTCCTCGGCCAGCCGTCCAAATCGCGCGTCGGTCTCCGGCGTCAGCTCCATCCCGCTCGTGTTGTAGTCCGCGGCAAGCGCGGCCGTCTCAGCCAACTGCGCTGGCGAGTCGAAGGCGCGGCTCGGCAGCTCACTCACATCCAGCTTGTCGCCCGGCACGTTCCAGTAAATCTCGTAGGTTGAAATGAAGTCGAGGCACCAACTCTTCACCCAGCTCTCCCATCCGGAGTTAGTACTTTCGCCGGGATCGGTGGCCAAACGCGGCGCAAGCGGCTCAATCACGTGAAAGACGCTCCAGTTCCGCGCCGTCCAAGCAGCAAACGGCGACACCGCAAGCAAAACGCAAACCGCCGTCATCTGCCAGAGTTTGCGCGCCGAAATTTCAGTCTCCCTCAGGCTTACTCCAAAACCAGAAAAAAACTTGCGCGTCGAAAGTCTGGTCTTTCTCCGATCTCGTCCCACACTAGCAAAAAGACCAGGAAAAAGCACCGGCGCGAACGCGATCGCCGCCAACGCTCCATCCGGCCGCAACAGCGTTGCGCAAGTCACAGCTGCGGTAAACCAAAGCGCATTTGCCCACTTCGGCTCCTCGCGGAATCGCGCCATCGCCCACATCGCCAGCGCCAGCACAAAAAGCGTCGGCGTCTCCGTCAGCGGCTCCGCCGTGTAACAGGCAGTAAAAGGGCACAGCGCCGCCAGCCAAAGCGTCGCCATTGCCGCGCTCCGACCCATCCCTACCGGCGCAATGCGTCTCACAAATCCTGCCAGCAGCAGGCAGCCCAGCAGCTCGAGCACAATCTGCACGCACGCCGCGGAGTAGTAATTCTCCATCCCAAAGAGCCGAAAGCATACGGCGAGAAACATCGGATAGCCGGGCAGCCGGATCAAGGTGGGATACATCTCTCCGCTGGGCAGGGTGAGGTCAAAACGCCCGTGCAGCAAGAGATTCTTCGCCAATCCCCCGTAGATCAGCGAGTCTCCGTTGACTTCAAACACATTCCGCAGCATCCAAAGCCGCAACGCCAGGCCTGCGACCAACGCCAGCGCCACCGGCAACACCGCGCGCCCTCGGCCCGAGCTCCCGGCCAAACGCACCTGCGGCGTCAATTGACTCTCTTCGCCAGGTTCCATACGATTTTTAATGTACAGCGTAGGGCACGTCCCTGAGTTCCATGTCCCCGAGTTCCGCGTCCTTGCCGATCACTCACCAGGGCCGTCGCATTCGTGGGATGCGGCCGTCCGCGTGTGCAATCATTGCCAAGCCCCCAATGGCACAGAAGTTCGCAAAGTAAAGTAGATCGCACACCCGATGCCCGACCAGCAGATCTTTTTCGACCCGGAACGCAAGCGCTGGAAGCGCCTCCGCCGCATCCTCGATGCGGCTGCCGTAATCACCACCCTTGTCGTCGCCGGCTTCATCTTCAACGTCATTCGCAACCAGCAGTTGCCCGAGCTCCTGCTCCCTCGTCCCAAACACAACTATCGCGCCCTGCCTGAGCCGTCGATCCTGGAACGTAACGGCAAGAACCAGCGTGCTGCGCGCCGCAAGACCGGCCGCAAGCCGTCCGACATTCCCCTCAACACCGGTGAAGGGTTGCGCGCCGCATACTACGTCCAGGACGACGCGGCCAGCTACTCCTCGCTCAAGGAACACATTCATCAGATTGACTTGTTGTTTCCGATGTGGCTGCACGTCGACTCGCCCGACGGTACTTTGATGGCGATGAGCGGCGATAACCTGAGCGAGTATCCCGTGATTCAGGGTTCCGTCGTCCGCGACCCCGACTACCTCGACAAGGTCAAGAAGGTCATTCAGAACGCCAAGGAAGAAACCGAAGTCTTTCCTGCCATCAACAACTACAATCCTCACACTAAGGAGTGGGATGCCGGCGTTGGCGATATGCTTACCGATCCTGGCAAGAGCGCAGCGCTGCTCCAGCAGATCATGCGTTTCCTCGCGACTTATCCTGACTATCGCGGCATTTCGCTCGACTTTGAAAGCCTCCCTGACGCCAACGTGCCGGCCTATCTCAGCTTTATTCAGCAGCTCTATGCCCAGATGCATCCGAGCAATCTTCGCCTTTACGTCAACGTGGCCGTGGCCACCGGCGACAAGGACCTGAAGTCTATCGCCGCCAACTCTGACGGCATTATCCTCATGAACTACGACGAGCACCAGACCACCAGCGATCCCGGCCCCATCGCCAGCCAGCCGTGGTTCATTGCCAATCTCGTCCGCGTCCTCAAAATCGTGCCCAAGGAAAAAATCATTTGCGCGATCGGAAACTACGGCTACGACTGGACGCTTTCCATTCCCGATCCAAAGGATCGCCGCCACCCCAAGCCGCAAGTCCTCGATACCGAGGATCTGTCTGTTACCGATACCTGGGAGCGCGCCTCCGACGCCGACGCCGACCTCGATCTCGACTACGATACTCTCAATCCTCATTTCGAGTACATCGACGAGGACAATAACCAGCGTCACGTGGTCTGGTTTCTTGACGCTGTCACCGTCCTCAACGAGTTGCGCGCCGCGCGCGAGCTTGGCCTGCAAACCTTTGCGATTTGGCGTCTCGGTGAGGAAGACTCCTCGTTATGGAGCATCTGGGACCATCCCAGCGATCCGGCATCGCTGGAAGCCCTGCGCAAGGTGCAGCCTGGCCACGACGTGGACCTCGAAGGCGAAGGAGAAATCCTGCGCGTCACGGGCCTGCCCCAGCCCGGCCAGCGAACCGTGCAAGTCGACACCGACGAAACCGACCCGCGCAAAAAGCTCATCGTCGACGAGCATATGGATGTCTATCCGCATCCCTATACCGTGGAGCAGTACGGCTACCATTCAAACGAAATCGCGCTCTCCTTTGACGACGGTCCCGATCCCAAGTGGACGCCGAAGATTCTCGATGTGCTCAAGCGGCATCGTGCCACCGGCACCTTCTTGCTCATCGGCGCCGAAGCCTCTGACAACATCGGCCTCATGCAGCGCATCGTCCGCGAAGGCAACGAGATCGGCAACCACACCTGGACGCATCCCGACATCAGCATCATCTCCGCGCGCCAGCTCGACCTCGAGGTCAATCTCACCGAGAGGCTCTTCGAAAGCAAGCTGGGCATTCAACCTCTCTACTTCCGCCCGCCCTACGACATCGATGAAGAACCAGACACCGACGACGAGGCGGAGCCGGCTTGGCGCATCCAGCAGTACGGGCTCACCATCATCGGCAGCAAAATCGACACCGACGACTGGAATGAGAACCCGAAAAAATCCACACAGAGTATCATCGACTCGGTTCTCGCCCAATTGCGGACAATGAAGACGAAACCGCAGTTTCGCGGTTCCATCGTCCTGATGCACGACGGCGGCGGCGATCGCTCGGTGACGGTAGCGGCTCTCGGGCCGCTCATTGATGCGCTCCGCGCCCATGGTTACACTATCGTTCCCGTCTCAGCGCTGATGGGCAAGACCGCCGCTCAGGTAATGCCGCCGCTCACCTTCTGGCAGCGCATGCGCACCATCCCCGACTCCATCGCCTTTTCAGTTCTGGACCTCATCGGCAACTTCATCGTCATGGTCTTCTTCGTCGGCGACGTCCTGATGAGCGCGCGCCTCATCATCGTGGGCCTCTTCGCCGTCATTGACCGTTTGCGCAAGCCTTATCACCTGGCCACGCCGGGCTTCAACCCTCGCGTAGCTGTTCTTATCCCCGCCTACAACGAAGAGACAGTCATCGTCCGCACCATTCGCTCGGTTCTCAACTCCGACTACAAAAATCTCCGCGTCATCGTGATCGACGACGGCTCAACCGATCGCACCGCCGAGGTAGCCTCCACGGCATTCGCTAAGGAGATCAAAGCAGTCCACGTTCAGGTGCTTACCAAGCGCAACGCAGGCAAGGCCGCGGCTCTCAACTACGCGCTCGATCGCATCAACGAGGAGATCTTCGTCGGCATCGACGCCGACACAGTCATCGCCGCCGACGCCATTTCAAAACTGATTCCGCATTTTGAGGATCCCAGAATCGGCGCAATCGCCGGCAACGCCAAAGTCGGCAACCGCGTCAATCTCTGGACGCGCTGGCAGGCTCTCGAATACATCACCAGCCAGAACTTCGAGCGCCGCGCTCTCGACCTCTTCCACGTCGTCACCGTTGTGCCGGGCGCCATTGGAGCCTGGCGCACCTCGGCCGTGAAAGCCGCCGGCGGTTATCCGCTGAACACTGTGGCCGAAGACGCCGACCTCACCATGAACCTGCTCGAGCAGGGTCTACGGGTCGACTACGAGGACCGCGCCTTGGCCTACACTGAGGCGCCCATCAACGCCAGGGGCCTCATGCGCCAGCGTTTCCGCTGGTCCTTCGGCACGCTACAAGCCATCTGGAAGCATCGCGCCGCCTTCGTTCGTAATAAAGCCATGGGCCTTTTCGCGCTGCCCAACATCCTCATCTTCCAGATGTTCCTTCCGCTGGTCTCGCCGTTTATTGACGTCATGTTCGTCGCCGGCATCGTAAACTTCCTGCTTGACCGCCACTACCACCCTGAAGCAGCCTCCGCGGCCAGCTTCGAGAAGCTCGTCCTCTACTTCCTCGGCTTTCTGGTCATTGACTTCATCACCTCGACGGCGGCATTCAGCCTCGAGCGTCGTCACCCCGCCAACAAAGGCGACGGCTGGTTGCTCTTCCATATCTGGCTGCAGCGCTTCGCCTACCGCCAGGTATTCTCCATCGTGCTGTTCAAAACGCTCAAGCGCGCCATCGACGGCAAGCCCTTCAACTGGGATAAGATCGAGCGCACCGCGAAGATGAGCAAGAGCACCGATCTGCTGACAGAAGTCGCGCAGTAGGGCGTATCGACATCCCCCTCGACGTTCCCAGCAACTAGCGCCTCCATCGCGGGTGCCGCAAGGTGCAGACGGTTCCATTTTCCGCCTTTACGCTGCTGAATATAGAATGCCCTCTAATGACGAATCAAAAATGCTGGTCCGGCAAAACCGCTGCCGGAAAAACTTGGGATGTCTTCCAAGGCGACTCGCTTAAGGTCCTTGAGGGGGTCGCTTCTGAGTCCTTTAACTGTGCAATAACCTCGCCGCCTTATTTTTGGCTAAGGGATTATGGCGTCGATGGCCAAGTCGGACATGAGGAGACCGTTCTGGAGTATGTGAACGCATTGGCAGGCGTCATGGATCAGGTCAGGCGGGTGCTGTGCAAAGATGGTCTTTTGTTCCTCAACGTTGGCGACACTTACTATTCGGGCAAGGGGAAGTCGCACGGCGTTGACCCCAAGAGTGCCAAGAGGAGATTCGGGTTGCGCGCAGTTGATAAGAGCGGCGGCCTCGGGATCGACTTGAGACCCAAGTCCGTAATTGGTGTCCCTTGGCGGGTTGCAATCGAGATGGCTCGCCGCAAATGGGTTCTCCGAAGTGCGATAATCTGGCACAGAAAGCATGCACTTACGGAGGCGGTCAAGGACCGGCCGCGCCGCAGCTACGAGAATATTTTCATGTTCGCGAAGCAGCGGTCCTACTTCTTCAACAGGCCAGCGCTCCAAGATGTGAATCTGGAGGAGGATGTCTGGACGATCTCTGCGAGGCCGAAGTCGACGCCCGGAATTGACACTGCGCCGTTCCCCGACGAGTTGGTTGAGCGTTGCCTCAACCTCGGGTGCCCGAAGGGCGGGAGCGTCCTTGACCCGTTTGCCGGAAGCGGTACTACGGTCCGGGTAGCTCTGGCGACTGGAAGATCCGCGACCGGAATTGACCTGAATCCGCTGTTTGCTTCCTACATGGTCCGGGAGCTTAAGAGGGTGAAATGAAATATTTGCATGAGGACGCGGTGAAGCGAGCGGTTGCGGAGTTACAGCACATACACCCGTTCTTCGGCATCACCTTCTTAGTTTGCAAGCGGGCTGAACTCGAAGTTGGCACCTTGGAAAGTTTCCCGATTGCCAGGGAAGAGGAGAAGTTTCTCCTAGAGTGCTACCACCCGGATCAACGGTCAAAATTCTACTTCCAGCCCTTCCATACTTCTGACAGCGGGGACAGATGGCTCAGCCCAAAGTACCCGTCTTCGGGCTCGCAGAGCACGAGGACCCGCGGATTACTCGCTTCAGCATTTCTCCACATACGAGGCACTGATCAATGGGCGTGGGATGAAAAATATGTGGACGTGCTGCGTAAGAAACTCGATCAGGATGGTACGAAGCTTGTTCCTGCGTTTTGGCTCGCCGTCTGGCTCTTTCGTAACAGGAAGTGGGCTGAGGACGCCACTCCGGGAAGTGTTCTCCAAGCGTTTGAGAAAGAGTTTCATATTACAAAGCAGGAGTCGGTGCTTTTCGCAAACGATATCCCCCGGAATCTTGAAAACAATGTATTTCAGTCAAGGCCCTTCAACGATGCTCGGTTCATAGCTGGCTTCGGGTCGGCGCCAGATGCAGAGCCTGATGAAGGCGGCACGCTGCAGCAGCTTCAGCTTAGAAACGTCGGGCCCGTTGAGAGGCTTGACTTCTCGCCCGCTGAACGCCTTTCGATCATCACTGGCGACAACGGACTTGGGAAGACCTTTCTATTGGAGTGCGCATGGTGGAGTTTGACAGGGCACTGGGCCGAAGGGAGGCCGGCTCTACCAAGCCAGATCGAGAGAAGGACCGCACCAAGCATCTCGTTCTCTATTAAGGGGAACTCGGACGACACAGGCGCTTCTAAGAAAATCGTCGTTCCTTATGACTGGGACGCTAAGACTTGGGATGCGCCCGAAAGGCGGCCTACGATCCCCGGACTAATCGTCTACGCCCGAGTCGACGGATCATTCGCCGTGTGGGACCCCGCTCAACACGGGACTAAGGCTTCAACTCGCAGCGACCGACTGAGTTTTTTTCGGTTCACTAGAGATGACGTTCTTGAGGGGGTGAAGGGCCGGATCGAAGGGTTGATCCGTGATTGGGTTCGCTGGCAGAACAATCCGGACCAAACTACATTTGAAATGTTCAAGAGTGTGCTTGATAGGCTGTCGCCGCCTGATATGGCTCCGCTAACGCCGGGACCTCCGATTAGACTCCCCGATGACCCGAGGGACATTCCAACGCTGGTTCATAGTTATTCACGGGTGCCATTTACCCACGAGTCTGCAGGAGTGAAGAGAATTGTGGCAATGGCCTACCTGCTTGTCTGGGCATGGAATGAGCATCAGATCTATTCGGGGTTGTCGAAGAAGCCGCCGCAGAGGAACGTAGTAATCATGGTGGATGAAATCGAAGCCCACCTGCACCCTAGATGGCAGCGCTCGATCCTTCCGGCCGTCTTGGACGTGACAAATCAACTCAGTGTAGACATAAGGCCTCACCTAATTATCGCCACCCACTCCCCTCTTGTCCTTGCTTCGGTGGAGAGCGACTTCTCTGAGGGGAGCGACGGGCTCTTTCACCTTCACTTGAAAGACGGCAAAAGCGTGGGATTCGATGAAATCCCTTTTCTAAAGCACGGAACAGTGGACGCGTGGCTGACCTCGGAAATATTTGAACTCAAACAGGCCCGATCGCGCGAGGGGGAGTCTGCGATGGAGCAGGCACGGGCCCTTCTCGCCGCTTCTTCGTCAGACAGGGACGAAATTAGGCGCGTGCAAACGCAGCTTGCGAATGCTCTTCCGACGGAGGACCCGTTTTGGCCGCGTTGGCTCCATTATCTAGAGGTGAAAGGGGTCAGGGTTTGATTCGAACGACGCTCTCCCCAGAACCATCGCGCTTCGGCGCAGATGTACGCGCGAAGGGACAGGCATACTTGCGGACAAAACCCAAACCAAATGCAAAGCAATTCGGCAGGCATGCTTACTGGAAAGCCGCCCTCCCTTGGCTCAAAGCAGCTCACGGAAACATCTGTGCATTTTCATGTCTATGGATCCCCGGGCAGTGCAGCGTCGACCACTATGAGCCAAAATCGGTCCGTCCCGACCTGGCATACGAGTGGTCGAATTATCGCTTAGCGACGGACAGGATCAACAGCAACAAGGGAGAGAGTACGCGTGTATTGGACCCGTTCCAGATTCAGAACGAATGGTTCGCCCTCGATCTGGCGAACCTCTATGTCGGCCCCGGTGCGGGGCTGGACCAAGCCACTCGGACCCGAGTGGAAGAGACAATCGCAATTCTGCGCCTGAACGACGAAGTGTGGGTTGAATACAGGTTTGAAGTCCTGAGGGAATTTCTGGACGGTACAGTCGCGTTCGACTTCCTCCAGCGCAGATACCCATTTATTGCTGCCGAGGTTGCGAGGCAGACACGCGCATAAGGCGTGCCGACTGCGATCTGCAGGTCCGCCCGCGAGCTTGGCGACCCGGCCTTAGCCCGTCAGTCCCTTCGTCCCGCGGCCCATATCCTTGCCCCATCCAAATCGTTGTCAACCCCCCGCCCCCAAAATAAATCACGCGGCTCCCGTAAGCTGTTCATTCCCTGTTCACTAGACCCTGATCCCTGTTTCGCCAAGTTTGCCGGTTAATTCGCGCGTTCCTTCATACTGGTTCCATGAACGTCAACCAGCTCTTACTCACAGGCAACTGGCAACGGGCCGTTCACTGACCCCTGTTCCGGTTTTTCTAACCACTAATCACTGCCCACTGACCACTGTCTTTGGAGGGCCAAAACAACGCAAAAAATAATTTGCTATCCCAATTTTGGTGCAAATTACACTTAACCCGTTCAGAATCAACACAAGTACCTCAAAATCCACATCGATTTTTCGCGATTTTTTTCAATTTTTTGCGATTTTTTTTGGCAATTCGGCCCCATTTCGACCCAAAACAGCCTCCAGCCGGCAGTCTTTTTTGAGCGCCGCTAACTCCGCTAGCTCCGCTGCTTTTGCTTAGGTATGGCGGGTATGGGGCAGGTATGGAACGAGGTACGGCCCCTCCTTTAACCCCTTTGTTATCAAATATGGAGGT
>PLCO01000040.1 GCA_003134815.1 Acidobacteriaceae bacterium | reverse complement strand
AGCGGCGCCATTTCGTCTACGACGGGCGGAGCCACAACTTGCTCCTATTCGGGGAATCTGGGCTCAGACCAGTGGGCGACCTACAATAGCCAGAACCGCATGACCCAGACCAACCAGAACGTGAACCAAGTCAACGGCTATGACCCAGCCGGTGACGTGACTTACGACGGCGCGAACAACTACCTCTACGACGGCGAAGGGCGGCTGTGCGCGGTGCAGACGGGCGGCAACGGCGGCTCGGCCACAGGCTACCTCTATAACGCGGACGGCACGCGGGTGGTCAAGGGCTCGATGAGCACGTTTACCGGCTGCCCCAGCTCGGCGTCATCGTTCAGCGCGGTGCAGGCGCAGTACCTGTTGGACCTGAGCGGCGATCAGGTGACGGAGCTGAACGGCACGCTGACGAACGGCGCATACGGATGGGTGCATTCGAACATCTGGGCAGCAGGCACCCTCGATGCAACGTATGACACCAAGGGGCTGCACTTCCATCTCAAAGACTGGTTGGGAACGCGGCGAATGCAGACCTCCGCGGCAGGTGGATGGGAGGAAGAATTCCAGTCGCTACCCTTCGGTGACGGGTTTAACAAATACCAGTCGAGTCTGCCGACTGCCGATGACGCGACCGAGCATCACTTCACCGGCAAAGAACGGGACACGGAATCAGGGAACGACTACTTTAAATATCGCTACTATGCAAGTTCTACGGGACGGTGGCTGTCGCCCGATCCTTCCGGATTAATGTACGCGAACGCTGCGGACCCGCAGAGTTTTAACCTTTACAGCTATGTTGGAAATGAACCATTGACACGCGCCGACCTTCTGGGGCTTTGCTGGAGGGGATTCAACTGGGCCTGCAATCTCTACCAGAGAGTCAGAAACTGGATAGGAGGCGATGGATTCCACACGGATGATCAGAACACGCTGCATCCTGGTAGAGCGACGCAGAAGAGGATCCATCAGAGCTATATCAAGGAAACGCTCGGAGCTGTTAGGGACTTCGTTCACATGACGGTCTGTACGGCGGCCTCGCCTCTTACGGCTACTGCACAAGGTTTGCAGACGACAACAGGGGTGGGTGTTGGAGGAAATGCTGGCGTTGGCTTCATACTCGGAGTGGCTGTCGATGGAAGTGTACAAGCCGTCGCAGACCAGCACGGGAACGTCGGACTTGCGATTACAGTCGGAGGAAATCCAGGATATGGGGTATTTGGCGCAGGAGCAATGGCGGGTGGTCAGGTTTCGGTTTCAAACGCAGACTCCATTGACGATTTGAAAGGTCCCACTTGGGATTTCGGCGTAAGCGGTGCGCTTCCTGAGCCTCTGCCGCCCAACGCAGCTTCTCTCGACGTTGCGGTCTCCGGGCCTAATGCAACGGCCACTCTCACGGTAGGTGAAGGCGTGGGAGGAAAAGGTGCTGCGCTTACTGGTAACTATACTTTTCTTCCATTGAGCACGAATTGCCGATGAAGGGGTGAACATGCAATCGATCTATTTCGCGATTCTAGCTACTGGCCTTGTGGTCTGCGCCATTGGTATGTTTTGCATTACCTTTTTGTACCGTCCCGCCTATGGTGGGAGAAATATGTCGAATCGTGCGGGAAGCGCCAAACGTAGATTCGGATGGCCTCTATACATTGGGATCGTCTGTGTTCCACTCGGCATCATCATCGTATTTGGCGCGATCATATGGCGAAATCACTTGCCACACTGATGTCCCGAGGAAAGCAGACGGGCGGGTGCCCCTGCCTAAGCCTTTTCCATTCGCTCTCCTACGTCCGCAGGGGTGCCCCACCCTTACTTGTTAGGGTGGGAGGAAGAATTCCAGTCGCTGCCTTTCGGTGACGGGTTTAACAAATACCAGTCAAGTTTGCCTACTGCCGACGACGCCACTGAACACCACTTCACTTCCAAAGAACGAGATACCGAATCCGGGAATGATTACTTCGATGCGCGCTACTACTCTTCGACGGTAGGACGCTTCATGTCGCCCGACTGGAGCGTCAAAGTTGAACCGGTACCATACTCAAAGCTCGATGACCCGCAGACGCTCAACCTGTACGCATATGTGACGAATAATCCGCTCAGTCGAACTGACCCAACCGGGCATGCGCCACCTTGTGCATGGTCATCCTTCAACAATTGCAGGGAAGCATTCGACCAGTTTTGGAAACTGACGCATTGCTGGTGCTCAGCCCCGACGCTTCCGAATGGGGATGCCGCGCCCCCGCCCGTTCCCGTGCCCGGGCACCCTGAACTAAAGTGGGAGTACTATCCGAATGGCCAGAACTCCCGCACAGGCACCTGGGGGCCTAAGAAAGGCACGTGGAAAGGCGCAAAATGGGGATCACCCCCAAGTGCGAGTTGGGATGACGTTGCCGGATCAAAAGGCGAAAGTCATTGGGATGTAAAGGACGGAACCGGAGCCCCAACAAAACATTATGACAAGGACGGGAATCTCATAATACCCGACGACCAGGCAAACGCGAAGACTCCTATGCAGTCGCTTGAGGACAAGATCAATGATTTTCGCGATAAACTTGGTCAATGGGAGATTGACCAGTGGAAGGGGATTGTGAATGGGATCAGCCAGATGCCAGGGGGATCGAATTACAAGCCATCAACAACGCCAATTGTTAATCCGTACCTCCCTGCGGAGGATTGGTAAGTATCCTGTGGACAGACGAGCGGGAGGTAATATAGCACAATGAAACTCATGAATGAGCAAGAAGCGTCACGCCTCCTCGGCTGCACCAATGTAAATTCGTTTTTCACCAGTAATCTGAATAAACCTGGCGCAGAGGCGCTACGGTTCAAACTGCCAAGAGAGGCGGCGAGACAGACGATTTTGGCGAAGTATCTTGCCACGCTCTTTTGCAGCGAGAATCCATGTTGGCTTCAGATTACATATTGGCACGACGATAGTGACGCGAATCAGGACCTGTTCTATGGATATCGATCTGGTCGAGGCGATGTGCGAAAACTGCAGGACGCATCTGTCTATGAGTTCTCGCCGGACGACGCTAATCAATTCATCAGCATCGTTAGCATGGTCTTATACTTTTCTTGGGATGCACGAGTTTTCGATCCTGACGAGGCGTTTTTTATCAACATAAGTCACGATGAGTTCATTGATTGTGTTGTTTCATCTCGCGATTCCCTTGAGCTGCTCGTCTCAGAGTTTGCGAGACTGGAAATGCGCCGCCTATGAGCAGAGCCGTCTTGGAAGGCAGATATGTAAGAAGCTTTTTCCTTCCGGTCGCGGATCGCAACGGAAACTCGAAGCTGTAGTAGCGAAGTCTCTATTTCGTCAAGACGGCGGACGGCCCGATTGTGCTATGATGCTCCGGATCAATTGACCGTCAATGTTAAGACGCTGCTATGCGTCAACGCGCCGCTGGTTGCCGTGATGGTGACAGAGTAAGTCCCCGGCATCGAGCCAGTGGTGTACGGGATACTGACCACGGATTTGCCGCTTGAGCCGTTATGTGATGCGTCCCCGGAATAGGCCGCCGTCACGGAGTGGCTGCCGCCGATTGAGAACGACGTGACAAACTGCGCGGTGCCGTTGTTTAGCGCGAGCGGCGCCATTTCGTCTACGACGGGCGGAGCCACAACTTGCTCCTATTCGGGGAATCTGGGCTCAGACCAGTGGGCGACCTACAATAGCCAGAACCGCATGACCCAGACCAACCAGAACGTGAACCAAGTCAACGGCTATGACCCAGCCGGTGACGTGACTTACGACGGCGCGAACAACTACCTCTACGACGGCGAGGGGCGGCTGTGCGCGGTCCAGACGGGCGGCAACGGCGGCCCGGCCACAGGCTATCTCTACAACGCGGAAGGCACGCGGGTTGTTAAGGGATCGATGAGCAGCTTTAGCGCCTGCCCGAACTCGGCATCGTCCTTCAGCGCGGTGCAGGCCCAATATCTGCTGGATCAAAGCGGCGACCAGGTGACGGAGCTGAACGGCGCTGGCACTTGGGTGCATTCGAACATCTGGGCCGCGGGCACCCTCGACGCGACCTACGACATGTACGGCCTCCACTTCCATCTCTCTGACTGGCTGGGGACGCGCAGGATGCAGACCGCTGCCGGGGGCTCATGGGAGCAACAATACCAGTCGCTGCCCTTTGGCGACGGATACACGATACTTCGGTCGACAACCGCCGATGACGCCACAGAACACCACTTCACCGGCAAAGAACGAGATACCGAATCCGGGAACGACTACTTCTTAGCTCGTTACTTCACGTCATCGTTTGGCCGCTTCATGTCGCCTGACTGGAGCGCTAAAGTTACGCCTGTTCCGTATGCAAAACTGGACAATCCGCAGTCGTTGAACTTGTACGGATATGTGCTGAACAATCCGCTGAGCAGAGCTGATGTAGACGGCCACTGCGATGCGCCTTCGAACCTCAAAGCGGGCCAAGTCGGAATCTGTGTAGCTTCTTACATCAGCTCCAGTACTTTTGACGTGGTCGGCGATGGCGACAACCGAGGAACGAATGGCAACGGCGGAACTTCACGTATTGAAACAACGTTCACCATCGATCCAACCGGAGGACAGACGGAAAAGCCTAAGGATGGAGACAAAGTAGCTCAGAGCACAGTTCTCGGAATGAAAAAAGGTCTCCAAGGAACTGGCTCCAGCCAAGTGAGCCCTGGGGCGACAGTAGACAAGAATGGAGACATGCATATCAGCGTCAATCAAAGTGCTCACAGCGAATTCGATGTCGGTGGCACGCTTGGCGATATTAGCAATCACTTGAAACTTGAAGTTACGCCTGACGGAAAGGTGGGGGTCGACGCTGGGAGTACCGCGAGACAATTCCCATCGCTAGAAATTTACCGTTACACTACAGACGGCACCACCGTCACAACCACGCTTGTTCATAACTACCAAGAAGCAAGCCCTTCCGCGCTCCGCCAAGCAGAGCAACCTCTCGCGCCGGTGGCCCCACAATGAGAAATCAAACGCGCATGGTCTTCGCATTAAGCGGGTCTTTTGCAGGGACAATTCTGCTAATTCTGGCAAAGCCGTTTCCCCTTTTGCTCGTCCTCGGGGTAGGTCCTGCAATCGTTGGCTCATGCGTCCTGGCAACGGCTTTGCTGAATATCCGCGTTAGCGCTGTTAGAGCGGTCGCCGCAATCTTTCTAAGCGTTCCGGCATACCTTCTGTCGTTCGGCGGCTTCGCCGCAACTGCCAGCTTCTTTCAACAGCACGGTACGAAGTCCTCAACCCTGCTCTCTGATCTCGGCCCGGATATCATCCTGGGGCTTATAGCTGCGGTCGTCATCGCAAGCGTACTTCTCGAAGGTCTTGCTTTTCTGTTGTCGAAGCGTTGGAGCACATGGGCTGCGGCAGCGCTCGCGGGCGGAGGCATCGGTTCGGTGGCCCTCGCCTATGCAGTTAAAGTCGCGTACTTCCACTTAGCAGGGCCGCCCGAAGGGTCCGCTCAGATCGTCATCCTTTTCGGTCCGCTGTTCATCATCGGCGGAGCTATCACGGCAACGGTCATCGGAGAGCAAGTCAGGGGTGCCTCTCAGCCTAGAATCTTGGGGGAGCTAGACCACCATGCTTCGCATGGGATTTAGGGTGACACGTCACCCCGCTGTGAATTGGACTCCCCGCAGGCAATTTCGTAGTAGACTTGTGCTGTTCAAGCTGAACTGAATTCTTGCTTCCCCAGCTGCTGGGGCATGTGTGAGATTGTCACTAACACCCTCCGCGCCTTTCCGCAGACCGCTGGCCGGCCTAGTGGCCGCGTTCTGGTTAATGGGGCTGCTGTCAGTGGCTCCTGCGCAGAATCTGTCAAACGCGAATGCGACCAAGCCGAGGATCGCCGGCAACTACGGCGCTTTGCCGCTGAGCTTTGAAAAGAACCACGGGCAGGCTGCGCAGCAGGTGCGATTTCTGGCGCGGGGCGCGGGATACTCCATCCTGCTAGACGACAGCGAGGCCCAGCTACTGCTCACGCATCGAGTCGATCCGGAGACAAGTCCTGATGGGCCAACTAGACTAACTTTTCGAAGCCCGAGGCACCCCCGCACAACAACCGACACCATTCGCATGCAACTGATGGGCCGCGACCCTCGTACGTCAGTCTCCGGCGAAGCCCCACTTCCCGGCACGGTGAGCTACTTCACAGGAAATGATCCGGCGAAATGGCATACCGCCATCCCGACCTTTGAACGAGTCAGATACGCCGGAGTCTATCCCGGCATCGACCTCGCCTATTTCGGCAACCAGCAGCGGCTGGAGTTCGACTTCGATCTCGCCCCGGGAGCTGACCCGCGCTCGATCCGGCTCCGCTTCGACGGCGCGCGAAAGCTGAGGCTCGACAAGAACGGCAACCTCCTGATCGTCACCGACAACGGCCAGGTTGGTTTTGAGAAGCCTGTGGTCTATCAGCCCTTAGACGGCAACGACAGAAAATCCGTCGAGGGGGCATTCCGAATTCTTTCCGGCCGCACCGTTGCTTTCACGCTTGGCCGTTACGACCGCGCAAAGCCCCTGGTCATCGATCCGATTCTCCACTACTCCACGCTCGTCGACGGCACCGATGTGACGGCAATCGCCGTCGATGCAGAAGGAGAGGCATACATTGCGGGCTCGTGCGGAAACAACTTTCCCACAACATCTGGAGCTTTCCAGACAGTCGACGGGTACACTGGAAGCCTTTTTCCCGATTCGACGTTCGTCGCCAAGCTGAGTTCGGACGGGAGCCATCTGGTGTACGCGACCTATCTCAGCGGCTCGAGCGCGATCGACAGTTCGGACGCGATTGCAATTGCGATCGACAGCGCAGGCAACGCCTACGTCGCCGGAACCACCGACCAGGATGATTTTCCCACGACGCCGGGCGCATTCCAAACCACAAACAAGGCAACCTTCAGTAATGGCTTTACAGGCTTTGTGAGCAAGCTCAACAGCACGGGTACGGGACTGATTTACTCGACCTATATCGGGGGCAGTGTCTCCACCAACCCCACTAACCTGGACACCCCTGAAGACGCCGTCTATTCCATCGCTGTTGACGCATCGCGGGACGCATCTATTACGGGCAGCACGATCTCCAAGGATTTCCCTGTAACGGCGGGAGCCTTTCAGCCAGCCCTTGCTGCGGGAAACACCGCTGGGACCGCATTCGTAGCGGAGCTCAACCCGGCGGGGTCCGGCCTGGTTTATGGGACTTATCTTGGCGGGAGCGATTCGGACCAGGGTGTTGGAATCGTTCTCGATCCCTCCGGCAACGCCGTGGTCGGCGGTGGAACAACATCTGCGGATTTTCCGCTTACGCCAAATGCCGTACAGCAATCAAAAAAGGCAGAAGCAGGAGTCGAGACCGGGTTTGTCACGAAGGTCAACAACACGGGCAGCTCGCTGGTGTACTCGACCTATCTGGGTGGAAGCAAGAGCGGCGGTGTGAATGCGATTGCAGTTGATACTGCCGGCAGCGCCTACGTCACGGGGATAACCACAGCAAGCGACTTCCCGGTGACTTCCAACGTCTTTCAGAAATCTATAGGCGGCTACGGTTACTGGAACGCCTTCGTCGCCAAAATCAACAACGGCGGAACGGTGCTTGATTATTCAACCTATCTCGGCGGGACCTTTGAGGATTACGGCACCGCAATTGCGGTGGACTCGTTTGGAAATGCGTACGTTGTAGGCAACGTGCAATCGACAGATTTCCCTGTGACGGACGGAGCGTTTGAGCCCCAGAATCTCGCTGAGATCAGTTCTGCTGACGAGGGCAGCTCTCTCACCAAGATTAACTCCACCGCTTCGCAAATTCTCTACTCGACGTATTTGAGCGGCAACGGCGACCAGAGTGGCGAGACGTGCGACTGCGCAAAAGCCATTGCCATTGATCCTGCCGGAAATGTTTATCTCGCCGGGATAACTGTGTCGGCGGACTTTCCCACGACGTCAGGAGCTTATCAGGCCAGCGGTGGCGGGACTTTCGTAACGGAGTTCAATGCAAGTGAGATGATGCCGTTGCCCCTCACAACGTTAAACATCACTTCGAGCGCCCCTGCCGTGGAATATCGACAACCGGTGACCTTCACTGTGAGGGTACAGCCAACCTCAGGACAAACGCCCACTGGAGCTGTCGGCTTCAGCTTCTACGGATTGGAGCCATCCGATAACGGCGGGGTAGGATTCGGCCCGTGGGGCTGGGCTCCAGTCGATTCCTCGGGAACGGCGACCCTCACATTCGACACCAACACCGTCACGGTTGACGAGATCCAATTCAATGCGCAGTACTCAGGCGACGTCAACAATGCGCCAAGCACCGCTTCCGGCACCGAGACGTTGACACTGATTCCGACGACGACCACCTTGACGTCCAGCCAGAATCCGGCACTCTACGGGACACCCGTTACATTTACCGCGACGGTTCTTGAAAATACGGGAAAGCCGGCAAGGGGCTTCGTGTACTTCATTTGCGGATTCACGTATGCCCAGGTAGGCCTGGATGCTAATGGCCAGGCGTCCTGGTCGAATGGTACCGGAGGGCCACCGTTATCGATCGGCGCAGATACGGTTATGGCGCAGTACTTCGCGTATGTAGGGGACGCGCCATCGTCGGGAACTATATCGGAGACCTTTACGCCGCTTGGAACCACTCCGCCGCCGACATTTTCTCCTCCGGCTGGCACTTACTACTCTCCACAGACGGTATACCTAACCGACGCATCCGCCGGGGCCACCTTCTACTACACAGTCGATGGGACCACTCCCGTCGCCGGAAGTTCCATTCAGCTTTTCCCTGGCATTCCTATCACAGTTGATCAAAGCACAACTATAGAGGCGATCGCCCAGGTTCCGGGCCAGAATATAAGCGCAGTTGCAACGGCAGCCTATGTGATCGCCCCACCCCCACCTGACTTTTCTATCACTCTTAGCCCGGCTTCGCTGACCGTCTCCAACGGAGGATCGGGGACGGCGAGCATAACCGTCGGCGCGTTGAATGGGTTCACCGGATCGGTTTCGTTCATCTGTTCCGGATTGCCCTCTGGTGCGATGTGCAGCTTTTCGCCCGCTTCCGTAGCGGCAGGCAGTTCTTCCATGCTGACAATTGGAGTTACTGCGAGTACAAGCAACAACAAGAGCCCGACGCGGTTCCCGTTTGCCCCAGTCACGTCGCTCGCACTGGCTTTCGGATGGATCAGCTTCTCTCGCCGATTGCGGAGTCTGCGGCTGCTGACTATCGTGTTGGTCCTTATGCTTTCTTCTCTGACCGGCTGCGGAACCGGGGGTGCAAGTGCGGGCGGAGGCGGAGGACAGAATCCACCCCCAACTACATCGACCGTCATGGTGACGGCAACTTCCGGCTCACTCTCGCATACGGCAACGTTGACCTTAACGGTGAATTAGATTGGTGTGATCTGGATTGTCTTTCGGTCAGCGTTCAAGGGCTAGCTGTTGGTTTGAGTAGGACGAAATTGAATGTAGTCGAAACTGTAGCGGTGAAAGCCTCCAAGAGCAGCATAGAACCGCAACATTCAACAAGCAGGCCGCAAACCATTCAATGTAAAACAGTTAAAAACAAGTGATCTCAACAGATTTCAATAACTCGCTGAAACTGGTTCGGGACCAGGGGGTCGGAGGTTCGAATCCTCTCTCCCCGACCAATATATCAATAGCTTACAGCCGTTTGATCCCAATCTAAAAAATCCACTGTAGACGATTTTTGTAGCTGTAAGAGCCTCCAAGTTCAACAAGTGGAGATTTTGAACGGCCAGGTCATTGACGAAATAATGACATTCGCCGGGAATGCGTGCAGATGGTCTGCGTATCAATTGACTACATGAGTCTCCGACGGCCCCATGGTATCGGTCTGAGCGGCTGGTTGAAGCGTTCCCTTGCGTAAAGCCCGCTCCTTCATCATGACAAAGAATACAGGCACCAGAATCAAGACATGAATTGTTGAAGTAATCATGCCGCCAACGATGGGTGCGGCAATCGGCTTCATCACATCGGAGCCGATGCCGGATTCCCAGAGAATCGGAACCAGGCTGGCAAGGACCGCGCATACCGTCATGAGCTTCGGCCGCAAGCGCTGGACTGCGCCTTCAATCACCGCAGCCTCCACATCAGCATTCGTCAATGTCTTGCCGGATTGCAGCTTATGTTCTAGCGCTTCATGAAGGTAAACCACCATCACCACGCCGGTTTCTACCGCGATTCCAAAGAGTGCAATGTAACCGACCGCCACAGCAACGCTGAAATTGTAGTGAAGAATCCATTGCAAGAGCAGGCCTCCACTCATCGCATATATGGTGGGGAAGATCAGGACCAGCGCTTCGGCCACCGAATGGAAGACCAGATACAGCAACAGGAAGATCACAAAAAAGACGATCGGCAGGATCAACTGCAACCGGTGCTTTGCGCGCATTTCAAGTTCGTATTCTCCCGACCACTGAAAGGTGTAATTGGCGGGCAGCGCGAGTTTGTCGTGAAGGAGCTTATTTGCTTTTTCGACAAAGCCGCCATAATCGGTGTTCGAGAGATCGATATAGATATATCCCGTCAACGCCCCATCTTCGTCGCGGATCATCGCTGGACCATTTGAGAACGAAATACGAGCGACTTGTCCGAGAGGGATTTGCGCGCCGGACGGCGTACCAATCAGCACGCCGCGCATCTGATCGACATTGTCTCGAAAGTCTCTTTGATAACGGACGTTGATGGGGTACCTCTCACGGCCCTCAATGTTCTCCGCAATGTTCTGGCCGCCGATCCCGGATTCGACGGCGGTCTGAACGTCTGCAACAGTCAGGCCATAACGCGCGGCTTCTTCGCGATTAACCTCGACGTTGATGTAGAAACCCTGGGCGACCTTCTCGGCAAAGATCGATCTCATCTCCGGCATTCCAGAGAGAACGCTCTGAATCTGCGAGGCTAACTGCTGAATGCCTTCGACATTCGGTCCCTGGACTTTCATTCCCAGAGGCGTCTTGATGCCGGTCAGTTCCATGTCCAGGCGATTTTCGACTGGCATCGTCCATGTGTTCGAGAGCCCTGGAAACTGGAGCTTTTCGTCCATCTGCTGAATCAGCTTTTCGTAGGTCATCCCTGAAGGCCACTGCTCGCGTGGCTTAAGCATGACCGTGGTGTCGTACATATCAATGGGCGCGTTATCGGTTGCACTATCCGAGCGGCCAACAGCACCGAAGACGCTCGCAACCTCCGGGAAGCTGCGAAGAATGCGGTCCTGCTGCTGCAGGAGCACCTTTGCCTGCTCAACGGAGATGCCGGGAAGAGCAGTCGGCATATATAAAGTGGAACCCTCAAAAAGAGGCGGCATGAACTGGCTGCCCAGGCGCGACGCGAGCGGAAAGGTTACAACGAGGAAAATCAGATTCACGGCAATCGTGAGCCAGCGATGGCGCAGGCAGAACTTCAGAACCGGCAGGTAGATGGCCTGTGTAACGCGCGAGATCGGATTCTTGCGCTCCGGGCGCAACCGCCCTCGGATCAACATCACCATCAGGACCGGAACAAGCGTGATAGCCAGGATGGAGGACGAGCCGACTGCCAGCGTCTTTGTCCAGGCCAGCGGCCGGAACATGCGTCCCTCCTGCGCTTCGAGCAGAAAGACCGGCAGGAAAGACACAATAATGATCAGCAATGAGAAGAAGAGGGCCGGACCTACCTGCTTGGCAGCGTTGATCAGGATCTTCTGTCGCTCGGGCTCCAAAACTGGGGCTGCGTTATTTTCCTGACGGTCCGACAAATGGCGGTAGCCGTTTTCGACCATCACAATGGACGCGTCGACGAGCACTCCAATCGCCAATGCGATGCCGCCCAGCGACATGATATTCGAGGTCACTCCCAGCCAGTACATGGGGATGAACGACATTAGGACTGCAATGGGCAAAGCCACGATGGCAATGAGCGCGGATCGGAAGTGGAACAGGAAGACGATGATCACCAAACTGACGATGACTGCTTCTTCCAGAAGATCACGCTGTAAAGTCTTTATGGACGCGCTGATCAGGTCGGAGCGGTCGTATCCGGGCATGATCTGGACGCCGGGCGGAAGGGATGGCGCGATCTCATGAAGCTTCTGCTTCACTCCATTGATAACGTCGAGAGCATTCATCCCCTGGCGCATGACGATGATCCCGCCAACCGTTTCGCCCTCGCCATTCCACTCTGCCACCCCTTCGCGGATATCTGGGCCGAAGCTCACGGTTCCTAAATCGCGCAATAGTATCGGTGTTCCGTTTTTGCTGCCGACCGCTACAGAAGCGAGATCATCAAGCGAGCGCAAATAACCGAGGCCGCGGATCATGTACTCTGCGCCGCTCTGATCGAGCACGCGCCCGCCCACTTCATTCGTGCTCATCTTTACTTTTTCAATCACGGTCGAAAGCGGTATGCCATAGGCAAGCAGCTTGTTGGGATCGAGCTGCACTTGATACTGCCTGACAAAACCTCCGATGCTGGCGACCTCGGCCACCCCTGGCACGGTCTCCAGCTCGTAGCGCAGGTGCCAGTCCTGCAAGCTGCGCAGGTCGGCAAGACTGCTCTTTCCGCTTTTATCGACGATGGCGTATTCATACACCCAGCCAGCCCCTGTTGCATCGGGACCGATTGAAGGATGGACATTCGCCGGCAGACGCCCGCTGATCTGTTGCAGGTATTCGATGACACGCGAGCGTGCCCAGTAGAGGTCTGTACCATCCTGAAAAACTACATAGACGTAGGAGTCACCTAACATAGTTTGTGCGCGCACGGCCTTCACATGGGGCGCAGCAAGAAGACTGGTCACGATCGGGTAGGTCACCTGATCTTCGATTACATCGGGCGGCTCCCCTTCCCAGGCAGTGTGGACGATGACCTGTACATCGGAGATATCCGGCAACGCGTCCAGCGGCACATGCTGCAACGACCAAATGCCTGCAAGTGTCAGGAGCAAAACTGTTGTAAAGACAAGGAAGCGATTGCGCGCGCAGACTTCAATGATCCGAGAGAGCATTACATTCCTCCCGTCGCGTTCACGCTCAATTGCTTCGTGGCAATAACCTGGCCGCTTTTCTGGACGGAGATGGACACCTGCCAGGTGCCGCCGGGATCGAGCGAGCCGTTTCCTTCATAGAGGCCATTCCCCCTGTCAGTGAGCTTCGCGGTTGTGTTGATTGCCGCCATGCCCATCGCCGGCATGGCGGCCATATAAAACGTGACCGTGACCTGCGCGCCGGTGGTGGGACTCCCGTCTGCGCCCGTCAGTTTCACCCGGAAAACATTGCTGCCCTTTTGCGGCGGATCGGGATCGGTGCTGAAGTCAATCTTCGCCTGTGCGACTGCGGGTGCATTGCCTGGGGGAGCATTGCTGCCAGCGCCTGGCGGAGGCGGAACAAAGGCGCCTGCCGCAGCTTGCAGCTGACTTTCCGAATCAATCAGGAAATTCGCCGACGTGACGATGGATTGATGCGCTTCCAGCCCGTTAAGAACGACAAAATCATCGCCAACGCGAGGCCCGACCGTGATTTCTTTTGGCTCCAAACTGCCGTTCCCGTGGTTGAGGAATACGAGCTGCCTGGCGCCGGATTGGAAGACTGCCGACGCAGGCACCACAAGCTGGCGCCCTAAACTCGTCTTGAGATCGACATTGACGAACATGCCTGGCTTCAGCTTGAGTGCGGGATTCTGAATAACGAGGCGCACCTGAACGGTGCGCGTGGCCGCGTCCACCTGCGGCAGGATTGTTTCGATGCGCCCCGCAAAGACGCGGTCCGGATACGAATCTACCGTGACTTCGGCTGCATCGCCGGGCCGGACACGGCCAAGATCACTTTGGAAGACCTGCGCAACGACCCATACCTGCGAGAGATCGGCGAGAGTGTAGAGTCGCGTCGAAGGGTCAACATACATATTGGGAAGTGCGCTGTACTCGGTGATGTATCCGGAGGCAGGCGAGTTGAATGTGAGATCGGTGATGGGCGTATTGGATTGCTTCAGCTTTGCCAGCTCCTCAGCGGGAACATTCCACTGCTCCAGTCGTTGTTCTGCCGCGTCAGTAAGAGACGCCGCACCCGATGCAACTTCACCGACGGTACTGGCTGCAAGGGCCTTCTGGTTCTCCCGCGCCAGCAGATACTCACGCTCGGTGGCGACAAGCTCCGGGCTGTAGATGGTAAAGAGTGGCTGGCCCTTGCGGACGTACTGGTAGGTGGCATTCGCAAACACAGTGCGGATATAGCCAGGAAACCGCGCCTGCACATAGGACACCAGACGTTCGTCCAGAGCAACCGACCCAGTTGCACGTAGATCATCCTTCAACTGCTTGTATTCGACAGTCCCGATCTTGACGCCGATGCTTTGCATCCGTTCCGGCGTGAGCTGAACGGGAACGAGCGGAGTTTGCGAATTCTGATCCGGCATAGAAGACTCCGGCATTTTCGTCCCCGGAGACGGTCCAGAAGCCGCAGGCTGAACATCCCCGGACATCGGCGTGCTCGCAGTCGTTGACGGCTTCGTCCGTTGGGAACGGTATACCCAAATCCCAGCGAGAACCGCGAGGACAGCAATCCAGACGAGAGAGGTTCTCAATACATATTTGTTCATCGGAGTGTCGCTCCTGTCAGAGTTTCGAGATGCGCTAATGCCGTTTCGTGATCGAGGAGTGCCTGCTGATAGTCGTGTTCAAACGACAGCACATCAAGCAGCGAAGAAAGGACGGGAGCAAATTGCTCTTTGTTCGATTGGTAGGCGGCCTCTTCGAAATGGAAGGCAGCCTCAGCCTGGGGGATCAAGCCATCCTGATATTCCTTCAATAGCTCTTCAGTGCTGGTAACAGCTATAAACTGCTTCTGCACATCCGCGAGCTGTTGCTGCACCTGCGAATCGAGCTCCTGCTTCGACTGATTCAGATCTTCGGTTGCTTCTGCAATCTCACCTTCCACGCGCTTATGCCGGGGCAGCCTCATGTTGAGGGTTAGCACGTAGTAATCTCGATAGCCGCCGCCTGTTTGCTCAAACATATAGCCAATATTGAAGTCGGGCTTGCCATCGCGTTGCGCCGATTTGAGCTGCGCATCCTGCTTTTCAACGGCGTTCGTGTCCATCTGAACTGCCGGGTTGTGCCCCTGGACCAACGCTTGTAACTCTTCAGCGGTGTACCGCAACGGTGTGGCCAAAAGCTGCTCAGGCAGGATGTCCGCAGAGTCTTGCGAACGATGCAGTAATTGCTTGAGGTCAGCCTGAAGCTGGCCCATCTCTTGATGGTGCATCGTGACTTCGCGGAGGATCTTTGTGTGTTCAAGCTGCGCCTTGAGCACGTCGGCCTGGCTGCCTTGCCCCAGACTGTATTGAGATAGTCCGCTTTGAATGAGCGGTTGTAGAACCGCATCGTTCTGCTGCAAAATGGCAAGCGTCGCTTCGTGGTAAGCCAGTTGCAGGTAAACGAGCTTCACCTGTTCGGTAACTGACGCACGCACGACATCTGCTTGCGCTTGTTGCGTGTCCGCCTCCCGGTTCGCCACCTCGCCTTTGAGCTTTAGCTTGCCGGGATAAGGTAGGTCCTGTGATGCACCGAACCCGATATAGGCAAAATCACTGTTGCTGAAACCCGCGAAAGGCTTCGGGCTGCCTACACTGAATTGCTGCACCGTAAACTGCGGGTCGGGCAGGGTTGTGATCTGTTGAGCAACATGGGTCGCCGCTTTCCACGAGTGATCCGCGGCGGATATCTGAGCATTATTCGCCTCGGCTTCGGCGATCAATTGAGCAAGCGGTGTCGGCTTCATGGGCATATCCTCTGCGGATGCGAGGACGCCGGTTGTCAGCACCAATGCGACGGTCCAGTACAAGGCCACCTTCATGGGGCAATCTCCTGTCTCAATAACAGTTCGGATGCGATCGCGCGTGTGCGCGATTCGAACGAAGTGCGAGAGAGGAGTGAACTAGATTCTTAGGATGGAGACCGTGAAGGGCTGGGCCTTTGGTGGGGAGTATTCAGGGCGATCAACCCACACGGTGAAGACAGCGGTTGGATTCAGCAGCTCTGAAGCGGTCAGCCAGATAGGTGCGACCGCAACCGGGTGGACCGACACTTTCTTCAAAGCGGGCGCGTTGATGTAGACGCTTTGCGGAGTCCTATGGCAGCAGCCATGCGACGCCGGCATCTCCATCTGCCCGCACTGGTCATTCATCGTGCGGCAGCAAGCACATTCTTGCGCACTCATGTGTGCGCCAGGAACCGTGCAAACCAATGTCGGCGCCAAGCACGATACCAGCATTAGGCCCAGTACTCCGAATTGGCGAAGAACACGCATTCGTTTCTCAAGTGTACGTCGAATGGATGGCGAGTGCAAAGTTGGCAATTGAACCTCGCCCTGCGAGGCAAAGTAGTGAGATCAGTCGATCTCAGCTTCGCCGGCACCCTAACGGGCGCCCTCGCTGATCTCCAAATCCAGGCAAACAACTGGTTATAGACCTCGCGATTTCCGGCCGGAATCGGTCGGACGCGCGCCACATTGCTCGAAACACAAGCTGATTCGTCTCCGGCAGTCAGTATTTTGGCACGCTGGGGTCAACCTCGTCGGACCAGGCTAGAATGCCGCCGGCAAGATTTGCCACGTTTGGAAAACCCGACTGCGTGAGAAACTCAGCAATTCGCTGGCTGCGGCCGCCGGATTTGCATTGGACAACGATCTCCTGGTTGCGATCGATCTCGCCGATGCGCTTGGAAACCTCGCTCTGCGGAATCAGCTTGCCGCCGATATTTGCGATTTGATATTCGAACGGTTCGCGAACATCGAGAATGAATAGTTTCTCGCCTGCATCCATGCGCCTCTTCAGTTCCTTCACGCTGAGCTGGGGAATCCCATTCTTCACTGCCTGCTCTTCTGTGGTTTCGGGCCCAATTCCGCAGAATCGCTCGTAGTCAATGAGCTTCGTTACCGTCGGATGCGCGCCGCATACGGGGCATTCAGGATTCTTGCGAAGCTTGAGTTCGCGAAAGCGCATCTTGAGCGCATCCACCAGAAGCAAACGGCCGATCAGCGGTTCGCCGATACCCAGGATGAGCTTGATTGCCTCGGTTGCCTGAATCACGCCGATAAGTCCGGGCAGAATGCCGAGAACCCCGCCCTCGGCGCAACTTGGCACGAGGCCTGGCGGCGGCGGCTCGGGATAAAGGCAGCGGTAGCAGGGGCCATCCTTCGTGGCGAAAACACTGGCCTGACCCTCAAAACGGAAGATCGATCCATACGTATTCGGCTTGCCCAGCAACACGCATGCGTCATTGACCAGGTAGCGCGTGGGAAAGTTATCGGTGCCGTCGGCAACGGCATCGTAGTCTTTGAGGATGTCGAGCGCGTTTGCGCTCGATAGCAGCGTGTCGTGCTTCACCACATTGAGCGCTGGATTAAGCGCCTTGAGCTTCTCTTCGGCCGAATCAAGTTTCTTGCGGCCGATATCTGCCGTCGAGTGGATGATCTGCCGCTGCAGATTGCTGGCGTCTACAACGTCGAAGTCCACAAGGCCCAGGGTGCCCACGCCGGCTGCTGCCAGGTAGAGGGCAAGCGGCGAGCCGAGTCCGCCGGTCCCCACGCAAAGCACGCGCGCGGCCTTCAGCTTACGCTGACCTTCTACCCCCACTTCAGGAAGAATCAGGTGGCGCGAATAGCGGGAAAGATCGTCTTGAGTCAGTTCAGGTAGCTCGGTTGGTAAGGTTGCTGTAGTCATAATCCCTCGTTCAAATAGATGATTCAATCCGCTATGCAATTCCGCGCCGAATTTGCGTTCGTTAGCGTGGCTTGCGCCCCTCCCGCGATGGAAGGAATGATGGAGAGTGTGTCGGCGGGCGAAACCTCCGTGGCCTCCTTTGCCGGCAAGTACCGCACATCTTCGTCATTCAAGTAAATGTTCACAAAGGCGCGCACCTTGCCCTCGCTCGTGAACAAATGCTTGCGCAGGTCGGGGTAAGCCACAGTCAGCTCCTCGAGCGCGCCGGCAATAGTTGCAGCGTTCACCTCTACTGCGTCCTTGCCCGCCACGAAGGCGCGCAGGGGCGTGGGGATGAAAATGGTCATTCTCTTCAAATCCTCTCTCAAACGTTCTTTAACTTATTTCCAACTTCCATCTGCGCCTTGCTAGCTCGCCGAATCCTTCACTTTGATGGGCTCTGCCTCGAATCGCTTGTTCTCTTCCGTGTCTCCTGCCAGCCGGAACGAGTTGGTCGCCGCTGCTTTGCCATTCGCCACCGCGGTGATGACATAAGAGCAGCCCAGCCAGTGTGCCTCAGCAAGGTCTGTCTGCGACCATTGCGCGGGATGGTCCGGATGAGAGTGATAAAACCCGGCAATGCTAAGCCCTCGGAGCCGCGATTCCCGCTCGATCTTTACCAGTTCCCCGGGGGCGATCTGATACCGGTTGTGCGCCGAGTCGGTGCGCGAATTGCCGGCCCTGATCGATGCTTCGATCCACCAACCGTTAGGCATCACGCGCCCCAGCAATGCGCCGCAACATTCGTCCGGATAAGTTTCCTCGCCGTGTTCACGCATCGCATCGTAAACTTCCCTGCTCATCCGCAGTTCGCTCAATGCTCCTCCCAGAACCGCTCGCTCAGATACCTGTCTGCTGAATCTGGAAGCACGGTAACGATCACTGCGTCGCGTCCGCTTGCGGCCTCTTCGCGGGCGATCTCAATGCAGGCTGCAACAGCAGCAGCAGCCGAGATGCCCACCAGCAGGCCCTCCTCGCGGGCAAGCTGCTTTGCCATCGTGTATGCGGCTTCGGTTTCCACTGTCAATTGGCGATCGGCAAGTTGCGGATCGTAGATGGCCGGCACAATCGACGTATCCATATGCTTGAGTCCTTCGAGTCCGTGAAAGGGCGAATCAGGCTGGAAACTGATGCACTGAACGGCCGGATTCAGTTCCTTGAGTCTTCGACTGGTGCCCACGAATGTGCCGCTGGTCCCAAGGCCCGCAACAAAATGAGTCACCCGGCCTTCGGTCTGCCGCCAAATCTCAAACCCAGTGCCATCATAGTGAGCCTTCCAGTTGGCGTCGTTCGAGTATTGATCCACATAGCAAAATCGCTCCGGGTCGTTGCCGGCCAACTCAAGCGCGCGGCGAATGGCTCCATCGGAACCCTGGCCGGGATCGGTCCAATCCACCTGCGCTCCATAGACATCGAGGATGCGTTTTCGCTCTGAAGAAACATTAGAGGGCATTGCCAGCCGCACAGGAAACCCCAGCGCCGCACCCAGCATGGCGAGTGCGATTCCGGTATTGCCGCTCGTTGCATCCAGCAATGTCTTCTCCGGTCCTAGTTCTCCCAGTGCCTGCGCCTTGCGCACCATCGCCCACGCGGCACGGTCCTTTACGCTGCCGCCCGGATTCGCCCATTCCGCCTTGGCCAGCAACACAATTCTCTCAAGACCTCGAACGGCCTTGTCCAGACGAAGGAGCGGAGTTTCGCCGATCCGCGCAGTCACCGTTAAGCCGAGTTCAATCTTCGCGCTTTCTGTTCGCATCGATAACTGCCGCCGCTCTTCATTATTCATGACATTGAGGCCACCATGATCGTACACTCACTTCAGAGAATAAATAACCGTTTATTGCTCAATAATTTACATACATCTTGCACACGATATTGTGCAAGTGTGAGTTGACAGTTAGCCCAGCAATAAGGCGAATATAAGGCGAATACACGCCTATGGTATCTGCCGCCGCAATTCGCCTCCAAATCGAAACCACGCTCGCGCATCGCATTCCATCTGCGCTGACCTTGCGGCCACGAGTCGTCCGCCCCGTCGCGCCTACCGGCATTGCAACATTGGATGAATTGCTCGAAGGCGGTTTGCCGCTCGGAGCTATTTCGGAGATGACTGGGCCAGAGTGCAGTGGGCGCAGCGCGGTGGCACTTTCTTTCGTGAGCCTTCATACCCGCTCAGGAAGTGTGTGCGCATGGGTCGACGTTTCCGATTCTTTCGATCCTGAATCAGCGGCGGCGGCGCGCGTCGATCTCTCCCGGCTGCTTTGGGTACGATGCGCGGTTTCCCCTGTGGGAGCCCGGGTCCAGCCTTCCGCCGATTACAAATTCACGCTTCCGGAAAAGTACTTCATTCCCGCGCCAGCCAAACACGGTCTGCACGGCGGAGGCTGCGGCGGGCATCCGCGCAATGAAGTCAAAGGACTCGCAGAGGCTGTGAGCGGTCTGCTGCATCCAAAACCAATCGCGCCGCGCTGCGCGGAGTCGCAACCGAAAGCCCGAGCGGAGCGGCAACCGAAAGATGGACCGGAACAAGAAACCTTCGTGCCAACGCAGCAACTATGCGCACAGCAAACCACCCTGCGAACATGTCCCGGCAAACCGTGGACGCGCATCGAGCAGGCGTTGCGTGTTACCGATCTGCTTTTGCAGGCCGGAGGATTCAGCGCCATCGTGCTCGACATGGCAGGAGTCGCGGCGGAGCATGTTTCGCGTGTGCCGATGGCCACATGGTTCCGCTATCGGGCTGCTGCTGAACGGACCCAGGCCAGCGTGCTTCTTCTCACGCAGCATCCCTGTGCCAAAAGTAGTGGAGAATTGCTGCTTCGATTTCAGCCCGGAGAAGCCTGCCGGGATGAGCTGACAGTATTCACCGGTCTCGAGCATCGCGTGGAGATCGCGCGGCAGCGGTTTGCCGCGCCCACAAATGTGGTTCCACTGCGCAAGCCGCCGCAGCGCGAGGCTTATTTGAGAAGCCAAACCACCTGGGCGAGTGCGCGATGAGCAAGCCCGCCGAAATCTACGCCTGCCTCTATGCAACGGAGTTTCCCGCACAGGCCCTGCTCCGTCTGCGACCGGAGTTGCGCGAGCAACCGTGCGTTGTGATGGAGGGTAAGCCGCCATTGCAGCGGGCCTGTTCGCTTAATCGAAGGGCGCATTCACTCGGCATGGTGCGCGGCATGACCCAGGTTGAGGTGGACACTTTTTCTGGCATTACTGCATTGCGGCGCTCGAACGGCGAAGAGACTGCCGCAAAGGCAGCCCTGCTTGAATGTGCAGGTGGATTTTCACCGCGCGTGGAGGATTGCAGCGAAGACGCCGCGTTTTTGTGCGTAATCGACATCGCCGGAACGCAAGCGTTATTCGGGCCGCCGGAAACACTGGCAGAGAATCTTCTCACCCGCATCACCGTGCTGGGTATCGCAGCCGCTGTTGCCGTAAGCGGCAATTTTCATGCGGCTGTTGCGCTCGCCAAAGGAATCCCGGCACAAACGGTGAAAGTCATTCCCATGGGCGAAGAGTGTACGACGCTGGCACTGCTCCCTCTCACGATGCTCGATCTCACCGAAGACCAATCCGACACGTTTTCGCTGTGGGGAATTCGCACATTGGGCATGCTCGGCGCTTTGCCGGAGAAGGAACTGATATCCAGAATGGGGCAACCGGGCAAAAAACTTCGCCAAAGGTCGCGGGGTGAGATGCCGCACCTGTTTCAGCCCGTGGAACCCGCCTTCATACTCTCTGAGCGAATGGAGTTGGATAGCCCTGTCGAAGTTCTCGATGCTTTGCTCTTCGTCGTGAACCTGATGCTCGATCAATTGATCCGCCGTGCATCGGCGCGCGTGCTGGCTCTGGCTTCGGTCACCATCATGCTTACGCTCGAGGCCGGTAAGACGCACTCTCGCACTGTCCGGCCCGCACTGCCCACCAACGACCGCCAGCTCTGGCTCAAGCTGCTGCATCTCGACCTCGAAGCCCATCCTCCGCAGGCCGCTATTTCGGCCGTCGTTCTTGATGCGGAGCCTGGCAGCAGCGGCAAAGTGCAACTTGGCTTGTTCACGCCGCAGTTGCCGGAACCATCGCGTCTTGACGTGACGCTGGCACGCATCCGCGCAATTGTGGGCGACGAAAATGTTGGCCGCGCTGTACTTACAGACACGAATCGCCCGGACAGCTTCCGCATGAATCCGTTTAATGTTTCTGACACGCTCAGCGTTTCTTCTCTTCCAGACCGATCAGAAGCCCCATCGGAAAATCTGCCTGCGCCGCTGCGCCCGGCCATGCGGCGGCTTCGTCCCAAAGAGGCGGTATTTGTCACAGTTCAAAGTGAGCGGCCCACGTCGTTTGCTTTTCGGGATCGGCGCTATACAGTGGACCGCGCATACGGTCCGTGGCTGACGGGCGGAGAGTGGTGGAATTCGGCCTTATGGGGATGCGAGCAATGGGATTTGATCGCCCGCGCCAACGACGGCTCGCAGCTCAGTTGCTGCCTGGTCCGTGACCTCTTGCGGGGGCAGTGGCAAATGGTGGGCTTGTATGACTGAGCAGTATGTCGAGCTGCATGCCGCCAGCGCATTCAGTTTCCTCGAGGCTGCCTCGCTGCCGGAGGATCTGATCGAGCGTGCGGTTGCGCTGGAAATGCCGGCGATGGCGCTGCTCGATCACAACGGCGTCTACGGCGCGGCTCGCTTTCATACGAGTGCGAAACGCAATGCGATCCGCGCGCATATCGGCGCGGAAGTGTCCGTATCGAGCTTCGGGCCGCGATTGGCGCCTCCAGCCTGGCTGCCGCACCAGCATAAAAGCGAACCTGCTCGCCTGCCGCTGTTGTGTACCTCGCGCGCCGGCTACCAGAATCTCTGCCAGCTCATCACGCAATTCAAAATGCGCGAGGCCACTAAAGGCGATGGCGCAGCCATATTCGATGACTTGAGCCAGTACGCTTCAGGGCTGGTCTGTCTCACTGGAGGCGATGAAGGCCCCTTGGCTGCAGCCCTCACGCGCGGTGGTGAGGCAGCGGGCCGTCAGACGGTCGAGCATCTGATTCGAATCTTCGGTCGCGAGAATGTCTATATCGAAATCCAGCGCCATCAGGAACGCGAAGAAGAGTGGCGGAATCAGGCTTCCATCCGCATCGCCCGGTCTCTGAACCTTCCGCTGATCGCTACCAACGGCGTCCGCTATGCCACTGCATATGACCGCGAGATTCAGGATTTGTTCACCGCGATCCGCCATCACGTCGAGCTCGATCAGGCAGGCCGATTGCTGGCGCTCAACAGCCAGCGCCACATGCGAAGCGCGCGGGAAATGGCCCCGCTGTTTCACGATATTCCCGGAGCAATTGAAAACACCATTCACCTGTCGTCCCGGCTCAACTTTGAATTGAGCGATCTTGGCTACGAATTTCCGCGCTATCCCGTGCCCGATGGAGAAACAATGGACAGCTTCCTGCGCAAGCGCGTCGCCGAAGGCGTCGAACGCCGGTACGAACCAAAAAATGACCGCGATCTGCTGGAGCGGGCGAAGAAGCAGGTTGAACGCGAACTGACGCTCATTGCCAGGCTCGGCTTCGCGGGATACTTCCTCATCGTGTGGGACATCATCTGTTTCTGCAAGCGCAATGGAATTCTGGTGCAGGGCCGAGGCAGCGCCGCCAATTCTGCCGTGTGTTATTGCCTGGAAATCACAGCTGTCGATCCGGTTGAGATGGAATTGCTCTTCGAGCGCTTTCTGAGCGAGAGCCGCAACGAGTGGCCGGACATCGATCTTGATCTGCCATCTGAAGAAAAACGCGAGCAGGCCATTCAATATGTGTACCAGCGCTATGGCGAACTCGGCGCCGCCATGACCGCCAATGTCATCACTTATCGCGGCAAATCGGCCGCTCGCGAAACCGGCAAGGCACTTGGTTTCGATGAAGACACCCTGGGGCGCTTATCGAGCCTCGTCAGCCAGTGGGAATGGCGCGGGAAAACCGATACGATGGCGCACTCATTTCATGATGCTGGTTTCGACGTCCAGCATCCGCGTATCGCAAAGTACCTTGAACTGTCTATGCGCATTAAGGATTTACCGCGCCATCTTGGGCAGCACTCGGGTGGCATGGTCATCTGCCAGGGGCAGTTAAATCACGTAGTGCCACTGGAGCGCGCTTCCATGCCCGGCCGCACCGTCGTTCAGTGGGACAAGGAAGATTGCGCCGACATGGGCATTATCAAGGTCGACCTGCTGGGCCTCGGCATGATGGCGGTGCTCAAAGATTGCCTTGAACTGATCCCCGAACACTATGGCGAAAAAATCGACCTCGCGCAGTTGCCGCAGGATGATGAGGTCTATCGGGCCCTGCAACAGGCAGACACGGTAGGCATGTTTCAGGTCGAAAGCCGAGCGCAGATGGCGTCGTTGCCGCGAAACTATCCCACAAGGTTCTACGACCTCGTGGTTCAGGTGGCAATCATAAGGCCGGGCCCGATTGTGGGCCAGATGATGCATCCCTACATGCGTCGACGTCAGAAGCGCGAGGCGATCACCTATCCTCATCCCTCTCTTGAGCCGGTCCTGAAGCGCACGCTGGGCGTGCCGCTCTTTCAGGAACAACTATTGCGCATTGCTATGACCGTGGCGAATTTCACTGGCGCGGAGGCTGACGAATTACGCCGCGCCGTCGGAATGCGCCGCTCCTGGGAGCGGATGAAAAATCTCGAAAGCAAACTTCGCGCGGGCATGGCAGCCAATGGCATCGATGTGAAGACCCAGGACACTATCGTGCAGAACATCAGCTCATTTGCTCTGTATGGATTTCCGGAGTCGCATGCGGCCAGTTTCGCGTTGATCGCATACGCTTCCGCGTACTTCAAGGTGAAATATCTTGCCGCGTTCACTGCAGCTATCCTTAACAATCAGCCGATGGGTTTCTACTCTGCTGCCGTTCTGGTGAAGGACGCTCAGCGACATGGCCTGCGCGTGAAGCCGATTGATGTTCAAGTATCCGATTGGCCCTGTACTGTTGAGCACGAAAGCGACGGATCTCTTTCACTGCGTATCGGGCTCGGCTACGCGAAGAGCCTGACGAGGCAGGCTGCTGAGTGGTTGGTCGCGTCGCGCCGAAACGACGGACCTTTTTGCTCGGCAGAAGATCTAGCCCAGCGGGTTCCGTCGCTCAATCGAAAGGAGCTGACACGCCTGGCGCAGATTGGCGCACTGAATCAGCTTGATGGTATCCGGCACCGCCGCGATGCCCTTTGGCAAGTGGAGCGCGCCGGGAAATTGGAGGGGCCGCTGTTCCGCCAGGACAGCGATCATCTGCGCGAGGATTCTTGTGCACTTCCCTTACAGCAAATGAACATCGAAGAGCGGCTGGTTGCAGATTACTCCGGAACCGGCCTTACCGTGGGCAAACACCCGATGTACTACCGCCGGCCGGAGTTGCGCCGCGGCAATATTCTCTCCGCGCAGGAACTGCGCGCGCGCCGGGATGGAGAATTCGTCCGCGTAGCCGGCTGTGTCATCGCACGGCAACGGCCCGGTACGGCAAAAGGCTTCATCTTCATTTCGATGGAGGATGAGACGGGGATTGCGAATGTGATCGTCACGCCCGATCTATATGACCGTGACCGGCTGGTAGTCACTCGCAGTAGGTTTTTGCTGGTTGAAGGCCTGCTTCAAAATCAAGACAGCGTAATTCACGTAAAGGCTTCACGCCTCACTGCTCTGTCGGATCGCGCGTTGGAAGTGCGGTCGCATGACTTTCATTGATTGATGAACTTTCGGGCGGGCCTTCTGACCGCTGTCACCCAGCAAACGAAATGCACATTGCCACAATTCCATCGGCATATCGTATTAGCCTGATCGATCCTTATCAATTTGTCTCATCTCAACTAGTACGGATTTCGCCGGGGAGACAGCTGCGTGTACGACGCCGATGGCAGACGCGTAGCCAAGTATTCGGGGGACCCCGGAGTCGTGTTGGTGAATCGTCACTCCGCGGCTCGCAGAGAGACCCAGTAGGCACGACGCCAGCAGAACTTGCAGCGAACGGGATGGAGAAAGAATAAGGCGAGGAGGAAATCGTAAGGGCGCAACTCGGCTGGTTTGAATTGGTCGCAACTGCAGCTCGGGCACCTTCGCCGTATCCACATGACACGCGGTAGCCAGCTAGGCCAGAATGTCGCTTCAGCACTCATCGTGAACTTCCTTTCCATGGAAGGTTGGCGCACTTCACTGCCCGGAGCCGACTCCTGCACTGGAATTCGCGTCGAGCCACGAGAGGAGACAACGAATGCTTGCCGTGGCCAGCGCGATGCTGGAATCGGCTGCTCCGTAATAGAGGTTGATGGTGTCGCCATCGGCGCCGACGGTTTGGCCGCAAGGAAACACGACGTCGTGCACGTCTCCGACGCGCTCGTATGGGGCTTCGGGACCGAAGATCCATGAGTCTCCGCGCTGCAGGCAGATCTCCGGCTGGTTGAGGTCAAAGAGCGCCAGGCCGAGGCGATAGATGCTTCCCGAGGCGGTAACCCGGACACCGTGGTAGATCACCAGCCAGCCTTTCGGCGTTTCGATGGGCGGAGAGCATAGGCCAATCTTGTTCGCATCCCACCATCCGCCGCGACGAGCTTGCAGCATGATCTTATGACTGCCCCAATGGCGCAGGTCGGGCGAGTAGGAGATCCACATATGGGCGCCGGTGGTGGTCATGGGCCGGTGGATCATGGCCCAGTATCCGCCGATCTTTCGCGGCAGCAGCGCGGCATCCTTATCTTCCGGCTGCATAATCACGCCGAGTCGCTCGAAGCTGCGAAAGTCTTTGGTGAGCGCCAGTGAAACTCCCGGGCCGCCGCGGGCGAATGAGGTATACGCCACGGCATATTGCTCGAGTTCCGGGACGCAGGTAATGCGTGGGTCTTCGATGCCCCAGATTTCTTCAGGGTATTCCTGGGGATTCGCCATCAAGGTAGGCTGAGGATCAATCCGCCATCCGTTGATTCCATTCTCTGAGCGTGCCGCGCAAAGGTGCGACAGGCCGCTGCGGTCTTCCACTCGGCAAAGCAATAACGTGTCTCCGTCGGATAAACGCACGGCCCCAGCGTTGAAGACGCTGTTAACGGGATAGGGCCAATCGTGCCCGCTAAGAATCGGATTGTCGGAATAACGCGTGAGCAGAGGAAGGTCGGTACATGCTCCCGGTTTCGGCTGGACTACATCGGCAGCGTCTGGAACAGCAGCCTCTGGCAAATCCGTTGCTTGAAGTATTGGATTCAAAGGGTAATGCTCATTTCCTGATACGTGTCTTCTAGGTGGGTCACTTTCGCTCGCTGCATTTCCAGGAGCGCCATGAGGAACGAAAGCGTTGATTCCGCTCCCTGATTTTCGTTGACGCGGTCGGGATGAAGTCCATCTCTGCATCCGCCAGTTGTTGCGTCGTAGAGCGGCGCCTGCAGGTCGTTTTTGCCGAGGAACCAGCGGAAGACGCAATGGGCTTCGTCGGTCCAACATTGGTGGTGGGTGAGCCTGTATGCCTCAAGACAAGCGGAGATGGTGGCGCAGGCTTCGACGGGTTGCTGATCGAAGCGGGGCTTTTCGCCGCCTTCGGTGAAACATTGGCTGGAGCCGATGGGCACAAAGATCTCCGGGTGACCGCAATGTTGAGCAGCAACAAGCCACTCAAGCGACTCGATTCCCGCCGCGATCATCTTCTTGTTCTTGCTGCGCCCGCCAGCCAGGATGAGCGCCTGTGGCAGCCTCGCATTGGAGTACGAGAGGCTCGTCTCAAACCAACACCAGTTCTCTGAACGGCTGCGTTCGTAAACATCCAGCAGGCGATTGGCGAGCGCGTTACGAGCGCTTTGGATGGCCCTGTCGCCAGGGAACCAGTCGAGATAGGCCTGCATACCGAGAACACTGAATGCCCATGCGCGCGGGCTGCTGAACTTTAGAACCGCGGGTGCGGCAGCCTCGAAAAGTCTTCCTGCCGCTCCCCGCATTCCGGGATTCTGCGACTGGCCGAGCACCGAACCCAGAGCCCACAACGCGCGCCCATGGCTATCTTCCGAGCCAACGTCCTCAAGCCACTTGCGATCGTAGCCGAGGAAATTCCTGAAGCGCCCGATATCGGAATGAAATGCAAGCCAGAGAAAAGCCAGGTAGCGGCGAGAAAGATTGAGATGGTCCTCCCCGTGCGGGAACCCAACGCTTTCATTGAGAAGAGTGGACACGATTAGCGCCCGTGCGTTGTCGTCGGTGGTATAGCCTTCGCGGGTGTTGGGAACAGAGAAGATTGCGTGCTGCAGAATGCCCGTGTCATCGGTCATGGTGAACAGATGATTGGTGTTCAGATCCGGCAGGTGTTCCATCGCGTCGATCGGGCCCACTGCGATTTCGTCTGGTTGGGCGGCTCTTGGCTGCAAGGAGCGCTCGAAGCGCGCCCGCTGGAAGGTGGCCATGTAGGCGCGCGCAGTCGTCGGCCACGTTGTTCCGCGAGAGTGCAGATAAGCACGCTTGCGCATCGCATGGCGCTCCGAATCGTTCTCGAGTAATGCGACAACCGATTCAGCGATGGCGTCCGAATCGTCAAACGGGACAATCACGCCTCTTTTGTCCGCGAGCAGTTCCTTGGCGTGCAAGTACGGTGTGGAGATAATGGCCTTGCCGGCACCAAGCGCAATGGCCAGCGTGCCGGAGACGACCTGCGCCTCCTGCCGGTAGGGTGTGATGTAAATATCGGCCGCGCCGACGTGCTCAACCAGTTCTTCAGTGCTTACGAAGCGATTGTTGAGAATCAAATGGGAAGACACGCCAAGCTGCGCGGCCAGTGCCTGCAATTCTTCGCGGTAGCGCTCGCCTTCGCGCTTTCGGATATGGGGATGCGTCACGCCGGAGACGATATACACCACGTTCGGCTGGCGGGCGAGAATCGCGGGCAGCGCGCGAATCACGTTTTCAATTCCCTTGTTGGGAGAGAGCAAACCGAATGTAAGCAGAACTGACTTGCCTTCCGTGCCAAATTTATCCTTGAAGTAGTTGGGATCCATGAACGGCATGTCGGGAACGCCGTGCGGGACCACATCGATCTTTCCGCCGGGCACCGCATACACTTCGCGCAACAGTTGGGCCGCCAGTTCGCTCATGACGATGAGACGATCAGAGAGCTCCGCGATTTCTTCGAGCACGATGCGTTGATTCGCGTCCGGTTCGCGCAGGACCGTGTGCAGCGTCGTAACCAGCGGCATTTTCAATTTGCGCAGCAGGGCAAGAATGTAGCGGCCCGCGGCGCCGCCGTAGATGCCGTACTCATGCTGCAGGCAGACGAGATCGTTGCTATTGAAGTTGAGGAAATCGGCAGCGCGTTCATAGGAGGCGATGTCCTCCTGCGTCAGTTCGAGGCGCACTTGTTCCGGATAGTCGTAGCTCGAATCGGGATCGTTGACGGGAATGGCAAACAGGCGTTCTTTGCCGTATTCGGCTGCCAGCGCGTTGCACAAGTCGGTGGTGAAAGTAGCAATGCCGCACTCGCGCGGTAGATAGTTTCCAACAACTGCAATGCGCGTGGGCAACGGGAGGCGGCTGGCTTTCAACGCGATGGGTATAGAAACCGATGATTCCGTTTTGCCGGCCCGCGTTTCGGAATTTACAATCTCAGGGAAAGTCATCTTAACCTCTTTTCAATCGCGATTCGATCCTCGCCTGAAGTGCGCTGCGCGAAATCAGCGGCGATGTCCTACACATGGTTCGACGTTTGGCTCTCGGGCCTTGTCACACTCGGCTTATCGAACGGGCACTGCCAGTTGATGCCAATCTCCTGCAATTTCCAGCCAGGTGTATTGCTGGATCTGACGCGGTTGCAAGGTAACGCCGGCGATGTAAAAGCCCGGATATTTTCTGACCCGAATGGAAATCAGCTCGGCGGCATTGAATCGCCCCGCCACACCTTTGAGGGAACGTGCCAATGCTCCTTGAACTGCTGCTGTCTCTGTGAGACCAAAGGCTTTCCGGGCGCATAGGTGGTCCACCTGCATAAAGTGCCAGCCCTTCTGGCGAATCATCGTGTCGAAGACCGGGGCAGTGATCTGTTCTACACGCGTCCAGTTTTCGCCGACTGGCTCCGTAAGGGGATCCAGAGGTACAGGAAGAACGCAATTCGAGCGCAGGAAAACGGAGTGCGGCGTCACGCCTGGGTGCTTTTCGAGATCGTAGGCGCCTGAAGGCGAATGGTATTGGTGGCAGGATCGGCCCCCGCCAGAGATTTCCGGGGTGATGAGTGCTCCTCAATGAAATCCTCAGCAAAAGCCGACAGACTCCTGTTGGTTTTGTCCGGTTCGGCCAGGAAAGAACTGGCTGAGTCGGTCTGGCTTTTCGGCGGGCACAGATAATGTGCCGTCCGGAAGCGGGAAGACAGGTGATTCTTCACATCGCTTTTCTTGAGAAGGCTCATGGCGGCTCCAGTCGTTCTGTTACGTAGCCGGAAGATGCTCGTCTGGAGTGCCAAAGGCGAGAAGGGAAAAACGGGCTGCTCACTCAAGCATACGCCCACCAGAGCCGGCGTGCCTCTGACGGTCATTTCGTCATGCCCTCGGTTGGCGACACTGCGATCGCCGATTTTGGGACCTCTGCTAGCCATCCGGAGTGGGACTGGCGTCGATGCGAGGCATGTAAAACCAGCGTCGCCTCAGTCGCCAGTTTGGCAAGCACCACGATGGCCAATAAGAACCCGAGCAACAACCAACCAGCGCCACCGCCCGTGAAATCCGCAAAACATAACTTAAGATCTTGCAAACTCAGCGCCAGCGCATTGCCGATACTCATCGCTTTCCTCCGCGCATCGTACTGGTTACCAACACCGCACGCCTGAAAATTGATCCTGCCCGTCGCCAATCTCCCGGCAGCGGGCTGAACCTGCCGCGGATCGCTCTATCGGAAAGCTCCCAAGAAGTAGCAGATCAGCACGATCACAAGGATTGTGCCAAGCCCAATGCCGGCTCCTCCGCCTGCGCCCCACCTGCTGTAGCCGAAGTACCCTCCGCCGCCGCCGAACACCAGCAGCAGAACAATAATCAGAATGATCAGCATTTTGCTTCACCCTTCGTCCCGGTCATCCCGGGTTGTGACTCTCTTTCGATTGCGCCGAGCGTTTCTGGCTCGACAATTTACCATTGAGCGTGTCCACTAAACCATGCCCACTAAACCATGCTCGCTAAACCTGGATCGATTGCGGCGCGTTCTGGACCATCTCTTCCGTTTGCTTTAAGGCTTCCACGGAACGTCCCAAGGCCTTTCTGGCCAACTCTTGCGCGGATGCGTGATCGCCCGTGCTATGAACGTGGGCTGCTGCTGCATGTGCATAGGCCGCCTGGCTGTGCAGTTCAGCTAAATTGACCTCCGAGCTCCCTGTCATTGTCTTCTCCTTTTTCTCGCGAGATCTCACGACTCTTACATCCAAAGTTTTCTACGCCGCACCAGAAAAAGCTGAGCAATTTGAGACACAACCAACGGTGACCAGCCCCCGCCTTGTGAAACTGAACAATTTCTCGCTGCGGTCTCGGGTCCGATTCGAAGATGGAACAGAACAAGCGCTCGGGTTATTAACGAAGCCCACCAAATATTCGCCGGTGATCCCTCAGGCTCCGGACTCGTCGATGACGGACTTCGCGCCTGGTCGAGAACGGCATTGATGAGGATGTGGGAATCGCCCCACAATTGAACCGGTGAAAGAGCGATGAAAAGAGCAAAGATGTGCAATATTGACCAGATTGTTCGCCAGGAACCAGATATTAAAGCAATACTTGGCCCGTTCTCCCTGACCGGTCGGGCTTTGTATTCCCATTCTGGAGACCTTTATGCCCCTGACGGTTGTCTTGGCCGTCGGCCTGGATTCGTCGCTTCTGGAAGGTCAGAGCTCAGTCTGGCAGTCCGCCGGATATGTGATCACATCCACAGGGTCGATCAGCGAAGCGATCAGCCAATTCAGGTACGGTGATTTCGATCTGGTCCTCCTCGGCCATGCCATCCCAACCGATAGCCGGGAGAGATTGACGTTTCTGATTCGAGCCTCCGGTTCACGAATACCCGTGGTTTGCGTTACGGACTCTTCAACCCACTGCGACAGCTTTGCGGACGCGACACTTAGGAATGAGCCGTCCAACCTGCTCGAAAGCATTGGAGAATTAATGGCCGAACGGGCGAAGTCGCCTGCGCCGAGTCGAACTATGCCGGGCATTGCCGCATAAGAGATCGCGGCATGGCGGGTTCAAATCTGCGTTCCCGTTTGAGATCACCGGTCCGGGTGCTCATCACTAAGACGCTTCGGAAACGGGCCACAAAGCGTGGTCCCGATTGCTCAGACACTTGCGATCGCCGCGAATAGATTGAAGACGTAAGGGTAGATAGGTGATGGCCCCGGTCAAGTAACGGGAATTCGCAACGGGAATTCATGGACTGATACAACCCCTTATGTAGGCTGCTGTTGCCGGGTTGATCTTAACGGCGCCAAAGCACCCCACCGTAACCCAAGGAACCGCGGACACCTCAAGGGGGGTCTCACATGCGTGGAATTAGAACTCTATTCGGTGCAACAGCTTTGTTTGCCGGTCTGGCCCTGGCGCCAGCGGTTCAAGCACAGCTTGTGATTAACGTCGGCGTTCAACCAACCTGTTCGTACGGCTATTACGGCTATGCGCCTTACGCCTGCGCGCCCTATGGCTATTACGGGCCGGGGTATTTCTACAACGGCATCTTCCTGGGCATGGGTCCCTGGGGTGGATGGGGCTACAGCCACGGCTGGGGCGGCCATCGCTTTGTGAACGAGGGCGGCGGGAACTACCACGGCGGACCTGGTAACACGTCTTATCGCTCCGGCGGAGGCGAAGCCCGAGGCGGCGGTGGTGGATCTCGAGGCGGTGGCGGCGGATATCAAGGGGGCGGTGGACATCAAGGCGTTGGTGGTGGACATCAAGGCGGCGGCGGTGGACACCAAGGCGGCGGCGGTGGTGGACATCAAGGCGGTGGTGGTGGCGGACATCAAGGCGGTGGTGGTGGCGGACATCAAGGCGGTGGTGGTGGCGGCGGGCGGCACTAACCCGTAGCCGCTGAATCAGGCGGCATTTTGAACAACAAGCGGCGGAGCATACCAGCTCCGCCGCTTTGCTTTTGCTGCGGCGTCTATGACCGCATCGTGCTGAGAGGGGCGCAGTGAGAGCGGGCTCCATCACGGCATGGGCAAAATGAGCAAGCCACCAGGGACCGAGGGTTATAGGGAGCAGCAAGACCCGGCTCTGTGCGGGCGGTTTTGGGTCGAAAAAGGGCCGTTTTGCGAACAAAAATCGACAAAAATCGCAAAAAATCGATGCGGATTTTGAGGTAGTTTTGTTGATTCTGAAGGAGTTAAGTGCCATTTGCACCAAATTTGGGATAGCAAATTATTTTTGGGGCTGTCCTAGATAAC
>PLCO01000005.1 GCA_003134815.1 Acidobacteriaceae bacterium | reverse complement strand
GCTACGGGCGTTGCATCTTTCGCGCTTGTGGGCGCGTTCAGCGCGGTCTCGCTCCCCGGCTGCGGCTTGCCGTCCATCCCAAGCTCCGCATCCTGCGAGTCCGTCGACCCCACCGTAATCGTTCCGGCAATGGCCGTGTAGGCAATCTGCTGCCCGCCCACATTAATGCTGCCCTGTGTCGTCGAATCGGCCGGCGGCGCGGGCTCGGGAGTCTTATCAGTCGTGGTCGTGGTTGTGGTCGCAGTCGCGGTTGTAGTCTTTGCCGCCGTCTTATCGTCCTGGGCGCGCACCGAAACAGAAAGAACCAACGACACCGCGCCGAGCAGCGCACCAAACCAGCGACAGAACGAATTCATTTTCTTTTCTCCGGGTAGGATAACGAGCGAAACGTCAGTATAAAGCGCACGACCGGCCAGAGGCTCCAAATCCCAATCTTCCGCACCGCCCACGCTCGGCCCACACCTGCTCCAGTGGAGTTTGATCACTGCCCAGAGCCCACTGAGCACTGATCGCGAGCCACGGCTCACGAGCCACGATTCACGGCTACTGCGCGCCATCCGCGCTCTTGATAAACGCCGCCACCCGGTCGTGGAGAAGCTTGCGGCATTCGTCGCGCACATACGCCATGTGCCCCGCTTCGTACCAGTTGTATTCGATGTTTTTCGTTAGCGACGCCGGAATCGGCAGATGCTCTTCTTCGTACTCCGCGGCAAAAAACGGCGTGGCCAGGTCGTAGTAGCCGTCGTTCAGCATCACCTTCAACCGCGGATTCGTCTTCATCGCCTCGGCCAGGTCCGCGCTCACGTTGAGCCCGACCGCACTCCTGAACGTGCCGCCAGGGCCCTGCCGCGTCATGTTCCAGCTCGCGCCGTCAAATAGCGCATGCGGCAGGTACGTCTGGCCCTCGCCATATTTCAGGTTCTGCCGCAGGTACAGATTCACCAGCGAAAAGTACGCCGACGAAATCGCCGCGCTCTGCGGATCGTACTCCGAGCCTTCGCTCAGCGGATCGAGCGTCGGCCCCAGAAACCGCGTGTCGTATCGTCCCGTTGTCATCCCCTCTGGGTCGTCGAATGTCTTCTCAAACTCGCCGGCGGTCACGCGCAGGTTAGCCTTGAGCAGGTAATCCACGGGTAGTCCGGTGTACTCGTGCAGCTTCTCGGCCACTTGCTGCTTTTCCGCGTCGCTCAAATTGTTTCCTTCCGCCAGCGCGTGCATGTACTCGCCCATCCCGTAATCCTCTACCTCTTTCAGGAAAGGCTCGAGCGCCGGTGGTTGGGGCGACAGTTTCTTGTGGTACCAAGCTGTCGCCGCGTAAGTGGGCAGAGCGAGTTCGTAAGGCAGGTCCATTCCGGGCCGCCCAATTCCTGCCGCCATGGGAAAGCTGAAGATCTGTCCCAGCAGCATCACTCCGTTCAGGTCAACGCTCTTCTCGTTTTCCAGAATGTTTGCCAGCACCGCCGACCGCGTCGTCCCGTAGCTCTCGCCAAACAGAAACTTCGGCGAATTCCACCGGTCGTACTTCGCCAGGAATCGCGCAATGAATCGTGCGAACGCTTCCGCGTCCTGGTCCACGCCCCAGAATGCCTTTCCCGCATCCTTGCCGGCCAGCCGTCCAAAGCCCGTTCCCGGCATGTCGATGAACACTTCATCGCTCACGTCGAGCAGGCAATCCGTGTTGTCGATCAGCTTGTATGGAGCTCCGGGCAGATGCGTGTCGCCCGCCGTCTCGACATACTTCGGCCCTAGCGATCCCATGTGCAGCCACATGGTCGAGCTGCCCGGCCCGCCGTTGTAGAAAAACGTGATGGGCCGATCCTCAGCTTTCGCGTCTTTCTTGAAGTACGCCACATAGAACATTCTCGCTACGGGCGTTGCATCTTTCGCGCTTGTGGGCGCGTTCAGCGCGGTCTCGCTCCCCGGCTGCGGCTTGCCGTCCATCCCAAGCTCCGCATCCTGCGAGTCCGTCGACCCCACCGTAATCGTTCCGGCAATGGCCGTGTAGGCAATCTGCTGCCCGCCCACATTAATGCTGCCCTGTGTCGTTGAATCGGCCGGCGGCGCGGGCTCAGCAGTCTTATCAGTCGTGGTCGTGGTTGTGGTCGCAGTCGCGGTTGCAGTCTTCGTCGCCGTCTTATCGTCCTGGGCGCGCACCGAAACAGCAAGAATCGAAGCACAATAAATCAGGGACGCCGTTCCGAGCAGGGCGCCAAACCGGCGGCAGAATCGCTTCATTGGGTGATCTCCAGATAGGGAATTCAACGAAGGATCAGTATAAAGCGCGTTCTCCAGGCGCAGCTTCCAACGTGACCTCCTGCGGCTCGTCCCTGGGGGGCCATCCCGCCGATCCCTGCGGCTGATCCCTGCTTATTCACCTTTGACCACTTTTTCTCAATGACTTCTTCTCGATCCACAGCCGCGTCTCCGATTGCCCACCTGCCGGATTGAAAATTGCTATCCTTACATTGGAGAGCGCCAGCAAACGGAAGCAGATTTTCAGAGAATGTACTCACCCAAATTCAATCGAGTCGACGACCGCGCGATCCTGCTCGAGGCCATGCGAACCTATTCGTTCGCAACGCTCTTCGGTCCGGCGCCCGACATTCCATCCCCTGCTGATCCAGGAGCAACCGAGCCGCCCACCGCCGGGGCTGCCGCAACTCATCTTCCGCTCATCGTCAAAGATGAAGGGCCGCACGGCCTTCTGGAGGGCCATTTCGCTAAGGCCAACCCCCATTGGCAGTCGCTTGCAGGCCGCGAAACTCTCGTTGTCTTCGCCGGCCCGCACAGTTACGTCTCCCCGGCCCTCTATACTGAAGAACTCTCCGTGCCGACCTGGAACTACATCGCCGTTCACGCCTACGGCACGCTTTCGCTGGTCGACGACACCGCCGGCAAGGAGGCCCTCCTCGCCGATCTCATCGCCGCAAATGAACCTGCCTTTATGGATCGTTTGCGCGCGATGCCAGATGGTTTTCGCCGCGCCATGCTTGCCGGCATTATGGGCTTTCGCATTCCCATCGCGCGCATCGAAGGCAAATTCAAACTCAGCCAAAATCGCTCTCCCCAGGAGCGCAGAAATGTGCACGCCGCCCAGTCAGTTGGCTCACCTGACGAGCGGGCCCTCGCGCAGTGGATGGAGCGTTTGCTGGGCCAGAACGATCAATAAGGACCCAGCCTGATAGTGGCCCCGCACGCATCAATACACGTGTCCGGCACACGTGTCCGGCGAACTCAGCATTTGTTATACTTGCAGGGGTAGCAGTTCCGCGGAAGTGGTGAAATTGGCAGACACACCATCTTGAGGGGGTGGCGCCCAAAAGGCATAGGGGTTCAAGTCCCCTCTTCCGCACCAAATAATTCTTGCGTTAAGATTTTCGAGTCAATTTTGTCGTGCCAATATTTGCGTGTCAATCTTCGCGTGTCAATGTTTGCGTGTCTAGGCCCGTCGCCTCCAGTCAGGCCCTTGGCGCGCACTGAAAGCAGCTTAAGAAATGCAGATCTTCTTCTACTTCGTTGTCGTACTGCACATCATCGTGTGCTTCTTCCTGATCGGTGTTGTCCTGCTGCAGCAGGGCCGCTCGGCCGATCTCGCCGGCGCCTTCGGTGGCCAGGGTTCGCAAACCGCGTTCGGTCCCCGCGCCGCGGCCAACGTGCTCACCCGGCTCACCACCTGGTCGGCAATTATCTTCATGTGCACGTCCATCAGCCTGGTGGTTCTCTTCGTGCGCTCCAGCAACGCGCGCTCGGTGCTGGATTTAGGCCACACCGCGCCGGCCAGCGCTCCAGCCAAGTCCGGCAAGTAACCTAGCCGTATCGCCGCTCCGCTATGCGGCTGTTGCGCGGGCGCCCGGGCCAAACTCATTTTGCCGGCGACGCTGGTTGCGCGGGATCGGCGGGCACAGATGAGTTGGCAGGCGCCGCTGACGGCTCACCCTTCTTCTTGTCGTTTGGCTGCTCGACAGGTTTGGAGAGATGCAGCTTGCTCATCTCCTTGGCTCCGAGCTCAGGGTCCATTTGTGTGACTTTGATGCCCGTGCCCATCGTCCCCGACGTCCATTTCAGATAGTAGGTCTTACCCGCTTCCGCCGCGAACCGAATCCTCTCGTTCTCCTTCTTTGTGGCGTCGTTGATCGCAGAGCCGGCTGCCGTGAAAATGTCGACAGTGTACATCTCCGGCAATCCGGTCACGACCACTGTGCCTGGCCCCACCTCCGTTCCCGCATATTCGCCGTTTTTCAGATAGGCCAGATAAATGCCATTGACGTAGAGGTGGTCATGGGAGGCGGAACCGGTAATCCTTCCCACGCGGTAGATGTAGACGAGAGCCTTGCCCGCCGACGGAGCGGTCGGCGGGGGCGCCGGCTTGGCATCCTGAGCCGAAGCCGGCGCCAACCTGCCAAAGAGCAACAGTGCGAACAATGCGAGAAGGATTGTTGCGAGGAAGTGGAATTCGCTTTGGGCGCGGCAAACCCGGACGACTCTATCAAGCCTGGTGTTACGCATTTGAACACTCCTTTACCGATGCCAACCTGCAGGAACAAAACAGGGGCCTTTTTTGCGACAGCCGAAGGATAGTCCTGTGGGGGATCGTGTCAGTGCGCCGAATCACACGGAGCCGTGACATACGCTGATGAACTGCCGTCTGAGGCGAACGAGCGAGAGAGTGCCGCGGTTGCTGGTCTCTGTCTACACCGGCGGCATCGCGTCCACTACCGGCACGCCCGCCGGCGGAGCAAAGTGAAAAGTCTCGGCCGGAATCGCCGCGTTGGGCTGCTCGCCCGTGAATGTGAATCGGGTGATTGCGCCGTCGGGCTCTTCCACTTCTATGGCGTTGATTGCGCCCGCGACCGTCACCGTCAGCGCCAGCCGCGTCACGCGTTTTTCCTGGCCCTTGGGCAGGCCGGTCAGGGTAAAGCATCCGTTAGGCGCTGGGGCAAGCGTCAGCCCCGTCAATTCTTTCTCCAGTTGCGTATGGCCCAGCAGAAAGCGCAGCGGCGAGCGCAGATCGTCCAGCTCATTGGCGGGGATGCGCTGCACCTGCGCGTCGCCCTCCGCATAGAACCACGCATACTTTCCGTCGAGCAGAAAAATCTTTCCTGCGGGGGAGCTGTACTGCCACATCATGCGCCCGGGTTTCCGCATGAAGAGCGTTCCGCTTTCAGTCCGCGTCATGCCCAGCCCCGCATAGCGCTCGCTGAACCCGGACTTCAGCGACTGCAACTGGTCGTAGCGGCGGTCGACGCGCTGCGCCATCTCATGCGTTGTAGGAAGGCTTTGTTGTGCGGGAATCGTCGCGGCAATAAAGAAACCGGCGGCTATCAAAAGTCCGCCGTTCACAAAAGATCTGCGTCTCATCACTGGCCGAGCGTTTGCGTGCAGCTCACGCCGCCGGTAGGGTCAAACTTGATTTGCCCCGATTCATCGGTGCAATAGCCGCGGTCGCCCGTCTTTCCCACTGACTGCGGCTTTGCGGTCACGGTGAAACTGTTGAAGCGATCGATGTTGTTGGCCGTCACCTTGTCGCCGCATGCGATCGAAAACTCGTATCCCTGCTTGAATCCTGAAGCCAGATCCCCTGGCAGCAGTTGCGAGCTTGCCGGGGTTGGAGGGCCAGTGTGTGGATCTCCACCGAGCGACTCCAGAGTGCAGGCATAGCCGGTCGCGGGGTATGACTCCGCGTACATCATCTGCGCCTGAACGATCTTCTGCAGGGAATTCACAGCCGACAGCGCATTGGCTCGTTTTGTATAGACCCCGATACTCGCGATCGCCAGCAGAGAAAGAATCGCGATGATCGCCATCACGATCAGCAATTCCATCAAGGTGAAGCCATTGGGCGTAGCTGAATCGGGGGTACCTGGCCGGCGCGCGCGATTGCGGCTAGAGAGCGAAGACTTGAAGTTCATTGGTTTCCCAAAGCCTCGTGAAACAGGCCGGCTTTCACCGGCCATCTGTCAAGATGCTACAACCTACAGACGCAATTGGGAAATAGATCGCTCGGAGGACAGCTCCTAGCCGCTAGCTTCTAGCCTTTAGCTTCCTGATGCCTCGTAACTTGCATTGATGAAAAGCGGAGAAGTTGCGTTGAGAGAATCTTCAAGGTCCGGCACGCAAATCCGCCCTAACTGGACGCGACTAGGAGCTGGAAGCTAGCAGCTAGAGGCTGCTTCTCAACACACCAGCCGGCTCCGGCTCAGCTTCACGCCGTCCAGGCGGCCCAGCAGCGTTACGGCGATGTTCTCCGGCACAAAGAGGCGCTGCGCCATCGCCTGAACCTCGCCCGCGGTCACTTCTTCAATCCGCGCGATGATCTCGTCCGCCGAGAAGAACTGGCGGAAATACATCTCCTGCCGGGCCAGATTTGCCATGCGCGCATTTGAGCTCTCGAGACCCAGCAAGATGTTGCCCTTCAATTGGTCCTTCGCGCGGGTCAGTTCTTCTTCGCCAATCGGTTCCTGCTTCAGCTTGCGGAACTCGACCAGAATCAGGTCCACCACTTCCAGAGCATTGGCCGCCGACGTGCCTGCATAAACGCAAAAGTTGCCCGTGTCGCGGTAGGGGCTCATATCTGAGTAAACCGAATAAGCCAGTCCCCGCTCCTCGCGGATGTTCTGAAACAGCCTGCTGCTCATTCCGCCGCCCAGCACCGTGTTCAGGATCGATGTTGCATAGCGGCTCTCATCCGTGATCCGTGGCGCGGGAACCCCAAGGCAGATCTGCACCTGCTCCAGCGCCTTCTTGTTGCGCAAAATAATTCGCGCGCTCGGTTCGGGGGCAGACAATTCACTCGGCGCGGGCCCGCTGGCAAGCGCGGAGAACTTCTCCGCGACCGCCTCGACAAACCGATCGTGGTCCAGGCTGCCCGCCGCGGAGAATACCAAATTCCCGCCGTGGAAGCGGTCGCCATGGTAGCCAAAAAGCTCCTGCTGACTTAGCCGCCCCACCGTCTCCGTCGTTCCCAAAATCGGCTTGCCCAGCGGATGCCCCTTCCAGAAGCTCTGCGTGAACAGCTCGTGCACCAGCACGTCCGGATTGTCCTCGTCGATCTTGATCTCTTCGAGAATCACGCCCCGTTCGCGTTCGATATCGGGCGCAGCAAAAGTCGGATTCAAAACCATATCCGCGAGCACATCCAGCGCGATAGGCACATGATCCGAGAGCGACTTGACGTTGAAGCAAATGGTCTCTTTGCTGGTGAAGGCGTCCAGATTTCCGCCGATCGAATCCATCTCCCGCGCAATTCTTTGCGCCGAACGTGACTTGGTGCCCTTGAAGAGCATGTGCTCCACAAAGTGCGAAATGCCGTTCACCTCCGCGGCTTCGCAGCGCGAACCTGACTTGGTCCACACTCCCATCGCGACCGATCGCAGATGATCCATGCGCTCGGTCAGCACAATCAGCCCGTTCGGCAACTCGGTACGGCGAAGATTTCGCTCAGCGTTCATATTGATCCTGTGGAAATTCGATTCTAGGCCATTCCGGCCGTCGCAGCCTGGCCAAGCGGTGTGGAGTTCGGTCCGGCTGCCTGATCTGGCGCTCAGTACCCTCGGCGGTTCGGGCTATCATGCTGAGAGTTGTGCCCGAAAATTCAGACCAACTCGTTCCTTTAAACCCGGCGGCTCCCGACGACAACAGCGCCAGCCTTAAATCTCGGCCTTTATTTGGATTAGATGCTCCAGCCCTTGCGACGGTTCTGGCGGGGGAAGGGGAGCCAATCTGGCGCGCCAAACAGATCTCTGAAGCTATTTATTGTCAGTATATTACAGAGATTTCCTCAGTTACAACATTGTCTTTGGATTTGCGCCAGAAATTGGCCTCTCACGGCTGGCAAATCGGCCGGCCGGCAATCGCAAAAACCTTCCAATCGACTGATGGAACAGAACGTTATCTGGTCCAGTGCCGCCCCGGCGATGCGACAACTGTGGAGACCGTCTGGATGCCCGAAGGCGACGATGGCGAAGCCGGCGACGGGACGGATAATGAACCTTCGGTTGCCCCACCCTTTCCAGCGCGAAGCGAGGGAAGGGTGGGAAAGAAGGCCGGAGCCTTAGAACCGAGCCACAATAACTCCGAAACTAATCCTTGGCGTCGGGCGACGATTTGCGTCTCATCGCAGGTCGGCTGCGCCGTTAACTGCCAGTTCTGTCTCACCGCCAAACTCGGTCTCCAGCGCAACCTCACCGCAGGCGAAATCGCTGGCCAGGTTGTCGCTGTTCTCGATCGCCACGCCGTCCGCGTCGGCCGCGACCGCGTGAACCTGGTCTTCATGGGCATGGGCGAGCCGTTCCTCAACTATGACAACTTCATGGCTGCGGTGCGCCTGCTGGTCGAAGAAGTCGGCCTGAGCCCGCAGCGCATGACCGTCTCAACCTCTGGCATCGTCCCCGGCATCGAACGCTTCGCTCAGGAGCCATCAGAGCTTCGCCCCAAGCTGGCCATCAGCCTCAACGCGCCCAACGACCATATCCGCGCCGTCATCATGCCCATCAACCGCAAGTGGCCCATCTGGACCATCATGGACGCAGTGCGCGGCATCAACCTCCGCCCCCGCGAGCGCATAACGTTCGAATATGTTCTTCTCGGCGGCGTTACTGACCGCCCTGAAGACGCGCGCCAGCTTGCCCGCCTCGTGCGCCGCACCGGCCTGCCTGCCAAGGTGAATCTGATCGCGTGGAATCCCGGCCCCGGAATCGCCTACGCAACGCCCGATCCCGCGTCGGTCGCAGACTTCCAAAAGACACTCATTGCCGACGGCATTCCTGCCTACATCCGCCAGCCCCGCGGCCGCGACATCTTCGCCGCCTGCGGCCAGCTCAAGCGCACTATCGAGGGATAAGTAGACTTGCCCGGCGCCGGCGCCGGCTTGCCTACTGGCTCGGCGGCATCGCCAGCGGTTGCACGCTTCCGCAGTCTGCGCCCTTGTAGGTCGAGGTCGACTCCATCGTCATGTCGATCGGCCGGCTGTTCGGCCCCATCTGCATCGTTCCCGTAATATGCATTGTCATTTTGGTCGTGTTGGCGTCGACGAAAGTAGTTTGCATTGTCCCCGTCGCATTCATCTGCCCGGTGCAGGTCATTGTCGCGCTCATGCCATCCGGTCTCATCGAGACGTTCGTAACCTTGCAGTCGCCGTGCGGCGGATTGGAATAGGGGCTGCCATATTTATCAATCGTGGCCTGCGTTACGCAAACCTGCGTAGTGTGGGGAGCGAAGGGCGATGCCGGCATCTGCATTCCCGGCGGCATTTGCGTGCCCGGAGGCATTTGCGGCATCTGCGGCATGCCCGCCATGTTCATTTGTGTCGTCACTTCCCAAAGGCCCGCCTTGCGCTGCGACTGGCCCCACGCCAGCGCGGCAAGCGCAATCCCGCAACAACCGACCACCGTCCACACTCGAATCTTGTTCATCCATCCTCCTCGTTGCGCCGGTCAAGTTTGTCAATGCGGTTGTCAAAGCGGCGCGCACTTCGACTCTATCTCATGCCGTCTCGGCCTGAAAAGAATTTCTTATTGAGGATTTCGCGGCTATAGGTTCCGCGCCCGTGCCGTGCGTTTCCCCGCCAGTTCCAGCACCGTGTCGGCCACTCGGCTCGCCATATGCCGGACGACATTTTCTTCGCTGGCAAAATTGCCGGCGATGCAGCGCACTCCCAGCGCCTCAATGCGTTCCACGTCGGGCACAATCGGCGATGCGCCCTCGGCCGCGTATCGCGCAATCGTCTCCGGTGAGAATATCCCGGTGTTTACGATCGCGTAGTCAAAAATCTGCGTCCGCGTGTGCTCGTAGATCCGCTCGATGTGCTCGGACGCAGTCAAGCCCAGGCTCTCGTTCGCCTGCGTCATCAGGTTGCTCACGTAGACGCGCACGCCGCGCGCCGCGCCCAGCGCCGCGGGAATTCCATCAACCAGCAGATTGGTGATCAGGGAAGTGTACAGCGACCCCGGCCCCACCGTAATTATGTCGGCCCGCTCGATCGCCTCAAGCGTCTCCGGCAACGGCGCTGGGCGTGGCGGATCGAGCGTCAACTCCACAATGCGCCGCTTGCTGGCCGTGATGTTCGTCTCGCCGCGCACCACTGTGCCGTCGTCCATGCTGGCCACCAGCGTCGCATTCGCCGTCGTGGCCGGATAAATTCTGCCCCGTGTCGCCAGAATCTTTGAAGCCAATTGCACCGCCTGCGCGAAGTCCCCCGTAATCTCTGTCAGCGCCGCCACAAACAGGTTGCCGAAGTTGTGCCCCTTCAGCCCGTTCCCACCGCGAAAGCGATGCGTGAACAACTGCGACAGCAGATCCTCTTCCTCGCTCAACGCCACCATGCAGTTGCGCAGGTCGCCCGGCGGCAGCATGTTGAAGTCCTGGCGCAGCCGGCCCGAGGACCCTCCATCGTCGGTCACCGTTACCACTGCGGCCAGATCGGCAATGGCGCAACGGGTGTCAAAACTCTGTCCCGGCGCGGAAACATGCCTGCGCAATCCGCGCAGCAACGTCGAAAGGCCGGTCCCGCCGCCGAGAGCCACTACCCTCAGTCCTGAACCCGAACCAGTGCCTGTGTCACGGCCTGAAACTGGATCTGAAATTGTACCGGGAACCGGAGACGAGGCCGCGTGGCCGGGCTTCGCCGCTCGCGCGCGCTCACTTTTTAATTTTGAAGAGTTCAATGCGTACCCCAGGGTGTATCCACATATACGGATGCGCAGCGACGGGAGCCATTTTTCTCAGTTCGAGGAAAGAGGAGCGACGGATACCGGGTGTCTCCTAGCGACGAATGACGAGGAAATGAGGGAAAATGGCCCCGTCCCTTCGGGTTGCGGAGAGAATTCGGCCATACCTCGTTGTCGTCCTCGTCGGTGGGCCCGCCACAGTCTTCGGACTCCGCCTTGTCTGGCCGAATTCTCGCTCGCAACGCTGTACACCCGTATATGTGGATACACCCTAAGGAACTTCAGGATAAAGCAGCTCCGTGAAGCGTGGATCGTCCACCATATTCTGGAAGTCGTTATCGACCCGTGCCTGCAGTCGGTTCTTCGGATTCAGCTCGATCGCTTTTGACAAATTGTCCAGGCAGCCCTGCACGCGTCCAGTGATCGCTTCCAGCACCGCCAGCCCGTAGAATGCGTAATCGGCGTTGGGATGCCCCGTCAAAATGTTGTTGAACTGGTCGCGCGCTTCCTCGTAGTAGCCGGTGTTCAGTTGCGAAATAGCGTAGTCGTAGTGCTCCTCGGGCGTCAGGAACGAGAGACTGCCTTTCTCCATCTGCCGCCTGCAAGTAGTGATGTAGATGCGGCAACGGTCCTGCAATTCCATCGGGGCCTCGGGAAGTAGCTTCTCCAGAGCCGCCAGGGCTTTCTCGTACTTGCCCCCCTGCAGCAGTTGCACCGCGGCCTGGTAGTGCTGATAGGCAGGGTCGCTGGTTACACGGCCACGGCCATCGGGCTTTCCGGCCGCTACAATTGTCTTCTTGCGGCTGGGCGCCGCGGATCGTGCCTCTTGCATCATTATGTTTTCCAAAACCGTGCATTCCTTCCCCGGTGCCGTCTTAAAAACGGGCGGAGAACAGCATTTGAGGAACAACGCTACTTAGAGCCCATTATTAACTTTAGCGGAAAAGTTAATCGCGGACTCATAGGCCATGTTTATACGCAGAACGCCGCCATCCGTCAATGGGTTCCTCAATGAGGCATCCTGTGGCGATCCTGCGATGATACTCGACAAGGCTATTTCGGCAGCCGCTTACCCGCGCTTCAAGCTCGCGGATTTTCCCTGTTGACTTCCATAGATCGCGGGATTCAGGGCAGCGTCGTTATACATCTTCATTGGCCGGCAAAGTTTGAAGCGCCGCGTGCCCGCCAAGGTCTCCTGCCACAGCGCATCCAGGCAACCAGCCAGATCCGCTCGCTGCTCCTCTAGAATCGCCAGCCGCTCGCGATTTCGTTCCGCGTGTCCCGCGGGCGCATCCCTTCGCTCAGCCTCTTCTCGCGTGTGATAGATCTTCAGCGCCAGAATCGAAAGCCGATCGATCATCAATCCCGGCGACTCGGAATGGAGCGAGGCAGCGGGATTCGGCAGACCGCGCTCTTCCAGCCAATTCTGAATCGTGCGGTCCAACTCCTCCACCAGATCATTGCGCGTCTGATTCGTCTGGTCGATCCGCCGCTTCACGTTCGCGATCTCCGCGTCGCTCGCTCCCGGCGTCCGTGCCTCGTCCTCAATGTGCCACAAGTCGAAGTTTGCCCCGTGCTGCCGCGCCACCAGCTTTAGCCAGTCGTCGCTCAGCCACTCGCCGCCGCTCGGCGCAGCCGGGGCAGGGCCAGCCGGGGCAGGGGCCGCCGGAGCAGAGATTGATCCATCTCCGGTCGCATTCGCCGGCCCGTGCCACTCCCGCGTCAGCCGATCTTGCAACTCGACAATCTCCGCCGCCGAAACCATCCTTCCGTGTCCTCTTCCCGTCTTTCTCGGCGCTCGCGCCCGCAGGCTCCATCCTAGCCCGCAGGCACCATCCTAGACTGGCAATCGGCGTCACTCCAAGCCGAGGGCCGGCAATAGTCGAGGCCGTCCACCGCGGCGGACGACGCTTCGCGGTCAGGAGCCTTGACACCGGCCTCCCAGCCTCGGCTTATTATCCTAATATCCTAGGAATGTCATCAGTTTTCTTGGCACCTGGTTCGCCGTATGCGAACTCGTAGCCGCCAACCCCTATCGCGATCAAACTGGGGCAGGGTAGGGCGCCTCGTCGTGGCACTAGCCCACTACGCGCGCGTGCCACATTCTCCAAAACTTTTCCATGAGATTTATCATTCGATCTATGAGATACCTACATCAGAAAGGAGAGGTTATGGCTACTGAGCTTCGTCTTCCTCATGCTGATGAACCACATTGTGGGTCCTGCTCATATCCGCGACCAGCCACCTCAGTCATTGATGGTTTGCCGCAGTGCGATCACTGTGCTGGCGCTCGACTCATAGGTGAACCAGAAAAGCTGGGAGCCCTGTTGACTCTCATACTTCGACAGGGATAGGCCGAGAACGAATGGGCACCGACCTTCCTAAGCCGGTGCTCGATCCGAGCGCGTTTCCGAGGGGGAAGTCATGATCGAATATTCCAAAATGGAAGTAGGGGAGTTGATCCAAAGAGCAGACGATTCAGTTGAAACCAATGACGCTGTGCAATCGCTACGGATCGCGGAGATCAAGCTTGCAATTCGTGCAAACGAGCTCAATGGAAAGCTTCTTGACAGTAACGATGCGTCACGCATAATTGCCGCAAAGCAGTTGGCTATCAGCGAGAGCGCCAACGAGCTCACTAAAGAAATGTTGGCAAGCAACAAACGGTCGAGCGAAACTGCTGAGAAGAACGCCGAAGCTCTGAATAACGCAACCGTACAACTGGCAAAATCAACCAGTGGACTGAATCGAGCGACCTGGATATTGGCAATTTTCACCGGAATCCAAGTTGTTCTCGCAATCGTTAACTTTTACCTCGCGTTAAAGACGAAAAAACCTTGATGGAGCCAGTTCTGGCCATCTAAGCTCGGATTTCAATCTAATCCGTTGTTCCGTCATTCATCATTTTGTCGAACGAATCTTTATCTAAGGATTCTATCTCTGCATTCCCGTCTTGAACTGGCTGTAGCGAAACTTTGTAAGTAATCTTCTCAACCCTTCCTCCATCCTGATCAATCCTCTCTGTGTACTCTAGATTTTTGCCGAAATGACTATAACTGGGATTCAAACTGAATGTTTTCAATGCCACGTTCCAACCAATTCCTGTGGTAAAAAATACGCCGTAGAGTCCCGGCTCAATCTGTCGCTCAGTGAACGTGTTATCTGTTTTGACATAGAAGGTTCGAATGGTTTCTCCGGTATTCAGATTAACCAAATGGACAACCGCATCATCTAAAGATCCGTTCTCAACGGTCAACTGTCCGCGTCCGTTCAGGTGTCTTCGCTTCCGCATTTCTGTTCCGTTGGGTAGGCTGAACGCTGATTGGGCTGGATTCTCGGGCGTAAGGGCTTGTAGTTTCTTTAGTTCATCACATCCAAAATGGAGGTTCGTCGAGGACGAACACGACTTGCTGTAATAGTACTTTGCCTTGACTGCATCATGCGGGACGCCATTTCCATCACGATAGAGATCGCCGAGATTATCACAACCTAAGTCATCGCCCGCGTCGCAAGCCCTGGAGTAAAGAGCCGCAGCCCGCGCATAGTCTTGTGTCGCATACTCTCCCAGATCAAAAATCTCGCCGGCCTCCGTGCACCCGAATGGTTCTCCTAGATTGCATCCCTTAATGTACAACTCGACAGCCTTTTCGGCGCTCTGAGAGACGCCCCAGCCAAATTTGTAAGCGGTGCCTAGATTGAGACAACCCGAATACGCCTGTCCGAGGTTGCAAGCCTTTGTATATAGTTCCGCGGCCTTCACGTAATTCTGCGGCACATCACTCCCGACGCTATATGAGGTTCCAAGATCGGCGCAGACTTTGCCGTTCCCTGCATCGCATGCCGTAGAGTCAAGTTCTGCCCATTGCGCGTACAGCTCCCCTGCGCGGGAGGCGTCCTTCTCGACTCCTTTCCCGTCTTTGAACAAGCTCGCAAGAGCGCGGCATGTATTCGCTGACCCGTGAGCACAGTCACGCGTGTAGAGCGCTGCTGCGCGCAAATAAAGTTCCCTTGCGCTTGCTTGGTCCCTTTCTATTCCTTTGCCGTTCTCATACATTTCAGCCAGCGCATCACATGATTCGCCGGAGCCGCGAATGCATGCGAGCTTGCGGAATATACCGCCAAGATTGTAGTGGTGTTCACCATCTAGAATGTTCGCTCGCTTCGAAATCGTCGCGGGTGTGAAACGTAAAGCCATTCCTGCAGAAAATATAGTGAGAACCAGGAAAGCAACCGAAGCCAATATCGCCCAGCGGGGCTCTCGTCTGAATCTGCCAGCCAACGTTCCGAACAAGATGCCCCAGCGACGGGCCACTGATGGTGTTGGAGGCGTTGGGCTAGTTGACCGAGGCGGAGTTTGACCGCCCGAATCTCCCTTCGGAGGATCTGCTTGGTCGCGCCCTCCGGCTGGCGGAGGCTGCTTTGCGGAGCTTTGTTTGTGCCTGGTCGGCTCCTGATGCTGCGTGGGCGGGGGTGCAGTTTTTGGCCGGTATGTCTGACCCTTCTTAGATGATGGCGAGGTCAGAAAGTCGTAAGCGGAATTGATGGTCTTCAGTTTTTCCTGCGCTGCACTTTTTGACTTTTCGTCACCGGGAAAACGGTCTGGGTGCCATGCCTTCACATACAAACGGTAAGCAGTTTTGACCTCTGTATCTGTTGCGCCCGATCTCAGCCCAAGTTCATGAAGCGCAGCACACCGAAAGCACAAAGTGCCATTGCCGTCGGCTAGATTTCCGCAAGCGCAAGTACTCATCGCCCCTGACTAGTTTTCGCTCTCCGTTTTTTCAATTCTGTAGTCGGGTCAATTATAGAGAGGTCGGCGCACGAAACGGGAAAATCCGTACGCTAACGCAGGGGTTCTAAGCCCCAACCCTTTCACTAGAGGCCCGAGCCAATTTCGAATCTCTGCTCCTGCTGCGACGCGATCTCCCGCTGCGGCGTGACTGCCTGCTTCATCTCAGGTGCGTGGGCGCTGATGTGCGAAACATCTTGCCCCAGCGCGGCTCCCAGCTTCTCGCGGTCGTTGGTGAAGATTTGCGCGGTTTATGCACCGCGCGAGACGGCGACGTAGGCCATGCGGTTGTTGAGCAGGTCCTTCGTCCCAGGTGTGGTATCGGCGTGGATCAGCACACGGTCGGCGGTCAGTCCCTGGCTGGAATGGCTCGTCACGGCGTAACCGCGTTGCCGTAGCCTATGAAAGTCGCCGCAAATCCCTTGTCGGCCTCCTTTTCTTCCTACTCAGGACTGAAGAGCATATAGTAAATCTTGTATAATTGCGTCCATTGCGCTACCATCGGTGTGATGGCATCCAGAGAAGAAGCTCCATCAGCCGCCGAACTTCACTTTGAAGGAGACTCGCTGGAGGTGCTGTCGGGCTTTCCCGATGAGGTGAAACGGGCGCTCGGATTCTCTCTGCGGCAGCTTCAAATCGGCAGGGAGCCGACATCGCAAACGCGCAGCATGAGTTCCATCGGTCCGGGCGTCTACGAATTGAAAGAAGCGGATGAGCGCGCGTGGTACCGGGCGATCTACCTGTCGAAGGTGGGGAACACGATTTACGTGTTGCACTGCTTTGAGAAGGAGAGCCGCAAGACTGACCGAAGAGACATTGAGGTTGCCCGGCAGCGCCTCAAGTTGGTCAGGCAACGATTGCAGGAGCTGAGGGCACATGAAAAGCGCAGCGAGAAATAGGTCGGCCCATATCGTGAAGGGAAATATCTTCGACGCCCTGGGTTTCTCTGCGTCGGAAGCCAGCGCGCTGAAAATCAAGGCGGAGATTCTGTCCGCCATCCTTGAGCATGTGCGGGCCAATGGCTACACGCAGGCGCAGCTTGTAGACATCCTGGACGAGTACCAGCCGTCGGTGAGCAGCCTGCTCAAGGGTCGAATCTCTCAGGTGAGCATCGAGAAGCTGTTGCGCTATGCCGACCGGCTGCATTTGCGGACCAGCATCGCGGTACGGCCCATCGAGGGGCGAAGCCGCCGCGTGAGAATCCGGGCCACGGCAAGCGCGCGACGCCCAGCGCAAAAGCTGGCAGAAGCAGTTTAGCGACGCCCACTCGAATTCCTATAAGTTATTTCTTTTGCGTGGTGAGCTCGCTGGGACTCGAACCCAGGACCCACGCCTTAAAAGGGCGTTGCTCTACCAACTGAGCTACGAGCTCGCAAATTGACCGCTCCCTCCAAGCTACCACATGGTTAATCGGCCCACAGGAGCACTCAGGGGAGGGAATCCACAGCCCGGGAACCGCCGACTCCCACTCGCCCGCATGACCCAAATCACGACACCACATTCGCAATGGACTTGCAGTGAAATCATTTTCAGTTTGGTAACTGAATCCGCTGGTACGATGGTACCCGGGGACTTGCTGGTAGCGATTACAAATGGGGGATAATTGCTCGCATCGCTCAGATAATGAGGGGGTTCTAAGCACTTTGATGGCTGGAAAGTGTTAGCTCTGCGGATGTGCAAGTGTTATTGTTCTGGCGGCCTCCGCGACACTAGGATTACTACTAAGGATTCATCCGCCATCCAGGCTCAGCTTACTTGTGTTCAATCTCGCAACAGCCGCTCCTGGGGACTCACTTAAATTCGGAATTCGTACTTGGCGAAGTTGCACAGAACAGAGTTTTCGATTCTGCTTTTAACAGAATGCAGGGCGGCGAGTGGCAATTTCCTCAAGAAATTGCCGCCTTGCACAACGACGGCGATTCTTGCGAATGAATCGGAAACGCTCTAGACCTTGGATTAGAGTATGACGGAACCTAAAGGGCAGTCCGACCCGAACGAGACTCCGGAAGATGTGGCGTCGCTCTACTCCTGGGCGAATCTGCATGGCGCAAAGTATCGCGACTTTTCTGCTTCGCGCGCGCAAAGCCGCGAGAACGCCCGACTGCGCGTTGAGCAGGCAATGGAAGAGGAACGTCTGCGCGCACAGCAACAAAGCCCCGAACCGAGGTTGGACACGAAACTGGACACAAAACAGGAGCCAAAGCGCGGCAACGGCGACACGCGCAAAGAGGAACCTGTTCCGCAGAATGCGCAGCTACCGTCTTACTCTGTTCAGCCAGTCGCGCAAAGTCCAGATCGCCCCAGTCAAGTCCGCCCCGGCCTAGATCGTCCCGGTTCTGATCGTCCTAGTCCAGATTGGCCGACTTCAGGTCGTCCGAGCCCCGAACGTCCGAGTTACGACCGTCCGAGTCCCGATCGTCCAAGTCCTGACCGTCCCAGTCCAGACCGGCCACAAGCCGAACATCCGGTCCGTGAGGATCTAGCGTCAGCTCTCCGCGGCCTATCCGTGCCCCCGTCGTACCGCCAGCCAAGCCATGCAACCGCCCGTGATGAAAGCTATGCGCCGCCGCGCAAACCCTGGCCTGCCTCCGATCCCGCTGAAAGTTCGGGCCGTCCCGCCTGGCTCACGCCTGAGCGAAGTGAGGTTTCAAGCCCATCCGCAATTCCGCCCGCTCCAGAGGATACGCTGCAAGGCTCGCGTGAACGTCTGGCCACGCGCTGGTTTTCGCTGCGAGGCGTCCTCGAAGGCAATGCTCCTGCTGCGCCATCAACTCCCGGTCCCGTTCCCGCTCGCCCACCAGTCATGGCAGTCTTCTCGCTCGCCGGTGGAGTTGGAAAGACAAGTCTTGTAGCCACGCTCGGTCGCGCACTCTCCGCTCGCGGCGAGCGCGTTCTATTGGTTGACACCGCGGCCTACGGCCTGTTGCCCTTCTTTTTCGGAGCCGGGGATCAGCGTCCGGGAATGTTGCGCACCTTCGGTCCTCCGGTCGCCAGTGGCGACGCGCCTATTCAGATGATCACGCTTGACCCTGAGGCCTTCGGACCTGAGGGCACTCCGCAGGAACCTCTCGTCGCCGAGATCTCCAAGCACGCACGCGGAGTGGGACGCGTCATCGTCGATCTGGCCACCGCCTCCGGCGCCACTACGCGGCGCATCATGCGCATGGCCCCGCAGATTCTGGTTCCGCTCATTCCCGACATGAACTCCGTGGTCAGTGTCGGCTCGATCGATGCTTTCTTCGACCGCAACGGCAACTCGTCCACAAGCCCATCGCTGCCCAACTACGTGCTCAATCAGTTTGATGCTTCGCTGCCCCTGCACCTCGACGTGCGCGAAGTGCTGCGCGAGCAACTTGGCGACCGCCTGCTTCCATTTGCCGTGCGCCGCTCGCCGGCCGTCAGTGAAGCGCTCGCAGAGGGAATGACCATCATCGACTACGCGCCCAACTCCGCCGTTGCCGAAGATTTTGCGAGCCTCGCCGGCTGGGTCAAGAGCCTTTCCGCGGCCGCCACCACCACTTTCCGCGGCGTTCGCTGGAGCGAGCGATGAGTCCCACCGGGATCCGGCAGGACATCGGCGCCCGAGAGAATCCCGTTATCAAAATTCTTCGCCTGCTCTTCCTCATCTTCGTAGCGGCGGTTTTTTGTTTCCTCGCTGTTGTTCCTCTCAGTTGGGAACAGCAAGCGGTTCTCGGAGTCGTCAGCCTCATTGCGGCGCTGCTCCTGGCGCGCAGTTCAGACTCCTATCTCGTCACCCTTACCCTCATGATGCTGTCCATGTTCTGCACTTTTCGATACGGATACTGGCGCATCTCGCAGGTCATTCGGTACTTTCAGGACCCCGCAAATCACTGGGGCGCATTGGACGCATTCTTCATCCTCTGCCTGCTTCTTGCGGAGGGCTATGCGTTCGTCATTCTCTTTCTCGGCTATTTCCAGACCATCTGGCCGCTGCGCCGCGCGCCCGTATCGCTGCCCGAGAATCCTGACGACTGGCCGGAGATCGACGTCCTCATCACCACTTTGAATGAACCGCTCGACGTCGTGCGCTTCACGGCATTCGGCGCTCTCAACATGGATTGGCCCGCCGACAAACTCCACGTCTACATCCTCGACGATGGCCGCCGCAAGGAATTCGAGCAGTTCGCATTCGAAGCCGGCATCGGCTACCGGACACGCCCCGACAATAAATACGCCAAGGCCGGCAACCTCAACTCTGCGCTCAAAACCATCTCATCGCCGCTGGTGGCCGTCTTCGATTGCGACCACGTCCCCACACGCAGCTTTCTCCAGATGACCGTTGGCTGGTTTTTGCGCGATAAAAAACTGGCAGTGATGCAGACGCCGCACCACTTCTATTCGCCCGATCCCTTCGAGCGCAATCTCCGGCAGTTTCATATCATCCCTAACGAGGGCGAGCTGTTCTACGGCGTGGTTCAGGACGGCAACGACTTTTGGAATGCGTCCTTCTTCTGCGGCTCATGCGCAATTCTGCGGCGCGCCGCGCTCGACCAAATCGGCGGCATGGCGACGGATACCGTCACCGAAGACGCGCACACTTCGCTGCGCATGCAGATGGCCGGATGGAACTCCGCCTACATCAATATTCCGCAGGCCGCCGGGCTCGCCACCGAGTGCCTCTCCGCCCACGTCCGCCAGCGCATTCGCTGGGCGCGCGGCATGATCCAGGTTCTCAGCATTGAGAATCCCCTCTTCGCGCCGGGGCTCACCTTCGCGCAGCGGCTTTGCTACTTCAACGCCGTCGGACATTTCCTTTACGCCGTGCCGCGCCTCATCTTTCTCACTGCGCCGCTCGTCTATCTGCTTCTCGGCCGCACCATCATTCCCGGCTACTGGGCCGCCATTCTGGCCTACGCGCTGCCTCACCTCACGCTCTCCAACGTCACCAATTCGCGCATTCAGGGCGAGCACCGCTATTCCTTCTGGAATGAAATCTACGAGACAGTGCTTTCGCCCTACATTCTGTTGCCGACCTTGATGGCGCTCATCAGCACCAGGCTGGGCAAATTCAACGTCACCTCGAAAAGCGGCGTCGTCAATCGCACTTATTTTGACTCGCGCGTTGCTCAACCCTTCCTGGTCATGCTCCTCTTGAACTTCGCCGGTTTGCTGGTCGCCATTCCGCGCTTCTTCATCTGGGACACTTCACGCCGCGGCACGGTGCTCATGAACGTCATGTGGTGCTGTTTCAACGTCGTCATTCTCGGCGTATGCACGGCGGTGGCTCGCGAGCTGCAACAGCGCCGTACTACTGTCCGCATCAACGTTGCCTCGCCGCTCTCGCTCAAGCTGCCCAACGGAAAATCGATCGCCTGCGAGACGGTTGACATGTCCACCGGCGGCGCGAGCATTCGCGTCTCTGATCCCGTCGAACTCGCCCCCGACTCATTAGTGCATCTGACTTTTTCTCAACCCGCCGCAACCATTCCTCTGCACGCGACGGTGGTCTCCATAGTGGAATCCGTGCTGCGCGTCCGTTTTTACAATCTATCAATCGCCGAACAGGAAGCGCTCACGCTCGCTCTCTACTCCCGCGCCGACTCATGGCTCGGGTGGGGAGAGGGCCGCGAAAGCGATCATGTGCTGCGCAGCCTCGGCCACATCTTCGCCGTCTCCATGCGCGGGCTCAAGGACACTTTGCTCAGCGTCTTTGGCCGGGAGGACAAACCTGCGCGCAAGCCCCCTTCGCTCTCCATCGTTCAGTCGGGAATCATTCTGCTTCTCGCCGCCGCTCTCATCGCCGCAGCGCCAAAAACTGCCGGGCAGTCGCCGCATCCGTCCGCTAAACCCGCTGTTTCCGCTAACTCCGCCAACCCCGCCAACTCCGAGGGTGCCCCCGGTCCCTCGCATTTGGGGACCGGGGAAAGCACGAATCCAAGCAGCGCTAAACCCGCTGTTCTCCCCGGCCAGTATCACGATTCATTCACTCTCGCCGACGCGGGCTCGCCGCAAATCGAGCTGCACTCGATCGACAGCCGGCGCAAAATCTACTTCACGCTACTGCAATCGCATGTGGTCCGCACCGCCACCATTCATCTCTACTATGCTTTTTCACCCGCTCTCATTCCGCAGCTCAGCCAACTCAAGCTCATCCTCAATGGAACGCTCTTCGCCACCATTCAGCCCTCAGCGGGACAAGTCGGAGCCCCTCAGCCTCAAGAAAACGTCGGCCCCCTGCAAGATCAGGAAGCCGACGTCAACATTCCACCCGAGCTGCTCGGCCGCAACAACACGCTCGCCATCGAATTCATCGGCCACTACACCACGGGCCACGAAGACCCCGCGAATACCTCGCTCTGGGCGCGCGTCGATCGCAAAACATCTCTCGACATTCTCGGCGATCTTCAGCCGATCGCCGACGATCTCAAGCAGCTGCCCATTCCCTTCGTCGCCCCGGCCGTCCCTCAGCCTGTCAGCATTCCCGTCGTCTTTCCGTCGCAGCCTTCGTTCAAGGCGATTCAAGCCGCTGGCATCGTCGCCAGCTACTTCGGCCTCGTCTCTGAGAGCCGCCCGGTGCGTTTTCCCGTGAGCATCGGAGCCATTCCGCAGGGCAACGCTATCGTCATCGCGGAAAACGCCACCAACCTCCCCGCCGGCCTGAATCTATCCGCCATTAGCGGGCCCACCGTGGCCATGCGCGCCAACCCCAACGATCCCTACGGAAAACTTCTCATCGTCACAGGCGCGAGCGCGGACGATGCCATCGTTGCGGCTCAGGCCATCGCGCTTAACACCGGCATGCTCAGCGGCGCACAGTCGCCCATTATCAACCTCACGCTTCCCGCGAAGCAGGCGCCCGACGCTGCGCCGCGCTGGGCGCGCACCGATCAAACCATTCCTCTCGGGGATTACGCCACTTCCGACCAATTGCAGGGAGACGGCTCCACGCCGCTCAACGTCTACCTCCGCATTCCGCCTGACCTCTACTACGACGGAGGAAGCGACAACGCCCGCCTGCATCTCGCCTATCGCTACAACCCAATTCCCATCGGCCCTAACTCCAGCCTGCAGGCGCGCATCAACAATGCGTTCCTGGGTTCCGCTCCGCTCTTTCCCGGCCCAAACCTCTCGGACAAATCGGACACATCGGACACCTCTGACACATTGCGCACAACACAGACCGACGCTCCCGTTCCTGTCGCCAACCTGCGCCCGTTCTCAAACGCACTTTCGTTCGATTTCGCCTTTCAGCTCGCCCGCGACCAAAACTGTGATTGCAGCACACCCGTCAATCTGCAGGGCTCAATTCTTCGCGACTCCTATCTCGATCTGCGCGGCTATCCGCACTGGGCGCCGCTGCCCAACCTCGAAATCTTCGCCAATGCCGGTTTTCCCTTCACGCGCCTGGCCGACCTGAGCGAAACCACCGTCGTTCTTCCGCCCACGCCCACTGAGCAGGAGATTGAGACCTTCATCACTTTGATGGGCCACTTCGGCCGCCAAACCGGTTTCCCCGGCCTGCGCGTCACCGTAGCCGGTCCTGACGCTCTTCAGAACGGCGCCGCCACTGACTTCCTCATCATCGGCGCGGGCGACGACCAGCCCGCGTTCTCGAAGCTCGGAACGCATCTACCCGTCTCGCTCGGCAGCGGCCAGGTTCAGGTCAATTTCCCGGGCCCGTTTCCGGTTCACGATACATTCAGGTTTCCGGGTCACGACACGTGGGGTTCTTTCATCTCGTTCCTCCATAATGCGTGGCAGAAGCTTCACCCGAACGATCACGCCGATTCCGGCGGCCTCACCGCCGGTGGCACGCCCGACGCGGTCATCGAAGGCATCGAATCTCCTTACGACATCGGCGGCAACCGCAGCATCGTCGCCATTCACCTCAAGGACGCGTCCGCATTTGAGCCCTTCGTCAGCACGTTCCTTAACGTCCAGCAATCCAGCGAAGTCTCGGGATCTGTCTCCGTCCTCCGCGGCACTGAGTTTCAATCCTCCCGTGTCGGCGCGCAGGTCTACCATGTCGGAGTCTTGCCATGGTGGATACAATTGCGCCTCTGGGCTGCCGAGTATCCATGGCTCATTGCCGTCGTCGTCGTCATCCTGGCGTTTCTATTCGCCATCTGCGCCCGCCAATGGCTGCGCGCAAAAGCCAGAGGCCGCCTCACCATGATCGAAAACTAGTTGATCGAGAAATAGCCCGAAGCATTCGGACCTCTGCAGTGACCCCCTAAACTGAGACAT
>PLCO01000020.1 GCA_003134815.1 Acidobacteriaceae bacterium | reverse complement strand
CAAGCTGTGAAGTCGTGCCGTAAGTGCTGCAAAATGAATTCGGCTTTAGCCGCGGAGGGGCAGCTTTCTTCCCCTTTGCGACTTTTTCCGCAGCCTCTTCAGGCCCCCTAAAGAGTCTCGCCAACGCCCGAGCCTTTAGGCCCGGACTCTCGATCATGCGCACTGATCTTCGCCCCGCCGCCGCACTCGTCCTCGCCGTGCGGCCTGCTCTACTGTTTCTTCAGCACCGCCGCGCCCTTTTCATCAAAGAGAATCGCGCTTTCAAGTTTGCGGAAGTCGGCCGCCTTCTCCGCCGGAATCTCCACCTGCCGCACCACATATTCGCGCTCATAGTGCAGCACGTTGCCCTTGGCCGTGGTGGCCGAGTGGTAGCTGGCAAAGTCCGTGTCCACGTCCACCGGATTAGGCGTTTCATCCACGACATAACCGGGCGGCAGTGTGATGTCGAAGCTGTCGCGCCAGCGACCGGTCTCTTCGAGGTCAATGGGCAGGTTGCGCGGCTTGTCGTCGAAGGGCAGTGCGTCATCTCCAACCACGCGCGTTCGCACCAGGAATAATGGGCCGGCTTGATGGGCGTATTGCGGCACCGTAACTTTGTAGTTGAGTTCCAGCGGCTTGTCCAGGTCCGGCGGCTGGACGAACTGAAACGAATCCAGCAACACACCGGGCAGATCGCGCGACACGGATTCTTCTACGGATTCACGTTGCTCTTTCTCATCCTTCTCCTTCAGCAACCGGCGAAGTTCAGCTCCCGCAGGCCCTGTACTCGACGTATCGACTGTTCCTGTCAGGGCGCCGTCAGTGGAAAGAGAAAAACTTCCGTTCCGCTCCTTCCCGTTCGCCTCCGGCGGAAGAACAGGCAGGGAGATGACCTGGCTGGCGGGACCAGCGGCGAGAATCCCGTAGCTTCCCTGCTCATACGAGGGCAAATTGCCTACCGCGGTGCGTTCGTTGGTGGGGTCGAAGATCAAGTAACGTTTGTCATCTTTGGCTTTGACAACCGCCATAAGGCGCGGATCGTCCACGCCGGCGGGAATTTCGATCGCCGTGATCATATGATTGCCCGCAAGCGATGGCGCGTCTGGATCGACCACGCCTCGGTGACTATCCACTGGGACGTAATATGCCTTGATTCCGACAACCTGGAGCATCGAGATCAGCAGCGTGGTCTTGTCTTTACAGTCGCCGTAGCGATTGCGAAAGATGTCGCCGGCAAAATGTGCCTGCATTCCCCCAATGCCGCGCATGACGATGAAGTACTGAATGTTTTTCTGGATGTATTCGGTGATGTCCTTGAGCTTGGTGTAGTAGTCGGGCGCTCCGGCGACGAGTGCCAGAGCTTGGGTCGTGATTTCCGGGGTTGGGTCGGGGCGATTGGCTTCAAGAGTCGTGGTCCACTGACCCAGGGCACGCCACTCATTGTCTTTTCCCGCAATGGCCGCATCGCCCCAGGTTACAGAGAGGCGCGCGGCCAGGGCCCCCCAATCGAGAGTCGATCTTACGTCGCGAAGATCCAGGGCGTGTACGTCCCTAATTTCCCAGCGCCAGTGGTTCGGGGCAACCTGAGTGGGCGTAACTGGCTCGAAGCGGTGCCAGGATGTTGCGTACGCACCGCCGTTGGGGAGATCGACTTCAAAAGCCTGCAAAGCCACTGGAACCTCTTGCTGAATGAACCAGATTTCTTCTTGATCCCATGGCGCAAGCAACTTCTCCGATTCGCAGATCACTGTCGCGCCGGGGTCTGCCGCCGGAGGGCGCACCACGCGGATCTTCCGCGTTGCCAGCATCACAGGGTCGCCGCTGTCGGCGCCCACATCCGCAATATCCGTGTCCTTCGCCTGGAATGTCTTTTCGTCCGCGCCAATGGTCCATTCGCGGAAGTAATTGATCTTCTCCTCCACGTCATAGTCGACGTGACAATAACTGTCGTCGCGACCCTGCGGCTCGAGAATTCGAATCACTTGGCGCTCGCGCTCGGTAGCGCGGCCGCGGTCATCTATCGCCTCCACATACTCCTCATACAGGATGACGGAGCGGGCATTCTTTGCGTAGTCCGGCGTTGGCGTTTTCGCCGCATCCAGGCCCCACTGCGGAGGTGGGCTATCTTTCCCGAACAAACCGGCGAACCCGGGCTTGCAGACAAGAACGAATATAGCGGTGGCCACGAGGCGCAAGGTCAAAGACCGTGGAAAACGAGCCAATCCCATAATCAATTGCCTTTCACGGCCGGCGCGCGCGTCAGCACAATCTGTTGCTGATCGGCCGTAGCTAGCCGCTGATAGAAATCATGCAGATCGTTGTAGCCCTGGGGAGCCAGTAAAGCAAAGCCGCGTGCGAATACCCGCGTTACTTCCACTTGACCTCCATCTGCGGTGGAGTTGATCTTCACCGCTGCGTGGCCCGGCCACACTACGTTGCTCTTCGGCGTGCTTTCCACGCTGTATCCCGCCGGCAAGTGGTAAACCACGTCGTCGCTTTCCATTCTCGGATAATGCAGATCGACGGGAGTTATGCGCGCCGCCTCCGCAACAAACGGGTGCTTCGCCCGCGTCTCGAAAAATACGCCGGGAAGAAAGAAATATTTCCCCGTCGCGCTCCCCACATTGCCGCTGAGCTGCACAATGGCCATCAGGTTTGTCTCGTAATCGTTCAGGCCAAGAAAATGGTCGAACTCCGCGTCGACTCCCTCCGGCAGATCACCCCGCAGGGACTCGATAAATTTTTTCTTCAGCTCGGTCTCGTCGTTCTGTTGCGCCAGTTGCCGCCAGTAAAGGGCATCTGAGCCGCTCAGCAAAAAGCGTGCGCTGCCCTTGAGGGTTCCGTCGGCGTCGATAGTAAGGTCGGCCGTCCGCGACACTTCGTTGTCTTTGTACGTCGCCGCAGGAGTAACCGCGATCGTCGCGTCCGCGTCCGTCCCCTCCCCCGTCATCCGGAATCCCCGGGTGATCGTGTGCTCCCAGCTCAGTTGCCCAAAGGGGCAGTTCTTGGTTCCTGGATCGAGCAGAACGTCTTTCCCCGCCAGCGTCACGCCGGCAATATAGTCGCCCATCTGGCTGGTGCTTAAGTAGTTCGAGTCGAAGATGCCTTGGTTGCGCGCCGTAATCCTCATCGGCCATGCCTTCAGCCCCGCCGCTCGCGCCAGCGCTACATAAAGCAGCGAAATCGAGTTGCCCGGGCCGCTCTTGTTCTTCCAAACGTCTTCAGCGCTGTTGTTCTCCTTCAGCTTCTCCTTCTTGCGCTCCGCGTCGCTCTTCTCGCGCGTCATATCTGTATTGTCCAGCTTCATCACCGCCGCATACAGCGCGCGCGCCTTTTGTTCATCGGTGTCGCTGGCCGAAACAATCCCCGCCGCGGCATTCTTCAGCGTGTTAGTTACATTGATGTAGAACCCAATGATCATGGCCCAGTTTTCGCACTCGTACTTCCAGAAAGCCGGTCCGCTCGCCGCGTAGGTGTAGTAAAACTCCACCCGCTCGTTGATCGTGTTGAGCGGCGGCATCCAGTCTTCGTCCGGCGTAGGCGGAACGTCCTGAACATCGAGCGTGAAGTGTCCCTTCGCATCCTGCACCTTCAGCACCGCGTTGGGCGGCGTCACCGAATACATCAGAACATTCAGCCGCTGTCCGCGATTGTTGGTGATGTATCGATCGAGACTGCTGCCGATGGTAAAGACGTAGTGCGCCTTGTGTACAAAGTAAGGCTGCTGAATCTCCCACGTCGGCGAAAACGCCCAATTTTCGTTGTACCGGAGCTGATAGCGATACTCCAGAATGCTACCCACCTCCGCGCTGGGCAGGGTGAAAACAATCGCGTCCTCCCGAAAGTTTTTCGACTTGAACTCCACCAGGTCGTCCGGCTTCACCGTCAGCGGAATGACCGTCCCGTCGGAGTGGATCGTGCGGCCTTCGATCTTGGCAACTTTGAATTCGCCATGCAGGTACGGAATCTTGATCGTCGCCAGTTCTTTGCCCTTTTCGGCCAGCACCTTGATGCGCACATAGAACGTATAAAAGCTGAGTGAATCGTCTGACGTCTCCTCTCGGTACAGGTAAACCGCTGCGGCACCCGGAGCCTTCGCATCGTCAGTCATCTTCAGCTCGTCGGCAGTGGGATCCTGAAACTGTGCGCGGAGCATCACCGTGGCCGCCAGAGCCATAGGCGCGATGAGTGAAATCCGCACGAGAAGACGACGAAAACGCATCAGTGAGTCCCCTGATATGGATCAACGCAGGTTCCCGTTACCGGCAAACTGCAACCCCCGCGCATCAGTTCCCTTTTCCTGCCGGAGCAACTCCAGATGTGCTCAGAACCAGTTGTTCCTGATCGACTGCGGCGACTTTTTGATAGAACCCGCGCAGGTCCTGATACTCCTCGGGCTTGGCAAACGTGAACGCCTCTGACAACGTTTGGCCAATCACGATCTGGCCCGGTTGCGCCACGCTTTTGGCAATGAGGGCCGCGTGGCTGGGCCAGGGAATGCTCGCGTCCTGTGGCGCGCCCTCAATGGTCGCGCCGTCTGGGAAGTGGTAGGTGATCTCGTCGGTCACGCGGCGGCCATAGTGCATGTCGACTGACAGCAAGCGCTTTTCCTCTTTGACAAAAGGCACGCTGCCGCGGGTTTCAAAAAAGAATCCCGGCAGAATCAGGCGCTTGGCTGTGGCCGTCCCGAGCGATCCCTTCACGATAACCACAGCCATTAAGTCTGAATAGGGATCATTCATCGAGAGGAAGTGGTCGACGTGTGCTTCCACGCCCTCGGGCGCCTGACCTTCGATTTCTTCGTGGTCGAACTCCTTCTTCAATTCGGTGTCATCCTCCTCCAGGGACTTCTGCCGCCAGTGGAGCGCCTTCTGGCCGCTCATGACGATGTTGATGCGTCCAGTCACTCCGCCTTGCGCATCGACGAACACATCGCCCAGGCGTTGCGTGACGTTGTCTTTGTATTGCTGTTCCGGCGTCGAAATCAGAGATGGGCCCTGAGCGCTCTGGCCGACCCCTGCCGCATCCGAGTGCTGCCAACTGACAGTTTGGAAGGGACACATCTTCTTGCCGGGATCGAGCAGTACTTCCTTGCCACCAACGCTCAAGGCGACCAGGGTGGAGTCAAGCTGTTCGAGGCTCATGTACGCGGGATCGAAAAGGCCCCGGTCCCGGTCGACGACTTTGATCGCGTATGCTGTCAATCCCGCGGAGCGCAACATAGCCAGGTACAGCATCGCGATGTCCTCGCTCGAACCGCTCTTCTGCTCCCATGTGTCTTTCGCGTTCTTGATTTCCTTGATCTTCAGCTCTTTCAATTCTGACGCACTCTTGGTCCGCGTGAAGTCAGTGTTATCGAGAGCCTGCACTGCGATGTACAGCTTCTTCGCCTTGTCCAAATCGCTGTCGCCTGCGGCAACCAGGCCATCCACTGCGGCCTTGATTTCCTTCGAGGGCCCGGCAAACTGGTCCACATCTTTCGACCAGAGCTTTACTTCCTCTAACCAAAAGTTGCGGCTGTCAACCGCCGCGGTATAGTAGAAACCCACTCGGTAAAGCAGACTGTCGATGGGCGGCATCCTCTCCTCGTCAGGGGCGGGCGGAATGTCCGTCATGTCCAGGGTGAATCTGCCGCCAACGCTGCTCTGCACCGCGACCCCTGAAGGAAGCCGCGGCCACCAAAGAAGGCGTCTCATTATGCGCCCATGTTGGTCGACCAGCTCAAGGTCGGTCTCGGCCGTGAACTCGTAATGCGCCTTGTGCACAAAATAGGATTGTTGAATCGTCCATTGCGGGGATGAGAACCGATTGTCGTCGTAGTGGATCTCATAGTAGTACTCCAGGATGCTGCCGACTTCCACGTTCGGAAGCGTGAAAACCTTCTTGTTGGCCTGCTGATCGCCGCTCTTCACGATCATCAGGTCTTCCGGCTTCACGGTCAGCGGAACGATCGTCCCGTCGGGATGGATGGTACGGCCCTTGATGTCGGTGATCTTCCAGTTGCCCTGCAAGTACGGAAGCTCGACCGTCGCCAGCTCCTTGCCCTTTTCGGTGAGCACTTTAATTCGCTTATAAAAGCTCTCGTAATGGAGCGGATCGTTTTCGATCTCCTTAATGTCGAGGTAAACCGCCGCCGCGCCCGGCGCCTTTGCGTCGTCAGTCATCTTCAGTTCGTCGGGATTGGGCGCCTGAAACTGCGCGCAAGCCAGAACCGGCAACATTGCGGCCAGGAACACCGCTGCGCCCCGCAGGAATATCGATTTAGTCATGAAATTCGGCCTTGATCTTAGAGTGCGACCATTCTAACCCCGGATCGGTTCCGGCGAAGTGATGTAACTAAATAAAATTCACCCTCAAGTCACCTCGCCGCCCGCCGAGACGATTCGATGGAGACCCCTGAGGCTCCTAATGCGGAGATTCGCCCCTAATGATGGGCATCGACGCTCAGCACAATTTGTCCCTGGTCGGCCGCGGCAAACTTCTGGTAGAACCAGCACAAGTCTTTAAATTCAGGTGGCTTATCTAGGTTCTTCTTGAATTACTCTGGCGGCCGCGGCGAATCGGGCAGGCACGATTCCAGCCCCGTCGTCTCCAGCCCCTTCGCTTCCAGCATTGCCGAAACCAGCGCCAGCGGCAGCCCAACCACGTTGAAGTAGCAGCCTTCGGTGCGCGGAATCCAGCGGGCCGCATAACCCTGGATGGCGTAGGCTCCGGCCTTGTCCATCGGCTCGCCTCCGGCCACGTAATCGGCGATCTCCGCGTCTGAAAGTGTGAGTAAGCGAACCGCCGTCGCTTCGGCAGCCACTTCCGTGCCGTTGGCGGTGGCGACGGCCACTCCGGTAATCACGCGATGCGTGCGCCCCGAAAGCATTCGCAACATGCGCGCGGCGTCAGCCGCATCCGCCGGCTTGCCCAAAATCGCGTTGTCCAGAGTAACGGTTGTGTCCGCCCCGAGCACAACAAGCCCAGATTCGGCGAGTTGAGACTGGGCAAGTTGAGACTCGCCGTCCGTCAAGAATTCTGTAAATTCTCCGCCGGAGCTCAGCTCGCGGAAAACTGCCTCTGCCTTCTCTCGAGCCAGCCGGGTCACATAAGCGATGGGATCCTCGCTTCGCAGCGGATCTTCGGGGATATGCGCAGGACGCACTCGGAACCTGTAGCCCGCCTGCGTCAGGAGTTCACTGCGGCGCGGCGAGGCGGAGGCGAGTACCAGCATGATGAAATTATGGCAGGCCCAGCCTTCGCCGAATCGCCTTCTCCGTATTGCCGTCCAGCCACTTCAGACTGCACATCTAGACTCCCCATTTAGACTTATTGAGGGCTTGCGGCAAAACACAGCAGTGCCCGGACAAGGTTCAAATGCTCCGCAACTTCGATTTTTCCGCATCTCAAATCCTGTGGACGCTTACGTTTGCCGCGCTGCTGGTCCTGCTTGTGGTGCTGCTCGGGCGCGATAGGGCTCGGCGGTTTCCCTGGTTTACCGCAAGCATTTTAACCATGGGAATGCTGTTGCTCTCGACGCAGCTCATGCTTAGCAGGCTCCCGCGCATGACCGGGACGGCGATTTTTCTCGGGCTGTCCGATCTCGATGTGTTGATCGGCCTGGTTGTCCTCGTGGAGTTGGCCCGGCGCGCATTCAAGGGCGCGGGGAAACTCGGTTGGACCATTGGCACGCTGGGGATGCTGGCCGTTGCCGCGCCTGTGCTGGTGATGTGGGGACCGTGGCCGGCATGGAAGACGCTGACTGCGACTTCGGAGCTGGTGACCATCCGGCTCATGGATCTGACCGTGGACAAAGGCATGCTGCTTGCCGGCGTGCTCACCATCCAGCTGGGCCTGCTGATCACATTGCTGGGAAGGCGATTCGGCGCCGGATGGCACAGCCATACCCAGCGGATCATGATCGGTCTCTCAACCGCTGCAATCGGGCAAATGGCGCTGCGCGGAACTTTGAACGCTATCGGGCTGCATAGCCAAATTAAAACTCAGGCTGACTACGATCGCGTGATGGCGCTGCGGAATAATTTGATCCACGCCAACAACGTGCTGTTCCTGTGCGTCATGGCCTGGTGGATCGCCTGCCTCTGGATTGACGACCCCGATGACCCCAGCCAATCTGATCATTCCGGCAAATCTGAAGAAGTCGCGCCAGATGTGGAGGAGGAAACTCTGCCCGGCGAGCCCGGCGATGCGTTGCTTGCGGAAGCCGAAGCTGAGTCCGACGCGGAGAGCGAAGCGACTCCAACAAAGGCCACTCCATCTGAGTTGCCCAAAGTTGAGTCGCCCGAATTCGACGCGCCCGAAGTCGACCCGAATAAATCTTCACTTCCCGAAAGCAGCGGAACGAACTTCCCGCACTGACAACTGTTAACTGAAACCTGACCCCTGACCCCTGACCCCTGACAACTGACTTTAAATGTGGCAGCTTGCCTGCCCGCGCTTTTCCAGGTACCGCTGATGGTATTCTTCCGCGCGCCAGAAGGTCTGCGCCGGTTCAACCTTGGTCACAATCTTGCGCTGTTTGTAGCGGCCATCCGTGGTTAGCTGCTCGATCTTCGCGTGTGCCTGCGCCGCCTGCTCCGGCGAGTGGAAGAAAATCGCCGACCGGTATTGCGCGCCCCAGTCCGGCCCCTGGCGGTTAAGCGTCGTTGGGTCGTGCAGCTCAAAAAACGCTTCGAGCAACTTGTCGTAAGTCACTTTCTCGGGATCAAAGCCCAGCTCCACCACTTCGGCGTGGCCAGTCTTGTCCGTGCAAACGTCCTTGTACGTGGGCCGGTCGAGCGATCCGCCCTCATAACCGACGGCCGTCGCCGTCACTCCGGGGATCGCCGCAAACGCAGCTTCCACGCCCCAAAAACAACCCGCTCCAAATGTAGCTTTTTCTGTGCTCATACCAAATCAGATGCGCAACGGCAGCTCTTAGCTTCTAGCTCTAGGCCTCATTGTGCCAATGTCAGACCCCGCGTGTCAGCAGTGAAGCTATTTGACGTCGCCTCCAGCCTCATTGGGCAAAAAGCCCAGTCGCGGCAACAAATAGCTAGAGGCTAGAAGCTAGCAGCTAGAAGCTGCATTTCACGTCAGCGGCGCCAGGTGCTTCGTGTTCTGGTAGGTGTACACAACGCGGTGAACCACTGTGACCGTCGACAGCACAGCCAGCAGCCACAGCACAGGAGCCATCACGCCCCAATGATTGAACAGCGCGCCCAGAAGGATGAGCACGATCCGCTCGGGTCGCTCCATAAACCCCACCTTGCACGAGCCGATAAGCGCCTCGGCGCGGGCCCGCGTATAGCTGACCATCAGCGAAGTCACCATGACGAACGCAACGAGCACCACATAACGGAAACGATTGATGCGCCCGTAGTAGACCAGCAGCCCAAAAAAAAGCACCACGTCGGAGTAGCGGTCGATCACCGAGTCAAAGAACGAGCCGAAGACCGTGACCTTGTTGATGCGGCGCGCCACCCGGCCGTCAACCATGTCAAAGATGCCGGCGCCAAAGATCACCAGCCCCGCATAGAAAAACATCCAGTCGCCGTTGGTGGAGTTGGCGTGGCCGAAGAAAAACGCGGCGGCGATATTAATCACCAGCCCGATGAAGGTGAGCGTGTTGGGCGAGATGCGGGTGAGCGCCAGCCCATGCACGATGCGGTCCAAAAGCCAGCCGCAGGCACGGCCAAAAGCGCTAGTCCAGGTCATTTTGAGCTTCCATGCTACTTCGCTGCGCCGTCCCCGGAGCCGTCCGCCGACTCCGCCGCGGCGGACTCATCGTGAATCGTCATCAGCTTCAGGATTTCCAGTTGGCGCTTTCCGTTGGGCGTCACAATGGTGGCCACGTCGCCCACCTTTTTCCCGACGATCCCGTGGCCAATCGGAGATGTAGTTGAGATCAGGCCCTTTGAAACGTCCGCCTCTTCGCTCGTCACCAGGCGATAGACAATCTCTTCGTCTTTCGTCGAATCGTAAACCACCACCGTCGATCCAAATCCCGCTTTGTCGCGGGGAATGTTCGCCAGGTTCACCAGCGAAAGCTCTCCCATGCGTTTCTTCAGTTGGCCGAGCCGCGCATTCACAAACTCCTGCCGCTGCTTGGCCATGTGATACTCAGCGTTTTCTGACAGATCTCCCAGAGCCCGCGCCTTCTTGATCTCGGCGGGCAACTCTGTGGTCAGCTCGTACTCGAGCTGGTGGATCTCCTCGAGGAGCTGCTTTTTAATGGCTTCGGGCATTCGTAATCCCTAGTCGGTAATTTCTCGTTTGGTGGCGGCCAGGGGCTGCTCCAGCCGCATGAAATCAGCGTTCCTGAACGTCAATTATACGGCAGGCGTGGCCATCGATCAGCAACCGTGCGCTGCCTTCGCCTAATTCCCGCGCGCATCCATAAACGATTGCAAAATCAACGTCGCCGCCACCTGGTCCACTACCTTCCCATGCTCTTGCCGCTCGTGCCCGGCTTCGTACAGGATTTGATGAGCCTCGCGCGTCGTCAGCCGCTCATCCCACATGTGAATCGGCAAGCCGGTCAGCGCGCCCAGCTCGGCTGCAAAGGCCTGCGTTTTTTCCGCGCGCGGGCTTGTTTCGCCCGAAAGATGCAACGGGTTCCCGACCACAATCCCCGCCACAGAAAAACGCCTGCAGAGCCTCGCCAGCGATCGCAAGTCTTCTCTTCGGTTGGCAGGCCCGCTGCCCCGCCGCTCAAGCGTCATCACCGGCTGCGCCGTCAGGCCCAGCTCGTCAGACACGGCCACGCCGATGCGGCGGCTGCCGACATCCAAACCCAAATAGCGAACCTGATAGCGCGCCGGAGAGTGTGCCGTGCCGCCTGATTCCACTTGTCCTTCACCTCATATTCAGCTTACGGCCAGCATGCGGCCCGCTTACGTGCCCCGCTTACGTCCCTCTTACGTGCCCCTCTTACGTGTTTGAGTCGCCGTCTGCCTTCCGGCAGCATTCGCCGGGCCGGCGCCCCTTTGCTCCCGGTACAATCGGGGTAGGGGGAACACCGGCAGCAACCTTGCGTCCCTATTCTTTTTTTAGAGAAGGGTTCACGGCGAATAGATGGCTGGACGCAAACCGAGAGTCGGTAAAAAGAAGGGCTCCGCCGCGGCACGTATCTTGCTGTTTTTACTGCTGGTTGCTTCCAGCGGTGCGGGTCTGGCCGGCTGGCTGGTTCTCACCCCCTACGGGCCAGAAACTGAAACGTTCGTTGACGTCGCGCCCGGCTCCTCCGCCGTCCGCATCGGGCGTCAACTTCAAGCGGCGGGAGTGGTTCGCAGCCGGTATGGGTTTGATCTGGTGCGCTGGCTCCGGCACGGCACGCTGCACGCCGGAACATATCGCTTCGACCATCCGGCGCCGGTCGCCGAGGTTTATGGGCGGATTGCCCGAGGCGACGTCTACACCAAAGCCCTCAAGATTCCTGAGGGGGCAAACATCTTCGATATTGCCGCGCGCGTCGAAGAGGCAGGATTGGGAACACGGCAGGATTTTCTGGTCGCGGCAACAACCCAGGCGGGCCTCGTGGCTGATTTAGATCCCGGTGCAAAGAGTCTTGAGGGCTACCTGTTTCCAGACACCTATCGGTTTTCACCGCATATCACCGCTACGCAAATGGTAGCCGCGATGGTCAAGCGATTCAGAGCCGCGGCCGCGCAATTGGGGTTAAGTGAGAATGTGCATCAAGTGGTAACCATTGCTTCACTGGTAGAGCGCGAGACGGCTGTGGACGCCGACCGCCCGCTTGTTGCCAGCGTCATCAAAAATCGCCTGGCGATCAATATGCCGCTCAGCACCGATCCCGCTGTGATCTACGGGCTGGAGCTTACGCGAAATTGGCGCGGCACGATTTACGAGAGCGATCTGAAGCGCGACACGCTTTACAACACATATCTCCATCCGGGGTTGACGCCGGGACCGGTGTGCAACCCGGGCCTGCCGTCGTTGCGGGCAGCCATCGATCCGCCCAAAACCGACTACCTCTACTTTGTCGCCGAAGGAACCGACGCCCAGGGCCATTCTCGGTTTTCTGCCACTCTCGATCAACACAACCGCAACGTGGCCAATTATCGCAAAGCGCAGAAGAAGGCGGGTGAGCGATGAAGCTTCACGCTCGTATCGCCTGCGCCGCTGCGCTGGCTTTTCCGCTCCTTCTATCCGGATGCTCCTACTTCATCCCGACCAAGCGTCATCTCCCGGTTCCCAAGGCTCCGGCAATTGTGCAAACGGCCACTCCCGACCAACTGGTCGAGCAACTCAACCAACGCTGGCAAGCGATCCAGACCCTGACCGCCACCGTTGAGGTTTACGCCACTGAGACAAAATCTGCCGAAGGCGTTGCGATAGACATTCCCTCCTGCCGCGGATACATTTTGATGCGCAAGCCCAAAATGCTGCGCGTGCTGGGAACGTACTTCGGCGTGAAGATCTTCGATATGGCCAGCGACGGCAATCACTTCACGCTCGTCATCCCATCGAAAAATCTTGCCATTCAAGGCTCAAACACCGTCACCGAGAAGTCGGCAAATCCACTGGAAAACCTGCGCCCGGACTTCTTCCTTGACGCAATCGCCCTGCGCGGCCTTGACCCGGACGACGAATACATGGTCGCCAGCGATACTGAGACGGTTGCTGATGCCGCGAACAAGCATTTGTACATCGAGCCGGAATATATTCTCAGCGTGATGCGCCACAAGAGCGCCCACGAAAATGTGCCTGTCCGCACGGTCACATTCCACCGCGACGATATGCTGCCCTACGAACAATATGTCTATAACGCCGATGGCGTGCTGGAGACGCAGATCTTCTACACCAACTACACAACCTTCAGTGCCGGCAAGTACCCCGCCAAAGTGACCATCAAGCGCCCGCAGGAAGGAGTCCAGCTCGTGCTGAACGTTGTCAGAGTCGAAGAGAACGTCGATCTTCCCACCAGCCAGTTCGACGTGAAGATTCCCGACGGCGCCACGATCAAGATTCTTAAATAGCCGGACCTCGGAGACAAACATGCGAGCTAGCGCCATAGAGTTTCGCCTGCGGATGGTGATCATGATCGTCATCGTCTTTGTGGGATTCTGGTCGCCGTGGATCTCGTTTTCGACTGGCTCGTTAGATTTCGGCCATCGAATCTCAATGCTGGAATGGCTTCCGCTGGAAATAAGCAGGCTCGGCCTTGTTAGCTTTGCCGTGGCCACTCCCATCGTCATCGTTCTGGGCGCGCTCGTCGCTCTCGCGGGCGCGGTTCTCCGCGTGTGGGGCACAGCGTATCTCGGCTACAGCACCGTTCACCACGGCGATATGCAAGCCGGAGCGGTCATGGCCGACGGGCCTTACCGCCATATGCGCAATCCACTCTACGTCGGCGGCTGGTGCATGATGCTCGCCATCTCGCTCCTCATGCCGCCATCGGGCGCGCTATTCAGCATGGTGCTACTCACCATTTTTTTTCTGCGCCTGATTCTTGGAGAAGAAGCATTCCTCACCAAACAGCTCGGCCAGCCCTATGCAGAATATTTACGCGCCGTCCCGCGACTCATTCCGCGCCTTCGCTCCGGCTTGCCTCCCGCCGGCAACAAACCGCACTGGCTTACAGCGCTCCTCACTGAGATCATGCCCATCGGCCTGTTCATCACCATCGGGATTCTGGCCTGGTTCTACGACCAGCAACTCATGCTCGAAGGGCTTTTCTGGAGCTTCCTGGCCTCGCTCTTTGCGCGCGGCATCATGAAACAGTGGATCGCAACGCTGGTCGGCTCAGCGGTCTTTATTGCTGCGTTCGCTTACTTTCACCTCAACTGGCCCCGATCGATCCTCATCGCCTTTGGCGTGTGGCTGATCGTGCGCGCGCTTTTTCCCCGCAATCAAATTACGCCCACCCAAGCCAGGCCCACCGCCGCATAGTCCTGCAGTCCAGCCGCACCGCACCAACCCAGTAGCGCCGGTCTCCAGGCCGGGGTCCCCAACGACAGGTCTTCGTCGTTGGGGTGGAAGGCCGGCTGTCGTGTGGGCGTCCTCGCCCGCACTCGCTCCCGTAGGGGCGAAGGAGGACTGACTTCAATACGCCAACCCGCAGTCACGCCGCCGGATCACGCCCGCTGCTTCCCCATCCGTCCCAAATGCGTAAACCCAAATCCGTTTCCATACTTGAGCCCATACCCAAGCAGCCGATCCACGCCGATGTGGTTGGCCCAAATCAACGCGATCGTCAACGCGAAGTGCGCTCCCGGCAATAGCGCGCAAACGGCCAGCACTCCCGGCGCAATATACGTGTGGAATGCGTTGTAAATCCTCGCTCCCCGGCAGGCGCCTCCAAGATAACCGAGCATGGAAAGATCCGGCACAAGCCACACCGCCGCGAAGAGCCACCAGCTCGCGCCAGTGCGCGCATAAAGCACAGCCGCGGCGGCCGCAATCGCCAGCCCCTCAACTCGCTCTAAAAAAATAATCGAAGAGCCGTTCTCCGTAGAGTCAGCAGCGGGTCGGGCCGCTGTGGGTTCCGCCGCCGTGGGCCCAGCCGCTGTGGGTTGAGTCCCCGTAGTTTGAGAATGACCTGACGCCATTGTCATAGCTCATTCGATGAGCCAGCCTGCCCGCAGTGTGCGGGAAAATTGGACTGAAAGAGATGCGGGACGAAAGCCGCCCAAATGAAAAAGGGAAGAGCACAAGGCTCTCCCCTTTTCCTGTGCAGTTTTGAGGGAGGGTTACTTCTTCGGTGGCGCGATCACGTCCTTGGCGGACTTGGCCACGCGGAATTTCACTACGGTCTTGGCCTTGATCTTGATGGCCTCGCCCGTCTGCGGGTTGCGGCCCATGCGGGCCTTGCGCTCGGCCTTCACCAGACGGCCGATGCCAGGGATTACGAAGACGCCGCTCTTCTTGGTTTCCTTGATGGCGGTTTCCGCCAGCAGGTCCAGAAAGGCTGCGACTTGCTTGTTGGTCAGTTCGAGTTTCTCGGCCAGGAGCCGTGTCAAAGCCGTCTTGGTCAGTCCAGATGCCATTAAATGTTCTCCTTCTCGGCCAGCCGTTCGGGCTGCCTGTTTGGTGGGGCTTCCGCCACTTTAAAAAAACTTACCGCATGAGGGGAGGGCTGATCATCTACTGAATGCGTGAAAACCCTGTATTCATGCGGCTACGAAGAACCCTGCCGATGGTTACCATGCGGCCTGGGCGGGTACAAAGTCAATGGGAAAATACGTGATTTCCACAATTTTCTTGGGTTTTTATGGGCCTAACGCCGATTTTTGCCTGATTTTGGGCCATCCGGCCTCTCAAACCCGCAATTGGAGCGGGTTTGGCGATTACACATTACCTGTTGCAAGCTCGCCGTTCTCAGTGCTGCTGCGCCATCGGTCCACCAATGGGAATGAAAAATGCCGGTGGCGCAAACCTACTCGCCCCCGTAGGGAGCGGCCGAGAATGGCCCCAGTCGAATTCCGCGCAGGATTGCGGAGCACTGTTACCTCAACCCGAAAAGCACCTTTCTCTTGGGCGCAATCGATGCCGCAATCGGCGTGTTCAGCGCGTCGACAACGGGCGCGGCCACTTTAAAATATCGAATCACCACATCCGCGATGTCCTTTTTGAGCGCCGCCTTGGCGGGCAACTCCGCCGCCAGCCCCCATTGGCGGCATCGGATCAAATCCATCGCAGCATGCTCTGCGGGAAAGCCCTTCGGTGGCCGCGTAAGCGCGTTGCCTTCAAATTCGTTGTAAAGCTTGCGCACCGCCGGCCGCTTGAGCAGTTTTCTGAACTCCGCATGATGACCGATCAGCCAATGCCGAATCGCGGCCAGCTGTTCTTTCTCTGGCATGTAAGATCCGGCGGCGATAATCACTTCCTTCGCGCTCACGTGGAAGTAATAGCCCGCGCCTGAAGTCTTCTCAAATCCCGTGTGCGTCCACCACGCGGCCACATGCGTCTTGTAGGGGCGCTTGTCGTTCGAAAAGCGCGTGTCCCTGTAAATCCTGAACAGCGATTTCTCCGCCGGCCGCACATGGTTGGGCGCAAACTCCGCCATCGCGTCGGTAATCTTGCGCACAACGGCCAGCATCGGCTCTTTCAACTCCGCCTCAAACTGCCCCTTCCGCGGCTGAAACCACGCGCGATCATTGTGCTTGGCCAGGTTGCGAAGAAACGTCAGCGCCTCAGGACGAAAATAGGGAGCGGCAGCAGCTGGAGCGGGTTTTTTCTTGGCAGCCATAACAACGAGAAGTGTATCGCGAGAGAGTATGAGAAAACCGGTGAGGTCAAGGCGAATAAATCGCACCGGCCCCCAACAAAATCGACAGCTCCCCAAAATGTGCAATCACCGAAGAGTTAGAATGGCGGCGTGAGACTCGCATTCACCTTCATGCTTTTGCTCGGGCTGTCCGTCTGTGAGATTTCTTTCTCACAAACCGGTCATTCGCATCGCCAAGGGGATGGTGGCCCAGCCGTTAAAGCTCGGATTTGTGATCCGACTGCTCTTGCGGTTGCGCACGGCGCATTATTCGTTGCTGAAGGTTGCGAGCCCAATGCAGTTCGAAGAATTGAACTGAAGAGCGGCACAATCACCACATTGACGTCCCTTCCGTCACTTGAATCCATTACGAACTTCGTAGTGGACCGCGATGGGAATCTGATCGGCGCAGAGGGCACATCGAATCGTATTCTCCGGATCAATACGATAAAAGGAACGCTCGACGCGATCGCCGGCACCGGCGAGTTCGGCTTCTCCGGCGATGGCGGCCCAGCCACCCAAGCCAAATTCAACCAGCCCTACGGAGTCGCGTTGGATCAAGCCGGTAATCTCTTCATTGCCGACAGCGGAAACTCCCGAATTCGCCGCGTCGACGCTCGAACGGGCATCATCACTACCGTGGCGGGCAGCGGCAAGAAAGAAGGCGTCACTGGCGACGGCGGCACCGCTCTTGAGGCAGGTCTGGAATGGCCAATGAGCGTCGCCGTTGATCATGCGGGGAACATCTATATCGGGCAGAACACGAACGATCCGGCAATGACCCGCATCCGCAAAGTCGACTCCAGGACTGGAGTGATCTCGACTTATGCGACTACCGTTGCGGCGCCACTCAGAATGCTCTTTGATGAACAGGAGAATCTGATCTTCGTAGATGGATATTGCATCAAGCGCATCGACGCGGCGACCGGTATGGTTCGCACGATCGCGGGTACTGTCGAAGGATTCTCGGGCGATGGGGGTCCGGCACTCGACGCCCGCTTTGAGAATCCTTGCGCCCTTGCCTTCGACGAATCAGGAAACCTGTATATTGCCGATTTTGTCAGCCACCGCATTCGCCGCATTCGCTCGAAAGACAACATGATCGAGACCTTTGCGGGGAATGGCGAACCCCACCACGTGCATGTCATGTTGTAAACGAGGCGTTCTGGATGCACTCCACCCCTCGAAGCGCTCCCCAACCCTGGCCAGCGCGGGAAATGTCGTCACGCGCGTAGCGGCCCCCCCAAATTAAGCCGGTCGAGTTAAGCCAATCGAGGATCAACGGATGACTCTCAGCGCGCACCCCATCAGCTCGCCAGCGCTTCTTCCACGGCCTTCGGCCTTCGCGCAATCACTGTGAGATAAGCCCGCGCGGCGCGGTCGGGACGGCGGCGGCCCTGCTCCCATTCCTGCAAAGCGCGCGCGTCGAGTGCGTAGCGGCGGGCAAACTCTGCACGGCTCAATCCGGTGGCAACGCGGATTTTGCGAATCTCCAACGCGATCGACGGCTTGAAGGTGGTAACGCGCGCCGGCTTGACCTTGCCTTCCGCAATGGCAACGGCCTCGCGCATGGCCTCAATCAGTTCGCTGCTAACATTTTTGCGCTTCATTGGGAGGTCCTTTTCTTGATTGCAGCTGCCTTGATGACTGCCGCAAAGGCCTTTACTTCCTTCTTCTGAGCCGGATTGAGATCGGTCTGTTCGTTCTTGCCGTAAAGAAAGATTGCATACAAAGGCGTGTTCTCGTCGTAGAAATAGTAGATCGCCCTTACCCCGCCGGACTTGCCCCTGCCGAATGCTCGAAAACGCAACTTGCGTACACCGCCAGTGCCTGGAATCTCGTCCCCCGCCTCACGGTATCGCGCCAAATAAATGATCAAGTCCTCGTATTCCCCAACGCTTAACAACTTTTCCGCTCTGCGCGTGAAAGCACCGGTCTCCACCACGGTCGGGAGAGAAGTAGGCATAGATAGATTGTGCGGCAATGCCGCACTTAATGTCAAGCTGATTGAAGCACCAAATAACTACTCATCCTGAAGAGGCAAGCAAAAAATCGGGGTTCGCCCCGCATCATTTCATTGAAGAAACGGCGTGACCCTCCCTCACCGCGCCGCCGCATCCCTCGCCGCCGTCTTCGCCGCCATCTTCTCGCGGTGCCTGCGAATAAAGTGCGCCGCCGCGTCGGGATAGAACTCCCGAATCGACGCGAGAATCACGTCGCGCATCGTCGCAGTTTCAGATATGTCCCCGGTTCAAAATGTCAGGGATGTGCCCGGCCCGGACCGCCGCAAGAAGTCAAGCCCATGCAGCCGCCAATTCGCCGCAAACCACTCAAAACACTCGATAAAAATCCCGCGCCAGGTTTGCCGATTAATTCCCGCGTTTTGCTAACCTTGATTCAGAATCGTCAAAACCAGAGTCTTCCAACTTCGTCGGTCTTCGCTCCCATCCACACCCGAGCTGAGACCCCGGGAAGAGGCTTGGACGACCAGAGAAAGGCGTGAAATAAAAAATGTGCGCCCCATTTTCAGTGCAAATTGCATTTAACTCATTTGCAATCAACAGAACTGATCGAAAAACCGTCGTGAAATTTGGTGATTTTTTCGTTTTTTTCTCGATTTGTGTCGGTTTTTCTCGATTTTTTTGAGCGAAAATGGCCAAAAAAACGGCCCTCAATTTTCAATTTGACCGCTTTCGATCCCTTTTCGAGGCGGCTTTTTTCCCCCTGTTTTCATTTGCTCTCCGCTGTCCCACGCGATCTTTGGCCTCGCCGCCCCGAACGCTACCGGATAATCTTCAGCGCGCCGCGGAACAGCCCATCGAAATCCGCTGCCAACGCCTTGTCTTTCGCAATCGCCTGCTCGATTGCCTTCTCGGCCGCCTGCCGCTGGTAGCCCAGATTGGTCAGCGCTGACAACACGTCGTCAACAGCCGGACCCTGCACGGACTGCTGCGTGGGCGCAACGGCAAAGTCGTCGAGCTTGTCTTTGAGCTCGACCACCAGTCGCTCGGCCAGCTTTTTGCCCACGCCGGGAATGTGCGTAAGCTGCGCGTGATCCTGGCCGCGAATCGCCTGGATCACGCGTTCGGAGTTCAAGCCGCTCAGAATTTTGATAGCCAGCTTCGGGCCAACGCCGCTCACGGTGATCAGCCGCTCGAAGAGGCGCTTCTCCTCGTGATCGAGAAAACCAAAGAGCGCGATCTGGCTGTCGCTTACCTGGGTGTGAATGTGCAGCGCGGCTTCGGCGCCCACTGAGGGCAGCGCAGTAAATGTCGGCACAGTGATGGCCACGTCGTAACCAACGCCGCCCGCCTCGACGATGGCCTGGCCGGGCTGTTTGTAAATAAGTTTGCCGCGCAAGTGGGCGATCATTCAGGCCCAATTGTAGAACTCCGACTTGCCCTGTTGCGTGAGGACGGTGGCGCGATGCCCCGTTTTGCGAGGCCCGTCGCGTGCGGCGACCGAGTGGCGTTCTGTCAGCCTGCGCGTCAAATAGACGGCTGAGGGAGTCGGCTGCTGAAGTGCGCGGCGGGTTGGCCGTAGCGCGCCCTCGCCGGATACAATGGAAATCTACTGGAGAGGCGCAAAGGCAAGAGGGCGAAAGTAAATCGCGGGGCGCCGCCAAGCGCAAATTCAATCTTTTTTAAGGACTTGGAGCAGGTGCAAGTGAGAGCGTTGAATCGCCGCGGTCTGCGGCTCGAATCGGTTGCCGGATTAGGGGTCGCGTTGTTGGCGCTGGCCTTGCTGCCGGCATCCGCGCAAGCGCAACAAATCGCGACACATACCTCGCTGACCGTTGAAACCAGCGAGCGGAGCGGCCACACGCAGGCAACTGCCACGGTTGCCGTGATCAGCGCCGACGGCCTGCCCGCATCCGGCGCGGTCAAAATCGAAGACGGTGACCGGGAACTGGCAGAAGCAACTTTGAATGCCGATGGAGAAGCGACGCCGGTGCTGCCGCTGGCGGGCGGCGATCACGCCCTGCGCGCCGTGTACGCGGGCGACGCAACACATCTGACCTCGGCTTCCGCCACCAGTAACGTCTCGGGCCAAACCAGCGCTACTCCAAACTTTGCGCTCACGCTCGCGCCCGTGCCGCCTTCAACGCTCCCCCTCACGCTCACACCCGGCCAGGCAGGCACCATCGCCGTCACCGTAGTTCCTGAAGACAACGCGGCTCTAACGGCTCCGATGTTCGTTAATCTTTCTTGCTCGTCCCTTCCCAGCGAGGCCAGTTGCGCCTTTACTCCGGCGACGGTGGAGATTCTGCCCACCACCCCCGCGAGTTGTCCCACCGGTTCGCCCGCATCGGCATGTCCCCCGGTCAGCTCCATGCTGCTTCAAACGCAGGAGCAGGTGGCGACTCTGGTGGCGCCTCCAGCCCATACCGGAATCGGAAGCAAACCCGTCGCATGGGCCATCCTGCTACCCGGCATAATCGGGCTCGGTGGATTGGCGTGGGGCGCGCGCAAGCGGCGTTGGTTGCATCGCCTTGCGCTGGTGGCGCTGGTGGGTCTGGTCACTGCGCTGGGAATGACTGCGTGCAAGCCGCTCTACAACTACTACCAGCATGGTCCCGTGCATCCTCTCCCCACCCCGCCAGGCACCTACACCATCACCATCACTGGACAGTCATCCAACGGCGTCACCGCCATCACCAACAACACCACGTTGGTGCTCACCGTACAGTAAGAGCCGTACACTGCCAGCATGACGCGCCGGCATTCCCTTCCCGCCGAGGTCTACGCGCTGGTCGAGCATACGCCGGCCACGGTGCTGCTCGATGGCGGAAAACAGAACTACTCCAAAACCAGAAAAAACCCCCGGACGCACCCCCGGACGCAGTTGTTCATGTCGCCGCTGCGCGTGTGCGCTGCATACGCGCCCGCAGAGATCCCTTCGCTCTTCGCCGAGATTGAAAGCGCAGTTGCTGCCGGCCAGTTCGCAGCAGGATTCTTCAGTTACGAGTGCGGAGCCTGCTTTGAGCCGAAAGCCGGGGTCCCCAACGACAGGTCNNGGTCTTCGTCGTTGGGGTGGAAAGCCGGAATGCGCCCGGCCCCTGAAGGCGATCCGCTGGCGTGGTTCGGGATCTACGCGCAAAGCTATATCTTCGACCACGAATCAGGAACCTTTGTTGATGGCGAGCCGCCGGAGCTAGCTCAGTTCCGTGACACGCGGCCATCTGCGCAGTCACCGGATCTCGGGACGCAACCTGACCTCGCCGCTGAGTTTGCGCTCAGCGAGGGCGAGTATGCGCAGCGCATTGCCCGGATTCACGAATGGATTCGCGCCGGCGATGTATATCAACTCAACTTCACGGCTCCTCTGAAGTTCCCCGCGCCGGCCAGCGCGGCGGCGCTCTATGCAAGGCTGCGCGCAAGGCAGCCGGCCGACTACGGAGCATTCCTGCATTGGCAGCCGCGCCGCCACATTCTCTCGTTTTCGCCGGAACTGTTTTTTCGCATCGACGACAAAGGCGACAACGACGGCGACACTCGTCGCATCGTCACACGGCCGATGAAGGGCACCGCGCGCCGCGGCCGCACAACTCGCGAAGACCGCGAGATCGCCGGCTGGCTTCGCGGCGATGCGAAGAACCGCAGCGAAAACGTGATGATCGTCGATCTCGTCCGCAACGATCTGGGCCGCGTGGCGCGCACGGGAAGCGTGAGGGTCGAAGAGCTATTCGCCGTCGAGCGCTACCCCACGCTTTGGCAAATGACGTCGACCGTCAGTGCCGAGCTTCGCCCTGAAGTGGGCTTCCACGATATTTTTCGCGCGCTGTTTCCCTGCGGTTCAATCACGGGCGCGCCCAAGGTGCGGGCCATGCAGCTCATCGCCGAGCTTGAAGACGCGCCGCGCGGCGTCTACACCGGCGCCATCGGCTTCTTCTCGCCACGGCAAACGGTCTTCAACGTTGCCATTCGCACGCTGGATCTGAACGGCGCTCGCGGAACCATGGGCGCCGGCAGCGGCGTCGTCATCGACTCCGATCCAGCCGAAGAGTTTCGCGAGTGCTTGCTGAAAGCAGAGTTCCTTACTCAAGGCGCGACTGGGAGTTCGGAGAAACTGCCCGGGCAGTGTTCCGACCAGTTCTCGTTAATCGAAACGATGTTGTGGGATGGGGACAGTCCGGCGGGCAGCTATCCACTTCTGGAACTCCATCTCGACCGGCTTGAGGATTCGGCGAAATATTTTGATTTTCCCTGCGACCGCGCGGAAGTGAAAGCTGCGCTTGAGGCGTGCGGCAGCGAATTCGCAATAGGAGTTCCGCATAAAGTGCGGCTGCTCCTCCACAGGGCCGGCGGCTTCGAGATTGCTGACGAGATTCTGGTGCCGGCCGGTGAAAATCGCATCGGACGCGTCCGCATCGCGACGGAGCGTACCGATCCCATGAACCGGATGCTCTACCACAAGACCACGCACCGGCCGATCTATTCCCGGGAATTTGAGCAGGCCACACGTGACGGGTTCGACGATGCACTCTTTCTCAACCTGCGCGGAGAAGTAACCGAAGGCGCCATCAGCAACGTATTTGTTGAGAAAAACGGCCGCTGGTGCACGCCGCCCGTCGAATGCGGCCTGCTGCCCGGCGTCTACCGTCGGCATCTCCTCGAGACGCGGCCGGAGATCGAGGAACGCGTCCTCTTCATGGGCGATTTACGCACCGCCGACGCAATCTATCTAACCAACGCTGTTCGCGGCCTGCGCCGGGTCGAGCCCTTGCCGCGCGAATATCGACTGGCCTGAATCCTGACCGCAATCGTGACGCCTGACCGCAATCGCTACCCGGTAAGCCGACCAATCGATCCTGAATGGCCGATTCTGAGTTGCCGGTTCTGAGTGGTAGAACGTTGTAGGGAGCTGAAACATGTCGACCAACTATGTTGCGGGGCGGAGGAGTGTTGCTTTCTTTTCGGCATTTTTGCTGGCCGCTTCATTTGCCGCGGGGCTCGTGGCGCACACCCAAACCAACGACCAGGCTTGGCTGCGCTATGCAGACGCGCACCAGAAGTCCGCCGTTCCCGCTTTGGTTCGTGCCCTCGGCACCAATGTGCTTGAGCAGTCGGCAGTCCAGGAGCTGAATCGCGGCCTGAACGGCTCTCCAGGGCCCGACATCGACGAATTCACAAACCGGATCGTGCTTGGCACTGTCGAAGAGGTACGCAAGGCATATCCGAACGCCAGCGCGCCAGCGAATCTCGCGCCGGATTCATTTTGGATTGGTGTCTTGCACCCGCGGCTCGGAACGCTGACTCTCGTTGCCGGCGGCGACGAACGCGGCGTGCTATATGGAGCCTTCGCGCTTTTGCGATCGCCGTCAGAGACAAGTCGGATTCCCAAAGCGCCGATGCGCGAAGCCCCCGCCATGCCCATCCGCTGGGTCGACGAGTGGGACAATGCCGATGGCACGGTTACCCGCGGCTACGGCGGCCCTTCGATCTTTTTCGACGGCGGAAGAGTCCGCAACGATTTGAGCGATGTAACCACGTACGCTCGCCTGCTCGCGTCGGTAGGCATCAACGGCTGCAACGTGAACAACGTAAACGAAGCTGCACCGTTTCTCGCCCCCGCCATGATCAAAGGCCTGGCGCGCATTGCCGACGCCATGCGCCCGTGGGGCGTGCGGCTTGCAATCAGTGTTGACATTGCCAGCCCGCAGAAAGTCGGCGGCCTCAAAACCTTCGATCCGCTCGATCCCGACGTCAAGGCATGGTGGACCGCGAAGATCAACGAGATTTACCAGCAGATTCCAGACTTCGCTGGCGTCACGGTGAAGGCCGATTCTGAAGGCCAGCCCGGCCCCACGAGCTATGGCCGCAGCCCGGCCGACGCCGCCAACGTGCTCGCCAACGCCCTTGCGCCTCACGGCGGAGTGGTGCTCTATCGCGCCTTCGTCTACAACAACCATCTCGACTACAACGACATCAAGGCCGATCGCGCGCGCGCTGCTAATGACATCTTTCATCCGCTCGACGGCCAGTTCGCGCGCAATGTCATCGTCCAGATCAAATACGGCCCTATCGATTTTCAGGCAGAGGAGCCGGTGTCGCCGCTCTTCGCCGGCCTGCACAAAACAAGCGAGGCCATGGAGCTGCAGATCACGCAGGAGTATCTCGGCCAGCAGCGCCATCTTGTGTATCTCGCGCCACTTTGGAAAGAGAAACTTGACTTCGATCTGCGCGCCGAAAATCGCAGTACGCCAGTCAAGGAGATCATCGAGGGCAAAACTTTCAGCCAGCCGCTCGGTGGCCATTCGGGACCCCCACGAACAGGTCTTCGTTCGTGGGGCGGCGGTCTGATTGGCGTCTCCTGCGTGGGACGCGACGGGTGGCTGGGCGCGCCGATGGCGATGGCCAACCTCTACGCCTTCGGCCGACTTGCGTGGAATCCCAACCTGAGCGCGGAGCAGATCGCCGCGGAGTGGACAAAACAAACCATCAGCACCAAACCTGAGGTGGTTGCGACAGTAGACAAGATGCTCATGCAATCGTGGCCCACGTACGTCCATTACACGGGCTTCCTCGGCACGCAAACGCTCACCGACATTGCCGGCAGCCACTACGGGCCGAACATTGAGGCGAGCGAGCGCAATGGATGGGGCCAATGGCACCGCGACGACGCCAAAGGCATCGGCATGGACCGAAGCGTCGCCACTGGAACGGGCTTTGCCGGCCAATACCCGCCTGAAGTGGCGAAGATCTACGAGTCAGCGGCCACAACCCCCGAAGATGAGCTTCTTTTCTTCCACCACATGCCATGGACCTACAAATTGCACTCGGGCAAGACGATTATTCAATTCGTTTACGACAGCCATTACCAGGGCGCGGAAGAGGCATCGAGGCTCGGGGAGGAGTGGGCAACACTGAAGGGCAAGATTGATCCGCAGCTCTTCGAAGATGAACGCGCGCGGCTCGAGTATCAGGCCAGCCATGCGATCGTCTGGCGCGATGCCATCGTGCAGTACTTCCTTAAGGAATCCGGCATTCCCGATGCGTTGGGCCGCGCTGGTCACTACCCCGGACGCCTCGAGGCTGAAGATGCGCGCCTCAGCGGGTACAAAATCATTGACATCACTCCCTGGGAAGACGCATCCGGCGGAAAGGCTGTCGCGTGCGACCTGAACTCTGCGCAAAAGACCTGCACCGCCGAGTGGACCTACACCGGCAAACCCGGCCGCTTCAACATCGCTGTTCAATACTTCGATCTGCAGGGTGGAGTCGCGCACTTTACGTTCGGAATCAATGGAACGGAGATTGTCTCGTGGGCCGCCGATGCTACCCTGCCTTCGCGCCGGCCGAACGGCGACAACTCAACGCGCTTCACCGCGAGCGGCCAGGATGGGCGAGGAATCGACTTGAAGCCCGGTGACATTCTCCGCGTGGAAGGCGCGCCCGACGGCCCTCACGGCAACGGAAATGACCCGGCCGCGCTCGATTACATTGAGATCGATCCGGCTGAGTAATCCGACTGATCCGAGTGATCCGCCCGATCCGCCCGACTCGCGCGATATGACTCGCGCGATATGATTCGTGCGATCCGTACTTGATTTTCGCCGGCAAGTGCCGCTGCGGTCGAATCCAGAGTCTGACCCCCGCTCCCAAGGTCTCGCCCTTGCTCATAGATCTGCTCTAAACGCGGTCTTCAAGCAGCCCCGGCAACTCCGCTTGCGACTGCCAGATCTCGCCAATAAGGTCCGATACTTGTTCCCGCTTGCGTTCGCTGAGATCGAGAAAGCGGATTCCAACGATATTTCGGTCATGGATCGCCTGAATCACGCCGCCCAGCCGGAAGTGAAGTCCATCAAGCTTTAATACCGTCTCTACTCGCGTATAAATGCCCACAGGGAAACGTTCATTTGTACGGATGCGACAACCAGTCAGGCTCAAATCCAGAATGCGGCCACGGAATGACGATCCAACATTGGGCAGAATGATCGTTGCGGTGGTGCTCAGCTCATGGCGCGCGTAGCCGCGGCGTTCGAGGCCTGTTGACGGTTGCCGGGCGTGTTGCCTGGCTTCCGCTTGAGCAGGCGGCGCGAGTTCGGGCAGTTTCGTAAGCGTCCCGGCAACAGAAACTCGATCTGGCTCGCCAACGTGACTTGGCCCGCCGGCCCACACTGCTGCTTGGCGTCCGGGCGAGTGCTCTGCCTTGTGTTTTGCGATCAGCACGTTCACGGCAGCTGCTCTTGTCGCGGCGGTTTTCTCCATCCTGCAGATCACGCTGGCCAGTTCCACTAACCGCTGCGGCATCGTATTGACAAACCGGATGCCAACAAGATTGTGCCCGTCGGTCCATTGCAGCACGCTGCGAAACCGGAACGAGATTCCGTCGATTGTGAAGAAGACTTCCACCGGCAGAGGAGAGCGCGCAGTAGTTGGTTCGGTGGTGCGCAAACGGCAGCCATCCTGGCTCAAATCCACAAGATGAGCTTCCTGCGGCGCGCCATGTCCAACAAAAAGAACGATCGAATCTTCGTCAACGGAGTAGCGCAGATCGGAACGGCGCTCCGGTCGCCGGGCCGCAAACTCGCCCCTGTCTTCCCACACATCCATGGCCTGCTCCGCTCAATCGTTCGGCGGAGATCAGTGCCCGTCGGTCAGCTCCCTTGGCTGGGCGGGCACGGCATCCGCGGCTTCGCGGCCCATCAGGCGATCGTAGCGATAGACGTCGCTGGTTGTGCCCAGCGACTCGTTGTATAAGCTGGTTGCGCCGACGAGCTGCTTTAACTCTTCACTGAACGTGTGAATCGCTTGCAATTGACTGGCCGTCGCGGGAAGCTCATATTGTGAAGTCTTAATGAACTTCTGGTACCCGCGGTCGACGAGCCGCGCTACCTCGCCTTTCACTACGATTCCCGGGTTAACGGCGCACCCTAATGTCGCGCCGTCCGGGTCCTCATTACGCGCTTCTTCTGCCCGGCTCGTGGGCGTCAGCATGGCTCCGGCCCCACCCTTGCTCACCAGTACACCTCCGTCGACGCCGGCGTAAGGCGTCACGTCGAAGGAGTGTGCGCGCAGCAGCTCCAAAGTCTGATCGAAGCTCGGATGGAGGGATTTTTTCTTCATGCGGGCAGCCTGTTCCAAAACAATCGTGACCCCAAAAACGTGAATCGCTCCGGCGAATCCTTATTGCTCCAATCTCAGTAGCTCCAATCTTGTAGCTCCAATCTCGCACACCTGTGTTACACAGCGCAATTTTCGATGAATGCGCGGCAATCACAATCCGAAGGCCGCCGCTTCACATTCGATCCCTGCCCAATCGGGCCGGCGCTAAACGGATTCGCTGATCACCGGATGAGTTCCGCTCATCCCTGTCCTGTGGAAAACCAAAAACTTCTTTACACCACCCGGCAAAGAGCTTCATAATCGTCTTCCTTGGAGAGATTGCGCTTCCCGTTTCCGATCCCACTCCCCCATCGCATTGAAACTCCGAGCAAATCCATTCCGAGCAAATCCAGGAGGATTCCCAAAATATGAAAATCATGAACTCCGCTCTGTTAGGACTCTCTCTCGCGGTCGCTGGAAGCATGTTCGCCGCGGCACAAGAAATGCAAGGCCCGCCCAAGGTTTTGACAATCACCCGAGAATTCATCAAGGCTGGCAAATCCGGTGCCATCCACGACAAGTCGGAGAGCCATTTCGTCGCTGCCATGGCTGCCGCCAAGTGGCCCACTCATTACTTCGCCCTGATGTCGCTCTCGGGCAAGTCCCGCGCTTTGTACCTCACCGGCTATCCGTCGTTTAAGGCATGGCAAGACGATTACCTGGCCACGATGAAGAACAAGGCTCTCTCAGCCGAGCTCGACAAAGACAGCGTCGCCGATGGCGAACTCCTCAATGGGATCGATCAGTTCGTTTTCACCTACGACGATGATTTGAGCTACAAGCCGAGCGCAACCCTGGCACAGGCCAAGCTGATGGAGATTACTTCTTTCCATATCAAGCCCGGTCACCGTAAGCAGTTTGTCGATCTGGCGCGTCTGGTCATCGCGGGGCATAAGAAGGCCGGCGATAGCGCGCACTGGGCCACCTTCGAAATCGCCTACGGCGGCGACAACGAATACGTCGTCTTCAGCGACGACAAGTCGATGGCCGACATTGACGCCGGTTATGCGGAAGACAAGCAGTTCCGCGATGCCATGGGCGAAGACGGCATCAAGAAGATCGACGAGCTCGTAGCCGACTGTATCGACAGCTCAGATTCAGAGTTGTTCGGTATCAACCCCGCCCAGAGCTATCCGCCGGGCGAATGGGTCAAGGCCGATCCCGATTTCTGGAAGCCGAAACCTTCTGCCGCGCCTGCCGCCAAACCGGCCGCAACCGCGAAACCAGCCGCGCAATAACTCTTCAACCGAATGTCTCACGCCCGAACCTCTCTTGGCCGGCGGCTTTGCCCGATGCAGAGCCGCTGGCCGTGAGGCAGCATTTAGCGCCCCTCCCATCCACTGAACTCGATAAACTGGACCCGGTACACTGAATTTGGACCGGAGAATCCACGCCATGGGCGCCCCCACATTGAAAAACGGAATTCCGCAAATCACCGTGCAGGAGCTCAAGCAGCGCCTCGACGCCGGCGAAGATCTCATGGTCCTCGACGTTCGCGAGCCTTACGAGTACCAGATCGCCAACATCGGCGGCACGCTCATCCCCCAGCACGAGGTGCCAAAGCGGCTGGCCGAGATCGACCGCAACCGCGAGATCGTTGTGCAGTGCCGCTCCGGCGGCCGCAGTCAGCACATCGCCGAGTTCCTCGCTGCGCAGGGCTATCCCAACGTGAAAAACCTCGCAGGTGGAATTCTCGCCTGGGCCGACCACATCGATCCCAAAATTACCAAGTACTGATTACCAAGTATTGAACGCGTGTTTGGTGTCTCCAACTCACCCGCGCCGCCAGTTGAAAAACGCGCAATTTGAAAAACGTGAACCTCGACTCTCCAATCCTTACCGGCAGCTTCATTCGTCTCGAGCCGCTCTCGCCCGCCCACGCGGACGGTCTCGTCGCCGCGTCCTCGGGCGATCCCTTGCTCTATCAATGGAGCGCCGTCCCCATCGGTCGCGATGCCGTTCATCGCTACATTCAGACCGCGCTGGCATTGCGCGAGGCCGGCACTGCACTGGCCTTCGCAACGATCCGCATTGAAGACAATACCGTCATCGGCTCAACACGCTTTTTAGATATCGAGCGCTTCGCGTGGCTCCCAGGCCATCCGCGCCACGCCCGTGAGCTTCCCGAAGTCTGCGAGATCGGCTACACATGGCTCTCGCATGGGGCCATTCGCACCGCCGCAAACACTGAGGCCAAGCTCTTGATGCTCACTCACGCCTTCGAAGTGTGGCAGATGCTCCGCGTTTGCCTGCACACTGACGCGCGCAACAAGCGTTCGCAAGCGGCCATCGAGCGCATCGGAGGAAAGCTTGAAGGAGTTCTTCGCGCGCACAGGATGGGCGCGGACTTCACGGCGCGCGATTCGTGGCGCTACTCGATTGTTGCTGCTGAGTGGCCTGAAGTGAAGGCTCGTCTCACGGAACGCCTGCGGCCGGCGTAATGTACCGCAGGTATTTTCAGATCGCTAACACGCTTGCGGGAGATTATCGCGCAGACTCGACGCTACAGCGGTTCCGCAGTTACGGTGTTCCGAAGCCTTAAACGCCAGGTGGATTCTATCTGAAGGACTTCCGTCGCCGCCATGGTGGACCGGGCCGGGGCCGTTCTGACGCCGCAGTTTCCGAACCCAGAATGGTAGGAATACACGCGGCCGACTGGGTAGTGTTTTAGGGTCACGAGGAGGTAGTTCCTGCAATGGCGACCAGTTGGGAAAAACACGACTCCGTGCAAAGAGAGTTCGCCTCCGCACGGAAGCCTCAGGAAGAGACACTGGAGAGCCGCCGTCATCTGCTTGGCGAGGAGCATCCAGACACACTGGCAGCGATGGCCGGACTGGCCCGGACGCTGTATAAGCAAGGCGATTGGGCGGGAGCAAGAAAGCTTCAGGAGCAGGTGTTAGCGACGCGCCGTCGTTTGTTAGGCGAGGAACATCCGGACACTCTGAGGGCAGCAAGCGATCTCGCTGTGGTGCTGGGCGAGCAGGGCAATCTGGCGGGAGCGCGGGAACTTCAAGAACACGAGCTGGGGGAGAGTCGTCGTGTGCAGGGCGAGGAGCATCCTCGCACACTGACGGCGATGACCAATCTGGCCGCGACACTGAATTTGCAGGGCGATATGAGAGGGGCGCGGGAACTTCAAGAACAAGTGCTGGCGACGAGTCGTCGTGTGGAGGGCGAAGAACACCCCCACACACTGACGGCGATGAACAATCTCGCTGCAACGCTGATGGTCCTCGGCGACTTGGTCGCAGCGCGGAAGCTTCAGGAACAAGTGCTGGAGACCCGCCGTCGGCTGCTGGGTGAGGAGCATCCGGACACGCTGACAGCGATGACCAGTCTCGCCGGAACGCTGTGCTCGCAGAGGGATCTGGCGGGAGCGCAGGAACTTCAGGAACGGACGCTGGAGGCGTGCCTTCGACTACTTGGCGAGGAGCATCCAAGCAGCTTGACGGCAATGAGCAATTTGGCCGCGACACTGTACTTACAGGGTGATCGGGTGCGAGCGCGGAAGCTTCAGGAGCAGGTGCTGGCGACTCGTCTTCGTCTGCTTGGCGAGGAGCATGCGAGCAGCTTATGGGCAAAGAGTAATCTCGCCCTGACGCTGTACTCGCAGGGTGATCGGGCGCCGGCGCGGAAGCTTGAGGAACAAGTGCTGGAGACTCGCCGCCGTCTATTGGGTGAGGAGCACCCGGACACGCTGACGGCGAAGCAGAACCTAGCTCGGATGAAACCGAGGACCTTGAGGCACTGGCTGCAGGTAATGTTCAAGCCGAAGTGATGCCACAAAAAGAATCCACCCTAGACCAGAGCGGGAAGCGGCTACATCAACTGCGGAACCGCCCCAAACAGCCGCGCGAACCATCCAGGCTTGCGTTCGCAGTAGGGCAACCGTTGCCGCTTTGAATTCAGATGGTAGTTCCTGCACTGTTCGCAGTCGCCGTGCCGCGGACAATTCCGCTCGGGACACCTGCATACAGCTGGCCGCTCGCCGACAATTGCGAAAACTCTTACCGGGCTCTTCATCACGCTTCCACCATCGGTTTCCCGATCTCGTCCATCTTGCCGAAGATCATTTTGCCGCTGGCGGTTTGCAGCACGCTGGTCACCGAGATGGCGACGGAGCGCCCGATCAGTTTCCGCGCATGATCCACGACCACCATGGTGCCGTCATCCAGATAGCCCACGCCCTGGTTGTACTCCTTGCCTTCTTTCAGGATCATTACATTCATGTGCTCGCCGGGCAGCACCACGGGCTTCAGGGCATTGGCCAGGTCGTTGATGTTCAGCACTTCCACATGGTGCAGGTGGGCCACCTTGTTCAGGTTGAAGTCGTTAGTCACCACCTTGGCCTCCCACTTCTTGGCCAGCTCCAGCAGCTTCAGGTCCACTTCGCGGATTGAAGGGAAGTCGTCGGACACAATTTGCACCTGAATCTTGTCGTTGGACTGCATGCGCTGCAGCATATCCAGGCCGCGGCGTCCCCTTTGCCGTTTCGACCCGTCAGTGGAATCGGCCACAATCTGCAACTCGCGCAGCACAAACTCCGGCACTACCAGCGCGCCGTCAACAAACCCGGCTTCGGCAATGTCGGCAATACGGCCGTCGATGATCACGCTCGTGTCCAATACCTTGGCGCTGCGGCGTGTGGGCCTATCGCCGGAAAATACAGTGCCCAGCGCGGCGGGATTAAGCAGGTCGCCCTTGCTGGCGCCCACCAGCAGACCCACATAGGTCATGAGCAGGAGCACGAAGATCTGCAGCGCGGCGGAGTTTGAGCTGGAAACTGGCGCCGTTCGCAGCACAAGACAGAACAGCGCCGCGCCAACGATGCCGAGCACGCTGCCCACTACGGCGCCGATCAGCCGCCGCAGCGTAAGTGCCCTCACGCGCAATTCGAAGATGATGACCGCGCAGGCCGCGACCGCTCCCGCGATTGCAGCCTCCCAACCCGTCTGCAGCCCAAAGGGTCGGAGGAAGTAACAAACCGCGGCAAGCAGAATAACAAAAAGAAGACGTAGAAGAACAAGGTCCATACGAGCCCACTTTCACCGGCGTCAAGTCATCCGTGCCGGCCTAAAGCCCCAATCTAAAGCCATAGATGGGGAGTATGCCCACTGCAATGCACCATCGTCAAGAGGGAAGCGGGCAAGTCGAAGAATCAGGAGCAGGTAATAAGGAGCCGGGAGTAGAGAGCAGGGGGCAGAATTCATTCAGCCGGAAGCAACAATGGCGAGCCGGCGCAGAGCCAGTTCGAATCCTTGATCAAACTGCGAACCCGGCGCCGCGGACGATTGCCCCCGTCAGCGATCTGTCTTACAAGAAGATCAACAGGCGGCCAGCTACGCCGGCTAGCACTAGAGCAGTTTCGGAATTAACGCAGACTTTTTGAGAGCATTGAAAGGTGGCATTTTCTTGATGAAAATGCCACTTTGCTGAGTGCATTCGGTCTACACCAATTCCGAAACTGCTGTAGTCCCTGCTTTTTCACGCGGTCCCCACCACAATCGTGTGCGGGCTCATCGGAATAGGATGCGCCGTGGTCCCCTTGAACCCAGCCTCGGCATGCATCGCGTCCAGCTCGCTCAGCGTATACGCGTCGCCATCCGCCGTTGAAGCCAGCATCGTCATGGCAAACGCAGCGGGCATCGGCGGCGACACGCGATCCTCATTCGGCACAAACTCCAGCGTCGCTGCGCGTCCGCCTGGCTTCAGCGCCGCGCGAACCTTCTTCAGCAGGCCGACATTCGTCGCCTTGTCAAAGTGGTGCAGAAAATTCGTCAGCAGCACAATATCGTACGGCCCGCCGAACTCCACCTCGAACGCGCTGCCCGGCAGCATGTTGTAGCGGTCCTTCACGCCGGCTTTCTCCGCATTTTTCAGCGCCACGCGCAGCACCGGAGCCCAATCGAGGCCCGTCACATGCGCTTCCGGGTTCTGCTTAGCAATTTCGATCCCAAATAGCCCGTGACCAGCCGCAATATCCAGCACGCGCATCGGCCCCGTATGTCCCTCGAGCACCACCGCGCCCAGCGGACCGGCCATCGGCCCCATCATCGGCGCCATTTGTTCGGCAAAAAGTACCCACACCGGATTCTCGGGCTCTACGGTGCCATCGCCCGGCAAAGTGGTTCGGCCGTCGCGCACCACGTCCGCCAGGCGCGTAAAAGACTCCAGCAGCTCCGGGGTTCCGAGGAACTGCGCCACCGACGCCATGCACGCCGGTGATCGCGGATCAAGAAAAGCTGCGCTTGTCGGCGTGTGCTTATAGTGCCCGTTCTCCTTCGCAAGCACTCCGTTGATCACCAGAAAATCGCACAAAATCCGGATCCCGCGCTCCGACGCCTTCGCGTGCCGCGCGATCGAGGCCACGTCGCCCGGCCCTTCACCGACCGCCGCAAATACATCCAGATCAATGGCCGCCTTCAGAGCCGCGGTGCGCTGGTGCGCTTGCATCATCTCGAAAACCAGGCCGGAATTTACCGGCGCTGTTTCAGAACCTGCAGACATAAACGACCTCCTCTTTCGCCCTACTGTTATTGAATTTTGGGGAACTCCGGTGTAGGCGCACAAAGTGTATCACTCGCTGCATCCCATCAGGCGCTGCGTCTCCCCAAGCCGCGCAATCTCCGGCAGCAGGCCCGTCGCGCCGCCCCTCCCATCCCGCCTCGACACCCACCGCGATACAGCGCTGCGGCTGTACAGCGCCCGCGGCTGTACATTGAAAGGTTGTGCATCTCTTCCTCTCGATCTTTCGCTTGCGGCAAAAATCGCTGGTTCGCGCCATCCTGCTCTCGGTGGGGGCATTTGCCGCCAGCCTGCGCCTTGCCGGCTTTCCCCGCATCGAAAATATTCACGGCTCGCACTGGCAGATCCTTGCTCTGCTGATTGCCGTCTGGGGCATGGCGGAGACGGCCCGCTGCCTTCAGCGCAAATGGAGCCTTTACCACGCCGGAGTTCTCATCCTGCTCTATACCGACCTGATGATCCTTGCGTCGATCGTCGTCATGATCGCCGTAATATAACTTCCCGGATCTTTCCTCACCCACCACAAAAAATGGGTGCCCCATCCTTAGCCTTTTTTCTGGCGAAGGGTGGGATAGCACGAACCCAACTTCGCAGCCTTGTATCAGGGCTTGGCTTCAGCCATGCCGCAAAGACCGGCAAAAAATGAGCGGGGCTTTAGCCCCTGATGGATCGTTTTCTTAAACCAGACGACGGCTCCCCTGCTGCAACTCCACCGCGCCAGCGTGTAGCATGGCAGAGTGCTCAATCGGCGTCATCGCTGCGGCCATTTCCCCTGGCCCCGACTCGCCCGACGATTAAATGTAAGTGCTTCCGGAGGAATCCATGCTCAAGGGATTTCGTGACTTCATCTTTCGCGGTAATGTTGTCGACCTGGCCGTAGCCGTCATTCTCGGCGCGGCATTTAACGCCATCGTCGCCTCTCTCGTAGCCGACGTCTTGAATCCGCTGATCGCCGCCACCCTCGGCAAGCCCGATTTCAGCAGTGTCGTCCTGCACGTAGGCAATGGCCAAATCAAGGTCGGCAACTTTCTCAACGCGACCATCGCCTTCATCATCGTTGCCACCGTGGTCTATCTGGCCATCGTCGTGCCCATGAACGCGTTCAATGCGCGCCTCAAGAAGCCCGAAGAAGCCGCCGCTCCCGCAACCAAGAACTGCCCCGAATGTCTGAGCGAAATTCCATTGGCCGCTCGCCGCTGCGCGCATTGCGCACAGCCCGTAAGCTGAGTAACGCGTGTTTCAATCATCGGCTTTGTAACAAGAGATTTGTGGCAAGAGCTTTGTAACAAGGGCACGGCTTTAGCCGGGCCAAAAAAGACGGTAAAAGTGTGGTTTTACGAGCTTCGGAAAAACTAATTCGGAGGAGCACGAAGTGTCAGGGCATGACTTTAGTCGTGCCATTAATGCCGCAAATTGAGTCCGGCTTTAGCCGCTGAGGGATGATCTTCTTCACAGCGACAGCTTTTTCCGCAGCCTCACTAACCCCAGGGAATAACAACCGGATGCGAAGGGCCACCATGATGAAGTTGCGCACTCGATTTACCTTTGCTCTCTTCGCCGCGATTCTCGCGCCGTCCTCGCGCCCATCGCCGGCCCAGGCCGTCCCGCAAGCCGTCCCCCAGGGCAGCTTCGGCTTTATTGATTTCAACGCGGAAGCCAAGCTCGAACAAAAGTTCCTCGCCGTGCCCGACGCCAAACTCGCCGGCGAAGAGCTCAAGACCTTAACCATCGAGCCGCATCTTGCCGCAACGCCCGAAGACCATCGAACCGCCGAGTACGTTGCGAGCAAGTTTCGTGCCGCCGGCCTCGACACGCAAATCGTTCCCTACCGCGTGCTTCTCAACCAGCCCAAAGTCGTCCGCGTCGAAGCATGGGACGAAGCCGGCCATCCGCTCATGTCCGGTCCCACGCGCGAGCATGTCGGCAGCGAAGGGAAGGGGGGCGATCCGCAGCAGGACGACCCGCGCATCGTCATGCCCTTCAACAGCTCATCCGGCTCCGGTGACGTCACCGGCCAGGTAGTCTACGCAAACTACTGCCGCCTTGAAGATTTCGATTCGCTCGCCTCGCAGCACATCGACCTCCACGGCAAAATCGTGCTCTGCCGCTACGGCACCAACTTCCGCGGCGTAAAGGTTTATTTAGCTGAGCAGCGCGGCGCCGTCGGCGTCCTAATCTACTCTGATCCGCAGGACGACGGCTACTACAAAGGTGACGCATATCCCAAGGGCCCATGGCGTCCAGATACCAGCGTGCAGCGCGGCTCCGTGCAATATCTCTTCCGCTACCCCGGCGATCCTGAAACTCCCGGCGTCGCTTCCACGCCCGATCTGCCAGACTCCGCCCGCCTCAAAAACTTCACCGGCCAAAACGTCAACGGATCTGACGGCAATCAGCCGCGCATCATCTCCATTCCCCTCAGCTATCACGATGCGGAGCCCATTCTGCGAGCCCTCAAAGGGCCGGGCGTGCCGCAGGGCTGGCAGGGAGCGCTGGCGTTCCGCTATCACCTCGGCCCCGCCGGCGTAAAAGTTCATCTCGTCTCGCAGCAGGATTATCAGCGCCGCCTCATCTGGGACGTCATCGGAAAAATCGAAGGCGCCGCCGATCCTGACTCGCCCGTCATCGTCGGCAATCACCGCGACGCGTGGGTCTACGGCGCGGTCGATCCCTCCAGCGGCACCGCCGCCATGCTTGAGGCTGTCCACGGCATCGGCGCGCTGCTCCATCAGGGCTGGCGTCCGCGCCGCACCATCATCTTTTGCAGTTGGGACGCGGAAGAAGAAGGCCTCATCGGCTCTACGGAGTGGGTTGAGCAGCAGGGCCGCACGCTCGACCGCGCCGTCGCCTACTTCAACGTCGATGTCGCCGTCTCCGGCCCCAACTTCTCCGCCTCCGCCGTTCCCTCGCTCAAGGAATTCATTCGCAACATCGCCCGCTCCGTTCCCAGTCCCGTCAACGGCTCCGTTTTTCTTCAGTGGCATCTCAGGCCGGCCGATGAAGAAGAGCATCACCAGTCAAACGCGCCGCCCATCGAAAACGAAGATGTCCACGTCGGCGATCTCGGCTCAGGCTCTGACTTCACGCCCTTCCTCCAGCACGCCGGCGTCCCGGCAACAGACATCAGCTCTGAAGGGCCCTACGGCGTCTATCACTCCGCCTTTGACGACATGGCCTGGTACAGGCAAAACGCCGATCCTGATTTTGTCTACCTTCAGGAAATGGCGCGCGTCCTCGGCCTTGAGGCCATGCGCATGGCAGACGCCGACGCGCTGCCCTATGACTACGTCGCCTACGCGCGCGAAATCACGGCTTACATCGCAGCGGCAAAACGCAAAGCCGCCGATTACGGTCTCGACGCCCGCTCAAACCCGGGCCCAAAAACTGACCCAAACACGAGTCTTGCCTCGCTTGACTTCGGCCCCGCTGAATCCGCCGCATCGCATCTTGCCGCCGCGGCCCAGCGCGTCCACGCTCTCCAGGCCGCCCCTTACGGCAATCTTGTCCTGTTGAATCTCGCCCTTCGCCAGGCTGAAACGGCGCTGCTCTCGCCCGCGGGCCTCCCCGGCCGTCCCTGGTATCGCCACACCATCTACGCTCCCGGCGCACTCACCGGCTACGCCGCCGTCGTCATTCCCGGCGTCAACGAGGCCATCGATTCCCGTAACTCCGCGCTCGCCGCGCAGCAGTTAACGGAGCTTGCCGAAGCCCTCGACCGCGCCGCAAGGGCGCTGTCAGCTGCGCACTGATCGAACGAGTAGAAGCGGGATCTCTCGTAAGCTCCTCGTTCATCGCTTTTGCGCTGGCTCCGCTCTTGAAGAGCGCGGCACGGGTGGGACTCTATCTATTAGCTTGGTAAATTTTTGATTCTCTCGCGAAGCCGTCATCTCAGTTCAACGACGATTGATAGATTTCCCGAGCAAAGTATTGCTCGGCGTTTTCCCTGAAGTCGTCGAGGGTCGTGAACTGTTTATCTGCGATGTTGGTAATCCTGCTCTGATCTTTTTTGGTTAGCGAAGATTCAAAGTCCTCATGAATAATCAAACTCCTAAACGGAATACTCTTGGCTTGATATTCCAAACATGACAGGACCGCCAAACGCGCCTTCGCCGTATCCTTCACGCCGTAAAGAAAAACATCCTTGCTTGACGGAGACGGGAATCTCCAATCGACATCTAGATCGTCTCTCTCAGGAATTGGCATATAGTGCGGCTGCGGCCTGTACGCCATCAATACAGACGACACGAAATCGTTCAGGGTCTCATAAAAAAGACTCTGAATAATTTCCCGTTTGAGCATTCTCATGTTGCAAACTTTCGCAACGGTCTGCGCAAACTGCATCAGATCGGGATACAAAGTCTTCGGCGAGGTCCTGATAAAAAGTTGACCTTCAAATTCCTCTATCCCGTTCTCGGACAAGATTCTAGAGAGTATCTTCCTCTTAGTAGGGGAGTCCACCTCGTATGAGTAGGACAAGCGCATGAGCGTCAACCCATGATCCGAAATTTGAATTGGATCACCCGTATTTCTGGGAACATCGATGAATATATCGAGCATATCGCCGTCTTCATGATAGAGAGGGGCGATAACCTGCATTATGTTGGGGCGCTTTTCGCGCAGGTCAACATGTTCGTTGAATTCGGACTTGAGGATTCCAAGTAGATCATCCATGTCAGTCGCCGTCGAAATCAAAGTTGCTCTGTTGATTCACCGGGAAATGTTTCGTCGCGTCTTTGGGGCTCAAGTTCACGGTCTTCAAGAGATATTGCACTGCTTCCTTCAAAGATGCGAATTCCGTTGCCACGGTCGCGTTCTTTTCGGCGTCGCATCCCGAGTCTAAGGCGTCCTGGGTCACACGGTGAACATGAAAATCCCAATGGGGATGCGAGGGATCAAAAGCGTTATTGCCTCTGTTGAACTGGCCATGCTTTCCGTTGCACCGGAGTAGCCTCAGTTCCGGCCTTCCATCCATCGGGTGGTAGCAGAACCCAACTGAAAAGTTTTCTAAGAAATCGGCACTTTGGCGGATAAAAAGTGAGAAAAACCCTTTCGTGCCGTCAGTTGCAGTCATTTTTGCATCGTTTCGCAGATGTGCGCCGTCTTTCCTCATCTCCCGAGTCGGTGCCTCCGAAATTTGCTTTGGGCATCGAATAAGATCATCAATCTCGGCTTGGGCAAATGTAGCCACGAATGAGAATCATACGATATCCATTCAGGATTGACACTAAGTCCCAAACCGCAATATAGCCCACCTTCGTCTTGCATCTCCGCCGGGCCTGCGATCTTGCTGCCGAATCAATCCGTTGCATATCAACAAGTTATCTTGGCACTCCCGCCAAAAGGCCATCCCCTACCACCTGCGAGCCATTTCCTATCGTTGTTCTCCGGGGCTAGTGTCCATTCCAAGCTGATTGTGCTGAACGACGGCGCAACAGCCTGGTTGGAGACTTCCCTTTCATGGTTGATTTGCTTCTTGCTTTGGCCTTCGTTGCGATGATTCTTTCACCGCCGATCTTCGCCACCGTTCATCGCGGCCGGACGCACAAGCGCAACAACTAAAGAGGGAACTCCCTGGGGGTTCCAATGGTTGACTTGGTGATCGAAATCACGCTCGTCGTGATGGTCCTTCTGCCGCACGTCGCCACATCGCTGCGGCCCGCCCGCGCCGCCAACCGCAGCTTCTCCGAACGCAGCTACTGCGGCCGCCGCGGAAACGCCCGCCGTGCCGACTAAGCCGCGCCCGGCCCGCTGTTAAGCCCTCGCTCCCACCCCACCATACCCTCGCCCGACGAACCCCTCGCTCCGACGCCTGCTGGCCGGAACCACGCCTGCCCAACCGAAACAAGAGAAGCTAGCAGCTAGAAGCTAGGAGCTAGAAGCTGCCTTTTCGACCTGTGATACGGGTCACCTCGAATTTGACCCTTGGCAGTCACACTCGTATCGTTAACACAGGTGCTCCATGAAACCGCCCTATAACTCTCTTCGTATCGGCATCGCCGTCGCCGTCATCCTTGGAACCATTGGCTGGCTGGCCTATACCGGCTACAGCTCCAACAAGAGCTACTACGTCACCATCGCCGAGCTGGGCGGAATGGGCGATAAGGCCTACCACAGCAATCTCCGCGTTGAGGGCTTCGTCGAGCCCGGCTCCATCGTCACCAAGGGAACCGACGTGGACTTCGTCCTCAACGAATATGAGAGCCACTCTCCCAAAGCCCCCAACGGCCGTCTTCTCACCGTCACTTACAAGGGAACCGAGCCGCCGCCCGACACTTTCAAAGATGACGCGCAGGCTCTCGCCATAGGCACCTACGGCCGCGACGGCGTCTTCCACGCCAACGTTTTGCAGGCCAAGTGCGCCAGCAAATACGCTCCGCAGCAGCCAGGCGCAACGCCCGCCACTCCCGCCGCCCCGCCCGCATCCAAACCAAACACCGCCTCGGCGCCGCCGTCTGAGTCTCCGGCCTACACGCCCTCTGCATCCGGCCAAACCGCCTCTTCCCAGACCGCCGCAACCAAAACTGCCGCATACTGATCGAATGACGCAGAACGCGCCCGAAGCCGGCAGCACAACCCACCCCATTCGCCCCGATCTCGACCGGCCCCCTCACGCGCGACTCGATCACACGCAACCCCATAACGCCCAACTCAATCAGGTCTCCAAGCTCTTCGGCAGCTTTGCCGCGCTCCGCCAGGTCTCCCTCACTCTCGAGCCCAGCCGCTGCTACGTCGTCCTCGGCGAAAACGGCGCGGGCAAGTCCACGCTCCTGCGCATTCTCGCCGGACTTCTGCGTCCCACGCACGGCACGGTCAGCGTCTTTGGCGAATCCCAACCGCACGAGGCCCGTGCCCGCATCGGCTACATGAGCCACGCGCCCATGCTTTATGACGAGCTCACCGCCGAGGAGAATCTCCGCTACTTCAGCAGTCTTTATCCTGGCCGCCCCTGCCTCACGCCTGCCGAAGCGCTGCGTCAGGTCGGCCTCGACCCCAAGCTCGATCGCCTCTTCGGCCAATACTCGCAAGGCATGCGCCAGCGCACCTCGCTCGCCCGCGTGCTGCTCTCCGTCCCCGAGATCCTCCTGCTCGATGAGCCTTTCTCCAACATGGATGTCGAAAGCGCGCGCCAGATGGTTGCGCTCCTCGCCGGCTTCCGCCAATCCGATCGCACCATCGTCCTCACCACGCACCAGCGCGAGCTCGCCGCCCCCATCGCCGACTTCGTCATCACCCTCCACGCCGGCCGCATCGCGTCGATAACCCCGGGATTCGCAGCGGCAAATCCGGACCGCCACGTCGCTCACACGGGGAGCACCGCCCAATGAAGACCAACGGCGCGCGCTTCCTTGAATCGCTCAACATTCCCTTCGAACTTCGCGAGTACGAAGTCGATCCCGAAGATTTGTCCGCAATCACCGTCGCCAAAAAAATCGGCATGCCCGACGAGCAAGTCTTCAAAACGCTGCTGACTACAGACGGCGCGCACGACTTCGTCTTCGCCGTCATCCCCGGCGATGCCGCCCTCGACTTCAAGAAGCTCGCGCGCCTTGCGCAATGGCGCAAAGCCGAAATGGCTCCGCTCAAAGATGTCCAGCCCCTCACCGGCTACATCCGCGGCGGCGTAACCGTCTTCGGCGCAAGAAAGCCCTACCCAATTTACGTCGACGAAACTGCCATCCTCTTCGATCGCATCAGCGTCTCCGCCGGCACCCGCGGCACGCAATTGATCCTCACGCCCGACGACTATCTTCGCGCCGCCGCCGCCATCGGCCAGCCCGTCCAAACCGCCGACCTCACCAAAGCCGCGACGCCATCCTCAAACCAAAATGACGTTGCCCCATCCTCAAACCAAAATGACGTTGCCCCATCCTATGCGTCTCGCCCTCACGGCGAGACGCCAAGGGTGGGAGACCAATCTCACTCACCTTCAAACCCCAACCACGAGGGCCAATCTTGACCCGCGCCCTCTTTACTCATCTCGCCAAAGATCTCCGCATCGAGTGGCGCACCCTCGACGCCATGATCTCCATGATTTTCTTCTCCGGCCTCGTCGTCGTGCTCTTCTCCATCGCCTTCGATCCACGCGGCGCATTCTCGCAGCAAATCGCCGGCGGCGTCCTTTGCGTGGCCACCATGTTCGCCTCGGTCAGCGCGCTCAATCAGGCCTGGGCACGCGAAATCCGCCACCAGGTCATGGACGCGCAGCGCATGGTTCCTTCCGCCGGCGCCGAGCTTTACCTCGCAAAAACCATCGCCAACTTTCTCTTCGTCTCCATCGTCCAGCTCGTCCTCGCGCCCTTCTTTTTCGTCTTCTATAACCTTCACATCGTCGGCAACGCCTGGCAGCTCGCGCTCGTTCTCCCTCTCGGCACCTGGGCCCTCGTGGTCAACGGAGTCTTCTTCGCCGCGCTCTCCATCGGCAGCCGCAACCGCGAGTTCCTTCTCTCGCTCATTCTTTTTCCCATCTTCATTCCAGCGCTTCTCGCCATGGTCACATCGGTCGGCTCCATCCTCACCGGCGACGGCGACCCCACTCTCTGGATCAAGATGCTCCTCGGCTACGACATCATCTTCACCACCGCCAGCCTGCTCCTCTTCGACGTCGTCTTCCACGCCGAATAACTTCTCGCGCTCTCAACCCACCACAATCATGGGTGCCCCCGGTCCCTCGCATCTGGGGAGCGGGGATCGCACAATCCTTTACCCGCCTCCCTCAACCCACCACAAAAAATGGGTGCCCCATCCTTCCGCTCTTTTTTGCGGAAGGGTGGGATGGCAAGCAAGATCAAATGATCATTCCTCATCGTGCCCGCCGGCCTACCGGGGGCGGGAGACGCAGACACTTTCCGCGTTGCCCGGCGAAGGGTTAATGAAGTACCGGCGCTGGAAATACAAAGCCAGATTCACCAGAGCAATCATCACTGGAACCTCGACTAGAGGTCCGATCACAGCCGCAAACGCGGCGCCCGAGTTGATGCCGAAAACAGATACCGCAACCGCGATGGCCAGCTCGAAGTTATTTGAGGCAGCTGTGAATGCCAGCGTCGTCGTCTTCGAATAATCGGCCCCTAGCTTCCGCCCCATATAGAACGACACAAGAAACATGACGACAAAGTAGATCAGCAGCGGAACTGCGATCCTTAGCACGTCCAGCGGCAGACGCACGATGGTGCCGCCCTTCAGCGAGAACATCACCACGATAGTGAAAAGCAGCGCTACCAGCGTCAGCGGGCTCACCCGCGGAACAAAGCTGCCGTCGTACCACTCGCGTCCCTTGGCGCGAACCAGCACGGTGCGAGTCAGAAATCCGGCAATGAAAGGAATACCAAGATAGACGAACACGCTTCGTGCGATTTCGCCGATTGAAATTTTCACCACCGCGCCATGCAATCCAAACCAGCCCGGCAGAACCGTGATGAACACCCACGCATAGACGGAATAGAAAAAAACCTGGAACAGCGAATTGAACGCCACCAGCCCCGCCGCGTACTGCGTGTCGCCCTTCGCAAGCTCGTTCCACACGATCACCATCGCAATACAGCGCGCCAGTCCGATCATGATCAGGCCGGCCATGTACTCGGGATAGTTCCGCAGGAACACAACGGCAAGCACGAACATAAGCACCGGTCCGATCAGCCAGTTCTGCAAGAGAGAGAGCCCCAGCACACGCTTGTTGCGGAAGACCTCGTGCAGTTCCTCAAAGCGAACCCGCGTGAACGGCGGATACATCATGAGGATGAGCCCCGCCGCGATTGGAATCGAAGTCGTGCCAATGCTGAAGCGATTCAGAAACGGCACCACTCCGGGGGCCAGCCAGCCCAGCGCGACGCCTACCGCCATGGCCCCGAAGATCCACGCAGTCAGGTAACGGTCCAGAAACGAAAGACGGCTCTTCTTCAACTTCGGGCCTCCACAAGCTCTGCTACGAGCGGCCGATTCTATCCATTTCACGCTTGATGGCGAGTTGGTCAAGCGCACCGAGCGGTAAAGCCAGGAACAGGCTTATGCGCCGGTCGAGGATGGAAAATGCGTCGCGGAACGCTCTCGCGATCTCTTCCTGCGTTCCCTTTACCGCGGCGGGATCGGCAACTCCCCAATGCGCGGTCACCGGCTGTCCCGGCCAGAAGGGGCAAACTTCTTTCGCCGCGTTGTCGCAGACCGTGAAAACAAAATCCATCTTCGGCGCATCCGCGCCCGCGAACTCATCCCACGATTTGCTGCGCAGGCCCGCGATCGAAATGTGCGCCAACTCAAGCTGCCTCAGCGCCTCGGGCCGCACCGCACCGGATGGATGGCTGCCCGCACTGTACGCGGTGAACACGCCGCCGCCCTTATGGTTCAGGATGCCTTCTGCCAGAATGGAGCGCGCCGAATTGCCGGTGCAGAGAAACAGAACATTGTAGTGAGCGGGCATTCTGGGGTCAGCCTTTCGCCGTTGCGGAATCATTCGAGCAGCATCCCGAACCGCAGCAGGAGCCGTCCGCCGACACTTGCGGCTTGGTGGCCGGCTTGGTCGCCCTGATGAACGCGCTCATGAATTTCCCCTGCGTTTGCGGCGCGATTGCGTCCACATCCACGCCAGAGCCGGTAAGAAACCGCCGCGCGTCTTCAATGTCGTACACGCGAGTCGGCTCAATTTCCACGCTGCTGAAGCCCGCTGCTTCAAGGCGCTTCCGGTAGTCCTGCTCCTCCAGCGCGCCGGCCACGCAGCCCACCCACAGCAGCATGCTCTGCCTCACCTGCTCAGGCACCTCGCCGTGCACCACTATGTCGGAAACGGCAAAGCGGCCGCCCGGCTTGAGCACGCGAAATGCCTCGCGCAGCACGCGGTCCTTGTCGGCTGAAAGGTTGATCACGCAATTCGAAATCACCACATCGACAGATTCGCCGGCCAGCGGAATGTTTTCGATTTCACCTTTGAGGAACTCAACATTTTCAACTCCAGCCTTGCGCTGATTCTCGCGGGCAAGAGCCAGCATGTCGTCGGTCATGTCAAGCCCATACGCCTTGCCGGTTGGCCCCACGCGATGTGCTGAGAGAAGCACGTCGATTCCGCCGCCCGAGCCGAGATCGAGCACCACTTCGCCTGCCTTCAATTCGATCAGCGCCGAGGGATTGCCGCAGCCCAGTGAGGCCAGGACAGCCTTCTCGGGGATCTGTCCCTTTTCATCGGCGCTGTAGAGATTGGCCGTGATGGGGTCGCAGCAGCGAAGCCCCGGATCGCAACATGCGGCAACGCTTCCATCCTGCGTAATCGCACGCGCGGCGCTGCCGTACTTCTTTTTCACTTCCACTTTCACCTGACTCGGGATCACTTCGCTTGCGGTGTCCATTTGTGTCTCCTCATATACGTCAATGCAAATATATCCCTGCTGGACATATCTGTCAATGCGTATATTATGGAGCCATGAACTCCCGGGCCAAGCCGGCCGATCTGGCGCCTTTATTTCGAGCGCTTGCTGACCGAACACGGCTGCGTCTGCTCAATCTGATTGCGGGCCGCGAGGTGTGTGTCTGCTATCTGGTTGAGATTCTGCGCCAGAGCCAGCCCAAGATTTCGCGCCATCTGGCTTACCTGCGCAACGCCGGAGTAGTCGCTGCGCGGAGAGACGGCAAGTGGATGCACTACCGCATGGAGCGCCCTCGCGATGCGGCATCTGCGCTCGTGCTTGATGCTGCGCTCGAGTCCTTCAAATTAGACCGGCAAATGCAGTCAGACCTGGCCTGCCTGAGCCGAGCCTGCTGCCAGCCTGCGCGGTTCGTCTCGCTTCAGGGAGCGCCGACGCCGACCCGCTTCAAATCAACAGCAGCCTGACTCCCCACGCATCAACCGCTCCACGTCAAAAGTGCCAACTGCATATCTTCGGCACCGCCTTCCACACCGAATAACTTCGCCCAATCCCCATTCGCAGCGCTGTCCCTATGCGTGTCTTTTCAAATGCAGGACTGGTGAGCCAATTCCAGCACAGATAACCCTCGCCGGAGCGCCGAAACTCCATCGCCCTAATTATCCACGGAATCATCGCTTGGCACTTGCGGCGGATCGAACAGTTCCAGCCTCACATGCCAGCTCGTGGACTCATGTGGCTCAAGCGTCACCATGCCAGTGTCCATGCCTTTCCACTCCGCGCCAAACGCGTCCATATAGTTGTACTGTTCTTCGATCGCGCAAAACGTGTCGCCCTTCGCCGACCACAAATGCAGAGTGCGAATCTCCGGCGACAGCCCGCGCACGCGGATCGCATAGTTCGCCTTCGGGTCAGCGAGCCACGCGTCAATACTCCCTCTGCTATCGCCACTCTTTCCGCTCTCGCCACTGACGCCGCTCTCGCCACTGACGCCGCTCTCGCCACTGCCGCCTGTCCCGGCCAACCCGCCGCTGCGCGCCAATCCAGTCCGCGTCAATTTCGAAAAGTTAATCGACGTCGAGGCATCCGGCATCGTCGCTCCCTGCGGCGAGCGATAATCCTTCGGCGTTCCTTCCACCGGCTTCAACTCCCCCGTTGGCCGGCCGTCAATCGTGTCCACCACGCCATACAAATCCGCCGGCAGGTGTACGCGTGCCTGTGCGCGATCCCCGCTCACGATGCGCAGAAACGGATGCCAGCCCATCCCCATCGGTTCCGGTTCGTCGCCCACGTTGGTTGCCGTCACCTCAATATCCACCGCATCGCCCGTCAGCGCGATTCTGAAATGCACATCGGTTTTTGAAAGCCAATATCCGTTAAAGTCCCCCGCATGAATCACGGCAGTTAGCGTCTGCCCGTCCCGCGTATGGGTCACATGCAGGTCCTCCGCCTTCATCATGTTCAGCAGGCCATGCACGCTGTAGTGGCCGAGATAATCGTTCGGCAAGTGAATCGTCTTCCCATGCCACACCACGTTCACCAGGCTCTTGTCCGCGGAGAGTTCCCCACCCGCGCGGCTCGTAAACGGGATCAGAAACGCCCCGCCAAACGAATGATTCAGATTGCCAAAAGCATCGTCCCCCTGCCCATTCAACTTCTGCGCCGCCATCTCGAGTGAAGGCGACCGCAACAGCTCCGTCTCGCCCTTGCCCGGCAAATTCGCCGTAATCTGAAAGGTATTCAGCCCACGCCCCGGCAGCAGAGTGATCGAAGTGAACTCGCGCTTTGCGCCCTGACTGGTCGCCTTGCGTTCCAGCCTCAGAGGCGGCATTCCACCAATCAGCGGCTGTTTAAGCGCCTGATCAGGCGCTTGTTTAGACGGCTCTTCGGCCGCCGCGCCAGTTGGCAACACCAGAGCAGACGGCAACACCAAGGCACAAATCAAAACATCGACCAAAAAGAAATGCGCGCGCAGCAGCCTCGACCATCCAACATTCATACAGGCAATCTTTGCTTGCCCGGCAGAACAGAGTCAAGCCCCGGCAGAACAGAGTCAAGCCCCGGCAGAACACAGCCAAGCGGAAATCGTAGGACCCTCCGGCGCACCGATCGTATCCTTGCCACGGTCTCGATCTGAGAAGAGAATGAACTTGATGCAGGAACGAGACCCAACACGATGCGTTCACTGCGGACAACCGCTGGCAGAAGAGACGCGTGACCACGTGTTCCCGAAGTCTTGGTACCCCGAGACGACGGCAGTAGAGACACAGCGATGGACGGTCCCGAGCTGCGGCATCTGCAACAATGAGCTGGGCCGCAAGGAGAAAGAGGTATTCAGCCGGCTTGTACTGTGTGTGGACCCCCGATTGGCAGAGGCCGCAGGATTATCTGCCAAAGCTATGCGCTCGATGGGAATCGGAGCGGAAGGCCTGAGTCCAGAGGAGGCCAAGCACAGGCGTGCGCAGAAGCTCAAGATCATAGGCGCGACTAGGCCCTATCAGGCCGGGACCGCGACGCTTCCGGGATTGGGGCCGCATCCTGGGTTCCGGGACGAGGAGCTGATACAGATCGAAATCCCCGCAGACCCGCTCCGAGAGGTCGCCAAGAAAATGGTACGCGGGTGCGAGTACGTCCTAGCGGGCCGAATCGTTGAGAAGCCCTATGATGTTGGAATCTACTTCGTGCACGAGCACGAGGTTCCAGACCAACTGGTGCGGGCCTTCCAAGGTCCGAGCGCGAACACGACCCATTTGGGGCCGGGCTTCAGCGTGATCCGTGCGGCCGCACATGACGAGCCAAATGCCGTGACGTACAAGATCATCGTGTGGGGAACACTCGTCATCTACGCAGTTATCCTTCCTGAGTTTGACCTGGGTGATAGTCAGCTCGCAACATCTTGAAGGCTCGGATAAGAACGTTGACCTGGAAATCAATTGAAGCAAGCGCCACTTAATAGTGCAGTCAGCGGCAAATTGGGATGGGAGATAAGGCATGCCAGCACCCACACTGTCTCAGGTCTGGTTTTGGTTGTTCACGATTCTCTCTGCCGGCGTCGGGGCCTACCTTGGCTCGTACCTCAAGAGGAAAGGCGAGAACCTTGCCACAAAAGAGGACTTTAACGATCTCAAGGAGCAGACAAGAGAACTGAGGCAGACTACAAAAGAGATCGAAGCTAAGATTGATGACCAAGTGTGGAACAAGCAGCGCCAGTGGGAGATGAAGAGAGACATTCTTCTCGAGTTTGCGCGCACAACGAGCGACTTCGAACAAGCGGTCATGCGTATCGCCACAAAAGTTGAGAATCGCAGCAATTCCTTGCACGAGGCTGAACTCTTCAATAGGGCTCTTGCTCGGTGGAACGAGTCCTCAGACAAGTTCGAGCGAGATAGCTTTGCCACGGGGCTTGTTGTATCGACTAAATCGCGGCTCGCGCTCATGGAGTTATCAAAGGCGCTGCGAGCCGCAACGAACGATATTCTCCAACATCAAAAAAAAGAAGCTTACTCAAATCATCACGAGGATATTGTTTTGAGATTGGAGATCGTTAAAGGTCTAATTCGTGAAGAACTGGGGATCATGACTATGGCTACGCCTCAATCCATCGGATCTCCTGAAGTTCAAGCTCTTAGCTCACAAGCCCCTGAATGAGGTACGAGCGTACTTCATTCAAGCTGCCGTGCGATTCGATGCCGAGATCGATCCTCCGCCCGAGGAGTTCTTCGTGTCCGGCTCGCGGCGAACCGCGCACTAACGGCCCCTGTCAAGCCCCCCGCCACCTACAACCTCCCGCATCTCCCTGATTCCACGCCGAATTTTCTCCGCCCGAAGTTTGCCGATTATTTCGCCCCTTCGGCGCATACTCAAACCATGATCGCCAAAGCACAAATCGACGGCCAAACCAAAATTGCTCCCCCTGGCGCCTTGGTCCTTGCCTTTCTGATCCCTGACCCTTGCCTCTCTGATCCCTGACCCCTGATCCCTGTCTCTCTAACCACTGCCTTCGGAGCTCCGAAATGAATGAAGGAGTGATTTTCCACTCAAATTGACGCAAAATCGCACTTAACCCGTTCATAATCAACATAATCACCCCAAAATCCACTTCAATTTTTCGCGATTTTTGTTGATTTTTGTGCGCAAAACAGCCCTTTTCGGCCCCAAAACGACCCATGCGGCCCGGAAAAGGCATGAGGTATGAGTAGGTATGAAAGAGGTATGGCCGAGGTATGAGACGCCTCGTAACTTCTTTGTTACCAAATATCGAGGTATGGCATATCGGGGAGAGGGGGGAGGGGAGTTATCAAAGCGTCAACAGCCGGCGCAGCCCAGGTACTCGACCAGCGACTTGGCCGGCATTTTGAACAGGCGACATCCCTGAAACTTCACCGCTGGCCAAGCAACTGCCGCAATCACTAGCCACTAGCCACTAGCCACTAACCACTAATCACTAACCACTAATCACTGCTTGTGAATCACCCTGGCCAGCGTGGCGCCAATCTCCGCCGGCGAAACTACCACATGGATCCCCGCTGCGGTCATGGCCTTCATCTTGTCGGCCGCTGTTCCCTGGCCGCCGCTGATGATCGCGCCCGCGTGACCCATCCGCCGTCCCGGAGGCGCTGTCTGCCCGGCGATGAAACCGACCACAGGCTTCTTCACGTGCTTCTTCACAAACTCCGCCGCAGCTTCCTCCGCCGATCCGCCGATTTCGCCAATCATGATGATCGCTTCAGTCTCTGGATCATCATTCAGCAGTCGCAGCGCGTCGATATGCGTCGTCCCAATAATCGGATCGCCGCCAATGCCGATCGCCGTCGACTGCCCGATCCCGCGCTGCGTGAGCTGATGCACCGCTTCGTAAGTCAGCGTGCCCGATCGCGAGACAATCCCAATCGATCCTTCCTTGTGAATCCGTCCCGGCATGATTCCGATCTTCGCCTTGCCCGGCGAAATCACGCCCGGACAATTCGGCCCAATCAGCCGCGACTTCGACGTCTTCAGCTTGGCCCACACTTTCACCATGTCCAGCGTCGGAATCCCCTCGGTGATGCACACGATCAGCGGAATCCCCGCGTCCTCGGCCTCGAGAATCGCGTCGGCAGCAAACGGCGGAGGAACAAAGATCATGGTCGCGTTCGCGCCCGTCTTCGCCACTGCGTCCGCCACAGTGTTGAACACCGGCCAGCCCTCGTGCACCGTCCCGCCTTTGCCCGGCGTAACCCCGCCAACCACTTTCGTGCCGTACTCCGCGCAGCCTTTGGCGTGGAACGTGCCTTCTTTGCCCGTGATGCCCTGCACAATCAGCCGCGTATTCTTATCGACTAAAACTGACATCGCTATGCTCCCGCTGCCGCGGCCACAACCATCTCCGCCGCTTCCTTCATCGTTGCGCCCACCTGGAAGTTCAATCCCGATTCCTTCAGAATCTTGCGCCCCTCTTCAACATTCGTGCCTTCGAGCCTCAGCACAATAGGCACCTTCACGTCGAGATTGCGCGCAGCCGCAACCACGCCCGTCGCCAGCCGGTCCACGCGTAGAATGCCTCCAAAGATATTGATGAAGATTGCTTTCACGTTCTTGTCGGAGAGCAGAATCTCGAAGGCATGCTCAATCTGCTCCTGCGTTGCGCCGCCGCCCACATCCAGAAAGTTCGCTGGGCTTCCGCCTGCGTATTGAATAATGTCCATCGTTGCCATCGCCAGGCCCGCGCCGTTCACCATGCAGGCAATGGTGCCGTCAAGCTTGATGTAGTTCAGCGCATATTTGCTCGCCTCAACTTCCAGCGGGTCCTCTTCGGCCACATCGCGCAACGCCTTGATATCGGGGTGCCGAAACAGCGCATTATCGTCGAATGTGATCTTTGCGTCGAGAGCGAACAGCTCGCCGTCGGTCGTCGTGATGAATGGATTAATCTCGATTAGCGACGCATCCGCCTCAATGAAAGCTTTGTAGAGGCTCTGGAAAAAAGTAACTGCCGGATTGATCTGCGTCGGCTTCAGCCCCAGCGCGAAGGCCAGCTTCCGTGCTTGCCACGCGCCAAAACCAATCGCCGGATCGATCGTCTCCTTGAAGATCGCCTCGGGAGTCTTCGCGGCAACCTCCTCAATCTCCATGCCGCCGGCCTGCGACGCCATAAACACCAGCTTGCCCTCGTTCCGGTCAAGCACAATGCCGAGATAAAGCTCGCGCTCAATCGCCGCGGTCTCTTCGATCAGCAGCCGCTGCACCTTTTGCCCCTGCGGCCCTGTCTGGTGCGTCACCAGCGTCATGCCCAGAATGTTTTTGCTGTGCAGTTCGGCGTCTTCGCGTGACTTGGCCACTTTTACGCCGCCGCCTTTGCCGCGGCCTCCAGCGTGAATCTGCGCCTTTACCACCACGCCCGGAGCGCCCTCGGTGAACAGCTTGCGCGCCACCTCCGCGGCTTCTTCAAAGTTGGCTGCTTCCTCGCCTTTGGGCACGGCGACGCCATACTTCGCCAGGATTCCCTTTGCTTGATACTCGTGAATTTTCATCGTTAGATTGATTCCGCCAGGCTGGTGTCAGTTGAGGGAGATTCAGCGCAGAAGCCATCGGATGCATGGCCGAGACTACGATTCAACTTGCAGGTCCATACTATCTTGGCGCACGAAGCTCGGGCAAACCGAAGGACGTCGAACGGCGAACAGCGCGGGCTTGCCGTTACCATGGAAGAGATATGGCGCAGTTGAAGGAGTTGCTCAAACCACTGGCCGAAGACGGCGCCGCGCTCACCCGCGAGCAGGCGGCCGAAGTGCTTGAGGAGATCCTCGCAGGCGGCGTGCCGGAGGTGGAGATCGCCGCGCTGCTTGCTGTCCTCGCCACGCGCGGTGAGCAGGCCCCCGAGCTGGCCGGCTTTGTAGATGTGATGCGCCGGCACTCCGTCCCCATGCCGTTCACTGATGCGGAGCGCGACCAGCTCGTCGACTGCGTCGGCACCGGCGGCGGTGGGCCGCAGACCTTCAATATTTCCAGTGGAGCCGCGCTTGTTGCCTCAGCTGCCGGAGCCAGCGTCGCCAAACACGGCAACCGCGCCGTCACTTCGCGCTGCGGCGCGGCCGATGTCCTCGAAGCCCTCGGCGTTCCCATCGAACTCTCGCCGGAGCTTGCCGTCGAATGTCTCCGCCAAACCGGCTTCGTCTTCCTCTTCGCGCCGCTCTATCACCCGGCCATGAAGGCCCTCGGTCCGCTGCGCCGCGCGCTTGGCTTCCGCACCATCTTGAATTTGGTCGGCCCGCTCTCGAATCCCGCGCACGCGCGCACGCAGGTCATTGGAGTCCTCGCCCCCAGCCGCGTTTTGCTCGTGGGCCGCACGCTCGTTGCGCTCGGAGCCAGGCGCGCCTTCGTTGTCCACGGCACCGATGGAATAGATGAACTCACCACCACCGGCGAGTCAGTCGTTGCCCGCATCGAGGAGAACGAAAAAGGAGAGCCGCAACTCAAAGCCGCGCGCATCACGCCGGAGATGGCCGGACTGCCGCGCGCCACAATCGACCAGTTCACCGGCGGCGACCTGGCCACAAACAAGGCGCTGCTCTATGACGTACTCACCGGCATTCCCGGCGCGCGCCGCGACGTTGTTCTTCTTAACGCTGCTGCCGTCCTGGTCGCCGCAGCCCTCGCCGGCGATCTCAAAGAAGGTGTGGCCATGGGCGCAGAGGCCATTGACTCCGGCCAGGCCGCGGCCACGCTCGCCAAGCTTCAGCAGTTCGGCGCAAAGCACGCGACGAAGCAATAATTCCGAAAGCCCAAAGCAGTCTCGCGATTTGTTCTTTGGCTCGCTCCCTACAGCAGCCCCGACCGCCCTGCCAATCGCCGCGCAAAAAGCCAGGAGAGCATTGACGCAACAAGCGCGATCGCCACCCACCCAGCCGGTTCCAACGCATGGATATCTACGGCGGTCAAATGCGCTTGCGCAAACGAAATCTCTTGCACAGATTTCAGGCCAACCTGCGCCAGTTCAAACCCGCACCAGACTAGAACCGCGGCAGCCAGCACCATGCCGGGCATCGCTCGCAACCACGGGAAGGGAATTGGCTTGGGGCAAGCAGCTTCATCGCGCACGCGCTCCATCGTCGCAGCCAGAAAACCCGACGAGGGAATCAACTCCTCCTCGGCCGCCAGGGTCCGGTCGATTGCGTCATGAGCTGCGTCATAATCCGTCGCGGGCTTCGCGTTGGGTTTCATTGCAGGACCTCCTTCTTGGGGCGAAGAGTCGACCTAAGCTGCGGCGTGTTTTGTTGGTTCAGATGCGGAAACCGCTTTCGCAGCAGCTCGCGGCCTCGCGCCAGCCGCGCCTTCACCGTTCCCTCGGGCAGCCCCATGGTGCGCGACGCGGCAGCCACGTCCATTTCATGAAAATAGTAAAGGACCACCGGCTCGCGGTAGCGATGCGGCAGCGCCAGCACGGCCCTCCTTACTGATTCGTCGCTCTGCTTCCCGGCCAGGCCTTCGTGCTGCGTGGCGGGGACGGCTGGTTCGGCCACATCTTCCAGCGGCACATTCACCGCGGGAAATCGCTGCAGTTCAGAACGAAACACGTTTGCCGCAAGTGCGAACAGCCACGTCGAAAAGCTCGACTCGCGCCGCCATCCCGCCAGCCCGCGCCAGGCGCGCAAAAAGGCCTCTTGAGCCATGTCTTCCGCGCGGCCTCGGTCGCGGCAGTAGCGCCAGGCCATGTTCACCAGCGGCCCCTGCCAGCGACGGACAATCCCCTCGAAGGCCTGCACCTCGCCGGCCAAAACGCGATCCACATCGTTCCGGTCTTCTTCGGCGCTGATCGCTGCGGGCATCTCGAAAAGCGCTCCTCTCCAAGCAGTGTGACCGGTCCAATCCCAGCCTGGTTGCATTTTCTCTAGAAGAATCTTTCTCGAAAGTTTATGCAACCGGACGCGGGCTCCTGATGTCGTACCAATCGCAAGGGGGAGATCCCCGGCGAGGAGGAAGTGATGTTCTCAGGCAACGGTGTTGATGTGTTTGGAATCATGATTCCGATCGTGGCCATTGTGGCGACGTTCACATTCGTCATTGTGGTCCACTGGCTCGATAGCCAGCGCAAGGAGCGCGAGGCCTACTACAAAACGGAAACCCTCCGTCGGGTGACTGAGGCCTCAGGCGAAGGCGCCAAGGCGGCCATCGAATTGATGCGGGAAGATGAGAGGCTCAAGCAGGTCAAGACGCGCGAGGGAATGAAGATTGCGGGCCTCGTCAACATCTGCGTAGGGGCTGGTCTCTTGATCTTCCTGCATGGACTGCTTCCCGGGACTGCGATCTACCTTTGCGGCATGATTCCCGGGCTCATTGGCGTGGGATTCCTGGTCTACGTATTTTTCCTTGCGTCGCCGGTGGAGTAATAACCGGATCGCCTGGCACGGGCGCAACTGCCCTCCAATTGCGCTCGCGCACACCTGTCCCGATCCTCGGCTCCGCGATCCGCCCGCCGTTTGACGAACCAGCCGCAAGCTACGACAATAGAAGAGTTGTCCCGCCAAACGTGGGCCTGTGGCGCAGCTGGGAGCGCGCTTCCATGGCATGGAAGAGGTCGTCGGTTCGATCCCGACCAGGTCCACCATAAAGTCTCAAGGTTTGTGCGATTTGGGACTTTTCCTCACACATTGTCCATTTTCCCCGCGAAAAAGTAGGCTTTCGGCCCTCGAAGGACACAGGAGAGTGTTCTCCGCTTGCAGGATTCGGGTGGAAATTGACCTGCCCCCGATTTCTCAACCACTGATAACTGGAGTTTCCCGGTTTTGGTTTAACTTCGAGATTAACTTGCAGCCGCTGTCTGCCCCAGAAGTTGACGTCACTATCAGCGCTGTCTATGCAAAGGTGGAATCCTTCCAAATTCCAACTCATATAGTTTTTGGACACCAAAAACTTGGGCCGATTCGAAATTGCCCTCAGTTCATGCCACGTCTCCGTAACGGATTAGGCTGGAAAGGAATAGAGCTTCTCAAAATCGAAGTCCTTCGAACGGCTATGTTCGCGGACTCGTGTCTTCCGATCAGCGCCCTATTTCCCTAAGTCCCACACCGCTAGCTGAACAAATCCTTCATCTTCTCCATCAGCCCCGGCGATGTCGGCTTGTTGTCGACGGCCATCGACTCGGCCAGCTTGGCCACCAGCTCGCGCCGACCCATCCCGCCGTCCCGTCTCGCCGTAGCGCTAGCGAAGGCAGAAGCTCCAGTGTAGGCGGACTTCTTCTGAAATACGCCTACATCTTGGAATGCCTGAGCAACGGCGGCCGCCGCAAGCTCCGCGGCTGATCTCCGGCCCCCTCAGACCCTTCTGCTCTTGAAAGATATACTCCAGACATGATTCCCTCTGCTGCGGGCTCATCCAACTCGCGCCATCGCTCGTCTACCTGGTTTGGCGCCGCTCTGCTGTCAGCTGTCCTGCTTCTTTCGCCCTTCGTTCTTCAGGCTACCTTTTCCCTCAACCAGGATTGGCGTCTTGCCTTTGTCCACAACGACACGACCTACCCTGAAGGCGCCTCCATCTACGCCTTCCTCTACCCGCTCCGTACCGACCATCTCTACGCGGCGCCTTTCCAATACCCGTGGAACGTTCAACTTTACGGGCCGCTTTTTTATATCGCCGGTGCGTCGATCGCCTGGCTCGTCCATGGCGATGCTTTTCTCGCCACCATCATCGCGCGTATGCTGGCGTTCGCATCGCTGGCAGGCTCCTCGGTGCTCCTGGGTCTCATGGCTTTCAGGCTTGAGCGCTCCCGGCGCTGGGCTTTGCTGGCATTCCTGATCTCTTTCGGATGCCCCTGGGATTTGCTCCAGTCCGTAAGCGCCAGGCCCGACTCACCATCGATCATCTTTTTTCTCGCCGCGCTGGCTGTCTATCTCATGAATGACGACCGGCCGGGAATCGCCTTCGCATGCGGCTTGCTCTGTTCCATCTCCGTCCTCTTTAAGCAAAGCACCGCGCCCGTTGCACTTCTTCTGCTGATTGACCCGCTCATCCGCCGAAAGCCATCGAAGGCTCTTGCCATGCTTGCCGGAGCCTTGCCCGCTCCCGGCCTCATCTTCGCTGCACTCTGGCTTCGCCATGAGCCGGTTGCCGCCAATCTGTTAGGAATTTTTGAATCGCGCGCGGACTGGGCCAGAATTCCCAATCTATTCTTTGAGGCGGTCTACCGCAATAAGATCGTCCTCGTCCCGCTGGCGCTTGCCGTCCTCGGCCTCATACTTTCATGGCGCATTCCGAACTATGCCACAGTCGCTCGCCTCGTCCTGGTGGCGTGGCTCTCCGCCCTACTAAGCCTGGCGCACCTCGGCTCCAGTTGGACCTATCTTGTTCTGCCCTATCTGCTGAGCGTCCTGTTCCTGCCGCCAGCCCTTGTGTGGCTCAGCCGTCGCTCGGGTCTTCTTCAGCTTGCGCCGGCGCTCATTGGCCTGCTGGGGATCGTTCTTCTCTTCCGCCACAGGGACCAGTCCCTCAAGGTGCAGAACGAACTCAATACCGCCCCTGTGCATAACATCGTCTTGCTCTCTGATATGCCGTTCCTTGAAGCGCAAAGCCGCGATCCGCAATACCTGGACGTTTACTACTATGGCGTCCTCACCGCGAATCGCGACTCGAGCAATGCGGCTTTCAACCAGCGCATCGCAGGCGGCGCCTACGACCTTGTACTTATGAACCGGTCCGGCCTACCTGCCGCAGTGAATCAGCCGCCCGTCTTCGTCGCTGCTGCCTGGTGGGGAAACAGCCCCATCGACGCGCTTAGAAGCAGCTACCGCACCCTTTGCGAGGTGGATCAACAAGAGAACTCTCGCGCTGTCCTGGCCCTTGTGCCACAAAATCGCCCAAGCCCTGCCAATTCAACCGTCGTCTCTCAAATCTTCGAATTCCCCTGCCACCCAATGAATATTGCTCTGGCCCCGTCCTCGGTAGCCCGGTAATTCGCCCCGCGCTATCCTGCGCCGCCCGCAATGGCCGCAGCACCGAGGCCGAAATCCGCCAGATCCTGGAAGATGCAGTATCACCCAAGCCGTGGCTCAACCTCGGCTCGGAGCTGACTGCGCTCGGTCGCAAGTTCGGTGGCATCGAACTCAACATCAAACCTGACAAACGGCCGATCGAACCTGCAAACTTCGATTGATTTTTTTCGAATATGCCGATCGCTGATCACTGACGGCTGAAAGCGAAGAGCCGATCGCTGCATCCCTAGCTGAACAAATCCTTCATCTTCTCCATCAGCCCCGGCGATGTCGGCTTGTTGTCGACAGCCATCGACTCGGCCAGCTTTGAAACCAGCTCGCGCTGCGCGCGGTTCAGCTTGCGCGGAATCTGCACCACGACCTTCACGATCAGGTCGCCCTTTCCTCTTTCATTCAGGTAGGGAACGCCACGCCCCCGAACGTGCAGTTCTTTGCCGCTTTGCGTGCCTTCGGGAATCTTGATGCTCACTGGCCCGTCGATGCCGGGAATCTCAAAGTCGTCGCCCATGGCCGCTTGCGGAAAGCTGATGGGCAGCACGCAATGCAGATCGTGTCCGTGGCGCTCAAAGTAATCGTGCGGCTTCACGGAAAGAATCACATACAAGTCGCCTCTCGGACCGCCCACGCGGCCCACGTCGCCCTCGCCGCCGTAACGAATGCGCGTTCCTTCTTCCACTCCCGGCGGCACCTTCACGGTCATCTTGATCTCGGCGGCTTTTCGGCCCTCGCCGCGACAACTTGAGCAAGGATCGCTGATCACCGAGCCGGTCCCGCTGCAGGCCACACACGTCCTCGCAACTGAAAAGAATCCCTGCTGATAACGGAGTTGACCGCGCCCTTGGCAATGGCTGCAAACGCTCGGCCCTCGTCCTGACGCGCTTCCCTTGCCGCTGCACACGGTGCACGTTTCCAGGCGCCGGATCTTCACTTCTTTCTGGATGCCGAAGACCGCATGCTCAAAGTCGATCGTCAGGTCAAAACGCAAATCATCCCCGCGCTGTGTCCTCGAGCCGCGCGATCCACCGCCTTGCGCGCCGCCCATTGAGAACATTTCGCCGAACAAATCGCCGAAGATGTCGCCCAAATCCACGCCGCCTGCAAACGGACTGCCCCCGAACCCCTGCGCGCCTAGCCCGGCATGACCAAAGCGGTCATAGGCCGCGCGCTTGTCCGCGTCGCAAAGCACCTGGTAGGCCTCGCTGGCCTCTTTGAACTTTTCTTCGGAGGTGTGGTCGCCCGGGTTACGATCAGGATGATACTTCAGCGCTTGTTTCCGATACGCGCTTTTCAATTCCTGTTCGCTGCAATCGCGCGCGACGCCCAAAACCTCGTAATAATCCGCTTTGCTCACTCTTGTATTAGAACTCATTCTTCCCCTTGCCAACTTTCAGCCGTCAGCCATCAACCTTCGGTTGCTTTTTCAGAGAATTCGCTGCGCCCGGTATCGGGAACTGCGGGCGCTTTTCTGATCCCTGTTCCCTGCTTTACTCACTCACTTGCTTCGGATTGTGCGCCACGCGCACCAGCGCCGGCCTCACCAGCCGCTCGCGAATCTTGTATCCGCGGCGAACTTCTTCGGCCACCTGCTGATCCGGCAAATCCTCTCGCTCCACGGTCCCCAGAGCCTCATGAAAGCGCGGATCGAAAACCTCGCCCACCGTGGGAACTACCTTTACCTGCATCTTCTCCAGAATCTCTTCCATCTGCTTTACGATCAGGCTCACGCCCGAGCGCAGCTGCGCCGCCGATCCATCCGACTTCAACGCCAGCTCAAAGTTATCCACCACAGGCAGAAATTGCTCAACAACGCTGCCCGTCACAAACTCACGAAATTCGTTCCGCTCGCGTTCCGCCCGCTTGCGTGCGTTCTCAAACTCCGCTTGCAGCCTCGCCAGCCGATCAAGCAGCCGATCGCGCTCCGCCTTCAGTTGCTCGAACTCCGTCTGCGTCCCCTCGGCCGTGCCTCTGGCTTCCGCTTGCGCTCCCGAGTCGGCCTCGAGCTCCTCTTCAGCCGTCGGCGCTGGCAGCTCCGTCGAGGGATCAAGCCTGACCTCGCGCTCTTCAAGCTCCGGGGCGTCCACCTCTGTCAATTGAGTCTTTTGCTTCCACATAATTCAGCACATTCTCCAATACTCACAATTGTCTCTCTCTATTGGATGATCCCACGCTCGCTTGGCTGCAAGCCTTCTGTTCTGGTCCGTATTCCGCGCCAGCCGATTCGCCCCAACCTGATGCGGATGCGTCTGGCCGTTTTCGGAAAACCCGCGCCTAGGTCGTAGGAACGTCCAGAATTCGCTCAGATAGCCGTGCGATGTATCTCACCGCCTGGATCATCTCCTGATATTGAATCCGGGTAGGCGCGATAACGGCCACAGTTCCCAAATTGCCGCCGCCCAGCCGCGCCGGCGCCCCGATCAGCACCAGGTCCTGCATGGCAGGTGACGCCTCGTCCAGGCCCACCACCACGCGCACCTCCTGCTGGCGACCGTCCACATATGCGTTGAGCAGCTCCACCAGCCGCTGTTTTGCTTCAACGGCCAGCAGCATCTGCCGCAGCCGCTCGCGGTCCTGCTCCGCGCTGATCAGGTTTGCAATCCCGTCCACAAAAATCGTCGGTCCACCCTCGTCACCGGCCAGCGCGCCCTTGCGGCAAAGCTCTTCCACTGACGTGAGCATCTGCCGGTAGGCTTCGCGCTCCATCTCCATGCGGCGCGCCACCTCGGCCCTTATCCGCTCAATCTGCCATCCGCGAAAGCTCTCGTTCAAATAGTTGCCGGCCGTCTCCAGTTCCACCGCCGTCATCTGATGATCCAGTGCCAGCACGCGATCCTGCACCGCGCCCGCTTGCGTTACCAGCACAGCCAGCACGCGTCCCGTTGACAGCCTTGAAAAATGAATGTGCTCCAGCACCTGCCCCGCGGTAGAGCTCGCCAGCGCCACGCCCAGCCCGCTTGAAATCAGCGCCAGCACGTGTGAAGTCCGTTCCAGGTAATCATTTGAACTCGACACGCCGCTAAAGCTTTCCTCAATCTGTCCACGGCGAGCTTCGCTCATTGGCGTTTCCGCGCGCCCCGGCACGGCTCCGCCCGCAAGCGCCCGCCCGGGCTGCGTAATCTGCTCCACGTAATAGCGAAATGCCACCGCCGTCGGAACGCGTCCGGCCGACGTATGCGGCTGCTCCAGCAGTCCTGCATCGCCCAGAGCCGCCATCACGTTCCGCAGCGTCGCTGAGCTCAGCCCATCCCGATCGGCGAAGAAGTGCGCAACCGCCTGCGATGCCACCGGCTCGCCAGTCGCGATATACAACTCGATAATCGCCGTTAACACCAGCCGCTCGCGCGGACTCAGGCGCGCTTCGGGCATCCTGGCTGCTCCATCCTCTTCGGCACGCGGCTTTAAGCCACGCGACGGACGGGGGCGTTACTCATTAAGTGCTTATATTTCTGGCACTTGTGAATGAAATTCTCCACACCCCACCTGCTTAATTTTACGGACGTAAAGTGTTTACTGTCAAGACACTAACGAGTTACCCGGCGGTGCCCAAACCCGCGTCTCCCTCGGGTTGCGTCTCTTGCACCGGTCGCGGAACCGCCTGGCCCCGCAGCCCTCGCCAACCCCGGGCATGAAATAACCTTGAATTCTTCAGCCAAACGCAAGTCCATAAACTCTTTCCGTTTTTGATTCTTTCCGTTTTCCTCTTTTCGCACTTTATTACCAAAGACATCAGCAACAGCGACTCGCGAATCCAAATTGGTGGTAACGTGGATCGCACTGGCACTTGTCTCGATGGCGCATCAAAGCAAATATCACAGCGCTGCAGTCAGTGGTTTCTTTCTGGAGGGGGGCCCCCAAATGAAAAGCATTCTCACCAGCTTTGCCAGCCTTATTCGCTCCAAGTCCACCATCCGCGTCGTCCGCGCCTTAGCCGTTCCGGCACTCGCTTCATTCGCATTGCTCTCGGCGGCCACACTCGCACCGGCGCAAACCTCCGCGCCCCTCGATAAGCACGCGCGCAGAGTCGAAAAGCGCCTGACCAAGTTTCAGCCGGGCACTTTTCTTGACTTTAAATTTCGTGACACCTCGCAGGCCTACGGATCCCTGGGCCCGCTGTCCGCCGCGACCTTCCAGTTCACTGATTCCGACAGCAACAAGATTCAAACGCACCGCTACGCCGACCTGGCGCAGGTGAAGAAGGCCAGGGAATCCATCGGCGAGGGTTCTGAGCCGCGGCACCACATCCACCTTTTGGTGCCGGTCCTGATTGTCGCAGGCGCCGCAGCCGCCGGCATCGCCACCTACGAAGTCCTGCGCTGATGAAGCGCCGCGCTGACCGGTCGCGCGTTCATCCGGTTCGCGTCGGATGTAACGCCGGTCTCCTGACGTGTGCTCCGAGTGGGCGTGCTGCCATGTAGCGCCGGCCTCCCGGCCGGCTGTAGCGGGGGCCTCTGGCCCGCGCCGCTTAAATGCGTTTCGTGAAAGCGTCCCTCCTCGAATGGACCGGCAAAGCTGCCTTTCCCCGCTCTACCTCTCCCCCACAAACTGATAGATTCGTTAGAGGGCTGCGTCAGCGCGTGCCCAGATCGCCCTGCGCCAAAGAAAGCCCGAAGAGAGCCAATGCTTCATCCCACTGAAGATCTTCGCATCCAATGGACCAAGGTCGTTCTACCTCCGGTATTCCTTGAGGAGGAGCTTCCCGTCACCGAGGCCGCGTCGTCCACCATCCACGACGCGCGCAACGAGATCATCTCCATCCTCAAGAGTGAAGACGACCGCCTCCTTGTCCTCGCCGGCCCCTGCTCCATTCACGACGCCGAAGCCGCCCGCGAATACGCCGCTCTGCTCAAGGGCGCCATCGCCGAGTTCGGCGCCGACCTGCGCATCGTCATGCGCGTCTACTTTGAGAAGCCCCGCACCACCATCGGCTGGAAGGGCTTCATCAACGATCCGCATCTCGACGGCACCTACAAAATTAATGATGGCTTGCGCCTCGCGCGCCATCTTCTGCTCGACCTTGCAGAAATGGGCGTGCCCACCGGAACTGAATTCCTTGACATGATTTCGCCGCAGTACATCGCCGGCCTCGTCTGCTGGGGAGCCATCGGCGCGCGCACATCCGAGAGCCAGGTGCATCGCCAGCTCGTCTCCGGCGTCTCCTGCCCGGTCGGATTCAAAAATGCAACCTCCGGCGACGTTCAGGTGGCCGTTGATGCGGTGGTCTCCGCCGCCTGCTCGCACACTTTTCTCGGACACACGCATCACGGCCAGTCGGCCATCTTCGTCACCAAAGGCAATCCCGATTGCCACATCATCCTGCGCGGCGGCCGCAAAACCGTCAACTACACGGCCAGTTGCGTCGCTGAAACTACAGCGCTCATGCAGCAAGCCGGCATCGCGCCCCGCATCATGATCGATTTCAGCCACGCCAATAGCGGCAAGGACTACCACCGCCAGGCCGTCGTCTGCCACGACGTCGCCGCGCAAGTCGCCGCCGGCAATCGCAACATTATCGGCGTCATGATTGAGAGCAATCTCGTCGCCGGCGCGCAGAAGCTCATCCCCGGCCAGCCTCTGGTCTACGGCCAAAGCATTACCGACGCCTGCATCGACTGGAACGAAACGCGAACGCTGCTCGCCAAACTCGCCGCCGCCGTTCGCTCCCGCCGCAGCGCATAGAACCTGTTCCGCGGGCGGCAGATGGGTCCAGATACCTAACTAGCGTCATGATAGCCAAATCCGAAAGGCCCGGCTGCCCTCGCGGTGGCCGATCTGGCCGCTAATCCACATCCCTATTCCTAGTCCCTACTGCCTGCTTCCGGTCCTTCTCACGAAGCAGCAGCCAGAGCGTCGTCCTGCGGAATGCGCTGCGCGCCCTTGCGCGGACCGCGCTTGCGCGCGCTCATCACCTTCACGCGCTCCAGCAACTCCTGCGACGAGCAGTTCTTCCTCGCCACCACCGCGTCGGCCACATGGATCTCACCGCCGCCCGCCGGCCCGTTGCTCAGCAGGAGCATCGGCACATAGGATCGCATGCGTTTCAGCCGTTCGGCGAGCTGTATTCCACTCATCTGGGGCAAGTTGGTATCGGCCAGGACCAGGTCGATTTGCGGCGCAGTTGAAAAAACTGCGATCGCCTCCTGGCCGTTTGAAGCCGCAAGCACGCGATAGCCGTTCGTTGCCAGCGTGAACCTGAGCACTGAGAGCTCTTGTTCGTTGTCATCTACACAGAGAATCACTTTCTTCGGACGCATGGTTTAGGGGTTACTCCTGATTCCAATCTCAAGGCATGTTTCAAGGCAACAGTTCGCCGCAGGGCTGGCGGGTATTTGGACTCAAATGTTCGGCCCGTTTCGCGAGCCCGGTTTGCGAATGAAAAGACTTGTTCGCTTAGGTTGGATCAAGGTGCCCGAATTGCCGGCACTGAACTCCGCCTCCTCGAGGGAGCGCGGCCGCTCACACCACCGGTAACCGGCACAGGACCCTTCGCGGCTACAAAAGTCCCACAATTGCTCTACCCGGACCCGCAACCGCCAAGTGGCTTTTTCATCAAGAAAAAGCCGCAGGACAAGCCGCCGGAAAGGGCAAACAAATTGTGGAACCGCTTTCAGTCTTGCTTCGCGGTCAAGTGCATAGCGTTTGGCGCGCCACCCATCTGCAGAGGAAACGCGCCGGAAAATTGTCTGCTACGAATCGAAACAGTACGAGTGCCGGCGAGAGAAAAAAAGAGAGAATAAGAAGAGAAGACGACCTTGAAAATCCGATTGAAACAAGTGGAAAACCTGTAGCCGCAACACACATCGTCACTTGCAAAGATGAATATCTGTTGAAAGCATGTGCATCAGGGCAGGAAAAGCTGTCCTTTTGCAACAAGAACTGTGCTGCCGGCAACGCGCACATCGCTCACCCTCGCGGAATCTCTTCTCGCGGAGAGAAAAAGATCGCTTGGCCTGCCCATCTCCACGCCTTGACGCAGGTGCACGCGCATTTCCGCAGGAACCGCCCCGCGAGCGACAAGGTAAGCGATCGCGCAACCCGCTGCCGAGCCTGTGGCCGGATCTTCACCGCCATAGAACTGCATGCGCGCCCGCCATTTCGTGGTGTTCTGGCTTTGGTCCGATTCCGGTGCCAGCACATAGAACCACCGCGCTCCCCGCTCGCGCAGCCAGGCAGTCGCTTCCTCCTGATTCACCTTGAGACGCTCCAGCGCGGCCTGCGAGCGAAGCACAACAACGGCAAAGGCCGTCCCGGTTGAAACCACTTGGGCCGGCAGCGTGGGGTCGAGATCGTCAGCGCTCAAACCTGCCAGGCGGGCCACCATTTGCGTATCCAGCTCCGCGCCGAACTCCGGATCGCGCTGCGTCATCTCGCCGAAGAGTCCCGCTGAACCGCCGGCGTCCTGGGAGCCCTCAGCGCCCAAGGAGCCCTCAGCGCCGATCTCGAAGCGTACCGGCACCTGCCCAACCTCAAGCGCCAGAGTCACCGTTTCGCCCTGCACGGTCTCCGGCGCATGAGCCTTCAGCACTGCTGCAGTCCCCAGAGTAGGATGGCCGGCAAAGGGCAGCTCCTCCCGCGGCGTGAAGATGCGCACGCGCACGCCCTCGGCCTGCTCGATTGCCGCCGGCCTGCGCTCGACGAATGTCGTCTCGGAGAGATTGAACTCACGCGCAATCGCCTGCATCCGCTCAGTCGCCAAACCGCACGTGTTCATCACTACCGCCAGCGGATTGCCCCCAAGCGGCTCGGTGGTGAAAACGTCCACGACAAAGTAGTCGAGATTCGGCATCGGGTGAGACCCCTCCACCCAGTAGTGTGAGTAGCCCCTAGTCTACGAGTGAATTCGGTGCCGCGCCGTTGTGGAAACGCGCGCTCCTGTGGAAACACGCGCTGAAGATTGATTGCGAAGAGCTTCGCTTCGGCGGCGGTGCTCAGGATTTCCAAAGGAGAAAGGTGCAGGCCGCCGAGGACGCGCGTCTAGACTCTCGTTCTGCCAGCATGCGCGGCGAAGGCGCGACTCACCCCAATATGCAGCCCCTGATCTCTGGCCCCTGATCTCTGACCCCTGATCTCTGACCCCTGATCTCTGACCCCTGATCTCTGTTTCTAGAGCTGGATCAACGGGCGCGACTCTTCGGATCTGGAGCGATCGAGGAAGAGCCTCATGCGCAGCGCTTCGGCGCGTTGCACGGCTACCAGGCGCATCTGCCGGCGAAAATGATCGACGTTGTCCAGCCGGTCCAATTGAGCTTCGTCGTGATCGGCGTCGCGTTCCAGCCGCGCGATGCGCTCCTCAATCGATTGCCGGAACAGCGGACTGATCTCGAATCCTTCGTGGGCGGCGAGTTGAATGGCCATTGGGAGCACCTCGGAGCTTGAATGCGTGAGGCCGAAAACCATTTTGCCGGCGGCTTCAAGTGTTTCCTGTTGTTGCCGATACTACCGAGGCGTTCTTTTCCGCGCCAGATTACGGTGTCGCGAAACGTTGCTCAATTTGGTAATGGTCTGTCCGAAATCGAGACAGTTGCCAACGATCTCCAACAATCTCCAAGAATTTAATGATCAATTTTTAACGTTCGCCCGATCAACCTTTCCCGAACAATCTTTAATGATCGCCGGCAGCCTCGCTTACTTGCCGCTTGCCACGCCCAGCTGAATCTGCGTTCCGCTCTCGAATTGAATGTTCTTGAGTGGGGCCAGCAATACGCCGGAAGAGGAGCTGTTTCCGGCGAGCATCACGCCGGGAATTCCCGTCGCATGGGGAACGGCGCGCGCGGCGGCAACCCCGTGAGCGCCGGCATTCGTGTTCAAGCCGCCGCCTCCCTGCGCCGTTGCGCTTCCCGTCGAGTCTCGATTGGCGTCTTCTCTTTTTCCCTCCGCAACGGCAGCATCGGAAACTCGGTCCACCTGGCTGGTCGCGTAACCGGGTGCGGTGCTGCCGTAGCCAGGGCCTCCCAACCTTGCACCGTTGGCCATGGCGCCGGCCGGCACCGGCATTCCCATCCCGCCGCCGTCGTCCTCTTGTGGAAGGGTAATGGGGGCCACGCTTGTGCTCACTCCCCGAATCAGCGTGTAGATCGCAATGCTCTGCCCATTCTTCAACTCGGCGTGATCGAACGCAATCGCGATGCGCGCTGGACAAACCTCGATGTCGAACGCCTGCACTTCGGTTACGTGTCCCACCAGCCGCGAGCCTCTGGGAATTATCGTTCCGTCCGAGGTCTGCACCTTCTCAGTGGTCTTCAGCACAACGCGATCACCCACTTTGGCAATCTTCGAATCCAGTTTGCCTTCCAGTTCGCCCGTCACCGCGGACATCTCCCACGCGTGCGAAGCTGCCTGGTCGCCGAATCCCCCGCCTGCCGGCGCATAGGTCACTTTTGCGCTGTCATTCTCCGGCGACGCTGCATCGTCCTGTTGCGCAATGAGGGGAATGCTGCTGAGAGTGGTCGCAGCCGCCACAATGGCGATGGCAGTCTTCATTTCGAAATCCATTCCGAAATCCTTTCAAAGCCCCCTGCATGCGGACCCGTCGTTCGGAACCCGCCCTTCGAACCCGACGTTCGCAAGCCGGAGAATCGATCGCGCTGAGCGGACTCCTAATTATCCGGCGACGGTGCATAGTATCCCTTGCGCACCTGCACCTTCAGACCTTCGCCCTGGTCGCCGTGGCACTCCAGCCCGATGTGCCGGAATGTTCCATCAGTCTTTCTATTGCTGGGATCGTAACTGGCCACATACTGCGTGCGCAGTTCGTCCTCAATCTGCTGAAACGCTGCCTGCAGCTTGGCGCCGTTGTTGCCCACGTTAATGGCTCGGCCACCAGTTGCATCGGCAAGCTGTTTGGCGGCCGAATAGCCATAGTAGCCCATGCCCTGATCCCAGTAGCTCTGCACATCCGCGATGAGGATCACATAGATTGCGACGTTTGCCTTTTGCGCCGCTTCGATTGCTTCCTTGATCGTAGTCCGGCTTCCCTGATCCTGACCATCGCTGAGCAAGATCAATGCCTTGCGTCCTGACTCGTCTATCATCTTGTCGTTCGTAGCCTTGTAGATTGCATCGTAGAGGAGAGTTCCGCGGGGTTCTCCGGTGGGTACAGGCCCGGGACCAAGGCCGCCGCCCCCTACGTTGATCTGGGCCTGTTGCAACGCTCGCGAAAGGAGCCGTGGGCTGTTGGTGAGATCCTGCAACAGCTCAACCTTCACATCGACCGAAAGCACAAACGCTTCGTCCTTTTGCCTGATGACATGCTGCAGAAACCGGCTCCCCGCATCCTGCTCCAGGGGCAGCACTCGTTGCTGACTGCCCGAGGTATCAAGCAGAATGCCCAGCGTCAGCGGCAGGTCCGTCTGCGCCGCAAAGCTCTTGAAAGTTTGCGGCGTCTTGTCTTCGGCTACCTGGCACTCGTCGCGTGTCAAATGCGGAATCAGTTGCCCGCTTTTGTCCTTAACCGTGAAAAACAGGTCAACCAGATTGACATTCACTTTGAAGGTTGCTGCCGGAGTCTCATCCGGCGGTGGAGCAGGCGCATTGCTCACCGGAGGCGCGTCTGGCGAGGGCGCAAGCTGACCCCATCCCGCCACCGGCAGCAGCGGCAAGCCAACCAAAATTGCAGCGATACACCCTAAGCGCACATTGCCCCGCATAATGCCTCATTAGACGAGAACCGGACTCCTAAGAGAGCATAACGCGCCTTTCCTCGCGCCTGTTTGCGGGCCTCCAGGCAACCTGTGCCTCTCCACCGCGTCTGATAGTCTGTGGATTGCGGCCCTTTTGGCGCGCGCATGGTGTTTCGCCGGCGTGGTTGAAGGGTTTTGGGGAGGTTTGATTCTCGGTGATGGGTTGGAAAACCATTGCGTCGACAGGGTTGCTGGGTCTAGGGCTGGTTTTGGGCCCGGGAACTGTGGCCCAACAACAGGCTCCCGTCCCCGACGCGCCCACGCCACAAGCTCCGCCTCCGCTCCCGGGTGTAAGTGGATCCATCACCCCAGGAATTGGCGCGGCTGAAACTCCCACTACTCCAGATTCGAACTCCACAGGCGGAACGCCGAATCAACCAAATCAACCAAATCAAACTGAACAGCCGCCGGCCCCGCCGGTCCAGCAGCCCGCAGTTGCACAGCAAGCGCCCAACTCGCAAGACACGCCTCCTGCGCAAAGTCTCTCCGCGGTACCGAATATCGTCGTGAACGTGAACTTCGTCCAGGTCCCAGTCACTGTGAAGGATTCCAAGGGGAATTTGGTATCGGGGCTTACCTGGCGCGACTTCACCGTCTACGAAAACAACACCCGCGAGCGGTTGAACGTGTTCAGCGTCGATCCGCAGCCGCTCTCCATCGCTTTTGTCATCGATCAAACCGTGCCCTCGAACGTCATGACGCAGGTGAACACTTCCATGGGCTCCATCCAGGGCGCGCTCGCGCCTTATGACGAGGCCGCGGTCTTCACCTACACCAACGGCCCCAAAGAGTGGACGGGCTTTACCGGTGCCCAAAGCGCTCGCCTGCCCGCCATACTTTCGCTCGCGCAGGCCGCCGGCAGCGACCCCATGGTGCCTGACCCAAGCTCACCGTTCTCGGCCTGCGCGATGTCCATCAATGGCATGTGCCCTGACCCGAACCTGCAGCCGGGCAAGTCGACCCAGACAATCGGGGAGCTCAATCTTCCCAAGGACATTCACACTCTCAACGATGCAATCCTGGCCGCGGCCAAGGAGCTTTCCACGCGGCCCAAAGATCGCCGCCGCATCATCTTCGTCATCTCCGACGGCAAGGAGTACGGCAGCAGGGCCAGTTGGAAAGAAGTTGTGCGCTACCTGCAAACCAACAAGATCGCCGTCTTCGGCACGCTGGTGGGCGACACCGCGCGCTGGGGCGGAGAGTGGGTTGACCGCATTCACATTCCCCTTACAGGCGTGTACGACAACATTCTTTACCGGTACACCGTCGCCACCGGCGGCGATTATTATGCTGAGGGCAACGTGAACGGCATCGAGCGCAGTTACGCCAAGATCGCCTCAGAGGCCCGCGACCAGTACACGCTCGGCTACCTGAGCCACGAGTCGATCTACGATGACAAGTTTCGCAACATCGAGGTGCGCGTCGACCGGCCCAACGTCAATGTGATTAATAAGCGCGGCTATTATCCATCCGCGCAGGATTACAAGTAAGCGCGCAAATTCCGTTTCAGTGGCAAGAAACACGAAAGCCTGTGCGCTTGCACAGGCCTTTTAACTTTGATTGAGGGGCTGTCCTAGATAACTAGC
>PLCO01000049.1 GCA_003134815.1 Acidobacteriaceae bacterium | reverse complement strand
ACGACACAGGGCAGCATTAATGTGGGCGGGCAGCAGATTGCCTACACGGCCATTGCCGGAACGATTACGGTGGGGTCGACGGACTCGCAGGATGCGGAGCTTGGGATGGACGGCAAGCCGCAGCCGGGGAGCGAGACCGCGCTGAACGCGCCCACAAGCGCGAAAGATGCAACGCCCGTAGCTAGAATGTTCTATGTGGCGTACTTCAAGAAAGACGCGAAGGCTGAAGATAGGCCGGTCACGTTCGTTTACAACGGCGGGCCAGGCAGCTCGACGGTGTGGCTCCACATGGGATCGCTGGGGCCGAAGCATGTGATGACGGCGGGCGACACGCATTTGCCGGCCGCGCCCTACACCATGGTCGACAATCCAAATTCCCTGCTGGATGTGAGCGACCTGGTGTTTATTGACGCGCCGGGCACGGGCTTTGGACAACTGATGGGGAAGGATCCGGACAAGGCGTTCTGGGGGGTGGATGGCGACGCGAACGCGTACGCGCGGTTTATTCAACGCTTCATTTCAAAGTATGGACGATGGAACTCATCGAAGTTCATCTTTGGCGAGAGCTACGGGACGACGCGGTCGGCGGTGTTGGCCAATCTGCTGGAGAACAAACTGAATATCGACATCAACGGCGTCGTACTGCTGTCGCAGATTTTCAACTTCACAACCGATATCGACCAACCCACAAACAATCCTGGCGTGGACCTGCCCTACGAGCTGGCGCTGCCGACTTTCGCGGCAACGGCGTGGTACCACAAGAAGCTGCCCAATCAGCCGGCGGCGCTGGAGCCGCTTTTGAAAGATGTGGAAGACTTTGCGATGGGACCTTATGCGCACGCACTGGCGCTGGGAACCGATGTAGGCGCCGACGAGAAGCAGCAGGTTGCGCAGAAAATGCATGAGTACACCGGATTGCCGGTGGATTACATTTTGAAAGCCGACCTGCGTGTAAGCGGCCCGGAATTTGAAAAGACGTTGCAGGATGCGGAGGATTTGACGACAGGACGAATTGACACGCGCTTCTCCGGACCGACCCTCGATCCGCTGAGTGAGGGCGCCGAGTATGACCCGCAAGGGGCGGCGATTTCGTCAGCCTACGTGGCGCTCTTCAATCAATACGTGCGCAAGGATTTGAAGTACGGAGACGGGCAAACATACCAGCCGCTGCTGTATACGACGAACGCGGCATGGAACTGGGTTCACAATGGCAACCCGATAGGAGTGAACGTGAGCGCGGATCTGGCCCTGGCTATGAAGACCAATCCGCGACTGAAGATTCTTGTGAATGGCGGCTACTACGATCTGGCCACGCCGTTCTTCGCGGCGCAGTATGAAGAAAAGCACCTGCCGATTCCGCAGTCGCTGGCGAAGAACATCACCTACGCCTGGTACGAGTCCGGCCACATGGTCTACGTGCGCGATGAGTGCGTGAAACAGCTTCACGACAACGTGGCGGCATTCATCAGAAATGCGGACAGCGCTGGGCAGTGAGAAAAGCAGGGATCAGGGATTAGGGAACAGGGAACAGAAGTGCAGGCCGCGGGCTACATAACGTGAAATGGGCCCAATGCGTCTGAAATTGACTTGGCGTAGACAAATGCCGGGCGGTGGCGCGCGTAGAAGTGCTCTTCCCTGCCCTTTCGCGCATAGCCGCGGTCTTCGTAAAGACTAATGGCGGCGGAATTTTCAACATCGACATGGAGCCAGATTGCAGTAGCGCCTGCGGCGCGAGCGGAATCCTCCAATAGGCGCATCAGCTCATGTGCAATGCCGCGGCAACGCGAAGCGGGATGCACTTCGATCGTCTGGATGTAGGCGATGGTCCCTTTTGGAACCGTGGCCCAATCGACGATGGCGAAGCCGGCTAATACAGAATTCTCTTCGGCGATCCATGTCGCCGAGTTGGGATTGGCGACAAGCTTGCGCATCAAAGCGCGGCTGAAGCGAAACGGCGGCTCGAAGCAGAGTTCTTCGACGGCGTAGAGAGCCGCGAAGTCGGCGGGCTGATAGAGACGATAGTGCATGCACAGTGGTCAGTGATCAGTTGTCAGTGGTCAGTTTTGTCGTGCTCAGCGCAGATTCGCAGGCGAATCCCGGAACTCGTGACGCGTAAGCTCGATGGTACTAAGGCAGCGCAGGCCGCCCGATGGCGGCCTGCATGGATCTGTTCCCTCACGCGACAAACTACACCTTGGCTTCGAGGTCAGCGATCACGTCAAAGAAGCGCTGGTCGAGGCGGCGGTTGGTGATGATGGCGTCCTTGATGGGGATGTCGGTGATGTCGATGCCGTGAAGGACGGCGATGCGGCCCCACTTCTTCTGGTGCACCATGTCTATGGCGTACAGGCCATAGCGCTGGCCGAGAACGCGGTCGTAAGCCGTGGGAACTCCGCCGCGCTGGGTGTGGCCCAGGTTCACAGAGCGAGTTTCGTAGCCGGTCTTCTTTTCGATCAGCTCAGCGAGCGCTTCTCCAATACCGGAGAGGCGAACGTGGCCGAAGGAGTCGACCTGCTGGGAGCCGGTGACCTGGCCGACCTCTGGCAGATGGCAGCCCTCGGCGACGACGACGACTCCGTAATGCTTGCCGTGATCGTAGTTGTACTTGAGCAGCGCACAGACATGGTCGATGTCGATTTCCTTCTCGGGAACGAGAATGACATGGGCGCCGCCGGCAATGCCCGAAGCGTAGGCGATCCAGCCCGCGTCGCGGCCCATGACTTCAATGACAATCACGCGGTTGTGCGAGTCGGCGGTGGTGTGGATGCGATCGACTGCCTCGGTGGCGATCATAACCGCGGTGTCGTAGCCGAAGGTGGCGTCGGTGCCGCTGATGTCGTTGTCGATGGTCTTGGGAACGCCGACGGCGTTCACGCCATTCTCGCTCAAGAAGAGGGTGACCGATTGCGTGTCGTCGCCACCGAGCGCGATGAGGGCATCGATCTTGTTGGCCTTGAGGACTTCTTGCACTTTGTCGATGCCGCCGGGAATCTTTTTCACATTGGTGCGCGAAGAGTGCAAGATGGTGCCGCCGCGCAACTGAATGCCATCAACCTTCTCGAGGGTGAGCGGAATGGAATTGTTATCGAGCACGCCGCGCCAGCCATTCAGAAATCCAATGAACTCGTCGCCGTAGTGGTTGATGCCCTTTCTGACAGCCGCATAAATAACAGCATTCAATCCGGGGCAGTCGCCGCCTCCGGTCAACAAAGCAACTCGCATCGTGAAATCTCCTCTTAAAAGCAGTTCACAGTTTGAAATTCAAGGTTCTCAGCGCACTCAACAGTGTATCGCGGCACTGTCAACGGAAGTCGCGATGAAGGACATATGGACGACGGGAACAAGGACCAAGGGACCGAGAAGGCAAAGAGCAGTGATCAGTGAACAATGGTCAAGGGCGTGGGCGAGTGGTTCAATAGGGTATGCCTGAAAGCGGCGCTGGATTCCTGCTTGCGTTCGTGGGCCTGGTTGTCGTCGTACTGCTGGTGCTGCTGCAGTTGACGCGACTGGGCTACCTGATCCGCGCCACGATTCCGGACCGGCCGCGGCAGCGCATGTTTATTGCGTCTGTGGCCTTCCTGATTACGTTTGCCGGCGTGCGGCTTCTGGTGCACCGGATCTCGAATCACGAAGGGCGCATGCAGTGGGTGATGGTGCACGGATTGCACATCCACCACCTGGTGTGGGGCATTCTAATTCTGCTTTTTGTGGGCTACGGCTGGCTGCTCGACATCGGGTGGTCGCAGTCGCCAATGTCGATTTTTCTGGGGCGGCTGATGGCGGTGGGTTACGGAGTGGGCGCGGCGCTCACGCTGGACGAATTCGCTTTGTGGCTGAGCCTTGATTCCGATGTCTACTGGACGCGCGAGGGCAGGCTAAGCATCGACGCCGTCATCATTTTTGGCGCTGTGCTGGGCGTGGGCGCGTGGGGCGCGCCATTTTTCGGAGCCGTGCAGCGGATCATGCACGGCCAGGGGGAGCCGATGCAGAGAGGAATTGGGAGAATCAGCTCGCCGATTCGCCGCGGGCGGTTGCTTCGTCGGCGTAAAGTTCGTCGATCACCGCCGAATACTTAGCTGTAAGAACGCGGCGCTTGATCTTCATGGAGGGCGTGAGCTCTCCGGTGTCCTGCGTCCACTCGTCGGCGACGATGCGGAAGCGCTTGAGCGACTCAAAGTTGGCCAGCGAGCTGTTTACTTCGCTGACAATTTCAGCGTAGAGCGCGATAACGCGCGCATCGGCGACCAACTCGGCGCGCGATTCGGTCGCGATTCCTTGTTGGCGGCCCCAGGCTTCTAATGCAGCAAAGTTGGGCGACAAAAGCGCGCAGATAAATTTGTGGCGATCGCCGACCAGCGCCGCGTGCGCCACAAGGACATTGTTCTTGAGCTTGCTTTCGATGGGCTGTGGCGCGACCAGCTTTCCGCCGGAAGTCTTGAGCAGTTCTTTCTTGCGATCGGTGATGTAGAGGAAGCGGTCGTCATCGAGATGAGCGATGTCGCCGGTGCTGAACCAGCCCTGGCTATCGATGCACTCGGCAGTAGCGCCGGCCTTTTGCCAGTAACCGGCGAAGACCGAAGGCCCGCGGACCAGCAACTCGCCGTCCTCGGCAAGCTTTAGCTCGATGTTGGGCAGGGGCACGCCGACGGAGCCGATGCGATGGCTGAGGGGCGTGTTCAGCGCGATCACCGGCGAAGTTTCAGTGAGGCCGTAGCCTTCCCAAAGAGCGATGCCCGCGGAGGCGAACCAGCGCGCCGTATCGATGCCGAGGGGCGCGCCGCCGGAGATGAAGTTCTTTACGCGCCCTCCGAACGCCTCTTGGACTTTGGAATAAACGAGCTTGTCGCAGAGCTTCCACAAAGCTGAGGCGGGTTTGCGCCCATCGTAGACGGTATCGGCAAAGCGCGCGCCATGACCGATGGCCCAGCCAAGTAGGCGCTTCTTGATTGGCGATTGCGCGGACTTTTGCTCGACTGCCTGGCGGATCTTCTCATAGACGCGGGGAACTCCTACGATGACCGTGGGCCGAACCTCGCGCATGGCCTGCGGCAGCTTGTCGAATTGTGTGCAATAGGCCACCTGCGCGCCGTGGTTGAACATGACGTAATCCAGGGCGCGGGCGGTGACGTGCGAGAGCGGCAGGAAAGAGATACAGACGTCAGTAGAATTGAAGCCGAAATCGACAGCGGCGAAGTTCTGGTTGGCGGCGATGCTGCCGTGTGTGAGCGCGACGCCTTTGGGCTCGCCGGTGGTTCCTGAGGTGTAGATGAGGGTGGCGAGGTCTCCGGGTTCGACGGAGCGAAGGAGCGCGTCGAAAGCGGGATCGCGGTCGGGGTCACGGTGAGCGCCGACCGCATCGGCTTCGGCGAGCAGCTCGCTCATGGCGATGGCGCCGTCGGGAGCAGGCGAGTCCATGATTACGATGGACTGCAACTGAGTCTGCGCGCGCACGGAGTGAAGCTTGTCAAACTGCTGGCGGGTGGAGACAACAACGATGCGGCAATCGGCGTCGCGTAACTGCTCGGCGATCTGCTCGCCAGTGAGGGTGGGATAAAGCGGTACATCGGCGGCGCCGATGGCCAGCACGGCGAAATCGGTGACTGCCCACTCCCAGCGATTCTCACTGATGAGGGCGATGCGGTCGCCCTTCTTTGCGCCGAATCGCAGAAAGGCCGTGGCCAATGCGCGGACCCGTTGATACATCTGATCGGAGGAGATTGGGTGCCACTGGCTGAATTCGTCCTGCCAGAGAACGGCGCGCGGATTGGCGGCCGCGGCGATGCGAACAAAGATGTCATTAATCGTTGAGACCGGCGAGATCGAAGAGACAGGGGTCATTGCGATGTGGCCGGAAACGAGAGAAATCGTAATAGCCGGGCCTTCGAGAGTGTACCAAAGCCGCAAGCCCCTAGCTTCTAGCTTCCAGCTTTAAGATCCTGCCTCTCCGCAATTGCTCCCGCGTTTCGCCAAGAAACGAATCTGTGATTCCAAGTCGGGTGAAGGACGCGCACTCGCCATGCGGAAACGCGCGGAGGGCGGGCGGTCGCGATGGAGATGCCGGTCCGTTCGAGGGAGAAGCGATTGGAAAGAAAAACGGCCGAGGAGTCCGGCGGGCGCCGGACTCCTCGCGGAGAATGTGCGGGTCTTGAGGCCCGCACGACAGCCGGACTCTAGTCCGGCGCTACATTGCTATGGCAGGGCGTAGACGGTCTGGAGAACCTTCTGCTTGAGGCTGTCAGGGAGCGGCGCGTAAGAGAGGCTGGAAACCTCGCCTTCGCCAGCGTTGAGGCACCAGCTGAGCATGTCCTTGATGACTTTTTCATTCGCCATATTCTTCGGCTGCGTGGGAATAAGCAGATAGGTGAAGCTGGAGATGGGATAGGCGTTAGGGCCCGGTGCGTTGGTGATGGAGACGCGATAGTCCGCAGGAATCTTGGCAGTGGCTGCGGCGGCGGTCACGCCTTCGATCGAAGCCTTGAGAAATTTTCCGTCCGCGTTTTCCACCAAGCCGAAGTCAATGTGGTTTTGCAAAGCATAAATCAGCTCGACGTAGCCGATGGCGCCCGGCAACTGGCGCACGTAGCCAGCAACGCCCTCATTGCCTTTGCCGCCCACGCCCGTCGGCCAGTTTACCGAGGTGCCCTTGCCGGGGCCACTGGCCCACTCTTTGCTGACCTTGCTCAGATAATCAGTCCAAATAAAGGTGGTTCCGCTGCCGTCTGAGCGATGGACGACGATGATCTTCTGGTCGGGCAGGTTAACTCCCGGATTGTCCTTGGCGATGCGCGGATCGTTCCAGTTCGTGATTTTGCCCAGGAAGATGTCCGGGAGTATAGATTGGCTGAATTTGAGTTCGCTGGTTACGCCGGGCACGTTGTACGCCGGCACATCCGCGCCCAGTACGCTGGGAATGTGAATCAGCTTCACGCCGCATGAAGCCAGCAGATCGTCGGGCATGGGCATGTCGGATGCGCCGAAGTCGACGGTCCCTGAGCACACCTGCTTGATGCCTCCGCCGGAACCGATGGACTGATAGTTGATTTGCACGCCTGGATGCGCGGCGCTGTACTCGCTGAACCATTTGGAGTAGATGGGGTACGGGAAAGTTGCGCCCGCAGCTGTGATCTTTTGAGCCTGAGCAGCGCTCAGCGCACACATAAACAACGCAATGACAAGCAATGATTTCTTCACGGTTGACTCCCTTTCAGATTTCCTGCCGAGGTCCATTGTCCACGCCAAATGTTACGGGGAGTTGAAAAAAAGCGAGGGAATAGGGAAAGGCGGGAGAAGACGAGGACCTGTCGGGGCATAAGCGGCGGTCTGGCGCCACTGCACTTTGGTTGCGCCTTAGACGGCTGCGGGAGAGGCGGGCTGCTGAGCCGGCTGCTGGACAGTTTGCGGTGCAGCCGCCAATGGCAGCGTGAAGTGGAACGATGCGCCGTTGCCCAGCTCGCTTTCAGCCCAGATGCGGCCGCCGTGGGCGAGCACGATGTGCTTGACTATGGCAAGGCCGAGGCCGGTGCCTCCTGACTCGCGAGAGCGGGCCTTGTCGACACGATAGAAGCGCTCGAAGATTCGTTCGAGATGCTCTGAGGCGATACCAGGACCAAAGTCCTGAATGGTGAACTCGACTTCAGAGGCAAGCAGGTGCGCGCCGGCTTGTATGCGCTTGCCCGACCCCGCGTACTTGAGCGCATTCTCCATGAGGTTACCGAAGACCTGATGCATGGCGTCGGGATCGGCCATCACAAGCGCGTCCGGCGCGCCCGCGGACTGAAGCTTGACGCCGGAGTCGACAACGATGCCGCCGATGGAATCAATGGCGTCCTGCAGCAACGCACTGGCGCGGACCGGCTGCATCGAGAGCTTGTAGTCGGGGCTCTCGACGCTGGCGAGCGCGAGCAGATCTTCGGTGAGGCGGTTCATGCGGCCGGCGTTTTTGAGAATTACGCCGAGGAATTCGAGAGTGGTTTCAGAGCTGGGATTTGGATCCTCGATGAGCGTTTCCACGTAGCCCTGGATGGATGTGAGCGGAGTGCGGAGCTCGTGGCTGACGTTGGCGACGAATTCGCGGCGTGATTTTTGCGCGGCCTCGATGCCGGTGACGTCGTGAAGAACAACGAGCGCACCACCGGCAGGCAATGGCGCCGCGTTGACTTCAAAGACGCGGTCCGGTGCAAGCAGGCTGGCGCGGCCCACGCAAAGCTCGCCGCGCTCAAGCGCGCCGCGCACGCAGGCCAGCAGCTCAGGATCACGGACTGCGTGGACCAGCGGGCGGCCGGGCGCGAGCTGCGATCCGAGGATGCCCTGCATGACTGCGTTCGACCATCGAACGAATCCGGCGGAGGTGATGGCAACCACCGCTTCCTGCATGGAGTCGAGCATGACGGCCAGCTCGGCGCGCCCGCTTTCAAGCTCGGCAAAATCCCTGCCGAGCCGCACGGCGGATTCGTTGAGTGCGGCTTCCATGGCGGAGAATTCGCGATGGCCTGTGGCGGAGCCGATCGAATCGATGCGGGCAGTGAGATCGCCGGCGGCGATGCGATGGGCGAAGCTGACGACACGGCGCAAACGGGCGGAGAGGCGTCCGGCAACGAAGGCAGCGAGCGGAATGGCAACGACGAGCGCGGTTGCAACTGACAACACAGCCAGCCAGAGGGCTTCGCGGCCAAGCTGTTGCAGCGCACCTGCCGACGAATGGTCGACAAAAGAATAAAAGACGAACGCGATCACCAACGCCTGAATCGCGAGGAGGGCGACGAAAAGCACGAGCAGCCTGGTGAAGATGTTCGAGGTCATAACAGCAGCTTCTAGGCTCTAGCTTCTAGCTCGTTCGCCGTTTAGATAGCCTACCGGATCAAACGCGACGGTTGCTTCCAGCATTAACGGGCTAGGAGCTGGGAGCTAGAAGCTGTTCTCACGCGCCCTTGGGTAGTTCGAAACGATAGCCTGCGCCGCGCACGGTCTTGAGGTAGCGCGGATTCTCCGGGTCAATCTCGATTTTCTCACGGATGCGGCGCACGTAAACATCGACCGATCGCGGCGTGACGAAGCGGGCGTCGCCCCAGACCGCGTCGAGCAGGTGGTCGCGGCTGAAGACGCGGCCGGGATGGCGCGCCAGATAGTCGAGCAGGCGGAACTCGGTTGCAGTGGTAGTGGTCAGCTCGCCGCGAACCTTTAACTGCATGGCGCTTGCATCGATAATGACTTCTTCAAAGCTGATGATGGAAGGCGACGTGGGCCGCTCGAAGCGGCGAAGCACGGCTTTGACGCGGGCCACCAGCTCTCGCGTGGAGAATGGCTTGGTGATGTAGTCGTCGGCGCCGAGATCGAGGCCGAGGACGCGATCGTTTTCTCCGGCGCGCGCGGTGAGGAAGATGATGGGGATCGTGGAGAGGCCCGCGTGATTGCGCAGGCGGCGGCAGACATCGAGGCCATCTCCGCCGGGAACCATAATGTCCAGCAGAAACAGCGCGGGAGGCTTGCGCTCGGCGTCGGGAATGAGATTGGTGGGGGTGTGAAAGAGGCGTGTTTCAAAGCCCGCTGCTTCAAGATGATGTTGCACCAGCCGGGCTATATCGGACTCGTCTTCCAGAACAAATACGGATTGGCTCAAAACCGTCAGTCCTCGTCCCGCGGCCGGTGGAGTTGCTCGGGATCAGTTGGCCGCGTGGAACCAACAACAGAGTAAAACAATCAGGCAAAGGGAATGCAAACGTTTGATGAATTTGGTCTGATGGCGAAGAAGGCGCGATGAATCGGAACAACTTAGCTTCTGGTGGGCTTTGGACCGATTTGGGCGAGCAACGAAGTTCGCCGCGAGGCGGAATACGAACCCGACCGGGAACCGGGGACAGGATCCTGAGCCATGCGCTTAGCGCTTTTTGGCCTTCTTGGGAGCCGGCTTTTTCAGCGCGGGTTTGGAGGGCTTCGCAGCGGCCTTTTTGGCAGGCCTGGCTGTCGGCTTTGGCTTGGATTTTGGCTTGGCAGACTTGGCCGGTACATGCTTGGCGGGCGTGGGCTTCTTCGCCTGCGGTTTGGCTGCTGCCTTTGCCGGCTTAGCGGCGGGGGCCTTCGTGGCCTTAGCTGGCGCAGGCGGCTTAGGCGCGGGCTTTGCAGACTTGGGCAGTACCGGAGGGGGCAAAGGCCTTTTGGTCGCAGCGGCGGGTTGGACCTTAGCCGGAGCCGGTTTTGGCGCGACCGCAGCCGGCGTCGACTTGGCCGCGACGGCCTTAACGGCAGGCAGAGACTTCTGCCCCTTTTTTCCTACGAGTTTCTTGCCGGTCGGCGGAACGTCAGCTTCTTCGCCATCTAACTCGTCGTCATCGGCAGCTTCCTCATCGTCGTCGGCACGTAGAGCGCCCTTGGGCAAAAGGGCCGGGTCGAGTTCTTCGTCATCGCTGACAGCGACCTCGATATCGTCGTCATCCAGGCCATCCTCGGACTCGTCTTCCTCCGGCACCCGCTCCTTAATCCTTGCTCCAACGCGTTTTGCGCGAGAGCGCTTGATGGTGACCTGCGGAGGCGGCGCCGGCGGAGAAAATGGTTCGAGGAATGCGCGCATCTCTTCAGGGGTTGTCAGCCGACCGTCGATTAGTTCGAGAAAGATCTTCTGAACTACCTCGGCATAGATTGGCAATTCAGGTGTGATGCGCATCTCCTGCATGAGCAGGTTCGGAATGCGCTGACGAGCCTCAGGCCACACCTTGAGGAAGTGCTCGAAGCGCTCCTTGACGGCTTTGTCTTTGCTTGTAAAGCCAAGCCATAGAATCGCTTCTGGATCATAGCTCATGAAAAGCTCAAAACATGCCGAGGGCTTTGCGTTCTGCTTGGAGAGCAACTGTTTCGCGAACCCCGAAGCGAGCGAGTCGAGCTTACTCCACTCTTCAACGAACCCCGGACGCAACAACGACTTTTTCAGCGCCGACAGGTCGCGCGGCGGCAGCTTGGCGGTGAGCAATTGCATCTGCGCGGCAGACATATCGGGATGAATTCCCTGCAAAAGGAGTTGCATGGCCAGATCGTGCAGAGCGGTCAGCTTGGCTTCATCGGCCTTCGCGGATGTCCAGGCCGGAAAGAGGACCTTCATCCAACCTTCGGCTTCAAGGGCGCGAAGAACTTTCAGTCCATCCTCTTCATGCCCAATCTGCTCGAGCTCAAATTTGCGGTCCTGGGCGGAGAGGTATTCGATGACGCCTTCAGTTTTGGAGTTGTCGTAGCGGGCCTGAGTGCGTAGATCCATCTCCCATCCAAGGCGGGCGCGATAGCGTACAGCCCGAATGAGAAGCGAGGGATCCTCAATGAAGCCGTAGTTGGAGACGAGACGAAGGGCGCGCAACTCGATGTCGGCGGCGCCGTTCAGCGGGTCCATGAGAAGGCCATAGGAGCCTTCATTGAGTGAGAGTGCCATCGAGTTTACGGTGAAGTCGCGGCGACGGAGATCCTCGTGAATGGAGGCGGGATGAAAGACCGGCTTGCCTGGCTTTGGGAACTCGACACGATGGGTACTGACGACGTCAACGCGGACGGTCCCAGGAAAACAAAGGTAGAGGGTCCGGGTAAGCTCGTCTTCACCCCAGACCTTTGCGCCGAGTTTCTCCAATGGTTTCTTGAGTTTAAGGGCGTTTCCGTGGACCGCAACCTCGAGCTCGCGAACCGCATGGCCGCTGGTGAGGTCGCGAACGGCGTCCCCGGTGAGGAAAAGAATGTTCCCTGCCTCGCGCGCGGCTGTGCGCAACTGCGCGATGGCGTGGCGCTGGTCAGGGGAAAGCCGCTTTTCGAGGAGGTAAATATAGTCGGGCATGCCCTATCCTGGTTCCGCCGTCTGGACCGCAGCCCAAGTGCCTGAAGATGTTGCCCTTACGGTGCGATTCACGAAAGATTGCAAAGCAAAACATAACACAAGTTGCAGTGGAAGGCTAGCGAGATTGCACCACGTTCGCAACTTTACCGGTGTGGGAATCGCGGCCGGTTTCCGGTGAAGCTCGAAGCGGGGTAGCCAGAAGTTGCAATAGAGGCAAGCAGCGCCAGCGAGCGGCTCGTGCGACAATCCAGAGCGATGGCTTCGGCACGCAAACCCGTCATTGTGCGCAAGTTCTCTCGCGACTGGCTCGCGGGATACGCGACCAATGAGTTCGGGCAAGGGAAGCCGGAGCTGGAGATCCTGGACCAGACCGGCAAAGTGGTCCGCGTGGGCTGGGAGCAGGTGAAATGGATGTGCTACGTGCGGGCCTTCCCTGCCGGATCGACGGACCAGGCCGACCCTGAGCGGATGGTACGCAAGCGATTTTCGCTGAGGCCGCGCACGGCCGGCCTGTGGTTGCGGCTCACGCTGACCGACGGCGATGAGCTGGAAGGTCTGGCGGCCAATGACCGGAGTCTTGTGGACGGCGCAGGCTTGCTTCTCACGCCACCCGATACGCGCTCGAATACCCAACGCATCTATGTGCCCCGGCAGGCGATCCAGACGTTGGATGTGCTGAGCTTGATTGGAGCCGCGGGCAGGAAGCGCGCAGAGACGATGAAGCCAAGCGGCGAGCAGCGCGATTTATTTAGCGGCGAGAGCGATGCGGGCTGAGAAAAACGTGACGAGGCACAGCTCCTCGTGCTCAGTCTGACTGTGCCTCTCTCGTTTTCTCAAGACGATTCGAAGGCACCACGATTCATTGGTTCTGAGAGTTGCCGGGGATGCCATCAGAAGGCGTATGACGGATGGAAGCTGACGCGCATCGCGAAGATGCGACTGAAGGATGCCCAATTCCCCGCCTTGGTTGGGCAGCGAAACTCCGTCTAGTCACACCGCTGACGATCGACAAGATTTAGACCACTGCTTCAACGCAGTACGAGTGATTCAAATTTAAGGTGTGCTTAGGCTAGTTAGATATTCAAGTGACAAGAGTTTTACATCACCATGACACATCTTGCGCTTGCAAAGACGAGTGTTGCTTTCAATGGAGGTTTTTCCCAATGCACCATGCGTGGAGCAACATGAAAACCGAAATCAATCGCCGTTCGTTCGTAAAGAACGGCATAGCCGCGGCAGGCGCTGCCACTGCCGGCGTCGGGCTCCTGGCAAATGGTTCCTCCCTCTTGGCAGAGCAGGAACCCGAGGAACACAGCAGCCGTCTCACTCGAGGAGATGCGGCCCTGCTTCGTTTCGCAGCCGCAGCAGAAATCCTGGAGACAGACTTCTGGGTGCAATACAACGAACTCTGTGGTATCCCGGACAGCGAGGTGCCAGGAGGAACTGGAAATCCCGCCTTCACAGCGGCCCTTTCGGTTTTGGACGCCGACATGGCTCAGTACGTCCAAGACAATACCGACGATGAATTCACGCACCAGAACTTCCTCAATGCGTATCTGACCTCGAAGCGAGCAGACCCTGTAAACCTCGAGCCCTTTCGGACTCTATCTGGCAGCACTGCAACCGGTTCCAGCGGAAAGCTCCGGCTCACAAACCTGATGGAGCTCACGCTCGATACCAGCTGGTGGACGCGCTACAGGAGCAGCACCCACAACCCGGATCTCGATCCAACTTTCACTTTCCCGCAGGCGATCCCAACTCTGGCGGTGGGGAAGCATACGGCCATTCCCAGAACCGACGCCGATACCAGTGACCCCAACTTTCTGCAGGCCATAGCGAACACCGCAGGCTTCCACTTCCCCACCATCGAACAAGGAGGTAATAGCCTCTATCCCTCAATGGCTCAGCGAGCCGACAGTGTCGAGGTACTGCGTATTCTCATCAGCATTGGACCCACTGAAACCATGCACTTTCAAACCTGGTCAGACAAGGCGGGCAACGCGCCTCCTCTGACCGCCGTGGACCCCGTGACAGGGGTATCCGTCACTTTTCCCGACTTGAATTCTTCGCCTTTTGGCGGCGAGAATTTCCAGACCAACTTGATCATGCCCGAGCCCTGTCCCTTCCTGAGCCGTAAACTCCCTCCGTGCTCGATCATCCGACCGACCGAGACAAGGGGAATTGCGATGGGCGTGGTCAACTTTCTGACCGCAATGGGGCTTTTTATTGGTCAGTCGCCGGCGTTCTTCGCGCTCATGCGCGATCTGGCCGAGGATGCAGATCAAGCCCGACGCGGCTGATGAACCGAAGGCTGCCGTGTAGGACCGTTGACGGCACCGTCACCGAAACATAGATCGACAAACACTCCCCATGAAGCCCTCGGAGGTGAGGCGGGTTCATCACCGCCTCACCTTCGCCGTCGAATATCCATCTTTCAGTTGCCTTTCGGTAAGTTTCTCCCGTCTCTGAGGCGAATTCTCAACAGGCAATGCGATGGCGCAGGGCCGCTCGTATGCCAGCGAGGAACTCCGATGGGTGAAATGGTTTCGTTATGTAATCGTCAGCCCCAAGTTCCAGCGGTTGAACAACCTGTTCCACTTCGCTTGCTTGCCACCTTTGACACCAACAACGGAATATCTAGAGGCAGCCGGTGACCGATCTCATGCGCTTTGAAGTTGTCCGGCCGGCTCGGCCTGCACCAGGCTCAGGTAATAGCTCGCCGTCAGTGAGAGCACATGCTCCTCTGAATAATGCTCCACCACCCAGGCGCGGGCTGCTCGGCCCATGCGGCGCCGCCGTTCGGGATCGCGCAGGAGTTTGATCACCGATTCGTAGATGGCTTCAGGGTAGCCCGGCGGAATGAGGAGGCCTGTGACCTCGGGAATCACTGCGTCGCGCGCGCCGGTGGAATTGGTTGTGACCACGGGAATACCTGTCGCGGAGGCCTCGAGCACAACGTTGGGAAATCCCTCGCGCCAGGTGGGCAGCACCATCACATCCATGGCTCGGTAGTAAGGCGCCGAGTCGCTGACGAAGCCGGTGCAATGAATGCGCGGGTGGCTGAGAATGCGCGAGCGTAGCCCGGCATCGAGCGCATCTTCCGCGTCGTCGAACCAGCCAACGAGCAGCAGATGCGCCGAAGGATCGGCTGCAAGTATCCGATCGAAGGCCTCTATCAATTCCGGCAGGCCTTTGTCCCGGGTCAAGCGGCCGACAAAGCCCACGACGGACGCCTCGCGAGGAATTCCGATTTTCTCGCGCATGTTGCCTGGGTCGCGAACGTCACTCGGGCCGGGTGAGAAGCGCTCGACATCCACTCCAATGCTGCTTCCCTCACCCAGCACAAGCAGTTTTTCCGCGGGCGCAAGCTTGAGCGCTGCTGCTTCGGCGCGCAAGCTTGCACTGTTGCAGAGCACGACATGCGCGCAGGCGCAGGCCATGCGCTCGGCAGCGAGCAGAATCCTGCGCTTGAGTCCAGTGGATCTTTCAAGCTTGAGCCCACGGAGCATGTAGACGCGCCTGGGCACGCCGCGCAATCTAGCGGCGAGAGTCCCCAGTAGGCCTGCCTTCGGCGTGCTGAACTCGACCAGGCTGGGTTTACTGCGTCCGAGGAGCCACCAGAGCCGGAAGAGCGAAAGCAGATCGGCAAACGGAGAGATGGAGCGGCGCATGGGAATGACAACGCGCTCCACGCCTGCCTGAGCGGCGGTGTGGTCCACAAGCTCGCCCGGGCCGGAGACGAGCAGAACACTGAAGCCTGCACGGCGAAACGTTTCCAGGCGTGGTCCCCATGCTCGGCAGGTTTCCTGGCTGGTTACACCGACGAGGATGGTCGGCGGCTCGTTGACACTAGAAGAGAGATGGAAGGAAAGGGTCCCGGAATCTGCCATGAATGGCCCGCGCTACAAGGATTCCCCAAATGTGAGGGGGTGGTTGGCAGATTCAGGCGGGAACCAAAGGCAATCGGACAAACAGCATATGTAGCAACTTACAGCCCTAAGATTAGAGCAATCCAATAAACAGTCAGTGATTTAAAACACACGTGAAGTGCGTACAGTGGGCGAGAATGGGTTTCCTCTCAGGAATCTTATGGCGCAACGTACGAAAATCCTCCTGCTCCTCTCTCATTTGGGAGGCGGCGGGGCCGAACACGTGATGGCTCTGCTGGCTCGTGGACTGTCGCAGGAGAAATACGAGGTACATCTGGGGCTCGTTGGGCAGGCGGACAAACGCGGAGAATCTCTTCCGCCCTGGGTGAGCATTCACGCGCTTGGCGCCGGGCGGGCGCGCGCCGCGGCGTTTCCTCTGCTCCGGTTGATATGGCGACTCCGGCCTGAGGTGGTGCTTTCGGGAGCAGTCGAGGTCAGCTTTCTGGTTTTAATGCTGAGGCCGCTCTTCCCGCCGAAGATTGCAGTGCTGGTGCGCCAGAACGCGACGGTGTCGTCGGTTCTGGCATTTGGCCAATTGCCGCGATTCACGCGCCTGCTCTTTCGGCTGCTTTATCGGCACTCGGATCGTGTAATTTGCCAGTCGCAGGCGATGGCGAAGGACCTGGCGCAGGTCGCTGGGATCAGTGAAGACCAGATCGCGGTGTTGCCGAACCCGGTGGATCTGGATGGAATTCGGGCGGCCATGAAGGCTCCGGTGGCGCGGATCGGTTCAGGCCCACAACTGCCGGGCGCAAAACTGCTGGCGATTGGAAGGCTCTCACGGGAGAAGGGCTTCGACCTGCTGCTGGAAGCGATGTTGGCGGTGCGTGAGCGTTTTCCTGAAGTCAATCTGATTCTTGCCGGCGCCGGCCGTGAGCAGGAGGCGCTCAAGTCGCTGTGCGGCGAACTGAAACTGGAGACAGCCGTTCAGTTTGCCGGCTACGTCGATCGCCCTTACGCACTCTTTTCCGAAGCCACTCTCTTCGTGCTTCCGTCGCGCCATGAAGGCATGCCGAATGTCCTGCTTGAGGCTGCGGCGGCGGGCTTGCCTCTGGTGGCCACGCCGGCGTCGGGAGGCGTGGTGGATTTGCTGCGTGGCCGGCCAGGCGCGTGGCTGGCAGCGGAGATTACGGCCCAGGCCCTCGCCGAGGCGATCGTTCAAGCGCTCGAGGCGATCCGACCTGGCGAGCGATTCCGCCACGAATTCTTCCATTCGAGTCCACCAGCCATGGAGCGTGCAATTGAGGGCGGCAAGCACGAGGTAATCTAACGAAGGATTCCTTTTGAAAAGCAAAAGTAACTCATGCCGGTTTTCCTTGTTGAGATTAATTTCTTGACATTTTCTAAGATCAGATGTTTCCTTGCAGTACATATTCGGTACAGTTTTCCAACCCCCTTAATGACCCTTCCTCATGGGTCATTGTCGATGGAGACTTGTTCAGACGAAATAAGTTCAGGCGTGCCGGGCCCCGTTAATTAAGGCTTTCGCACCTTAGAGCACCGCCTAACTCCGCCGAACAAAAGTCCCGCAAAAGCAATTCAAGACGTTCTGCCCATTTCCTGCAAAGATTGACGCCGCACTTCTGTGGATGATGCGGTCAACGTCGAGCGGGTTAGGGGCGCGTCCATCACGAAATCGCTGGAATTGTCTCCGGGGTCGCTTTCGGCCCGGGACGCGGCAGTTTTGCCACTGGGGGATCTCTTGCTTCGTCCTTGGTTAGGTTTTGCTCTCACAGGAATACTGTGCGCTTTTTCGTTGCTGTTCTTCGTTGTGTCACTGCTGATCGCGGCCGTCTGCACAGTGCCGATCGCACTCTGCGCTCCCTTTCGGCGGAAGAAGCGATCAAGAAATGTTCATGCCTTGGCGACCTGGCACTCGAATGAGTTTGCCTTCGAGCGCGCCATCGAATCGTATGAAGAACTGATCGATGAACATGCGTGCAGACGCCTATGAGCCACGCGGCAATCTGCAAGACGAACGGCGTAGCGAAGCACGCGGCGATAGCGATCCCGGGCCTGGACCGGATTGGCGGCGCCGAACAGCAGGCCATTCTGCTGGCCAGCGGTCTGCGACGCCGCGGCTGGCGCGTGAGCGTGATTGCGCTTTCCGGCACAGGCGGAGCGGCGGCGGCACAATTGCGCGAATGCGGCGTCGCGTTTACAAGCCTGGAGATGCGCAAGGGCCTTGCAGATCCGCGGGGCTGGATTCGCTTTCAACGCTGGCTATGGCGCGAGCGGCCGGACGTGCTGCATGCGCACCTGCCGCACGCTGCGTGGCTCTGCCGGTGGTCGTGCCTGGCTGCGCCGGTGCCGGTAGTCATCGACACGCTGCACAGTTCCTGCACAGGCGGCAGCAGCCGGCGCGTTGGCTACGTGTGTAGCCGCCGGTTGCCCGATCACGTGACGGCAGTGAGCCGGGCCTCTGCCGATTCGCATCTCGCCGCGGGAATGGTGCGCAAGGAGGAACTGTCGATCTTGGGAAACGGAATTGAAGTTGATGCATGGAAACCGAATGCACAGGCGCGAGCTGAGGCGCGGTGGCAACTGGGCTTGACCGACGAGTTTCTGTGGTTGGCCGTGGGCAGGCTGGAAGCGGTGAAGGATTACCCGACATTGTTGAAGGCGCTTGCCCGCGCCCCGGAGACAGCGCGGCTGCTGGTTCTTGGCGCAGGATCGCTGGAATCGGAACTCGTGGGGCTGGCGACGAAGCTGGGGCTGGAGCGGCGCGTGTGTTTCTTCGGCTTTGAGTCGAATGTGAAGCGCTGGATGCAGGCCGCGGACGGATTTGTTTTGTCGTCGCGCTATGAAGGCCTGCCGATGGTGCTGCTGGAGGCGGGCGCCTGCGGAGTGCCGGCAGTGGCAACCGATGTGCCAGGAACACGCGAAGTGCTGACCGACGGCGTCAACGGCTGGCTGGCGCGCGCGGCCGATCCCGACAGCCTGAGCGAAGCGATGGCAGCGCTGATGCACACGCCCCAAACGGAGCGGTACGCGATGGGCGAGTGCGCGCGACGTCGCGTGGTCGAAGAGTTCGGCATGGAAAGCGTTCTCAATCGTTGGGAACAGCTTTATGCGGCATTGCTCGATCGCAGGAGTTTTGAGCGGCGCACGCGTCTGGCAGCACGGGAGATTTTGAGCCGCCACAGCGCGGCTCCGGCGTAGATGCGTTCCGCGAAGCTGAGGGTAGCAGGCTGACTGCCGAAGAGAACGCGATAGACGGAGGTGAACTGGTCAGAATGGACAGTGAGAAACGCGCGAAGTTTTGCGAGATCCTCGTCGCAGATCGTGTCTGGGTGCACACAGATGGTCCAGATGCCTTTGGATTTGTCGACAGGGCTCGAAAGCTGCTGCGGAATCCAGGTCAGACCGCAGCGCCGGAACGGCACGCGCGCAAAACCGTCCGATAAAATCGTGATCCCTTCGGCGCGAAGCGCCTCCAGCGTGTTGCGATCGAAGCCATGCCGCGGCGCAACCCAGATTTTAGGGTTGAGCCCCTGTTCTCGCAGAATTCTCAGCCCTTCGTGGATCCATTCTCTCTGCGTCCCTGCGGGCACACCGGCAAACTCCGAATCGCGGGCGAGTCCCACAAGGCTGCGGCCGCGGCTTGCACACAGGTGACGGTAGCCGTGCAGGCCGATGATGGCTCCTTCGGCCTCCAGCATCCGCATTCGCTCAAAGAAGCTCGGATCGGGCGGCGAGACTTCAAGCTCGGGGTCGCGGTTGTCGGGGATGACGGCAAGGATCGGCTGAAGCTTGAACTCCTCGATAAGCGATTCAACGCGCCGCCAGCGTTCGGGCGAGATGGTCGGGCAAAGATCATCGCAGCGAAGCAGGTACTCGGCAGGCGCGGGAATCATAGGTTCGCCTCCGCGACGGACGCACGGGCGAGGAGCTTTCTGCTCCAGTACCAGAGATAGAAAAATGTGCTCACGGTCCAGAGCGAGGTTGCGAGCGCGATTCCGGCGACACCGAACCAGCGCATGAGGACAAGATTGAGCACGATGTCGAGGCCGAGGTTGATGATGCCACAATAAAGGATGAGATCTGTCCGCCGCATGGCCACAATAAAGCGGTAGTAGACGCGGCTGACGACGAAGAACGGGATCTGAATGGCGTACATGGCGAGCACAGGAGCGACGGCGCCGGTGTCGCGCGGGCCGAACTGGCCGTGTTGCAACGCGACGCGAACCAACGGACGCGCGCCTGCAATGAGCAGCGCAGCAATGGGCACAGAGACAAGCGCGGTAAGCCGCACCCATGTACGCAGGGTGTGGCGGCATCCGGCCCAATCGCGGAAGGCGATCAGGCGCGAAAAGTAGGGCACGATGGCGGTAGAAACGGCGCCGGCCAGCAGGGTGAGCACGACGCTGACAAAGCGATTGGCGTAAACCAGCGCTGAGACGCTACCCGCGATGAGCATGGCAGCCATGGCCTGATCGACAAGCAGGCCGCCGGAAGAGACGACGCTGCTGAGTAACACAGGCCCGTATTGGCCGGCGACTTCGCGCGTAGCCTCGTCCATGCCATGCCAGCGCAGGCGGAAGCGATAGCCGCGCCGATGCATCATCCACGCGACGAGGCCGGCGTGCAGCAGCGAACCGGCCAGCGTGGACCAGACCATGGCCCAGATGCCGAAACGGCCGCCGAACTCGAGCGCGCCGAAGATGATGGCGAAGGAAATGACCATTGGCGCAAGAGCGGGAAGAGCAAAGCGATCCAGCGTGTTGAGGACCGCGGTGCAATTGGTTGCGATTCCCGTGATGAGAACAACCGGCAGCAGCCCGTAGAAGAGATGCACGGCAAGGTCGAGTTTGGCGGGCGTAAAGTGGGAGCCGATAAGCGGGAAGAATCCGCGCGCAGTTAGGGCCATTACCGCGCTGGCGGCGGCGAGGAGCAGACACATCCAGAGCATGGAACTCGACAAAAGCTGCTGGGCGCGTTCGCGGCCCTCCTGTTCCCTTACCCGGACCAAAGTCGGCACGAGCGCTTGATTCATCGATTCCGAAATGAGGTTCACGAGCAGGCTGGGGATGAGCGCGGCGGCAAGAAATGCGTCCATGGCGTCGGCACGTCCATAGACGGAGGCCACAGCGATTTCCTTGAACGTGGCGATCACTTTAACGACGATGCCGGCGGCTCCGACCGATACCGCGGCGCGAAGGATGGCGCGGTTGAAGCCCATGGCCGAGATAGGCGGCACGGTCAGTTGCCATCTTCGAGAAAGCGTCGGCATAGATTTGCTCGAACGCCAGATCAAGGAGAAATTAAAGACAGTCCGTGTACATTCCTACGACAACCGGGTCTGACACGACGGTTCCACTTCCGTCTAAATCGACCCGGACGCCGTTCATGCTGCCAGCCGTCTGATCTTCGGCCGCTTCTTCTGCAATTCGACCCAGAGATCGTATTGGAGTTGAGCTTTGGAGAAGAATTCAGGGGAAAGTCCAAGCGCCTGACCGAGGCGGATGCTCAAATCGACTGTGACGGTGGTGCGCCCGTTGAGGATTCGAGAGACCGTGGCGCGCGCCACACCAATTCGGCGGGCAAGCTCGGTCACCGTCGTCTTTCCGAGGAATTCCTTCAGCAATTCCCCCGGACTTGCCGGGTTGTGCATCATCGCCATACTCCTTCCTCCTAGTGATAGTCGCGGTAATCCACGAGATTCGCATCCTCGCCTTCAAAGCGAAACGTGAGCCGCCAGTTTCTGTTGACGGTCACCGCCCAGTGCCCTTTGAGGTCGCCTTTCAGCGGGTGCCAATCCCAGCCCGGCCGGTTCATGTCGAGCGGCGTCGAGGCCAGGTTCAAGGCTGTTAGCTGGATGCGGAGCCGCGCCTCATGTGCCGGCTGGATTCCCGTTTTCGAGCCTGTCTTGAAAAATTTTTCAAGCCCGCGATGCCGGAACGTCCTGATCACTTTTCGTATTGTAACATGGCGTGTTACACCTCACAAGATTAAAGGAGTTGATGGATTGGATACAAGCCATTGGGCAGTCGCCGGAAGCAGCGGCCGCGACGCGAAGCAGCCATCGAGCCCGACTGGATCGTCCGCAGCAAGACGGCCGGCAACTGCAATCATGGCCAGCAGCAGCCAAGTGGTGCGGTTCTCCTCCACGGTGGCGGCAAGCGAGGTCAGTGCCCACACACTCAATGATGTGATCAGTGCGATGCGAAGTGGACCGTGGCATCGGAACACGTAAAGCACCGCAAGCATGAACAGAATGCCGGCCAGCAACAATGCGCAGAGGCCCCCGCATACAACGATGGAAAGAACCGTGTTGTGCGCCGTGTCAATGGGAGAAAGCCGGGCAGCGGCGACAAAGGAGCCCGCACCTGTACCGAGAAGCGGTGCGTGCGTAAAGGCGCGCCAGCCAGCGGACCAGATGTTGAATCGCTCGTTCAGGTCGCCGGATTGGAGCTGCGCGGGGATGGTGGCGAGTCGCGCCAGCGTCGCAGCGGGAACAACAAACCAGAGAGCGCCGAGAAACGGCGGCAGGACGAAAACTGCGGCAACTACGCGGCGAGCGCGGCCCTGCGTGAGGAGAACGACGGAGCCGGCAATTCCAATGATCGCTGCGAGGAAGCCTTCCCTTGATGCGGTGAGCAACACTGCGACCAGCCCCAGTGGGAAAAAGCCCAAAGCCAGAAGTCGCGGTGGCCAGCGCCGTTCGCAGTTGACCAGGAGCGCGGCCAGCGGAAAACCGAGATCTAAAAAGCGTGCGACCTCATTGGGGTCCTGGCCGTATGCGGCGAAGCGTATCTGGCCCTCGGCGATGGCTTGAGGCGAGCTGAAGGCAGCGAGCGTGAGAAGCGCGAGCACCCACGAGCCAGCGACGGTGGCGCGCAACAGAGCGCGGAGATCGGTGGGAGTGTCGACGAATTCCCAGACCAGCCAGACGATCATCATTTCCTGGAAGTAGCCGCGAATTCTCGCCAGGGTCGTAACGGGATCGATGGTCCAGAAATAGGTGCAGCAGAACCAGAGAAAGAGCGCAAGAGTGAACCACCAGAACGCGCCGGGTGTGCGCATTCGGCCGGCTTGCAAGACCGCCGGGACAGCGGCAACAAGAGCCAGCAGGCCCGCGATACGGGCCGCATTGCCCAGCACGCCGCCAAGATCGAGGGAGTATTCCCACGGAATCGTGAAGGCGAAGAGGAGGAGCAGAATCGATGCGGCTTTTCTCATCGCTTAATACCGTTGCGAATAAACCAGCGCAGAGTAGATGGTGACGCCAATGGCGGACTGGATGGCGGACTCCATGGTTCGGTTGAGCAGGTTTTTGGCTACGGAATCGGGAACGTAAAGAATGTCGCGATCCTGCACGGGCTGGTCGGGATCCTGGCCGTGAAGCATGCGGCGGACGTTGAGAGCGATCATGGTGCGGCCGCCTTTCTGCTCGCGAATGAGCAGGACTTTGCCGACGGCGGCGTTTTGCGACGGCCCCCAGGCCAGCGAGAGTGCCTGCACCACTGTCAAGCCCTGCACCGGATCGACCGCAAATCCACCGGGCCGAATCACGTCGCCCACTACGTAAACGAGGCCTGCGCGGCTCACCTGGACAGTGTCGCCGGGGCTGAGCTCGGGATTGTGGTCGGAAGATGTGTCCGTCCCGCTGGGGTCGAGCACTACTGCATGCGGAGTCTTGGGATCGCCCTGATGAAACACGTTGACCAGACGGCCTGCGTTTGCTGAAAGGCCGGAGGCGGCGGAGAGCAAGTCGAGCAGGCGATGGTGGACGGTGTATGGATAGACGCCGGGATGCGTGACTTCGCCGAGCACGCTCACGTCCTGGCCAGCGTACGAGGTCACCAGCACAGAAACGAGAGGATGGAGGAGCATGCCTTTGGCCACCAACGCAGCCTCAATGGCGCGCGCGGCGGCCTCGTCGTCCATTCCAGCAAGCTTGAGGTCGCCCACCAATGGCAGCGTTACCGTGCCCTCCGCTGAGACGCGAACCGTAGAGCGAAACTCCGGCGTGTGGTACTCGGCGATCTCCAGAAAATCGCCGGGGCCGATGGGCGCGGGCATCGGCGCTGAAAGCTGCGCGCCTGATTGAGCAGGGACGCCAGCCGCCGGAGCACTGCCGCTCGCATCATTCCAAATCGGTGGAGCGTTATTCGGATTGGGCACGCTTCGGGTCTCCTGCGACTGCGGAAAGCTGGCGACGCCGGAAGGCAAGCCGGAGGTGTTTGGCGTGGGCGCTTGCGCGCGAAGGTGTGCGCCGGCGGAGAGCAGCGCGATGATTGCAAGCAGCGCGGGACCCGCGTGCGAACCGAGCGACTCGCGCACCAGAGCGGTGCCAACAGCGATCCAGAGCGCCACAAAAAACGTGATGGCCAGATAGAGCGGAAGATCGGGAGCAACGGGTTTCACCGGCTGGCGCGCGTAATCGACGACGGAGATATTGGACGAGCGAACGCCTGCGGCGAGACCAGCTTCCTCAGCCTTGTCCTCGACGCGCAGGTACAAGTCGTGGCTGGCATTCGCTTCCTGGCGCATGACGGCGTATTCGGTGGCAGCCTCATTCACCTTCATGCCTTCAGCGGTGGCCTGTTGAAGGCTGCTGCGCACCAATTGTTCGCGATCGAGAGCGGTCTGCAGGTTCGAGCGGAATCGTTCGAGGAGTTTTGCGTCTTCGGCCTGCTTCTGGCGGTCGAGATCCTGCAACTGGCGGTTGATTTCGACGACGCGCGGAAAACCTAACCCGTGTTCCGCGCTGAGCTGGGCCTGCTCCTGTTCCAGATCGCTGCGGCGGGCGTGAATCTGCTCGAGCAACGCTGTAGCAAAGTTGGCGTTGTCGGCCTGCAGATGCGGATCGGAGGCAATAACCGCTTCCGGATCGCCCTGCGAAGCGGCGCGAAATTCGGCCTCGGCTAGAATGCGGTCCGTTGTGGCGGCAACAAGCTGGCGGCCGAGCTCGTCGATCTCCAGCAGCGCGGAGCTGTGTTCCGTTTCGCCCGGCTGGCCGTTGGCCAAAATGTCCGGCGTGCTGACAATGCCGTGCTGATCCTCAAAGGCCGCCAGGCGCTTCTGGTCGCGATCCACGCGAACCTTCAAATCAGAAAGCTGCGCTGTGAGCCAGCCGGACGCCTGCGCAGTCGCCTGAATCTGCGACTCGGTTTCCTGCTCGCCATAGGCGGCGATGAGCGCGTTGACGACGGCTGCCGACAGCGCCGCGTCGTGCGAGCGGAAGCGAATCTCCACCAGCATGGTGCGCGCCATGGATTGCACGCGCAAGTGTCGCGAGAAGCGGTCGAGAAGCCAGGCTTGAGCCTCGGGCGTTGGCCGGTCGGGCTTGAAATCCGGAAAGCGGCTTGCAAAATTGCTTCTGAAGCCGGAGGCATCGTAGAGCTTGAGGCCGAGGATCACGCGCCACGCCAGGCGGTCGCTGCGCAGGACGCTGGCAAGCGTTTCGAGAGCGATGGGCGCGGAGAGAATCGACGTGGGGACCTGCGCTTCAGCGCCATCCAGGTTGAGTGAGGAAACCGGCGCGGCGCGAAGCTCGACCCGGCCGGTTGCTTCGTACTGATTGGGCGCGATAAGGCAATAGAGAACGCACGCGACAAGCAGTGCCCCTACCAGGCCGGCAATGAAGCGACGACGCCGCCACATCACACGCCAAAGTTCGCGCAACGAGGTGGACGCCGGCCGAACCACGCTAACCGGAGCTGGGCTCGCCGGAGTTGGGCTCGCAGGGCCATTCAAGGAAACTTCGTGGATCGATAGAGTATTCGGTAACAAAAGGAGACCTCAATCGCAAAGACTGCGCAGAAACGAGTCCTGGGAACGGCGAGTCCATTCAATGCCGGGTCAATTCGTTGCAAGGAACATAAATCCCTGCGCCGCGGACCGCAGCGAAAACTCGCTCGTCATGAGTCTCTCTTTGCTCCACGCCAATGGGAGCTAGAAGGGATGGCCCTGGCGTTCGGAACGAATATCTATTCTGGGGAAATTCCAAGACAGTGTCGCCCATCAAACACGATTCGTCAATAGGTGTAGGTCACACAAGAGTGACTGTCGTCACTGAGTGAGCAAGGGGAATCTGAGCGAAATTGCCAGAGGGCGGGGGCAAAAATAAGGGGACGCTCGGCGAACGAAGCGGCAGGTTAAGGGGCAGAATGGCGAGTTGAAATTATTCGCGCGTGGTCCTGTACCACTCGACTGTGCGCCTGATCCCTTCGCGGAAATCGACCTGGGGGGTGTAACCCAGCAGATCCCTCGCCCGGCCAATGTCTGCCAGCGAGTGGCGGATGTCGCCCGAACGCGGCTCCGCGTAGGCAGGCTTGCCTTTGTAGCCCGTGAGGCCACAAAGAATCTCGAATGCCTGATTGAGGGTAACGGCTGCACCTGTGGCCAGGTTCATCGTTTTCCCAGAGACTTTTTCAGCCGGCGCGTCGGCGGCAAGCAGATTGGCTTTTATGACATTCTCAATAAACGTGAAATCGCGGCTCTGCTCCCCATCGCCGTAGATGGTGGGCTGCTCTCCGGCGAGCAATTTGCGGCAAAAAATGGCCAGGACGCCGGAGTATTGTGAAGCCGGGTCCTGAAAGGGACCAAAGACGTTGAAGTAACGCAGCGTGACGGTTTCTAGCCCGTAGACGCGCGTGAAGGCGCTCATATAATGCTCGCCCGCCAGTTTGGCCGCCGCATACGGGCTGATGAGGTTCGGCAGCATCGCCTCGTGCTTGGGCAGCGTGGGAGTATCTCCGTAGACCGACGAAGAACCCGCATAGATGACCCTGCGCACGCCGGCAACGCGAGCAGCCACAAGCAAGTTGAGCGTGGCCTCGACGCAGTTGCGGTTAGTAGCAACGGGATCGGCTACGGAGCGAGGTACGCTCGCCAGCGCCGCCTCGTGAAATACGACTTCAACGCCCGCGCAGGCTTTCGCGCAGACTGCCGGATCTGCCAGGTCGCCCTCGATGAACTCCATTGCTTCAACGCCGGCGAGGTTCGCGCGCTTGCCGGTGATCAGGCTGTCGACTCCGCGGACCGAATCGCCGCGCGCCAAATCGCCGCGCGACAGCAGAGCCGCGGCAATCGAGCGGCCGATGAATCCGGCAGCGCCGGTAACAAGATATTTGGCCAAGATCGCGTCCCAAAGAAAGATTGGCGTGCAGCCCAATCAGCGGCCCACGCACGCTACGATACTATTGCAAACCGATGACTTCCGCGATTGGTTCCCGGATTCGCCGGCACGAGCGGAATTGGCCGGCTTCTTCGATACGCCAGGGGTGATTCGCTCGATATAGTCTACAAAACATTACGATGATAATTCTTCTCCCAAATTTGGCCGAACCCCAGCACTTTTCTACGTTCGAGAGTGGGCTGTTCGCTGCGCTTGCCGCCGCGTCGATTTGGGCGTTCTGGCGGCGATTCGGGCCGATTTTCAGCAAGATTCTGCAATCGAAGAAAGACCCCGGCTTTCAACTCTTCCCCATCGGCCGGCGAGTGCGCGATTTCGTGTGGGAAGTGATGTGCCAGGCGAAAGTGATTCGCGAGCGGCCGCTGGTTGGTGTTGCGCATGCGCTGGTCTTCTGGGCGTTCTGCGCCTTCGCGCTGGTCACGTTGAATCACTGCGCGACAATCTTCGGGCTTGGCTTTCTCGATCCGGCCGGGCGCTTTGGCCGAGTGTTCTTCTACGTCGCTGCCCTGTTCGCTGCGGCTTGCGCTGTGGCTATCTTCGGCCTATTTCTACGGCGATTCGTAGCACGACCCAAATGGCTGGGCGCTGTTTCGTGGGAGTCCGGACTGATCGCGCTGCTGATCTTCGCGCTGATGGTTACGTATCTTGCTGCATTCTTTGTGCCCGGAGCGAGCACTGCCGCGCGCTTGCTCTGGTGGGCGCACACAATTACTCTGCTCGCCTTTTTGCCGCTAATTCCCCACACGAAGCACCTGCATCTGATTCTGAGCCCGTTTACGATTTTTCTTTCGCGAGGTGGATTTGCCGAGATTCCTCCGCTCGTTGGCGACGAAGACTTCGGTCTGGTGACGGGCAAGGATCTGACGCAGTTGATCAGCCTGCAGACCTACTCCTGCGTGGAGTGCGGGCGCTGCATGGAGGATTGCCCGGCCAACAACACGGGCAAACTGCTTAACCCGAAGGAAATTGTGTTGGGGCTGCGAGGTTACCTCAACGAATATGGGCCGCATTCGGAAGAGCCGCTACTGAGCAAGTACAACTCGCAGGAAGCGGCATTTGAATGCACCACGTGCGGGGCGTGCGAGTTCCAGTGTCCGGTTGGAATCGAGCACGTGCCAATCATCGTCGGACTGCGGCGCGGTGCGGTGAACACGGGCGCGTGGCAAGACGACCAAGGGGCAAAGCTCTTTCTCGCATTGGAGCGCGGCAGCAATGCGCTGGGCATGAGCGCTGCGGAGCGCGACAAGTTTATCGAAAAGAATGCGCTGCCCCTCTTCGACGGAACGCAGGAGTATTGCCTGTGGCTCGGCTGCATGGGCGCGTACGACCCGCGCGGACGCGAGATTGTAGTAGCGCTGGTGCGCGTGATGCGGTTTCTCGGCGCGAGCTTCGGCGTGATGCGCAAGGAACGCTGCACGGGCGACCCGGTACGGCGGCTCGGCAACGATCTGCTCTTTCAGCAACTGGCCGAAGCCAACCTTGAGGCACTGGCCCAATCCGAAACTAAGAAAATAATCTCGATTTGCCCGCACTGCGTGCGTACCATTCAGGAGGATTGGAAAGCGTACGGAACGCCGCCTGAAGTTGAGCATCACAGCGAGTTCTTAGCTCGGTATGCGTCGCAACTTCCGCCGGTCCGAGACCGGGAAAAGATTGTCTTCCATGATCCGTGTTATCTGGGGCGCTATCGCGGAGTTTACGAGGAGCCGCGAAAAGTCGCTGCATTGGCCGGAGATGTCGTCGAGGCTCCGCGCTCGCATGAGCGCAGCTTTTGCTGCGGCGCCGGCGGCGGCTTGGTATTCCTGGGCGAAGAGAAGGGCGAGCGCGTGAGTCATGTGCGCGCCGAAGAACTGGCGGCAACCGGCGCCAGCGTTGTGGGCACGGCATGCCCCTTCTGCAATACGATGTTCCGGGATGCGTTCGCCGATGCGTTCGCGGCAAAGGGCGAAGGCGCGCCGGAGCTGATGGACATTGCGCAGTTGGCTGCGCGGGGATTACCGGAGTAGATGCAAAGTTGAGCGGGAGAGCTCGAAGATGAAGATTGCTGTAGCCATCAAGCAGGTTCCCGAGCGCGACGCGCCTGTTCGTATCGCCCCGAGCGCCAATTGGATCGAAGAGCGTGAGCTCCAGTGGGCGATGAACGAACCGGACGCTTATGCGTTGGAAGAAGCGCTGCTGCTCAAAGAGCAGGCCGGCAGTGAAGTAATTGTGGTCAGCGCGGGGCCGGAGCGCGTAGGTTCGACGATTCGCGAGGCGCTGGCGAAGGGTGCCGACCGCGCGATCCACATTCTTTGCGATGACCTGAACGGACGCGATGCGCTTGGCGTGGCGCGCCTGCTGGCTGCGGTGATCAAACAGGAAAATCCGGATCTTGTTTTGACCGGCCTGCAGTCGGAAGATGTGGGATTGGGACAGACCGGCGTAATCGTCGCAGAGTTGCTCGGGTTGCCGCACGCCACTATGATCCTGCGCGTGGAGAAAACCGATGCCGGACTCAGGGTGAAGCGCGAGCTTGAGGAGGGATGGTTTCAGTCGATTGAATTGCCTACGCCCGCGGTGTTGACCATGCAGTCCGGGGGCAACAAGCTGCGCTACGCAACGCTCATGGGCATCAAGCGCGCAAAAACGAAAGAGCTGCGGACTGTGACCGCAGCAGAGCTCGGCGCGGATAGTGCACCGACAGTCGTGCTCGAACAGATCGCCGCGCCAAAAAAGCAGAAGTCCACGCAGATGTTGCCCGGTTCCGCCAAAGAGGCCGCTGCGGCTTTGGTTGAGAAGCTGAAGACGGAGGCACGAGTCTTATGAGCATTCTTCTGGTTCTTGAGGAGACTAGCGGGAAGATCAGGCGGGCCAGTTGGGAAGCGCTCGCCGCCGCGACGCTGCTCGCACCCGCAGAAAGCATCACCGCGGTTGTGATCGGCGCGACCACGGAGTCACTTGCTCGGGAAGCAGCCGAGAAATCCGTCAGCAAAGTTATTCGCGTTGAGCATCCGCTGCTCGCGCAGTACACAGCGGACAGTTTTTGCGCCGCATTGCAACAACTCATCCAAAGCCAGGACGCCACGAAGTGGGTGGTTTTCGCGCACACGTACCAGGCGCGCGATTACGCTCCTGCGCTGGCCTGTCGCATGGGTCAGGTGTTGATCGGCGACGTGGTGGGAATCGGCGAAGGGCCTGTGTTTACCAGGCAACTCATGCAGGGGCGGCTAAACGGAAGCTACCGGCATTCCGGCAATGGACCGTGCTTCGTCTCGGTGCAGGCAGGGGCGTCTCGTGCGGACACTGGCGCAGGGCCGCGAGGGACCAAAGCACCGGTTGAACTCTTCAGCCCAAATCTTGATGCGACGCAAATCCGCACCAAGCCCAGTGAGCCCTTTCGTGGGTCCGAGCAGACGGTCGATCTCGGCTCGGCGCAAAGAATCGTTAGCGTGGGGCGCGGAATCAAGGACGCGCAGAACCTTCCCATGGTGCAGGAACTCGCTACGGCGCTCGGCGCGGAGTTGGCAGCTTCGCGGCCCATTTGCGATAACGGATGGCTGCCCATGGAGCGGCAGGTGGGCAGCTCGGGCCAAACCGTTGCGCCTCGGCTCTATCTCGCCGTGGGAATCTCGGGGGCGATTCAGCACCTGGTCGGCATGAAAGGCTCGCAGTGCATCGTGGCCATCAACAAGGACCCCGATGCGCCAATCTTTGAGGTGTCTGACTACGGAATCGTCGGCGACTTATTCGAGGTGGTTCCTGCGCTGACGGAGGCGGTAAAGGCGGCGAAGCAATAATCCGACCTGATCTTTCGCGAGCATTTACCGAGCGGCACGATTTCCTAAGAAATTACATTTACCTTGCGCACTAAACAGCAGCAGCGCCGATGTGTTATGGTTCCATTCTTGCCGGGCGTCCCGATACCGGCCGAGGGGAATTAAGATGCTTTTTCCGGAGACATATCCGGCTGCGTTGGGCCTCACGATCCTGACCATGATCTGCTGGGGATCGTGGGCGAACACGCTCAAGCTCTGTCCCGGCTACCGCTTTCAGCTTTTCTATTGGGATTACGTGGTCGGCATGGCGGCGGGGGCGATCTTCTGGGGCCTGACGGCGGGCAGCATTGGACACGCAGGAACGCCCTTCCTCACCGATCTGACGCATACCGCAGCGGGACCGATGCTCTACGCGATTGCAGGCGGAGCAATCTTCAACGTGGCAAACCTGCTGTTGGTCGCGGCTATCGATGTGGCTGGACTGGCGGTCGCCTTCCCCGTCGGGATTGGGCTGGCACTGGTGATTGGCGCAATCTCGAATTACATCCTCAAACCGGTGGGCAATCCAAAACTTCTGTTCGGTGGAGTCGCGCTGGTCGTGGTGGCCATTATTCTGGACGCGGCTGCGTACCGCAAGCGCGAAGGCACCGCTAAAGCGACGACCGCGCGGGGCATCATTATCAGTCTCGTTTGCGGCGTACTGATGGGCTGCTTCTATCCGTTTGTGGCGCGTGCGTTGCAGGGCGTTCCGGGCACGGCTGCGCCGGGACCCTACGCCGTGACTATGTTCTTTATGATTGGCGTGCTCGTTTCCGCAGTGCCTGCGAATTGGCTGCTGATGAGAAAGCCGCTGGACGGGAAAGAGCCTGTGGATGGCGCCGGTTACCGGCGCGCGCCTCTCGGCTGGCATCTGGCTGGAATGCTCGGCGGAGCGATCTGGTGCACGGGCGGCGTGGCCAACTTCCTGGCCTCCGGAGCGCATCTGGTGGGTCCGGCGGTCTCCTATAGCATTGGTCAGGGCGCAACCATGGTGTCTGCGTGCTGGGGCGTGTTTGTATGGCACGAATTCGCCGGCGCTCCGCGACAGGCCAAGGCATTTCTGGTCCTGATGTTCATTTTCTTCTTAGCCGGGTTGGGCGCTGTGGCGCTGGCTCCGCTGTATTGAGATTCCTCCATGGTTGAAAACCGCAAAACGATTTTGACCGAAACGCGCAAACCAATTGTCGTCGTCGGCAGCATCATGATGGATCTGGTCACGCGCACGCCGCGGATTCCGGCGATCGGGCAGACGCTGATCGGCACGAAATTTGAGACGACTCCGGGCGGCAAGGGCGCGAACCAGGCCGTAGCCGCTGCGCGGCTCGGTTATCCCGTGGCGATGGTGGCAATGGTCGGTGACGACGCTTACGGGCCGCAGCTCATCGAGAATCTGGGCCGCGCAGGCGTGGCGACGGACGCGATCTCGCAGGCTGCAGGCTCTTCGGGGCTTGCGCCGATGTTCGTTGCCGACGACGGCCTCAATGCAATCGTCGTGGTTCCGGGCGCGAACCACAAGATGGATCGCGCAACCATCGATCGCCACGCCGATCTCATTCGCTCCGCCGGAATGGTCTTATGCCAGCTTGAGCTGCCAATAGATACACTGAGTTATACGCTGGAACTTTGCGCGCGTGTCGGAGTCCCAGTGATGCTCGACCCAGCGCCGGCAGCGGAATTGCCTGAGGCTGTGTGGGAGCAAATCGCCTGGTTCACACCGAACGAGACCGAGGCGGCTTTCTATGTTGGCGACGGGGTGAGCGTAGAAGACACTGCAAAGCGCCTGCTGGCCAAAGGCCTGCGAGGCGTAGTGCTCAAGCGCGGAGGCGAGGGCGCCTATGTCGCTGTTGCCAGCGGAAAGGCCGGATGGGTGAGGCCGTTCAAAGTCGACGCAATCGATACGGTCGCCGCCGGAGACTGCTTCAACGGAGCGTTCGCCGTTGCGCTGCTCGAGAGCCCCGATTCGTGCCACGACGCGTGGACTGCGGCGCGGTTCGCCAATGCCGCTGCTGCCATCTGTGTCACGCGCAAGGGCGCTGCCGCATCGATGCCGGCGCGGACCGAAGTGGACGTGTTTGTTACGGAAAACGGTTGACGAGATACTCGTAAAGACCGAAGATTACTCTGGACGAGAAAGTATGTTTGAAGATCTCAAGGGCGCGCAAAGATTTCTTGTCGATTTTGCAGGTGCGTTCTTCCTGGCATTTATCCAGGAACTGAATCGTGCCCATCACCGTCAGAGCTTGCCTCACGTCATTCTGACTGCATTTCTTTTTGCCTTACCTGTTGCGATGTGCGCTTATTTCTCAAAAAAAGACAAGAAGAAATTCGAATGGAAGGTGATCTGTCTTTTTTTCGTAACGTTGTGTGTTTGTGTTTTGCTTGAGTGGCGAAGGACAGGACCGAACTTTGATTCCGCGACATTCGTCGATTCGCTTAAAATCGCGTCTTGGGTTGACTCATCAATTCTGGTCGTTTACCGCCTCTGGCAGCGAGCCGAGGGTCACAGAGAGGAGTTTCCGTCAGCCGATGCCGCTGTTTCCCCGCCCGGCGCGATATAGGCTGCTCACTTGCGGCTTCGCCGCCCTAGCGACGTTCGTTTGAGCTCCCGTTGCCGCGCATTCACAAGGAAATTACGAGATTCAGGTGTACGGCGCGGACACGGTTGCGCCGCGGACCTGCCAGTGTTGAATATCAGATACGTTTCAGATCGCCGTCATTACCAAACGTGGCACGAATTCGCGGGCATCATCGGCTGTCCCACCTTGCACCCGAAGGCCTTTCCGAATTCGGGCATATTCTGAATCACTCCATCAGTACGGAACTGGCGCGGCGAGTGCGGATCGGTTTGAACCTGTAGCCTCATTTGCTCGGGGCGGGTGGCTCCGCACCAATCCTGCGCGAACGCCAGAAAGAAATGCTGCATGGGCGTGTACCCATCCTGCTTCGCGTCCAGGTCGATGTTCTTGCGCTTGGCATCTTCCATAAAAGCGACGTAGGCCAGGCGCAGGCCGCCATTGTCGGCGGTGTTCTCACCCAGAGTGAGCTTGCCGTTTATCTTCGCATCGGCCACCGCCGTGAAGTTTCCATACTCGGTCACCTCGCAATCGGTCATCTTGCCAAAGTTTTTCTTGTCATCGGGAGTCCACCAATCGGACAGGTTACCGTTGCCGTCGAATTGGCTTCCCTGGTCGTCGAAGCCGTGAGTTAATTCATGGCCGACAATGGCCCCGATGTGCCCGTAGTTCACGGGGTCGGTCCCGTTTGGATCGTAGAGAGGCGATTGCAGGATCCCCGCCGGGAAATTGATGTCGTTCATGAGCGGGCTGTAGTAGGCATTGACGGTTGCCGGGCTCATGCCCCACTCGCCACGGTCGACGGGCTTGCCTATCTTGGCTAACTCGCGCTTATTCTCAAACTCCGCTGCGCGCCATGCATTCCCAATCGCGTCTCCGCGAACCACCTTCAATGTCGAGTAATCACGCCAGTGATCGGGATAGCCGATTTTGTCCGCCACCATGTGCAGCTTGGCCTCTGCCTTCTCTTTGGTCTCGGCGCTCATCCATGCCTGCGCATCGATCTCCTTGTCCATCGCGCCTTCAATGTCGTGGACCATCTGCACCGTGAATGCCTTGTTTGCCGCGGTAAACTGCGAGGTCACATAGACCTGGCCGAGGGCTTCGCCGAGCGCGCCGTCTGTCGCTTCAACGCATCGCTTCCAACGCGCCGCCTGCACAGGCTGCCCGCGCAACTTGTGCCCGTAGAAATCAAAGTTCTCATCATCCATCGCCTTGGGCAGGGCATACGCCGGGGTTGAATTGATCAATTGCCAGCGCAGATAGGTCTTGATGGTTTCTAGGTCGGTGGACTCAAGAACGGGCTGCAATCCCTTGAAGAAATCCGGATTGGCCACGTTCAAATCGGTAATGCCCGGCTCGCCGGTGTCGGCGAAAAGTTGCGGCCAGTCGATCTCCGGAGTCAGTTCGGCGAGCTTGGCTACCGTCATGGGATGGTAGACATTGTTCGGATCGCGCTCGGACGTGATGTCAAGCGAGACCTTGGCCAGCGCTGTCTCCAGAGTCATGATTTTCTGCGCGTCGGCTGCGGCTTTGTCCGTTGGCTCGCCCATCAGGCCCAGCATATTCGCGATGTGCGCGACATATTCCGTGCGCGTTTTTTCCGCGGCATCGCCGGTGCGGAAGTAGTAATCGCGCTCAGGCAAGCCGAGGCCACCCTGACCTACGATTGCAATCTGTTTGCGCGCATCTTTGAAGTCCTGCTCTTCTCCGTAACCGAAAAACGCGTTCACGTTGATCATCTGGTAGTGGGCCAGCAGCGCTGTAAGTTGCTTCTTGTCGGTCAGCGCGGAGATTCTGTCGAGTTCGGGCTGCAATGGCTTCAATCCGTCGGCGTGAATCGCGTCCTCGTTCATGCAGCTTCCGTAGTAATCGCCGATTTTCTGCTCATTGGGGGTATGCTGCGCGCTGGGAAGAGCAACTTTGTCGAGCATTTGATGCAGCACGACCTGCGTGTAGTCATAAACAATGGCCCCGGTGCCGTAACCGCTTTTGTCTGGTGGAATCGGGTAGAGTTTATCGAAGTTTCCGCAAGCGTACTGCCAGAAATCCGAGCAGGGATCTACCGAGGAATCGATGATGTCCTTGTCGAATCCGGGAATAAGCTTGATTGGTTTTTCCGTCGCGATCGGCGCCGCGGCAGCAGCTTGAGCGTGCGCAGCCGGAATGTTTAGGGCGAGAACCATGACGCAGGTCAACATCAGGGCGGTTGTTCGAAAAAGCCGATTCATCTCTTCTGCCTCCGGGCAAAATTGTAGGACCGTTCTTATGCTTTGACAGCAACATTCATTGTAGGACCCGGCCACGCTTCGTTCAGGCGGCGGCTTCCGTTTCCATCACTGCGATGGGCGTCTCAGCCCAAAGATGGACTGAATTTCAAGCGCATACTGAATTCTTTGATTTTAGACGCACCTTCGCCGGCGAAGTTTGGTCGACCATTGGAAATACGCAGATGGAACGCAGAGAGTTCCGAGCAAGAAATGAATCTGAACAGGCGCAGGACGGGCTCTCGGCGGAAGGCGCGGCACGACCGTTAACTCGGCCATGTCCGGATTGAAAAATTCGTGCCCAGGCTGTACCTAGGCGACGAGCGCCATCTCGCGGATCGTCTCTTTACGCGCGGTCAGTCGTTCGATCAGATCGGTACGCACCTCGTAACCGCGGCCGGGAGTATCGGGAATCTCAATTTCGCCGTCGGCGGATACAGTAACGCCGGGCTCGATGACGTCGTCGGCAAAATAGCGCGCCGAAGCCGAGACATCACCCGGCAGCGTGAAACCCTCCAAAGTTGACAGCGCAATGTTGTGAGCACGGCCCACGCCGGACTCGAGCATGCCGCCGCACCAGAGAGGAATATCCCGCTCCATGGCCGCGTTGTGCACGGCAATGGCCTCGGAGAATCCGCCCACGCGGCCCAGTTTGACGTTGATGATCTTGCAGGACTCCATCTCGATGGCCGCCAGCGCGTCGCGCCGGTTGCGGATGGATTCGTCGAGGCAGATGGGCGTATTCATCCGCTTTTGCAGCACGGAGTGGAAGTAAAAGTCGTCGTGCCACAGAGGCTGCTCGACCATGAGCAGATCGAACGCGTCGAAGGAGGCAATGTGGTCTTCGTCGCGCAGGCGATAGGCTGAATTTGCGTCACAACTGAGCAGGATGCCGGGCCAACGGCTGCGGACGCGCTCAAAGACTTCAACATCCCAACCCGGCTTACACTTGAGCTTGATGCGCTGATAGCCGACGGCCAGTTCGCGCTCGATGATCGAAAGCAATTCCTGGATGGAGGGCTGAATGCCGATGGAGACTCCGCAGACAATGCTGTCGCGCACGCCGCCCAGCAAACGGGAGAGCGAGACGCCTTCGCGCTGCGCCTCCAAATCCCAGATTGAATTCTCGAGCGTGGCTTTCGCCATCGGGTTGCCGCGCACCGCACGGAAGATGCCTGGACAATCGCCGCCATGCTCGGGAGACGAGGTCGCGAGCATCGGCGCAAGCTCCTGAACGAGCACCTGCCAGGCTGAATCGGTGGATTCGCTGGAAAAGAACGGGCGCTCGCCGGCGGTGCATTCGCCCCAGCCGCTCAGTCCTTCAGACTGCACCTCGGCCAGAATAATCCGTCGATCGCGAGTGACTCCAAAGCTGGTCTCAAAAGGACGCACCAGCGGCATATGCAGTTCACGCAGGATGATCGCATCGATTCTCATAGAATTGGTCTCATAGAGTCGGTCTCATAGAGTTGGTCTCATAAAGTTGTCTCAAAAAGTTTTGCATTCCTTGGAAAAAGCAGAACCTTGAGTTGATTCCTTTTGGGGACTTGATTCCATTTGGGTCAGGGGACCCAATTCAAAGACTCCGTTTCCTTCCGCATCGCGAGAGAAACCAAGTACCGCCAGTCCCTGGGAAAATGCTGCCTGAAACTTTTGCTGATTCTCCAGCTGGACAGCGCGGGCCTGTTGGCGGCTTCGATCGCTGGCCTTCCATTGGCCAATGGGAGCTGGTACCAATATTCGTTCCTGAAAGTCCTCGACGGCTACCGGGCGTCGAGCATGGATTGCTTCCACTCTTGGTGAATCCAACTCCCATTCCGCCAAAAGACGGTCGGTTGGCAGCCCACCCTGCAGTCGAGAAGAGGATACACCATAGAAATCCACAAGATAGGCGCGAGAAATGGCGCCCAGCCTGTGGATATTGAGGAAAGCGTTTGTGACCTGCAGCGGATCGAAGGTCCATTCCATGTGGCAGATTCCGCGAGAAAGCGCTTCACGCCGTTGCTCCCATTTGAGTTGCGCGCCAATGCCGCGATTGCGGTGAGAAGCGCGGACGGCCAGCATGTGCGAGTGAAGGTAGGGCTGAGGACCATTTTGAATCTGCTTGATCCCCGGCAAAGACATGGCGAAACCAACGAGCGTTTGAGCCGATTTGCCGCCAGGTTCGCGGTCAAAAGCGCCGATCACCTGGCCGCCGATTTTCTGTGCGAGGAGAAAAGTCTTGCGGGGAGTCAAATCGCTTTGGTCGTAGCCCCAGGTCTCGATCTGGAGCTGGACGCACGCTTCTAATTCGTCGATTCCTTGCTCGTCAAATCCTTCGCAACTGCGAATCTCAATCATGACCGAGCCTTTGTTGCTGTCCGTGCCAGATCGTCTCGTGCCCGATCGTTTGGTTCCGGCGCGGCTGCGGTCGCCAGCTTTTTCTTGGCCTGAACCCACAGCGCTTCCAGTTCCGGCGGCGATAAATCCTCAAGAGGACGCGGAGCAGCGCGCTCCATCTCACTGAAGCGCTGGCGAAATCGCAGATTGCATGTGCGCAGCGCCGTCTCCGCATCGACGCCCAAATGGCGGCCGAGATTCACGACGGTGAAGAGCAGGTCGCCGAGTTCAGCCTCCATTGCCGGCTTGCGGGCCGGATCGTCCGACTCGGCCTCTGCCGTTAACTCTGCCGTCTCCTCGGCGACTTTCGGCAGCAGCTCACGCCAGCTCGGCCAGTCGAAGCCCGACTTCTGCGCCTTGGCGCCAAGCTTGGAGGCCTCAGCCAGCGCGGGCATTGCGCGCAACACACTGTCGAGACGGGAAACCTGGCGCGAGATCCGCTGATTCCCTGCCCCGTCAGCCGGCCTTTTCGCGTCCGACTTTTCCGCGGCCTTAATCTCTTCCCAGTTGCGCAACACTGCGGCCGACGACTCTCCCACCGCGGCGTCGACTCTCGCATTGTTCCCGGCGGCGCGCGACGCTTCTTCGCCAAACACATGGGGATGGCGGCGAATCAGCTTGCGATTCAGATGGTCGAGCACCTCAGTAATTGTGAAGTGGCCTTCACTGGCCGCCATCTCGGCATAAAACAGCACCTGCAAGAGCAGGTCGCCAAGCTCCTCGGCCAAGTGATCGAAGTCGCGCCGCTCGATGGCGTCAAAAACTTCGTAAGCTTCTTCAAGCGTGTATTTGCGAATGGAGTCGAAGGACTGCTCGCGGTCCCAGGGGCAGCCGCCGGGAGCGCGGAGCCGCGCCATGATGGCCACGGATTGCTCGAATAATGCCGCCGCACGCGCCGTATCGCTGGTGGTTTGCGGCGTGGAATCCTTCGCGCTGAAGCTCTCTGGCGGCAGGTCCATGAGCTTCCAGTTTAACTCGGACCCAGTGCTGAAATTCTCCCTCCGGCTAAACCGCAGTCCGCAATGAAGATCGGGCGACGAGACCTCGCGAAGAAGGGTTATACTTTCTCTGCAATGATCCTCCCTCTTGGAATTCTGTTTGCAGGACTTTTTGGACTGGCCTTGGGTAGTTTCTTAAACGTCTGCGCGAGCCGATGGCCCGAAGACGAGAAAGTTACCACTCCCCGCTCGCACTGCCGAAGCTGCGGTCGCACGCTTTCCTGGTGGGAAAACCTGCCGGTGCTGAGCTGGCTGCTGCTCAGCGGAAAATGCCGCACCTGCAAGGCGCCCATTGGATGGAGGTACCCCGCGGTTGAGTTGAGTATCGGGGTTTTGTGGGCCTATTGCGCCTGGCAGGCCTTCAGTGCGTCCCCCGATCTGAGCGCCGGAGTGTTCTCCTACGAAGCCTGCATGACACTGGCCACAGCGATTGCGAAGATGCTGTTTATGTGCCTTCTTGTGACCCTGGCAGTGATCGACGCCGAAAACCTGTGGCTGCCTGACCGCCTCACATTTCCGGGAATATTTCTCGGGTTTGCCCTGGCCGTGACCCGCGCATCGCTGACGACGTTTATGCTGTACGGCGGCAATCATCACGTCCTCAAGCACATTGTCGGAATCACGATCATTCAATTCTGGTTTTTCGGCGCCGTGCTTCCGGCCGGAGGGCTGCTCATCATCCGCTGGCTCTTCGAGATGATTCGCGGCCAGGAAGGACTTGGATTGGGCGATGTGAAATTGATGGCGATGCTGGGAGGGTGGATCGGCATCAAGGGCGGAATTCTATCCTTCGTGATCGCGCTCGGAATCGGCGTGCTCATCTCGATCCGCTTGTACTTCGTCCCTCCGCCGCGGGGCAAGAAAACCGAGGAATGGAGCGTGATGAAGCTGCCTTTCGGGACCTTCCTGTGTGCGGGCGGGATCATTGCCGGTCTGTGGGGAGACAAAATCCTGGGGCTCTACGCGCAACTCTCCGGCACTCAATAATCGCTGACACGGAATCCCTGACTCGGAGTCGCTGGCCGGGGGCTCTGACTTTGGTTTGTGACCTACTGCGCTGGTGTTGCACTTGGCGCAGTCGGCTTCGCGTTTGCAATCTCGGGATCCTGTAGTGCCTTGCCGGCTTCCTTCGCATGACGGCAGCCTGGGTCGTACTCCATCACCTTCATATAGTTCGCGCGGGCGTTAGTTAAGTCGCCCAAATGGCGTTCAGATTCGGCCAGGCCCCAATACACATCCGGGTTGTCGGGATCGAGAACCAGCGCGGATTGAAAGCGCGACAGCGCCCCTTTCCAATCATGGTTCGAGAGATAGTAGCTGCCGACGTTCTCATCTTCGGCGGCGGTCTCATGGTGCTCCGGGACAACCTGCTCATCCTTCCGTTTGCGCTTTCCGGGATGAGCGGTATCATCGTCCGGCGGAGCCAGGTCGCCTGTCCCGGCAAGGCTTGAGCTCGAACTACTGTCGCTCGACTCAGCGGCGGCTGCAGCATCTTCCGGGCTGCGCATAGGATCGGCATCCTCTGCCGGCACTGGAATCAGAGCATGGTTAGATTCGTCACCGGTGCTCGGGGGCACATTCGGCGTGTCCCGCGTGGGCATCACTGGAACTGAATCAGTGTCCTCTGGAAAAGGGTTGGCATTAGTCTGCGGATTCGTTTGGGGATTCGTTTTGGAGGGCTGCTGTTGTGGAGCGGAGTTCTGCCCGCTCGCCGCCGGCTGGTTTTGACCAGAGCCGGAAGCCTGTGCGCAGAGTTGCGGCGCTGCTGCAACCATGCAGGCCAAAAACAACGCCACGCCGAGTGCGAACTTCAATTTGGTTTCCCCAGTTCGCTGGATGCGACCCGCCCGCTGGATGCGATTCAATACTTTGACGCAATGCAGCCCGAGCTTGGATGAGCGGGATCGAAATCTGCGGACGATTCGCATACAGGAAAAGGATCGCACATTTCAGTAGACGATTTCATCCGTACCCAGGCCGCTGAGCTACGATCGACACTTGTTTTATTGGACTCGCTGACGCGCCGATGGTCACGACTAGAGGCGCTGTGGCGGAGCCCCGCGTGCACGGACTTGCGGGGAAATTTCCACCCGGCGGCACGCCGGCCAAAACCGATACAATCGCCCTTAGGCTGCTCATTTTCCGAAGCGGCCGTTCAGGAGTCTCACCCCCGATGGGCTACCAGGTTCTGGCCAGAAAATACCGTCCGCAGCGCTTTGCCGACGTGGCCGGTCAGGACCATGTGACGCGCACGCTGCTGAATGCCCTCGAGCAGAATCGCATCGCGCACGGCTACATTTTTTCCGGCCATCGCGGCATCGGCAAAACCACCATCGCGCGCATTCTGGCCATGGCTCTGAACTGCCGGACCGAAGTTGGCGCTGCGCAACGACCCACGCCCGAGCCTTGCGGCGTCTGCGACGCGTGCATCGAGATTCGCCAGGGCAACGCCGTGGACGTGATTGAAATCGATGCGGCCACCAACCGCGGCATCGACGAGATTCGCGAGCTGCGCGATGCGGCGCGCTACGCTCCATCTCGCGACCGCTACAAAGTCTACATCCTCGACGAGGCGCACCAGATCACCGACGCGGCGTTCAACGCGCTGCTCAAGACGCTCGAAGAGCCTCCGGCCCACGTCATCTTTATGATGGCGACCACCGAGCCTGAGAATATTCCCCAGACCATCCGCTCGCGCTGCCAGCACTTTAGTTTTCACGCGGTCAAGTTTGACGACATTCTGGCGCAGTTGAAAAAGATTGCTGTCGAGGAGCAGGTTGCGGCCGGAGACGACGCGTTGGCGCTGCTTGCCGAGGCGGGCGACGGATCGATGCGCGACGCGCTTTCCATCATGGACCAGGCGATCGCGTCGGCTCCGCTCAAAGAAGGCCGTTCCGCGCTCTCCGCGGAGCAGATTCGTGAGCTGATGGGCGCCGTGCCGAACACAGTCTTCGAGCGGCTGATGGAAGCTGTGGCCGCTGGCCAAAGCGCTGCGCTGATGGAAGAAATTAATATCCTCGTCAACGCCGGACACAGCCCGCTCTCGCTCGCGCGCCAAATGGTTCGTTACCTGCGCAACGCATTGATGGCGAAGCTGGGCGGCGAGCAAACCGAGTTGCTGCAAATCTCCGCCGACGAGCGCGCGCGTGCGACACGCACCGCACTGCTGTATTCAGAAGAAGAGCTCACGCGTAATCTGCAAATCGTACTGCGCACCTTTGACGACTTGAACTACCGCCAGGAGCAGCGCCTTCACCTGGAGCTGGGACTGCTGAAGCTGATTCACGCTCAGCGGCTGCTGCCCATCGAGGAACTGCTCAGCGGCATAGGCGGCGGAGCGAGTGCCCGAGCCGGCGCGGGGTCCGGTGGGCAGCATTCCGGTGGCAGCGCAAAACCGGTCGGGGTGACGACGGCGACAGCCACAAGCGCCCCAGCGCGGGAGAAAAGCTTATGGAGCAGTGGGCCGACCGCGTCCCGAAGCGCAGGACCTAAAGTGGAAGCGACGGTTGAGAACTCCGCTGTAATTCATTCATCCGCAAGGACAAATAACGGTGCGCGGCGCGAGACTGCGCCCTTCCCTGTCGTAGCCAGCTCGCTCTCCGGATTCGGCTCGGCGGCGGCCCTCACCGAAGGGGCCTTGGCAATAGCGCCGGAGCCGAATGGTCTAGACGTTGTGCAAGTGCGCGAGGCAGTCGTGGCCGCGCTGGCCAATGCTGGGCACAGTTCCGCCGCTCAACTGCTCGGCGCAGGCGCGTGGGCACTTGACAGTGCCGCCGTGCGGGTTGCAGTGCCCGGAATGGGCAAGAAGATGCTCAGCCTCACGGTAAACGCCGCGGCGGAAAAGCTGATCCGGCTCGAATTGCAGCGGCTGGGCGCTCCGACGCGTTTTCTGGTTTCTGCCGGCACGGGAGATGCGTCGGTCCCCGTCGCGTCATCCGCCGCGCCGGCCGTAGTGCCCGCGGGCAGCGTGCATGAAGCGGCGCTCGCGCATCCATTAGTACAGCGGGCGCAGGAGATCTTCAAAGCAGAGGTCCGCAGCGTGGTCGATCTAAGGCAAAAGTGAATAGAACAGAAGTGATCGGGACAGAGGTAATAGGCGCGCGAAGAGGAGACTGACAAATGTTCAACCCGCTCAAAATCTCGGAGATGCTTTCGCAAGCCAACCAGATGCAGGAGGATGTTCAGCGCAAGCTAGGCGAGACCGTCGTGGAAGCTTCGAGTGGCGGCGGCGCGGTCACCGCGACCATGAACGGCAAGAAGGAGTTGCTCAAGCTTCGCATCGATCCCTCGGCTGTGGTCAGCCTGACCGGCGGGCAGGCCGACGTGGAAATGCTGGAGGACCTAATCGTAGGCGCTGTGAATGAGGCTGGTCGAAAGGCGGACTCGGCGATCCAATCAAGCGTGCAGGGAATGTTGGGCGGGATGAAGATTCCGGGTTTGGGCGCTTAAAGATGTGACGGAACCTCGGCAACGAGTCGCCGGGCGGGTCGAGAACTCAGGGAGGCAAGCAAATTGTCACGGTATGCCGAGCCCATGGCCCGGCTCATTGAAGAACTGAAAAAGCTGCCCGGAGTGGGCACCAAGAGCGCGCAGCGTTACGCGTTTCACATTCTGCGTTCGAGCGACGACGACGCCAGCGCGCTGGCCGACGCGGTGCGAGGCCTCAAAGCCAGCCTGCGCCTCTGCTCCATCTGCAACAACGTCACTGATGTCGATCCCTGCGCCTACTGCGCCAGCCCCACACGCAACCAGCGGTTGGTTTGCGTGGTGGAAGAAGCCACCAACATCACAACGGTCGAGCGGTCGCAATCGTTTCAGGGCGTCTACCACGTGCTGCATGGGACGCTCTCTCCATTACATGGCGTCGGTCCCGATCAGTTACGCGCCGATGGGTTGGTGCGCCGCGCGGAACGCGGCGAGGTGGACGAAGTGATTCTCGCCACGAGTCCTACGCTCGAAGGCGAAGCCACGGCCGATTGGCTGGCAACCGCGCTGCGCAGTTTTCCGGTCAAGCTTACGCGAATCGCAACAGGCGTTCCCGCCGGCAGCGACATCGAGTACGCCGATGAAGTGACGATGGCGAGGGCGATCGAAGGACGCAGAGAAGTGCAGTAACTCCCACCCTAACCGAAAAAGCGCGGCTAGGATGGGGCTGTCGGCCGGTGCTGACCAAGGATATAATCGAACTCAATTCTTCGCGTAAAGTGATTTGTTCGCTATGGAGGAATTGCCATGCCCAACCAGACTCAGGAACCAGGCCATGTGGGTAACGACAGGGCCCGTAGTTGGTGGGGTCGAACATTTGGTCGCAGTATCCTCAGCATGCTCATTGGCCATTTTTTTGCAGATAAGAACAATGCGGCATCCGTGATCGCCATTCTTTTGGTGGTGACCCTTTGTGGTGTCGTGTTTTTCCGTGAGAAGTATGAATACACCAACGGCCTCCTAAATATTGTTTTTGTGGTTATTGGCTACTACTTCGGATCGAAGCGTGAGCGAGAACATGATGAGGACGAATCTGAACCTACAGCATCCAAGGCACGCTGAGGCGTTGTCCTATGAAGCAATTCTGGAGCAAAAGACGTGCAATGATCGGCGCTACTGCCGTTGTTCTATTGACTGCAGTATGCTTCGGTGGATACAGCCTCTATCAGAACCACATCAGTTCTGACGTTCGCCATCTGCTTATTGCGGCCAGCGATGAGCACGCATCGGAGACCGACGTTCGTCAATATATATTGCAGGTTCGTCCCCTGGTCAGAACCATGAGAGACAAAGAACTCGTTGAAGAATTCGAGAACGCGATGACTCTTATTGAACAGATTGAAGAGGATAAAAATGTAGACCAGCAAGAAGCGGATGAGCGTAAGGGAAATGAAATGAGGACCTCGCTAGGTCTCGACGCGTCAGGCGCGTGTGCTGAAGAGGTGCGTCCCATTCTGCAGGAATTCAGAGAAGCATCCAACGCAAAACTCAAGGCCGATCTGAGGGCGGAAGCTTTCAAAGAAATTGACGCTTGTTTCGCACAGCAAGCGAATGAAGCAATAGCGCGTCTCAATCGCGAAGGAGAAAACTGGAGCAAGGCCCATAATGAACTAAATAGAGTCCGTTCTGCCCTGGGAATGCCACTTCTTCCAAACAAGTAGAGCCGTCCCCCCAAAGCGCGGGCCTGGCTCCCTCATTCCCTTGCTCCCTGTCTTGCAAAAAGAAAAGCGGGAGGAGCCGTTTAGCCCATCCCGCTCAAATTGGCAGGAGCCGCTGCCGAAAACTGATTCGCTCGAGACTTTCCCGCGTTCTACTTCCCCGCATCGTCCAGCGCGAGATTCAGGTCCAGCACATTCACCCGCGGCTCGCCGATGAATCCGAGCGTGCGGCCCTTAATCTGCTGATCGATCAGGCTGCGAACAGCAGCTTCTGTCAGCCCACGCGCCTTCGCGATGTGCGGCGCCTGAAAGTAAGCATTGTCGGGAGTGATGTCGGGATCAAGCCCCGATGCGGAATACGTGACCATATCAATGGGGACCGGCTTGCCCGGATTCTCCGCCGCCAGCTTGTCGATGTCCGCTTGCATGCGCTGCGGCAGCTTGGCGTTTGACTGCGCAAGATTCGTGCCGCCGGAAGAAGTAGCGTCATAGCCGTTGCCCGCTGCTGAAGGGCGCGGATGGAAATACTTGTCGGTGGTGAAACTCTGCGCGATGAGCTCAGATCCGATCACCTGACCGTTGCGCACAATCAAGCTGCCGTTTGCCTGGCGCGGGAACAGAACCTTGGCCAGCCCGGTCATCAGCAGCGGATAGCCCAGCCCAAAGATCACCGCCGTCACGATGGTGAATCGTATCGACGTGCCCCACAGCGAATGTTTCACCAAAGTCTCATGCTCGTGCGGTGCGTGATGCCCTTCACGAGTTCCAAGCTCTTCGTCAATTGATGCAAATGTATTCACGTTCAATCTCCTTTGCGCAATGCGCCCTTACGCCAGATGCAATGCCACCAGGCACAGGTCGATGGCCTTGATGCCGATGAACGGAATGATGATGCCGCCGACTCCGTAGATGAGCAGGTTGTTGCGCAGCAGCACATCGGCGGCCTTGGGTTCGTACTTCACGCCTTTAAGCGCCAGCGGAATCAACGCCACGATAATGACCGCGTTGAAAATAACCGCCGATAGAATGGCCGACTGCGGCGAATGCAGGTACATGATGTTGAGCGCGCCAAGCACAGGAAAAACGCCGGCAAACATAGCGGGAATGATGGCGAAGTATTTGGCCACGTCATTTGCGATGGAGAATGTAGTCAGCGCGCCGCGCGTCATCAGCAACTGCTTGCCGATCTCAACAATTTCGATGAGCTTGGTGGGATTGGAATCGAGATCCACCATATTGCCCGCTTCCTTTGCGGCCTGCGTGCCGGAGTTCATTGCCACGCCTACGTCCGCCTGCGCCAGCGCCGGCGCGTCNNTCATCGCCACCAGCTTGCCCTTGCCCTGCTCGCTCTTGATCAGGTCCATCTTGTCTTTAGGTTTTGCTTCAGCAAGAAAGTCATCCACGCCGGCCTCGCGCGCAATCACCGCAGCAGTCAACGGATTGTCGCCGGTGATCATGATGGTGCGTATGCCCATGGCACGCAGACGAGCCAGGCGATCCTTGAGTCCGCCCTTGACGATATCCTTTAGATAAATAACGCCGAGCGCCGTCGAGTTCTCAGCAACCACCAGCGGCGTGCCGCCGGCGCGGGCAATCTCTTCTACATGCTCGCGAACTTTTTGCGGCAGCGACGATCCCTGCTCCTCGAGAAAGCGCGCAATCGCATCCACGGATCCTTTACGGATTTGTGTGCCGGGAAGATTCACGCCGCTCATGCGCGTCTGCGCGGTAAATGGAACAAACTCGGCGTGAATGCCGGCCAGATCTCGTCCGCGCAGGTTGTACTTTTCTTTCGCCAGCACAACAATTGACCGGCCCTCGGGAGTCTCGTCGGAAAGCGACGCAAGCTGCGCGGCATTGGCCAGCCGCTCCTGGCTTACATCCGGCGCGGTCATAAACTCCGTCGCCTGGCGGTTGCCGAGCGTGATGGTGCCGGTTTTGTCGAGCAGCAGCGTGTTCACGTCGCCCGCCGCTTCCACGGCGCGTCCGCTCATGGCCAGCACGTTGTATTGAACAAGGCGATCCATTCCGGCGATGCCGATCGCCGAGAGTAAGCCACCGATGGTTGTGGGAATGAGGCAGACCAGCAGCGACACGAGAACGAAGACGGTCTGCGGAGCGCTGGAATAAATCGCAAACGGTTGCAGCGTGACGACAGCAAGTAGAAAAATGATCGTGAGGCCGGAAAGCAGAATGCTGAGCGCGATTTCGTTGGGCGTTTTCTGGCGCGTGGCGCCTTCGACCAAGGCGATCATGCGATCCAGAAATGTTTCGCCCGGATTGGATGTGATCTTGACCTTGATCCAGTCCGACAAAACTTTCGTGCCGCCTGTCACGGCCGAGCGGTCGCCGCCTGCCTCGCGAATCACCGGCGCCGATTCGCCCGTAATGGCCGACTCGTCCACCGATGCAACGCCCTCGATGACTTCGCCATCGCCCGCGATGTAGTTGTTGGCCTCGACGTAAATCACGTCTCCCGCGCGCAGAGCGCCGCTGACGATGTCTTCAAAGCTGCCGTCGGCCTTATATCTCTTTGCAATCGTCTCGCCCTTGGCCTTGCGCAGCGTGTCGGCCTGCGCTTTGCCACGGCCTTCCGCCATAGCCTCGGCAAAGTTCGCAAACAGCACCGTGAACCAAAGCCAGAGCGTGATCTGCAGGTTGAAGCCGAATGCCTCGGGGTGACGGCGGTAGTTCTCGAAGAGCAGGACCGAAGTGAGCACGCTGCCCACTTCCACCACGAACATCACCGGGTTCTTGACCATCCAGCGCGGATCGAGCTTGCGAAAGCTGTCCAGCGCTGCCTGGGCCATGATCTGCGTGTTCCATAGACTCGTTTTTTCAGCCATGTCGGTCCGTTTTGCCTCGTCCTAATGCGGTATGAGTTCGGTTAGAAAACCTTCCCTGTCTGCAACAGCAGGTGTTCCAGAATCGGTCCCAGGCTCAGCGCCGGAAAGAATGTGAGCGCGCCGATGATCAGCACCACGCCGACCAGCAGGATGGCAAACAGAGGGGTATTTACAGGGAATGTTCCCGGCGACGGCGGAACGCTCTTCTTCTGCGCCAGATTTCCGGCCAGCGCCAGCGCCGGAATCATCATGAGAAATCTTCCGATGAGCATGTCCCAACCCATCGCGATGTTGTACCACCAGTTGGTTCCCAGGCCCGCAAACGCCGAGCCGTTGTTGCCCGCGCCGGAGACAAACGAATAGAGAATCTCGCTGAAGCCATGCGGTCCCGGATTGTTGGTGACTGAGAGCCCTTGCGGAATCAGCACAAAAATCGCGGCGAAGGTGAGAATGATCAGCGGGAAGATGAGCGCGTAAAGCATGGCCATTTTTACGTCGTACGCTTCGATCTTCTTGCCCAAGTACTCCGGAGTGCGGCCGACCATGAGCCCGGCGATGAAGACTGCGATCACGACGTAAATCAGCATGCCGTACATGCCCGCGCCAACACCGCCGAAGACCACCTCGCCGAGCATGATGTTGGCCAGCGGGATCATGCCGCCGAGGGGAGTAAAACTGTCGTGCATGCCGTTGACGGCGCCACAACTGGCATCGGTGGTGATGGTGGCAAAGAGCGCGCTTTCGGCGATGCCATTGCGGACTTCCTTGCCCTCCATGTTGCCGCCCGGCGCGGTCGCTGTGCGCGCCTGCTGCGCGCCGTGAATCATGTTGTACGGATGTGCCTCTGCCCAGTAACAAACGATAAATCCGGCCGCGAAGAGCACATACATCGCCCCGCACACTGCCCAGCCGTGGCCGCGCGAGCCGGTCATCCGGCCCAGCGTATAGGTGAGGCCTGCGCCGATGACGAAGATGGACACGATCTGCAAATAATTCGAGAACGGGGTTGGATTCTCATACGGATGGGCGCTGTTGGCGTTGAAGAAGCCTCCGCCGTTAGTGCCCAGCATCTTGATGGCTTCCTGCGAAGCGACTGGTCCCTGCCCGATGGTCTGCGTCTGAGAGGGCTGCTCCAGCGTATGAGCCGCAGTGTATGCGCTCAGGTTTTGCGGCACGCCCTGCCACACCAGCAGCAGCGCGTAAATGATGCAAGCCGGCATCAAGACATAAAGCAGCGTCCGCGTCATATCGACCCAGAAGTTGCCAATCGTCGCGGAACTGGTCCGCTTGATGCCGCGAATCAGCGCCACAGCTACCACGATGCCCGCCGCTGCCGACCAGAAGTTGTGCGTCGCCAGGCCGGCCATCTCCGTGAGATAGCTCATGGTGGCCTCGGGCGTGTAGAACTGCCAGTTGGTGTTCGTCGTGAAACTTGCGGCTGTATTGAAAGCGAGATCCGTTCCCACTGCGGCGAGATGCTGCGGATTCCATGGCAGGTAAAATTGCAGCCGTTCGATAGCGTATGTGAGCAGCATGGTGGCGGCCGAGAAGCCCAGCATCGCGAAAGTGTATTCGCGCCAGTTCATCTCTTTGTCGGCTTTTACGCCGCAGAGCTTGTAGATGAGCCGCTCGAATGGGCGCAGCACCGGAGCGAGCCAGGTGCGCTCTCCTTCCAGCACTCGCGTCAGATAGATTCCTACCGGACGAACCGATGCCAGAAGAATGACGGAGTAAATGGCGAATTGCAGCCAGCCGTTTGCGGACATTTCAGAATTTCTCCGGAAACAGAAGTGTGACGGTGAGATAAATCATCAGGAGGATGGAGAGGATGAGTCCGGTTGCCGAGATCCAATTCATGTGCATTGGCTACCTCAACTTCTGGCACGCCTTGACGTAGAGAAACGCCACGGCGAAGAAAATTACGGTGAACAGCATCATCAGTGCGTCTTGCATTCGGGGTCTCCCCTTTTACTTCCGGCCCAATGCCGGAAATGGCTCGCCGGGCAAATCACATCCCGCCTGGCACGAGCGTGCTCGGCGTTTCTTATCGCGCCTGAGATTCACACTCATGCTCGGGCCGAACCAACCGGCGTGGCTTGATTTGATTCTGACCTTCGTCTAATTTGAGATTTGAAAAGAAATCCTAAAGATTTCGTAAGGATCGCTTTCGTGCTGGCGGGAAATGCCGGGAACTCAACAGCCCGCATTCGCTCCAGTCGCAATGCGAGACAAGCGGCGCGTTCTTACTCTTCGCTGCCGCTCCAGCCCTCAGGGACAAAGCGGTAACCCACCCATGGCTCGGTTTGGATGTACTGGCGGCCGGTTTCGCCTTCGAGCTTTTTGCGCAACTGGCCGATGAAGACGCGGAGATACTCCGGCTGATGCGCCGATTGCGCGCCCCATACCGCCGTCAGCAGCGCGCGATGTGTCATCACTTTGCCTGCGTTGCGGGCCAGGTGCAGCAGCAACTCGAATTCTTTGGGCGTGAGGTGAACGGGCTTTCCCTGGACGGTAACGGCGTGCGCCGACACGTCGACCACAAAGTCGCCGGTCTCCAGAGGGGCCGTGGTGCGCTCCGGCGCGCGGCGCAGGTGCGCCCTGACGCGCGCCAGCAGCTCCTGAATGCTGAATGGCTTGTTCACATAGTCGTCAGCGCCGGCATCAAGCGCCTCCACTTTCGATCGCTCATGCTCGCGAACTGAAAGTACCAACACTGGCGTCGCGCTCTGCGCGCGAATGAGCCTGCAGAGCTCAACGCCACTCATGCCGGGCATCATCAGGTCCGTGATCACCAGGTCGGGCGCCCAATCTCGGAAAAGGCGCAGCCCTTCCTCGGGGTCGTTGGCGATGCGAACATCGTATCCCTGCGCGGAGAGCGCGGCGCGCAGCACCCGCGTGATCTGGGCCTCGTCGTCAACAACCAGAATTCTTCCCGGCATGTCTTTCTTCTTTCGTCCCTCGAAAGCTTACATCATTCTGAACCGCATTTCAGAAACTGCCGAGTGCAGGTATGATTCCGTTGGAGAAGCGAATGGGCGTACCCGCCTATGCAAGACAGGTTCTTCGCTGGCTGGCGGCCTCGGCCACGGCAGCGCTCGCCACTTTGGTGCTTACCAGGCTCGGCGCCAGCTCCACCACCGCGGGCATGGTATTTCTGGTGCTGGTGGTGTGGTGGGCCACGCAGGCCGGTATTGTTCTCTCGATTTTCACCGCGCTTCTCTGCGCCCTCTGCTTTGATTATTTCTTTCTGCCTCCCATACGCACCCTGAGGCTTCAGGGCGCGCAGGCGTGGGTGGCGATGCTCTCGTTCGCGCTTAGTTGCGTTGTGGTCAGTCGACTCGCCGAGCGTGCGCGAAAGCAAACCATCCGCGCACAGCAGCGCCAGGAAGACGTGGGAAAGCTTTATGCGCTGAGCCAGGAGATGATGCTCTTTGAGGACGCCGATCGTCTGCTGCGCGACTTGCCCGGAGCGATCGACCGGATCTTTGCTCTCGAAGGCGTGGTGCTTTACGTCGGCGACTACGACCGGTTTTATTCATCCGCCGGCGCAGTTCCAGCCAGTGTTCATGCGCACATGCAGGCCGTGACTCAAGGGCTTAACCCCACCATTGCGCCGTTCGCCGGCTACCAAACCACTGCGCTTGCCCTGGGGTTGAAACCCATAGGCGCGTTGTCGTGGAAGCCGGATACGCTTTCACTCGAAGTGGCCGCTGCCGTCAGCGCACAGGTGTCCATCGCGGTCGCGCGGTCCATTGCCATGGCGGCTACCACGCGTGTTGAGGCGGCGCGCGAGGCCGACCGGCTGCGCACCGCTCTGATCGATTCGCTCACGCATGAGTTGCGCACGCCGCTGACCTCCATCCGCGCAGCATCCACTACACTGCTCGAGGCCGACGGATTGGACGAAGGCGGACGCCTGGAGATGGTGCGCATTATTAACGAGGAAGCTGAGCGGCTGGACCAACTGATCGGCGAAGCCGTGGAGATGGCCGAGATCGATGCCAACGTGGTTCAGGTCAAGATGTCGCCGCAACATCCCAGCGCGTTGCTCGATCAGGCCGTCGAGGAGTCGCGCAAGGCTTTGGCCTCGCACAAGGTGACGATCCTGCCAGTTACTGCAGATGGGTCCGGCCCGGACGAAATGACCGCCGACAAGCCTGCCGAAAAACCTGCCGAAAAGCCCGCATGGTTCGATCCTCACCTGCTGGGGAGGGTTCTGCGCCATTTGCTTGAGAACGTAGCAAGCCATACGCCTCCTGGATCGCGAGTGACGCTGAGCAGCAAGCGCACCGAGGAACACCTGGAGTTTCTTGTCGACGACAATGGCCCGGGAATCGACGCAAAAGATCTGCCGTTGATTTTCGAGAAGTTTTATCGCGGCAAGCGTGGCGCAAAACTGCGCAAGGGGTCGGGAATGGGACTCGCCATCACACGCGCTATTTTGAAGGCTCATGGCGGAGGTATCGAGGTTGCCAGCCCTCCGGGCAGTGGCGCGCGATTTCACTTTTGGGTGCCGCTGATCGAGAAAGAACCGAGCCGGCAATAGGCGGCGATGAACCCGCTCGCTATTCAACTTTTTGATTCAGCCTTCCAATTTAAACTGCGTCTCGGCGAGGCGGTAAAGCCGCCGCCATGCCAATAGACCTGGCCCGCCGTAGGGGTAGAAAGGCCCGTCAACATGCGAAGCATGGTCGATTTGCCCGATCCGGAGGGGCTCGGCAATGCGAGAATTTCTCCCGGCACGATGCAGAGATCCGTGGCCAAGATTACCTGAATGCGATTCTGGCTAGGCTGCGCGCAGTACTTCTCGATCTTTTCCGCCCGAATAATTGCCTGAACAGCCGTCGCTGACTCATTAGTCAGTTTGGGGGTGGCCGTCTCCTGCATCTCCGGTTCTCCGGTCGGGCTGATCAGGCGAGATTCGCATTCGCTCGCGCCTGTATATGTGCCGCATTTGATGGCAGATGAATCTTCACCGCGCCGATTGAATCGGAGAGTCCAGCTTACCGGCAGGGCTTGCCCGATTAAGCGGCGGGGACCAACCAGAGAAGGCGCTCGGTGCTTTACACTAGAGAGCGTACCATTCTTGAGTTCAGGAATGCGGAAGGGCGGACCGGCGCAAGAAATCGCGACCAATCAAAGCCAACGGGGCGTTTACGAATTTCACTTCCCTGGGCCCCCAGCTGGAGAGTATGTCAAACACAACAAAACCAAAAGTGCTGGTAGCCGACGACGAGCGCGTGATTGCCGACACACTTGCCATGATATTGAACCAAAGCGGATTCGAAGCCCAGGCGGTCTACTCCGGCGAGAAGGCCCTTGAGCTCACCGAAAGTTTCGAGCCCGACATGCTCATCTCGGACGTCATCATGGCCGACCTGAACGGAATCGATGCCGCCATCCGAATCCGCGCCCTGCGTCCAGGCATCAAGGTGCTGTTGTTTTCCGGCCAAGCCGCCACAGCCGATCTGCTGGAAGAAGCGCGCGCCAAAGGCTACGAGTTCGATATTCTCGCCAAGCCCGTTCATCCGCAGGATCTGCTGGCCAAGCTGCGCGGATAACGACGCCCTTTGCGGCCGTCGAGTTCCAATTCTGCCGTCGGCTTGATTTGAAGTGTTGACTCGCTGCCGCTGAAGTGCATCAAACCGTTCACTAGATTCGCTGACGGGCTACTTGCGCTTGGCCTCCCAGGTTGTGTTAACAGGCCCCAAACAGCGAAAGTACATACAAGATGATCAAGGCACTCCGTTCCACTCGCGTCTTGACGCCGACGGGTCTCGCGCCCGCAACGGTGCTCGTTGATAGGGAGCGAATCTCCGCGGTGCGCGACTGGAATGGTGTTTCGCCCGATGCTCCGCTCGGCGCCGATCTGTCGGACTTTGGCGATCGAGTGCTGCTTCCGGGCCTCGTCGACACGCATGTCCACATCAACGAGCCCGGCCGCACCGAATGGGAGGGTTTTGAATCAGCCACGAAGGCGGCGGCTGCGGGCGGAGTGACTACGGTGGTCGACATGCCCTTGAACTGTATGCCAGAAACTACAGATGTACAAGCACTTGAAGCCAAGCGAACAGCGGCAAAGGATAAAGCGTGGGTTGATTGGGCTGCGTGGGGCGGCGTGGTTCAGGGCAATGCAGATTCCATTGAGCCGCTAGCGCGCGCCGGCGTGGCCGGCTTCAAATGCTTCCTCATAAATTCCGGAATCGACGGGTTCGCATGGGTCGATGAAACCGATCTGCGGTCGGCATTGGGAAAGCTGCGGGGAACGGGCTTGCCGTTGCTGGCGCACGCGGAGGTTGCCGGCCCCGTTGACGTGGCTACGAAGCAGTTGAACGAAGCTGGCGCGGACTGGCGCAAGTACTCGACGTTTCTCGCTTCGCGGCCTGACGCTGCCGAAGTGGATGCCATCGCGCTGCTCGTCCGTCTCGCCGAAGAGTTTCAAGCTCCGATCCACATCGTGCATCTATCGAGCGCTCGGGCATTGCCAATGCTGGCCGCTGCGCGCAGTCGTGGTGTGCGCGTAAGCGTTGAGACTTGCGCGCACTACCTGTGGTTTGCCGCTGAGGACATTCCCGACGGCGCGACCGAATACAAATGCGCGCCGCCCATTCGCAACGCGGAGAACCGCGAAAAACTTTGGCAGGCGATCGAAGAGGGACAAATCGATCTCGTGGCCACGGATCATTCTCCCTGCCCGCCTGAGATGAAGCATCGTGAAACAGGCCGATGGGACCAGGCGTGGGGCGGAATCTCAAGTCTCGGTCTGGCGCTGCCAGTGATGTGGACCGTCATGCAGCAGCGCGGTTTGAAGCTCGAAAGAATTGGCGAGTGGATGGCGGCTGCACCGGCGCGTCTTGCCGGCGTGGCCGGACGAAAAGGCGCGATCGCTCCCGGCGCGGATGCCGATTTCGTGGTCTTCGATCCCGAGATCGAATGGACCGTAAAGCCCGCCGATCTGCACTTCCGCCACAAGCTCTCGCCGTATCTCGGCGCAAAACTTCGCGGTCGCGTCGTCGAAACATGGCTGCGAGGCGAGCCTGTATTCCGCGCAGGCAAGTTTTCGGATCAGGCGCGCGGCCGAGAGCAGGTGCGCTCGTGAGCAACCTCTCATTGCAACAACGCGCGCAACGCGCCATTGCCGAGTGCCGGCATATTGCCCAAATGAGCGAGGAACCGGGTCGCATCACGCGTCGCTTCCTCACTCCGCCTGTACGCAACGTCCACGCGCATCTGCAGCAGCGCATGGAGTCCCTCGGCATGGCCGTTCGCAGGGACGCAGCGGGTAATCTGCACGGGTTGTGGAAGCCGGCGAACGCGTGTAGCAAGCGATTGGTTCTCGGCTCGCATATCGACACGGTTCCCGATGCCGGCGCCTTTGACGGCATTCTCGGCGTGATGCTCGCGATGGAATTAGTTGAAATATCTCAGGAATTGAAGCTTCTGCTGCCCTTCGAAGTGATCGCGTTCTCTGAAGAAGAAGGCGTCCGCTTCGGCGTGCCCTTTATTGGCAGCCGCGCGGTTGCGGGACGATTTGACATTGCGCTGCTGGCACACAAGGATTCCGACGGCGTCACGTTAGCAGACGCGATTCGCGACTTCGGGCTTGAGCCCGGCAAAATCGGCGACGCAGCACTCGATGCCGATGCGCTGGGCTTTCTTGAAATCCACATTGAGCAAGGTCCGGTTCTCGAATCCGAGGGTCTGCCGGTCGCGGCCGTCACAGCGATCGTCGGGCAATCGCGCCTCAGCGTCGAGTTCCGCGGCCACGCCAACCATTCAGGCACAACCCCCATGCATCTGCGAGGCGATGCTCTCGCAGGCGTGGCGGAATGGATCTCCGCCGTGGAGTCGCTTGCTCAGCAAACCGACGGCCTGATCGCGACCGTCGGCAAAATCGAAGTCGAGCCCAACGCGGCCAATGTTATAGCCGGAGTTGCGCGCGTGAGCCTGGACGCACGCCACGCCGACGATGCATCTCGCAAATCCGCAGTAGAATCGCTCCTCGCCCAGGCACATGCCATTGCAACGAGACGCGGACTCACAATGCAAACAGAGCGCCAGATGGATCAATCCGCTGTGCCAATGGACGAGCGCCTGACCGCGATTCTCGTTGCCGCAATTGCCGCGGCGGCCCTGCCCGTTAAGCAAATGCCAAGCGGAGCCGGTCACGACGCAATGGTGATGGCCACGCGTGTGCCTGCGTCCATGCTCTTCCTGCGCAGTCCCGGCAGCATCAGCCACCATCCCAACGAATCTGTGCTGGAAGAAGACGTTGAGGCCGCGCTCAATGTCGGCAGCAAATTTCTACAGCGTTTGGCCGCGGAGGTCGGATAGAATCGAGCTTCAGAATTCTCCGCAACACTTTCTGCAATTCCCAGATAGAGGTCGCACGTGCACCAACTTGGATCAACACGCAGTAGTTTGAAGCCTGACCATCTGTTGCAAACCCCAGATACATTCATTCGAAGTCCCCTGCCCGGCGCAGAGGGAGTGGAGTTCATCATTCACGCCGCTCCACAACTTGGCGCGCGCTTCACGCAAATGACCGCGGAGTTCGTTGCAGGCGGCGAGCTCGCTCCCGTTTCGGCGCAGCGATTTCTCTTTGTCCTCGACGGCAAGGTAGAGGTCAAGGCGGAGGGCAAGAAGCATATTCTCAAACCCGGTGGCTTCGCCTATCTGCCGCAAGGCGTGCCGCACATTGTCCGCGCAACAGGAATTGCGCGTGCCGCGGTGATCGAGAAGGCTTACGAACCGCAGGCTGGAACGGCCGCGCCCAAAATCGTCATCGGCGACGAAGCCGCCGTTAGATCCACGCCTCTGCTGGACGACGATGGGCTGCGCGTGCGCGCGCTTATGCCCGATGGCCCGGCTTACGATTTCGCAGTAAACACTTTGACCTACGATCCCGGCGCATCGCTCCCCATGGTGGAGATCCACATGATGGAGCACGGCCTGCTGATGCTCGAAGGCGGCGGCATCTATCGCCTCGGCGATTCGTGGTACCCCGTCTACGCCGGCGACTTCATCTGGATGCGCTCCTACTGCCCGCAGTGGTTTGGCGCGATAGGCAAGCGGCCCGCGAAGTATCTCATCTACAAAGATTGGCGTCGCCACCCGCTCGGAGAACAAGGCGCATGACAACGGCGCGCCCCCAGCTCACCATCGACGGTCTGATTGCGGAGCTGATGGCGCTGGCGCACATTTCGGAAGCCGAACCGCCGGTCGTGACGCGGGTCGTCTTCGGCGAAGCAGACCTGCGCGCGCGCGCTTACGTAAAGGGGCTTTGCGAAGCTGCCGGGCTCAAAGTGCGCGAAGACGCAATCGGCAATACCTTTGCCCGCTGGGAGGGCAGCGACCCGGCTCTCGCGCCCATCGGCACCGGCTCGCACATCGATGCAATTCCCAATGCCGGCCTTTACGACGGTTGCGTGGGAGTTCTTGGCGGCCTCGAAGCCATTCGCGTATTGCAGAAATTTGGATTCAAGCCGCGGCGCACGATCGAACTCGTCATTTTTACTGCCGAGGAACCGACGCGTTTCGGCATCGGCTGCCTGGGCAGCCGCATGATGGCCAATGTGCTCACGCCGCAACGGGCGCTGGCGCTGCGCGACAAGGAAGGTCGCGGCCTGGCGGAGTGGCGCGCGCAGGCTGGATTCGCCGGGCTGCTCGAATCCGTCGCTGTGCCTCGCGGACGCTTTCACCAATTTATCGAGCTGCACATTGAGCAGGGGCCCTATCTCGAGCAGGAAGGAATCGATGTGGGCCTCGTTACCCACATCGCCGCGCCCGCAAGCCAGCGGATCACGATTGAAGGCGAAGGCGGACATGCAGGTGGAAAGCTGATGCCGGGCCGCAAGGATGCGCTTGCCGCGGCCGCCGAGCTGATTCTTGCGCTTGAATCCGCGGCCAAATCGACAGGCGTGATTGACACTGTCGGCACAGTCGGAATCTGCGATGTCTTTCCAGGCGCCGTCAACAGTGTTCCCTCCCGCGTGCTCATCACAACAGACGTACGGGACATCGATGGCGCGCGCCGCGACAGCGTTTTGGCCGCACTCGCCACTGCCGCTGAAGAAGTGAGCAACCGTCGCGGCGTCAAGATCACAACGGAACTAATCAACGCCGACCCGCCGACGACCTGCGATCCTGAGATCCTCGCCGCGCTCGAACGCTCAGCGATCGCAGCCAGCAAATCCTACAAGCGAATGGTGGCGCGTGCCTACCACGATTCGTCGTTTGTATCGTGCATTGCGCCCGTGGCCATGCTGTTCATTCCCTGCCGCGGCGGAGTCAGCCATCGGCCCGATGAGTACGCTTCGCCAGAATGGATCGGCAGCGGCGTGCATGTGCTCTCGCGCACCTTGGCTGAACTCGCCTCGTAACCGGCGCCGATATCGGCGCTCGCGCTTTCAATTCCTCCGCGCATCGTTGTATGCTATCCGTCAACCTGTTCGCCGAAATCGGAATCGGAGACCATGAGCTCGCCCGCGCCAACCCGCATCGTCGGCGCCGCCGTTCCCCGCAAGGAAGGCGTGGACAAGCTGCTGGGCCGCGCATGCTACATCGACGATATGGAGCGCGAAGGCATGTGGCACGGCGCCACGGTGCGCAGTGGAATTCCTCGCGGACTGATTCGCTCCATTGCTTTTGATCGCAGCATCGACTGGAGCAAGTTCGCGATTGTTACCGCCGCCGATATTCCCGGCGATAATTGCATTCAGCTCATCGTCGCTGACCAGCCCTGCCTCGCCGACGGCAAGGTGAATCATTGCGAAGAAGCAATCCTGCTCATCGCGCATCCTGACAAGCACAAACTTCGCGAAGCCGTTGCCTCGGTGCGCGTTGAATACGAGCCGCTGCCGCCCGTCTTCAGTATTGAAGAGAGTGAGCGGCAGGACGCAATTGTCTGGGGCACGGACAATCTGATCAAAACTTTCCTGCTCGAAAAAGGCGACGTGGATTCCGCGTGGGCCAACGCGGCGCACATCGTTGAGGGCGAGTTTCGCACCGGCGCGCAGGAACATCTTTACATTGAGAACCAGGGCGTGATCGCCGAATACAGCAAAGAAAGCGGCGTTACAGTTTGGGGCTCGCTGCAATGTCCTTTCTACGTCTTCAAGGCTCTGCGCGGGGTCTTTAAGCTTCCTGATGATAAGGTTCGCGTCATCCAGACCGAAACCGGTGGAGCTTTCGGCGGCAAAGAAGACTATCCGTCGACTCTCGCATGCCATGCCGGTCTTCTTGCCATGAAAAGCGGCCATCCCGTAAAGATGGTCTATGACCGAATGGAAGACCTGGCCGTGACCACCAAGCGTCATCCTTCGCGCGTGCGTCACCGAACGGCAGTTTCTAGCGAAGGCAAATTGCTGGCGATACAGATTGACCTCGCGACCGACGGCGGCGCTTACGCCACCCTTTCCTCCACAGTGCTCTCGCGCGCGACGCTGCACTCCACGGGCCCCTACGTCTGCCCCAATATTCGCGTGCGCGCAAGCTCCTGGGCGACAAATTACGTTCCCTACGGCGCATTTCGCGGCTTCGGCGCGCCGCAGGCTATCTTCGCCATGGAACGCCACATGGACGAAATCGCCGCCGCCATAGGCATCGATCCCGTGGAGCTTCGACGCAGAAACTTTCTCCACGTTGGCGACACGAACGGCACTGAGCAACTGATGCGCGATCCGGTCATTCTCGATCATTTGCTCGATCGCGCGCTCAAGGAAAGCGATTATTATGCGAAGCGGACGAAGTTTGCCCGCGAAAATTCATCCAACCCCGTCAAGCGCGGCATGGGACTCGCGGCCTTCTATCACGGCTCGGGATTTACGGGCTCAGGTGAGCTTTACCTGAATTCGCTGGGCGGCGTTGATGTCACGCTCAAAGGCGAAGTGCGCGTGCTGGTCTCGAATACGGAATTCGGCCAGGGCACCAACACCATCCTTACGCAAATCGCCGCGGAGGCGCTCGGCGTCGAATATTCCAGCGTGACGATGGCTCCGCCAGACACCGGCGTGGTGCCTAACAGCGGACCAACCGTGGCCTCGCGCACGTCGATGGTGGTTGGGCGCATCATCGAGCGCGCATGCCTGCAGCTTCTCGCTATGCTCCGTGAAGGAGCCGGGCTTGGCGCAAAGTTCACGCATGGGGAATTTATTGCCGCGTGCGAACGCTATCGCGCCGCGCACGGCGAAGTAGTATCGCTCTGCCGCTATGAGGCGCCGCCCGGCATCGTGTGGGACGATCAGCGCTACCACGGCGAAGCTTACGGCGCATATGCGTGGGCCGTCTACGTGGCGCAGGTCGCTGTTGACACCGTCGCCTACTCCACCGAAGTGGAAGACATCTGGGCCGTGCAGGAAGTGGGCCGCGTGCTTCACCCGGTGCTGGCCGCCGGACAGGTCGAGGGCGGCATCGCACAGGCAGTCGGCTATGCGCTCTACGAGAAAGTTGTCTGGGAGAATGGCCGCATGGCCAACAATCAGATGACGAACTACATTATGCCCACCGCCGAAGACGTTCCGCCGATTCACGTCTTCTTCGAGGAGATTCCATTCCGTTACGGCGGCTTCGGCGCCAAAGGCATTGGCGAGTTGCCTCACGACGGTCCCGCACCTGCAATTCTGAATGCCATCCGCGATGCAACGGGAGTTGCGTTCAACGCGATTCCACTTTTGCCCGAGGATCTCTACGCGGGTCTCGCAGCGGCTCAGCCCGCGGATGAGGTAGCGGCGCGATGAGGACAAGCGAGAGTGCAGCGCCGAACAATCCCTGGCCGGCAGTTCGATTCGTCGTCAACGGAGAAGCGCGAATCGTAAGTATTCCGCCGATGAAACGCCTCCTTGACGTACTTCGCGAGGACCTGCAACTGACCGGAACTAAGGAGGGTTGCGGTGAAGGCGAATGTGGCTCGTGTTCTGTGCGCTTGAGCGGTGAGCTCGTGAACAGTTGTCTGGTTCCCGTGCTGCAAGCCGATGGCGCCGTAATCCAAACCGTGGAAGGCCTGGCGCTCAATGGAAAGTTGCATCCCCTACAGGAAGCATTTCTTCAGCGCGGCGGCGCGCAATGCGGCATCTGCACGCCTGGTATGTTGATGGCTGCAGCGCATCTTCTCGATCACTGTCCTAATCCCGATCTGGCCCAGATTCGCGAAGGGATCGCTGGGAATCTATGCCGTTGCACCGGATTCATCCGCATCTTCGAGTCCGTTGCCGCCGCGACTTCTGCACAAAGCGCCGGGTCGGCAACCACGCTAACCACGGAGCAATCGCACCATGCGCGGTAATGCGGCAATACACGATCTCGTTGCGCCCGGCACTCTGGGCGCCGTGCTCGATTTGCTTGCTGCGGAGCCCGGCGCATGGACTCCAATAGCAGGCGGTACGGAGGTGATGGTCGCATTCGCCGCGGGCCGCCTCACTGCGCCGAAACTGGTCAGCCTTTGGGGCATTCCAGATCTGCGCGCGATTGAGGTCGCGCCTCAAAGCGTCGTTATCGGCGCTGCTACCACTTTTCTTGACCTGCGCAGGCACGCCTTGATCGCCGCGGACCTGCCGCTACTCGCAAAAGCCGCAGGCTGGATCGGTTCGATTGCTAATCAGGGCCGAGCAACGCTTGGAGGCAACCTCGTCAACGGCTCTCCTGCCGCCGATTCCTCGCCCGCCCTGCTCGCCTACGACGCTGAGATCGAGTTCATCTCCGTGCGCGGACGCCGTCGCGTTCCCTACTCCGAATTTCACACGGCCTACAAGCGCAACTGCCTCGCGCCCGATGAATTGCTCTATGCGATTCATCTGCCGCGCCGATTCGCGCGCCACAATCAATACCTGCGCAAGGTGGGAACGCGTCGCGCCATGGCCATTGCTAAAGTCGCATTGGGCGCGATTGCGCTGCTTGAGAACGGCCGAATCCGCGAGATTCGCCTTGGCGCAGCGAGCCTCGCGCCCTATCCCATGCGGCTCATGCAAACCGAAGCAGCGTTGCTCGGCAGATCTCTCACGGACGACACGATTCAATCCGCGCGACGCGCGTTGCTCGCTGAAGTGAAGCCGATCGATGATATTCGTTCTACCGCCGATTACCGGAGGCGTGTGGCAGCGAATCTGCTGGACGAATTCCTGCTCCAACTTCGCCGGGTGGAGGCGGTGCCATGAACGCAACTCTCGCAGCCTGGAATGCGGCCGGCGAATCCGAAGCACTGGACGCGATGCTCGCCTGCTGCGGATCGAAGCGGTGGGCCGCGGCGATGGTGGCGATGCGCCCCATCCCCAGCGTAGTGGCATTGAGTGAAGCCGCGGACCGCGCGTGGCGTACGATGCTTGAATCGGATTGGCTTGAGGCATTCGCCTGCCATCCGCGCATTGGCGAGCGCAATCCGGCACTTGTTGCCACATACGCCTCGGCACAATCGTCGGATTGGTCGCGCGCTTGGTCGCAACAGGAACAGTCGTCTGCGAGCACCGTGAACCAAAGCGTGCTGGTCGAACTTGCCGAGGGCAATCGTCTCTACGAAGAGAAATTTGGATTCATCTATATCGTTTGCGCAACCGGCAAGAGCGCCGATGAGATGCTCGCGATTCTTAAACGGCGCCTGGCAAGCAATCGCGACGCCGAGTTGCGCGAGGCAGCGGAACAGCAGCGGCAGATTATGCAAATCCGTTTAGGAAAGTGGTTGGTCGAATGAGCATCATCTCAACTCACGTATTGGATACTGTTCTAGGCAAGCCTGCAGCGGGCATCGCCGTACGGCTCGAGAAGTTTGAGGGTGGCGGCTGGATTGAAGTTTCCGCGAGCGGCGACGCGGCGGAATTCGCGCACGATGCACCCGGCGATTGGATCGAAATAGCTGCCGGCGTCACCGATGCTGACGGCCGCTGCCGCGAACTGGCCCACGACGCCGCATTTGGCGCTTATCGGCTCACGTTCGACACTGGCGCGTATCTCGCGCGGCTGGGGCGTGGCAGCATCTACCCTGTGATCGCCATTACCTTCAACTGCGATGGCAACGCGCACTATCACTTGCCAGTGCTTTTGAGCGACAACGGCTACACAACCTACAAAGGAAGTTGACCAATGGCGAGACTTGGGGAAAATAGCTACGGAAAATCTCGCGTACGCCTCTCACGCATCACGCGCGTCAAGGATCCGGTTCATGGGGACCGTCATCTCTTCGACGAGTGGAGCGTCACGGTGATGCTCGAAGGCGACTTCGAAACTAGCTTCACCGCTGCCGACAACAGCAAAGTGCTCCCCACCGACACAATGAAGAATACCGTCTATTTCGTCGCCAGGAACTCAAAAGCTGCAACCATCGAAGAGTTCGCGTGCGAGTATGGCGATTATCTGCTCGATAACCACGCGCAAATTGCTAAGGTGAGCGTCGAGGTCGACGCAAAGGCGTGGGAGCGCCTGATCGTCGAAGGCGCAACCGAAGCAACGACCTTCACAATGGGCGGGCCCGAACTACAAACCGTCCATGCATCGCGCGAACGCGGCAGCGAATGGAATGTGACCTCCGGCGTAGATGGGTTGACAATTCTCAAAACCACAAAATCCGCCTTCACCGGCTTTGTCGTGGACAAACTCACAACGCTAAAACCAGCCACCGACAGAATCCTCGGCACGCGCGCGACCATTACCTGGGATTATGCGGTCGCCCCGCCAAACTTTGCGCATGCGCGCGCGCGCATCCTCGCCGCGCTGCTGAAAGAATTTGCCGCGCACAACAGCATGAGCGTGCAGCACACACTTTTCGACATGGGCAAGGCCGCGCTCGATGCCGCGCCGGAGATCGCGCGCATTCATCTCTCCATGCCCAACCTTCATCACCTGCTTGCCGATCTAAGCGCCTTCGGACAAAACAATCCCAACCACATCTTCGTGCCTATCGACGAGCCGCATGGTACGATCGAGGCCACCGTCGAGCGCTAACCCAATCTTCGCAAACAAAAAGGCAGAGCCGTGACAGGGACCGCGACTACAGAGCGCAATGTGTCTGCCCACGACAACGCCGCCGAAAGCTACGGCCTGCGCAAGGGCGTGCTCGGCCCAGTCGAGACTCTTGCGCAATCCGTTTCCGCCATGGCGCCCAGCACATCTGCGTGTCTCACTATTCCGCTGGTGTTTGCATACGCCGGCAACGCCACATGGTTTGTCTATCTTCTTGCCACCGGCTCCATGTTGCTGGTTGGTTTTTGCATCAGCCGCTTCGCGCGCCTCAGCGCCTCGCCGGGCTCGCTCTACACCTACACGGCCAACTCGCTTCCGCCGGCATTCGGCGTCGCGGCCGCTTGGGGATTGCTGCTTGCTTACCTCGCCACGGGCGCATCCGTGGCGGGCGGAGCACTCTATTACGCAACCGTCCTTTCCGAGCAGTTCCTCCACTGGGCGCCTCCCGCCATTCCCACTCTGGCTTTGGTTTGCGCCGTCGCCGGCCTCATCGCCTATCGCGACGTCAAGCTTTCCGCAGATGTGATGCTCTGGATTGAAGCCGTCTCAGTCGGCTTAATCCTGATCGTGCTTATCTTGTTGCCGGTGCACATCGGCCTTCGGCTCGATACAAGTCAGTTCCAGCTCAAGGGAATTTCGTTCAACGCGCTCGGGCCTGCTCTGGTGCTCTCTATCTTCAGCTTCGTGGGTTTCGAGGGCGCCACTACGCTCGGCGGCGAAGTGCACGATCCTCTGCGCACGATTCCCCGCGCGGTTCTGCAGTGCGCGCTGCTCGCCGGCGGCTTTTTCATGCTCTGCGCGTACTTTGAGGTGCTCGGTTTCCGTGGCCAGCCCGATGCGCTTTCAAGCTCCACCAGCCCGCTGCACATGCTGGCTGCAAGGGCACACGTCTCGCCGCTCGGCGTGGCAATTGACTGCGGCGCATTCGTCAGCATGTTTGCCTGCGTGCTGGCCTGCGACATCGCCGCTGCTCGCGTGCTTCTTCGCATGGCGCACGATGGGCTGTTGCCAACCGCGCTTCAGCGCACCAATCAGCGCCATGGCACTCCGGGAGCGGCCGTCGCGCTTTCCGCTGCGCTCATGTTCTCGGCGACAGCCACCATGCCCTCAGCGGCGAAACGGGATCAACGATGTATGACCTGCTGGGCTCGCTCTCGGTCTTCGGTTTTTTCACCGCATACGCACTGGTCGCGCTTGCGCTTCCCTTCGCGCGCCGCGCACTGGACCAGCATTCTCACGTCCTCGCGGCCGTCAGCGTCCTCACCGTCATTGTCATCGTCATGATCGCGATCTTCGACCTCAACTCCGCAGAGGACGTTGTTCATAAGCGAATTCCCTATCTCTATCTCGGCTACATCGCCGCGGGGCTCGCCTGGTACGCATTGCGGCGAAGAAAAGTGCAAGCTGCGTGATATGTTGTGGAAAACTCGTCCCTTTCATCGCCCGCGCAGCCAGGATTCTTTACGGGAAACTTATGCCGTTGCAAATATTATGGGCGTAACCCGCAGCGCGAGCAGGATCAGGCCATTCAAAGATCGCAGGTCGCGTTAGCAGCATCTTTCCTGCGTGACAGTTCAACGCTCAACGAACTCGAGATTTCAAAATCAAATCAGCAGTCGTTGAATCCTTCTGGCTTCAGGAGGAAATTTCTATTTCGAGGTCAGTCCCGCTATGCGTTTCATGCCCTTGCCGCGTTTCATGCGCGTATTCCCGTCTTTCGTTCCTGGGCTGCTGGCGCTGCTCGCGGCCGCGTTGCTGTGTCTCGGCTCTCTTCAAGCTCAGCAAACGCTCGGCGGCATCACTGGCGAAGTCGCAGACGCTACGGGCGGCGTAATTCCCAACGCGACGGTGACCCTCACCGATGAACAGACCTCCCTGACCCGCACCACCAAGACCAGTGAGCAAGGTGCCTATACGTTTGTGAATCTGCCCATTGGCACTTACACGCTCAACTTCGCAGCCGATGGCTACGAGGCGCAGAAAACTCCGCACATCACGGTGGAGGCTGATCGTACGGCGACGTTGAACGTGTCGCTCAAAGTGGGCCAGGCAAGCACGACAGTCGAGGTTGAGGCTGCCCCGCTGATGAACGCCGTGGATACCACCAACGGCTATGTGATGGAAACTCAACAGATCGATTCGGTTCCCTTGCCCACCGGCAGCTTCACCGGGCTGGCGATTCTCTCGCCTGGTGTTGACGCCGAGTTGCCGGGAGGCACCGGCGCAAACTCCGGCCTCGGCAACGCTCCCATCTGGGCCAACGGCCAGCGCGATACATCCAACGCTTTGCTTCTGAATGGCGTCGACGGCAGCAATCTCTTCAACGGCAAGACCACGAGCCAGGTCGATTCATTTCGCGTCTCCAACAACACGGGCCAGGCCAACAACGCGGCGGGAGGCGTGGTCCCCAGTGCTTCCTCAATCTATCTGGCCATCGGCAATGCCATTCCCACCCCGGCGCCGGAGACCCTCGCTGAGGTCCGCGTCAATGCATCGATGTACGATGCGCAGCAAGGTTCTTCCAGCGGCGCGCACATCGACATGAGCACCAAGTCCGGAACCAACCAGTTTCACGGCGGCGCCTACGTCCATCGCGGCACCAATTGGATCAATGCCGCGCCCTTTTTCTTCAAAAAAGACCAGAACATTCCGGCGAGCGACAAGAATCCGCAGCTGCATCGATATACGGCCGGTGGTGATTTTGGCGGCCCCATCATCAAGGACAAGCTCTTCGGATTCGTCAGCTACCAGCACCTGCACATCTCCGACCAGGAGACAGGCGACGAGCTTCTCGATGTGCCGCCCGGCTTGAACTCCGGACCGGCCGGTGGCCCCAATGCCCGCGGTCCAGCCAACCTGGCTCATGCCGCGAATAACAATTGGACCGGCAACGAAGGCTTCTCCGGCATCACGGTCAACAACTTCAACGCCGCCACAAATCCCGTTGGTTACGCTTTGTTCACGGCGCCGGCGCTGCCCGGTGAGGCAGGAAATTACCTGATTCCGAGCGCGCTTCCCAATGCCAAACCGGACGTCTATTCGCCTTACAACGCATTCCTGCCCGGCACATCGCGATTCACCTCTGACCAGGCAGTTGCCAATCTCGATTGGAATGTCACCAGCAAAGACGTTCTGGCGGCAAAGTACTACTACCAGCACGATCCCTCGAGCGCGCCCTACGCTTATTCCAATGTGCCGGGATTCACTGCGCGCATGGATACCGGATCACAGGTCGGTTCGCTCAACAATGTCCAGACCATCGGCACCAGCCTCAGCATCTCTGAGACCGTCGGCATTCTCCGCGAGAAGGCCCACGCTACAAACGATCAGGCTTTCGGGCCCACCTCCGTCGGAATGTCTGGCGCATTCGGGAATTACTTTCCCGGCATCACCATCAACGATGCCATCGGCGACGCCTACGATCTCTCGAACGGGCCGCTCTACGGCCTCACCGCGCCTTCGTTAGCCATCGGCCCCAATGCTGAATATCAGGCATCGAATACCGGCGTTTTCCAGAACCGCATCATGCCCTCCGGTACGGCAATCTGGGCCAAGGGCCGCCACTCGGTCAGCTTCGGCGGCAGTTGGTCCTATACGCAGCTCAATACCATCGACCATCGCACCGGGACAGGAAACGTCGCTACGCCGGACTTTGTCACCTTCGCCAACAACTGGGTTACGCCGTACTCCACGCAGAACTTTACGGCCACAACATTTCTTCAGGGCAACGCCAGCCGCTACTATCGCGCCAACGAAACCGGCCTCTTCGCACAAGACAAGTTCCAGGTCACGCCAACCTTGAGCGTGACCCTCGGCGTGCGTTACGACTGGGACGGTGGGCTCACTGAGAAATACGGGAACATCTTCAACTTCGATCCCAAGCAATACAGTTACAGCGTCGCTTCTGACACGATCACGAGTTCCGGGTTTATCATCGCCGGCAACAATGCCAACGGAACCAAAGGCGTGAGCAACACGACGCTCAACGGCCGCCAGTGGGGCATCGCTCCACGGCTTGGCATTGCGTGGCAGCCTTCCATGTTCCACTCAAAGATCGTCGTTCGCGGCGGTGGCGGCTTGTACTACGATCGCGGCGAGCTGTTTACGTATCTCTCGCCCGGATTTGCTGCCGGCGAGGTGAACGGCGGTCCTTTCGGCTCCTCCCAGACCGAGCCCTTCGTCAGCCAGCAGCACTGCCCCTATAGTTCTTCATTCAACGCCGGCAACCCGACCTATCTGTATCTCAACTTTATTCCCATCTGCGGCGGAGACTTTTTCACTCCACCCGGAAATAACTCGGACTACACCCTGGCCACGCCCTGGGGTCCCACCCGCTCGGCTCCGCCGTCCAATCCCAAAGCCTCCGACATCGCTAACTACCTTCCCAACGCTGCTGCGCTTATCGACGGCACCGTCGGCGCCCACAACGCCGGCCAACCCTACACGCTCGGCGTCTACAACCCTAACAACAAGCTGCCCTACAGCATGAACTTCACCTTTAACATCCAGTACCAGCCGCGCAACGACATCATGTTTGAGATCGGCTATGTGGGCAATCTCGGCCGCCACCAGGTCATTCCAGTGCCATTTAACCAGGCTCAAATCGCGACCCTTGGGAATCCTACGCACCCCGGGGGCGTGGCCACACAGGACTTCAGCTATGGCTATACAGTGCTAGACCCGACACAAGCAGAGGGAGACTTTACGCCGCCCATGTGCGTGAATCAGCCGGGCCAGGCGGCGTGCGCTAACGGACCGATGCTGAATAACTACGAAGGCGGCAACGTCGACCTTCGCGTTCCCTACATCGGTTACTCGTCCGAATCCGAGTCCTACACCGCGGCCGGCATCGCCGCCTACCACGCGCTCGAGTCTCATCTTGAGAAGCGCTTCAGCCACGGCTATCAGGCTGGAGTTTCCTACACCTACTCTCACGCGACCGATGAGCAGAGCGGCTTGGGGCTGTTCTACAACGGCAACAATCCGTTGAACCTGCGTAGCGGCTACGGCTCATCCGATTTCGATCGCACACACGTTCTCAACTTCACCTTTGGAGTGACTTCGCCAAAGATCTTTGCCACCGACACATTGGCCGGCAAGGCGCTCGATAGCTGGTCGATTCACGGCTCTGCGGTTATCCAGAGCGGCCAGCCATACAGCGTCATCGACTACTCCGGAGCCGTCGGCAGCATCTACTACAGTACTTTCAACGGCATCGAGAACCCCATCCTCGCTCTGGCTCCCGGATGCACAAAGAAGAGTGCGGTAACCGGTAAGAGTGGCGCATTCTATGATCCGAATACCGGCGCGAATGCAGCGCTCAAGGCGACTTGCTTTAAGCTTCCGCTCATCCCTTCCGGCACCATGGGCGTTCCCGCGGGCGACGACTATGAAACCAACTTCACCTCTGGCGAGCGAAACATCTTCCGCCAGTCCTGGCAAAGGAGCGCCGACGCTTCGCTTGAAAAAACGCTGCCGATCCACGACGATTGGACGCTGCGCTATACCCTCGACGTCTATAACATCACCAACACCACCAGCTTTGATATTCCGCAAAATAACGTCAATCAGAATGTGCTCTTCAACAATGTTCCTCTCGGCGGCACCACGCCGCTACCCACCAACGACTGCGCAACCAATACGGGGACAAACACGGGCTTCTATAACTGCCCGGTAGGTCTCGGCGTTACGAGGCACGCAATCGGCAGTCCGCGCCAGATCCAGATGTCGCTGCACCTCGACTTTTGATCGACGACTTCTGATCCGCATTCTAATTCACCCTGAGGGCGACCGTTTCGAGCCGCCCTTTTGGCTTTTTAGGTTTGCCGTGTTCCGCCGCAAGTGCATCGCATCCGCCGCCTGCTCTTAGAATGGGCTTATGAACGCTCCCGCGTGGAACCTTCGCGCCCTTCGTGCCGCACTCGCCGCCGGAGCCACGAGTCCTGCGCAACTCGCCGAATCCGCGCTGGCGAATTCCAACCGCAATGCCGGCCACAATACTTATATCTGGCAGAAACCGGAATGGACGCGCGCTGAAGCGGCTCATGCGGAAGCCATAACGGGCGCAATTCACGAAAGCGGCGGCGGTCCCTTCGGCGATGGCCGCTCCGCACTCTGGGGTCTGCCAATCTCGGTCAAAGACTGCTTCGATCTTGCCGGCTCGCCCACCAGTTGCGGCGTCCATTTCTATCGTGACCGCGACGGCAATGCCGCGCGCGACTCCTGGCTGGTGGAGCAACTGCGCTCCGCCGGCGCCGTCATCACCGGCAAGACTCACCTTCATCCTCTGGCCTACGGAATCACCGGCGAGAATGCCGAGTTCGGCGACTGCGTACAGCCTCGAGATCCCGGCGCGCTCACCGGCGGCTCTTCCAGCGGAGCCGCGGCCAGCGTTCAGGAAGGCTCCGCGGTTGCCGCCATCGGCACGGACACTGGCGGCTCCATCCGTGCTCCGGCTGCGCTTTGCGGGCTCGCAGGCTATCGCGCGTCTCTCAATCGGGGAAACTGGCGCGGCGCCGCGCACCTGGCCGAGTCATTTGACACAATGGGCTGGCTCTTCCGCGATCTCGAAGACGCTCCATTTCTTGCGTGGCCTATTGCGCCGGCTCAGAATTCACCGGTTCGCCGCTTCGCGAGCTTTGCCCTCGTCGACGACGCCTTCCTCCACGATTGCGAGCCTGAAGTCGTCGCCGGCTTTCGCGACGTCATTCGCACGCTTCAGGATCTCGGGCTCGAAGCTCGAATCATCGAGACCGGCTGGTGGGCCGATGCCGTCGACATCTATGCGCCCATCCAGGCAATCGAGGCCGCCCAAATTCACGCCGGCAACTTTGATCAATTCGCGCCGGAGATTCGCGATCGCCTCAAGTGGGGCGCAGGCCTCACGCCCGCCGAGGTCTCCGCATTGCGCATTCGTCACGAAGCATTTCGCGCGCGCATGGACGATCTCTTTGCCGCGCACGAACTTATCCTCTTGCCCGCAATTCCCGTGTCGCGCCTCGCGGCCGGCGCAGATCATAGCCAGACGCGCATGCGCCTGCTCCGCTATACAGCGCCCTTCAGCCTCGCCGGAACGCCAACAATCGTCATCCCCTGCGCGCATGGCGGAATACAACTCTCCGCGGCACGCGAAAGCGACGAGGCGCTGCTCGCGCTTGCGGCGCAAATCGGCGCGCTCAGAAAATCATCTTCATCTGCCTGAATGTTTGTTTGAGAAAAGAGATTTGCGACGCCTGAGTAATCTAAACAGGCCCAAGCTACTTATCCGTCAAGAAGGGCTCGGCCTTCACGGATCCATCGCGCTGCTTCACCAACATCTGCACTTTGCCTTCAGCGGCATCCAATTCCTTTTTGCATGCGGCCGACAATCCCACGCCCTGTTCAAAAAGCTTGAGCGAGTCTTCGAGCGCGAGGTCGCCCTTCTCCAATTGCTCGACGATTGTCTCCAGCTTCTTGAGCGATTCTTCAAAAGACGGCATGGCGATTACCCCTTCCCGCTTGTTCCCGCCGGCAGCGCGCTGGCCACCACTTCCGCCGCGGTTTCATAGTTCCCGTAGGGCGCGCTCACTTGCACACCCTGCACCAACGGCCGCACCGCCGCCAGCATCTCCTGCGCGATCTTGATTCCCTCAGCCCGCGCGGCTTCCGGCGTTTCCGCCTGCGCCATGCGCAGCATAATCTCTTCAGGCATGGCCACGCGCAGATCGTTCTTCATGTATTCGGCGTTGCGCAGGCTGGTCAGCGGCCAAATGCCCGCGATTGCCGGAATCCGATGGACTCTAATTCGCTCCAGAAATTCTTCGAGCAAGCGCAAATCGAAGACTGCTTGCGTGATGACGTACTCGGCGCCCGCCTCTACCTTGTAGGCCAACCGGCGCAGCTCGTTTTCCAGGTCCGGCACACCCGGGTTGCCCGCCACGCCAATGGTGAAATTCGTGCTCGCGCCAATCGAGTTCGATCCGATATCCAGCCCATGATTCAGCCGCCGCGCGATGTTTACCAAACCGATGGAATCTACGTCAAAAACAGCAGACGCATCAGGATAGTTTCCCTGCTTGGGCGGTTCGCCGGTAACGCAAAGAATATTGCGCAGCCCGATCGACGAAGCGCCCAGCAAATCCGACTGGATCGACAGCAGGTTGCGATCGCGGCAGGTGTAATGCAGAATCGTTTCGATCCCCGTGTTTTGCTGAATCTGAATGCACAGGCTCTGTCCGCTCATCCGCGCCGACCCCTGCGCCGCATCGTAAACATCGATGGCGTCCACGCCCAGGCGCGCCATCAGCGCGGCGCCCTCGATCTCCTTCGAGCAATCGATACCCCGCGGCGGGACAAACTCCACCATGGTGATGAATTTCCCTTCGGCGATCAGCGAACCGAGACGCGAACGCTGCGCCAATGGCTCCGGCGGCGTCTCCTTGATCGCGGCAGGCGCTGCGCCTGTTCCCTCCACATGCGTTTGCTCGTCCATGGCTCTGATGGCCGAACGCATTGCGCGAATATGATTCGGCGTGGTGCCGCAGCAACCGCCAACCATCTGCACGCCTGCGGCAATCGCTTTGCGCGCGAAACTCGCCATATACTCGGGCGAGCACAAGTAAATGTTCCGTCCATCCACCGCTCGCGGCAATCCGGCATTCGGCATAGCGGCCAGCGGCAGCGCCGTCACCGCGCGCATCTGCTCAATCGCCGTCAGCACCGTGGCCGGTCCGGTCGAGCAGTTCACTCCAATTGCGCTGGCGCCCCACTCGGTCAGCCATGCCGCAGCCTGCGCTGCCGAGGAGCCGTCGAGGCACTCGCTATCATCATCCACCGTCACCATCACCAAAACAGGAAGCTCCGGCGCTACGGCCTTCGCCGCTTCCAGAGCTTCGCGCGCTTCGTTCAGGGCGGGCATCGTTTCCACAATCAGCAGATCGACTCCGCTCTTCACCAGGATGCCGATCTGTTCAGCGAATGCGGCACGCGCTTCATCCAGGCCTGTCTTGCCCAGCGGCTCCAGTCTCACGCCCAGCGGACCCACCGCGCCAGCTACCCAGGCTTCGCCGCCCTGCCGCTCCTTCAGCCGCTCCACTGCCTGCCGCGCCAGCCGCACTCCGGCGGAATTGATCTCCTCAATCTTCGCGCCCAACCCATTCCGCGTCAGCCGGAAGCGGTTGGCGCCGAAAGTATTGGTTTCAAGAATCTCCGCGCCCGCCTGCAGGTACTCCTCGTGCACGGAAAGAATCAGGTTGGGGTCAGACAGATTCAACTCGTCGTAGCAGCGGTTGTTAAACACGCCGCGCGTGCCGAGAACCGTGCCCATGGCGCCGTCGGCGAGTACGGGACGATCTCCAAAGATGTCGCTGAATCGCGTCATTCTATTGTCATGCTATCGCATCGCCAGCACAGTTGTATCCACTGCCTGCGCCATCCGCGGATGCCTTTCTCATGGGCCTTCTTGCCCTCCGGCTCAGACCGTCAAAGGGCCGGGCCGCTTTGTTATACTTCGGGAGTCATCGCCTGCGTGGAAACCGGTTCGGGCCAACGCATTTCTGAGCCTCTCCGTGTGCCAATAGCGCCATTTATTCGTCAACGTTGCGGATCGTTCCGCGCCATCAACCGAGGGTTGGAAATTTGAAGAACAGAAGTCTTATCCTGAGCGTCGGCGTGGCCCTGGCCGCAGCTGCCGCGCTCTCCGGTTGCGGAAAAACTTTCTACTTTGCCGGCCGCGTATTGCCCCCCAGCAATCTGGTCAACCGCGTCGTCATTGCCATCCAGAACCCCGGCATCGGGGTCAAGGGAGTCCTCGAAATCGTCGATGCCTTTTATGACACTCGGGGCGGGTTTAACGGCACTCCGTCCTCCTTCTCCATTGCCGGATTTGGCGGCGCATTGCCCATTACCATCCAGAACATGCCTGAGGAACAATTTGGCGCTGTGTACGGTGCCGGTGACGGTAGTCTCGGGATCATTGACTACACGGGCGAAAGGTTGACCGGCAATGTCAGCGGCCTGAACGGCAACTCGTCCAGCGTCTTTCTAACCCGCAACAAGGTGTATGCCTTTGCCGCAAGCCAGGCCTCGAACGTCTTCACCGTTGCGAATCAAGGAAACGGCTCATCGACTCCCTTCAGCCTTCCGGGCGTATACCGTGCCAGCGTGAACCTTGGTGGGTCTGTCGCGCTCGCATTCGTTCAGAACTCCAATTACGCCTACTACCCGCGCCAACTCTCGTCTGCCCAGACGACCGCGTTTTCCGGCGGACCTTCTACATGGCCCAGGGCCGCCGTCGACTGCGAGCCGCAAAACGCGCCAACATGGTGCCTTTTCCAGATGCAAAGCCCCGACCATACTGATGCAACGGGCAATTACTATGGCGCTCCGCTCACCTTTGACCACCCAATCAAGGCTGTCTTCTCCTCCGATGGAAGCACCGCATATATCCTGAGTTGCGGGCCGGAGTGCGGAGGCTCCAAAGCCTCGGTCTCTCTGGTGCCTGTCGCGCCGTTGATCTTTCTTCTCGGCCAATCTTCGGGCTTCCTGCCCTGCAATCTTCCCGCGGTCTCATCCTGCCCAAACGCCAGCGTTGCTCCCATGGTCAATATCCCCATCCCCGGCGGGGCAAGCAACGCTTTGGTGGATACGTCCACCATGTATGTCGTGGGCCAGCAGCCGCAGGTGATTCTGGGGCAAACCCTCTATGCAGGCAATCTCACCGTAGTCAACCTAGCTAGCAAGACTGCCGGCAGCCCGGTTGCCATCAGCGATGGCCAGCCCGGCGCAACCAGCCGCATGATCGAGGCCGACGACAGTACCTTGTGGATCGCGATGACCGGATGCACCACCGGCGTTCGATACGCCACCAATCCCGCCAGCGGCTATGGCTGCCTGACCATGTACAACACCGCGACGCAAAAGCTCGTACTGCTCGAGCCATACATTGGCAACGCGACGGGCATTGCTGCCGTTACGGGCTTTCATAAGATTTACACAGCTGAAGGCGGGCAGGTCTACATCTACTCCACCACGGACGGCGCCTCGATCGACAACCAATACGTGACGGTGACTGGCACGGCCTACGACGTAGCATATATGGATGCAATCACCGACACCGACAACACTGTCTATTGATTTCCATGCCCGCTGAGGCAGTCGAATTCCAGGCCGACATCCTCGCCATCGCCGCCCATCGCGACGATGTGGAACAAACCTGCGGAGGAACGCTGCTCCGCATGGCTGCGCGCGGCCTCCGCACCGCGATCCTCGATTTGACGCAGGGCGAGGCAGGCACCCGCGGCACTGCTTCTGATCGCGCCCGCGAAGCCGAAGAAGCCGCTCGCATTCTTGGCGTGGGCTGGCGTCAGGCGCTTGACTTTGCGGATGGCGCCATTGCCAACACTCTCGACAATCGAATCGCCATTGTGCGTATTCTCCGCCGCCTGCGCCCGCGCGCCGTCATCCTTCCCTACTGGCAGGCGCGCCATCCCGACCACGCCATGGTCGCAGCGCTCGGCTACGAATCCTGTTTTCTCTCCGGCCTGACGAAGATCGCCACAGATTCAGCGCCGCACCGTCCCTTCAAGATCATCTACGCCAGCCTGTACGCCGACGTTCGTCCCAGTTTCGTCGTCGACATCTCTCCGTTTATTGAGCAGCGCCATCTGGCGCTCATGGCTTACCGCTCGCAATACGCAAATCAATCCGCAGGCACCGGCCTCTTTGTCGCCGAAGAAGAAATTCGCGAGCGCACCTTTGCCGAGGCGCGCCACTACGGCCTCTTGGCGGGCGTCCGCTACGGCGAGCCCTTCGTGCAGAAAGAAGTCGGCCTCGTCGACGACCTCACTCTGTTGCCCGTTCAGTCAATCTAGAATCAATAAGAGCGCAGCTCGATTTCTGAAACCAACTTCCTCGAATTCAATCTCCGCAAATTCTGCGGATCAGGAGACTGCCCATGCCTCAAACCTGGAATCCTGAAACCTATGGCCGCGATGGCGCGTTCGTTCATGAGTTGGCAGGGGGCGTGCTCGAGTGGCTCGGCGCTCAGCCCGGCGAGCACATTCTCGACCTCGGTTGCGGCGACGGAAAATTAACGCAGCAGCTCATCGACGCCGGCGCAAACGTCACCGGAATTGATACATCTGCTGACATGGTGGCTGCGGCGAGAGCCCGCGGCATAAAAGCCGACCAGGGCTCCGCCGAATCGCTTCCTTATCCTGACCACGCCTTCGACGCAGTCTTTTCCAATGCAGCACTGCACTGGGTCCGCGGCCAGGATGAGATGCTCTCGCAAGTCCATCGCGTGCTTCGTCCCGGCGGCCGCTTTGTCGCCGAGATGGGCGGCCACGGCAACATCGCCGCCATCCGCGTCGCCTTCGCCGCCGTCCTCGCGCGCCACGGTTTTGCTTCGCTGGGCGATCGCGGCAACTTCTATCCCACGGAAGCGGAGTACAAGCGAATGCTTGAGAGTCACAGCTTCACTGTTGAGAAGATCGCGCTAATTCTTCGCCCAACTCCGCTCAACGACGGCGGAATGAACGGCTGGCTCAACACCTTCTGCCGCGGCGCGCTCGATACCCTGCCTGAACAACTGCGAGCGACAGCTGTCGACGAAACCGTCGCGCTCCTCGCTCCGGTCCTGTGCGACCACGACAGCAACTGGACAGCCGACTACGTGCGCCTGCGCTTCGTCGCGATCGTATAACTCTTCTCGATCAGGTTAAGTCGCTGGCAATGCGAGCAAGTCGCTCTAAGTTATGGCCTCTTCCAAAGCTCCCCGATTTTTCCCTGCGTTAATGGGCAATTGATCGTCCGCCGCTTTGCTCGCTGTGCTAACGTTCAATCGTGAGCGCTGGCGCACTTGGCAGAATCAACGCAAACAAACCCAGCTCGGGCAGACGCGTTTTGCCGGGGTTGGCTCAAAAAGACGGCCTGATCCGCCATCCCTTCGACCTGGAGTTTGGCGTGCGAACCAGCGGCCTGGTTGCCGGCCGCCATCTCGGCTCGGGCCATCGCCATGACCGCCACGTCACGGCCTACTACGCGGTCGCGCCCTCCGTCTTTCGAGGGATGATCGTTCGCTGGCGTCAATGTCGCCCGTCCGCGCCCCTCGCCCCCATCGACGCGTACACCTTCATTGATCTCGGCGCAGGCATGGGCCGCGCGATGCTCCTTGCCGCCGATTATCCTTTTCGCGCTGTCGTCGGCGTTGAGCTGCATCCAACGCTGGCGCGCATTGCCCGCGGAAACCTCGCAATTTGGCGCGCAGCAAAGCGCACTCGCGTTCCCATGCGAATGCATTGCAGAGACGCAGCGGAGTTCCTGCTGCCTTCCGGGCCTTGTGTCGTTTTTCTCTTTAATCCCTTTGGCGCGCTTGTGCTGCGCCGCGTTTTGCGAGCCTGGAGCCGCACTCTCGACGAACGCACGGGCCAGCTCGACATTCTCTATGTCAACAATGAGCAGGAAAATGTGCTCAGGCGCGAGCCGGGATTCGAGCGGCTCTTTCACGGACAGGTCCGGCGCTCGCACGCCGATGCTGTCGCCGATCGCACAATTCTCAAACGCCAGCCCGGCGCTCAGTACGCAGCACCCGGATGGGAAGACTGCTCAATCTATCGCTGGGTAGGCTAAAGATCGGCGGGATGATAGCCGGCACCGGAACGGCCGCAAATGACCCTAAGCCGGTAAGCGTTTTCCAGATTGTCAAGACTCGTCGCCCCGAGTAAGATTGCGGGGTCATGAACAACCCATCCACAGTCACCGCTCTCTTCGCTGCCGCCCTCCTTCCCTTCAGCCTGTTCGCGCAGTCGCCCTCCCTGACTATTCAAGTGGATCGTCCCACCGCGACAGTTAGCCCGACCCTTTACGGCCTCATGACCGAGGAGATCAACTACTCCTATGACGGCGGAATTTACGGCGAGTTGATTCGCGACCGCACGCCCAGCCAGGCATGGGACGCGCTCAGACTATGGCCGATGGTGGCGCGCGGCGACTCCATCGTAAACGTCTCCGCAGACGACTCCGGCGGGCCAAGCCCTGCGCTCACCCGCAGCCTCCGCGTCACGGTGACGAAAGCCTCTCCCGCATCGCCCGCCGGAGTGGAGAATGGCGGCTATTGGGGCATTCCCGTGCGCCCGGACACCGTTTACACCGGATCGTTTTACGCCAAAGCAGACAGCCCGGGCATTCCCGTCACGGTCACGATGCAGAACGATCAGACCGGCGCAGTTGCCGCTTCGACAATCGTCACAGGCGTCACTGGCGAGTGGAAGCGCTTCACATTCACGCTCAAAACCGGCGATGTTCCCGCATCCTCGAACAACCATTTGATCTTGACCATCGCGCAGCCGGCGACGATCTGGCTCAATCTGGTCTCGCTGTTTCCGCCCACGTATCACGACCGGCCCGGCGGCAATCGCGCCGACCTTATGAATCTTCTCGCTGCCATGCAGCCCAAATTCCTGCGACTGCCTGGCGGAAATTATCTCGAGGGCGAACACATCGCCGAGCGCTTCGACTGGAAGAAAACTATCGGTCCCTGGGTCGACCGTCCCACGCACATGAGCCCCTGGCACTATCGCTCGTCTGACGGCATGGGCCTTCTTGAATTTCTGGAGTGGTGCGAAGACTTGAAGATGCAGCCCGTGCTCGCCGTCTACGCCGGCTATTCATTGGCGCAGGAGCACATCGATCCCGGCCCCGCGCTCGAACCCTACGTGCAGGATGCGCTCGATGAAATTGAATATGTCACCGGCAGCGCCGACACAAAATGGGGCGCCGAACGCGCCAAAGACGGGCATCCCGCGCCCTTCCCTCTGCGCTACATTGAAGTCGGCAACGAAGACCAGTTCGACCACTCCCACTCCTACGACGGCCGCTTCGCGCAGTTCTATCACGCCATCAAGCAGCGCTATCCCGATCTCCAAATCATTGCCACCACACCCGTCAAGGGCGTCGTGCCCGACGTGCTCGACGAGCACTTCTACATGTCCGCCGCGCAATCGTTTTCTGAAGCGCATCACTATGACGCAGCCGATCGCAACGGGCCTAAGATCTTTGTCGGCGAGTGGGCCACGCGCGAGGGCGACCCAACGCCAGACCTTCAGGCCGCTCTCGGTGACGCAGCCTGGCTCACCGGCCTCGAGCGCAACAGCGACCTGGTCATCATGTCCAGCTACGCGCCACTCTTTGTCAACGTCAATCCCGGCGGAATGCAGTGGGCGCCGGACCTCATCGGCTACGACGCGCTCTCGAGCTACGGCTCGCCCAGCTACTTTGCGCAGGTCATGTTCTCCACCCATTTGGGAACCGAAATCGTCCCCGCCGCGCTCACCAACGCGCCGCCGCGTGTCTTCGCATCGGCCACGCGCAATGATGCAACACACACGCTCTTCGTCAAAGTGGTCAACGCGACTTCGACCGCGCAGTCGCTCGCGATTGATTTCGCCGGCGTCAAGAAGCTCGCGCCGCAAGCCAAGCTCACCAGCATGAGCGGCAAAACGCCCAACGCGACCAACAGCATCACGCATCCAGACGCCGTTGTGCCGGTCGTTCGCAACGTCGCAGTCGCAGGCCAAAAGTTCACTCAGGCCTTCGCGCCCTACTCGGTCAATGTGCTGGAGTTGAGCTACTAGTTCCGGGCAGCTCTTCTTTAGAAGCCCGACCACTCAACAAATCGGTCAGAATCGATCGTCCTGATGCGCCCCCCGGCTTCCAGTCGAGCCTGCATCTCATTTAAAGTAAATTCAACGTGATTATCGATTTCGCCAGGCGCGCGCACGACCACAACTGGGAGATGGATCCCATCACGCGCTCCCTGCTTGATACCGACTTCTATAAGCTCCTCATGCTCCAGTTCATCTGGAAGAACTTCCCGCGAACCCGCGCCACATTCACACTTATCAATCGCACTACCTCGGTGCCGCTCGGCGAAATTGTCAGCGTCGAGCAATTGCGGGAGCAGCTCGAAGCCACGCGGCGTCTCCGCTTTCGTAAATCCGAGTTGGTCTGGCTCGCCGGCAACTCATTCTATGGCCGCCGCGGAATCTTCGAGCCCGCATTTCTCGATTGGCTCGAGCACGATTTCCAGCTCTCCGAATACGAGATCTCCGTCCACGACGGCCAACTCCAACTTCAATTCGAAGGCCTCTGGTCCGGAACCTCGATGTGGGAAATCTACGCTCTCTCGGAAATCGGCGAACTAAAAACGCGCGCCGCGCTCAAGCACTTGAGCGAATTTGAGCTTGACATTCTCTACGCGCGCGCCAAAACCAGGCTCTGGGAAAAGATGGAGCGCATCCGTGGCGTTCCCGACCTCAGCATAAGCGACTTCGGCACGCGCCGCAGGCACAGTTTTCTCTGGCACGAGTACGTCGTCAACTCCATGCGCGACACCATCGGCCCGTGCTTCTCCGGAACATCGAACGCATATCTCGCCTACAAGCAAGATCTTGAAGCCATCGGCACCAACGGGCATGAGCTGCCCATGGCCATGGCCGCGCTCGCCCGCGACAATGACGAGCTGCGCAACTCTCAGTATGCGCTGCTTGAGCTATGGCAGCAGAGCTATCAAGGAGAGCTGCTCATTTTGCTGCCTGACACCTTCGGCACCACGCAGTTTCTCCGCGGCGCGCCAGAGTGGGTGGCCAATTGGACCGGCCAGCGCATCGACAGCAAAGATGCCTATGTGGCAGGCGACGAATACATCGCTTGGCTTGAACACCACGGCTGCGATCCGCGCCAGAAGCGCCTCATCGCCAGCGACGCTCTCGATGTCGAGCAGATTCTCGGTCTGCACGCCTACTTCGCCGGAACCTTGCTCAACGGCGCGTCGTCCGATGACTTCCGCTCCGCGGCCGACTTCCACGATCCTCGCCGCTGGATTTCCGACCGCCGCATCCGCTTCAGTGCCGGCTGGGGCACTCTGCTTACGAATGATTTCCGCGGCTGCAATCCTCAGGGCAACGACAGCTTCAATCCTGTCGGCCTGGTGTGCAAACTCAGCGAGGTCGACGGCAGGCCCGCGGTCAAGCTCTCCGATAATTTCTCGAAGGCCCTGGGCGATCCCAAAGAAGCCGATCGCTACCGGCGCATCTTCGGCGTGGCCGGCGTTGCCGACGCGCCAGTCTTGATCTGAATCACCGATCGGCTTTCGAAGATCGGACATCGGCACCGGCCCAATCCCTCAAGCGTACCTGCTCTTTTCAAAGTAGGCGATTGCGGGCTGCGATTCATCGAGCAGCTCTTTTCGCCGCCTTCGAGCGCTATTTGGCGCCTCTGAATGACTCCAAAACCGCATGATTGACTCAATCCCAGAGCCGCTGAATGTGAAATTCCCCGGCCTGTTCACGTCCTTTTAACAAGCCTGTAAATAAGCCGTCATATCTTCGCCCTACAGTCAAGACACCTCGCAGTCAACGCGACCTCTCCCCTTTTTCAATCTCAATTCAAGTTTCCCTTTGGAGGCGAAGCATGAACGATCGTTCCGCAATCAAGTGGCCCTCGGCCACTTCACTCTTCGTGTGCCTGCTGGTTCTGGCCGCAGGCATCAGCAACTTGCACGGACAAAGTACCGCAGGCACTATCCAGGGAACCGTCATAGACCAAAGCGGCAAGGCGATTCAAGGTGCAGACGTCGCCGTGGACACTCCATCGCTGGTGGAAAAGACCGTCGTAACGGGCGAAGACGGCAAGTTCGTCGCGGCCGGGATACCCGCCGGTACGTATAGTGTGGAGATTTCCGCAACTGGCTTTTCGACCGAAATACAGCACGATGTGTCCGTCACCGCGGGAGCGGTTGTTAGTCTTCCCGTGTCGTTGTCCATCGCCTCGGTATCTGAGGAGGTCACTGTGGAAGCGAACGCGACCAATTCCTTAGCAACAGAACTCGCTCCCGTGAAGGCGCTGATCGACATGGCTTCGCCCCGCAGCGAGATCACCAGCCAATACATCCGCGAGTACACCTCTCCTGTCACCGATTTTGCCGACATCACCCAAGGAGCGCCCGGCACCGTCAGCTACAGCACCAATGGAGTTGGCAATGGTCAGTCTAAGACCTGGTTCCGGGGCTTTGCTGACGGCGCCTTCACAATGACCTGGGATGGTGTTCCGTTCCAGGATTCGAATGATCCGACGCACCATTCCTGGGCCTACGTTCCGGCGCCGGCCATCAGCTATGTGGACTTCGACCGCAGCCCTGGCACGGCGTCCGATGTTGGCCCAACCAACTTTGCCGGTTCCATTCACATGTTCTCGCCCCTCATGGGCGACGCGATGACCTTTAAGCTCGCTGAGTCCTACGGCTCGTGGAACACTAATCAGATTCTTGGCCAGTTTAACTCCGGTCTATTCGGCGGCAAGAACCCCAAGGCGAACGTGTGGTTTGAAGGTCACCACAACTCGTCTGATGGCTATCAGACATTTAACGACCAGCAACGCACGGCCGGAACCCTCAAGTTTAATTACAAGTTCTCTGACCGGACAAATCTCACTCTGGTCGGCACCTCGATCATCGTGGACAGCAATACGCCTGACAGCGACCCGACACGGCAGCAGATCGCCGATCATGGCTTGAATTACATCATGGACGGAACCCCGCTGAACCCCGATGGCTCGGCAAACGCGATGTACTATAAGTTCTACACGTATCATGTACCGACCAATTTCGAGGTGGTCAGCTTCACCAAGGACCTGGGTCGAAGCTGGAAGTTCGAGACCAAACCATATACGTATTCCTACTCGAATCACCAGCATCTGCAGAAGAACCAGTCCCAGGACCTTCTGGCTCCTACACCGAATGAAGTAGCCGTCAATGCCACCAGCGCGGTTGACAAGCTGAACCAGTACAACCGGGGCGGCGAAATCACCACGGTAAGCGCCGCTTCGCGTTTTGGCGTTTTCCGCGTCGGCGCCTGGTATGAGTACACTACCACGCACCGCTATCAGATCAAGAGCGATCCGCGCACCTGGACGGATTCACCACTGCTGGCAAATGTAAAATTCCACGAGTATTTCAAGACCAATTCGATTCAACCTTACATCGAATATCAACTGGTGGCTATCCCCAAGTGGACGATCACTGCGGGCGTGAAGAGCGCGACCTACACAATGAATCTGAACCAGCTCGCTGATGGCAGCACAGTGGGCAACCTGGGTTGCACCTCCACCACCACTGCAGGTTGTGCGGGAATATCCGTAATGCACAGCGCGTTCTACAACAACATCCTGCCCTCGTTTGAGGCCAACTACCGCATTCGCAGTAACTGGTCTGCCTACGGCCAGTTCGGCCGCGGTAGCGAAATTCCTCCCAGCAGCATCTTCGACGTGACCGGTGCGCAGGTGGCCGTTACTCCCAAACCAACTGTCGCAACTACTTATCAGGGCGGCTCGGTGGTGCAACTCAACCACTTGAGTCTCGACGCTGACGTTTACCACATCCACTTCGATAATGCTTATTCGAGCTATAAGGTAACGGACGTTACCAAGCCCGACTTTGGCGATTCGTATTACTATGCCACTCCACCTTCCAATACCACGGGGTTCGAGGCTGAAGGCAATCTACTCGTAACCCATGGCCTGAGTTTCGACTTCAACGGTACGGCCGGCGAAGCCAAGTATGAGGCCAGCGCAGGGCAAACACTGGCGAATGGCACGGTGCTTCCGCCTACTCCGGTGGCTTGGGTTGCCGCTACTCCCAACTACACCGTGGGCGCGGGAGTCACGTACCAGGACAAGGCATGGGATGTGGGTTTCTTCAACAAGCAGATCGGCCCCCGGTATATGGACAATAGCAGCGTCCATCAGGCGACACAGTTGAATTCCTTCTGGATGAACAACATCTTCGTCAACTACACCATCCGCAGGGGATCGCTCTTCGATCAATCGAAAATCAAGCTGAGCGTCAACAATCTCTTCGACAATCACGATGTGGTTTCGCTCGCACCCGGCGTCGGCCCAACCCCCACGGTGCCCTACGTGGTGTCTGGCCTCGACCAGTTGCAGTTGCTGCCAGGGCGCAGCATTATGGTCACCTTCCAACTCGGCTTGTCACCCACAGAAAGGTAGCCGCAAAGGTTCGCGCTCCTTTACCGGAGCGTCGATCGCCAGCCAAAGCCTTCCGGTGAGCCTTCGCCGGAAGGCTTTTTCGTCCCCCAACAGTTTGCCCGCAGCCGTGCGTCGTAGGCCGCCACTGTCTCTTTGAAAAAGGGGCGTCCGCAAAGAGTAATCTGGTCTGAGCGATGGCAACCACGGCATCACTCTGCGCGAGCCAGTTACGCTTTGAACTTGCCGCACGCAACCGCCTCTACGCACGCGGGCGCGCACATGTGGAAAGTTATGGTTCCGCGCCGGTGATTGTCTACGCGCCGGAAAATGGCCTTCACGGAAACTTTTTTGACCCTGCCTACGACGCCATCACCGCAAATCCAGACTGGATGCGCCGTTTTGACAAGGTCCATGCGCAGGCGGTACGCTCACTGCCCAAGCCGCAACTAGACCACGCCCGCCGCTGGCGTGAGCTCGATTCCTCCATGAGCTCCGACGCTCTGCTCATGAACATCTTCTGCACACCCGGAGTCGCGGATTCGGCAGCAGTACGAAACGCGCTCGGAATAGAGAGCGATGCTGTGCCCATCTTTGGATGGAAGGCGCGTGTGCCGCTCGCAAATGGCAGATTTGACCGCACAGAAGTCGACATGCGCTTCGGTTCTTTGCTTGTCGAGGCAAAACTGACCGAGGTTGGCTTCCAGACCCGCGCCGCCGCAATTGTCGAAGCCTATCGCGATTTCGACGTTGTCTTCGATCGCGAACGGCTTCCCCGCACAGAGATCCCCACATCGCGCTGGTTACGCGCCAGCGAATTTCCTGAGAATAATTCGCAGGAATTCGAGAGCATCGTCGCCGATCCGACGCTCGTTTCCAATATTGACACGAGTTTTCGCCCGCCCGGCGAGCCCGGATACGCCGGCTATCAGCTCATCCGCAGCGTGCTGGCCGCATTTGCTACCGAGTCCAGCTTCTGCGTCATCCACGACGAGCGCCGCCCCGACCTCCGCGAGGAGTGGTTTGAAATCATGGCCGCTGTCAAAAGCGCCGCGTTCCGCGTGCGCCTGAAAGTCCTTTCATGGCAAGAGTTGGCCGCGCTTCTTCCTGTTGCGCTTCAAGAATTTCTCGATGTGAAGTACGGGATCGTCGCGCCGGGAAAGACACCCTCGCCGATCGGCGAGCACGCGGAACTCGCCGATTAGTCCGCTCTACTGTTTTTACAATCCCAGAATCTTCCGATTGCTCTCGGCGTCCGCCCCGCCCCCAGCAAAATCATCAAAAGCACGATCCGTCACGCGAATAATCTGCTCGCACACAAACTGCGCGCCCTCCGCCGCTCCCTGCTCGGGATGCTTGATGCAGCACTCCCACTCCACCACGGCCCATCCCGGATAGTTGTATTGCGCCATCTTGCTGAAGACTTGCCGAAAATCGATCTGCCCATCGCCAAGCGAGCGGAATCGCCCCGGCCGGTCAATCCAGTCTTGATAGCCGCCGTACACTCCCGAACGCCCGCTGGGCCGGAACTCCGCGTCCTTCACGTGAAACGCCCGCACGCGATCGTGGTAGAGATCGAGGAATGCCAGATAATCCATCTGCTGCAGCACCATGTGGCTTGGATCGTAGAGGATATTCGCGCGCGCATGGTCGCCCACCACTTCAAGAAAGCGCTCGAACGTCGCTCCGTCGTGCAGATCCTCACCGGGATGCAACTCGAAGCACAAATCCACTCCCGCTTCGTCGAATGCATTCAGAATCGGCAGCCATCGCCGCCCCAGCTCCTTGAACGCCTCGTCGATCAGTCCCACTGGTCTCTGCGGCCACGGATAAAAAAATGGCCACGCCAGTGCCCCCGAAAATGTTGCGTGCGCATTAAGCCCCAGGTTGCGGCTTGCCTTCGCTGCCGACCATAACTGTTCAACCGCCCACGCGGTCCGCGCCTTCACATTTTCGCGCAGTTCCGCCGGCGCAAAAGCGTCGAGTATCGTGTCGAACGCCGGATGGCTCGCGACAAGTTGTCCTTGCCGATGCGTAGAAAGCTCCGTGATCGCGAGCCCCGCTTTTGCGGCAACGCCCTTCACCTCATCGCAATAGGTCTGGCTCTTGGCGGCGCGCTCAAGGTCGAAAAGCCTTCGGTCCCAGCTTGGAATCTGAATCCCCACATAGCCGTGGCCCGCAGCCCATTTCGCCATTCCATCGAGCGTGTTGTAGGGCGCCTTGTCGCCGGCAAACTGCGCCAGAAAAATTCCCGGCCCTTTAATTGTCTTCAAAATCTAATCCTCCTCTACTAATCTCATCGCGATTCATCGCTGGAATCGTTTCTGAAGAAGCACCACATCGCGAGATAAAAGCCTCCGAACCCGACAGCAACGCACCCAAGGGTCATTGCCAGGCGAATCTTCAAATCGTGCGCGGGTGAATCACCGGGCCAACTAGGTAATATGAACCACACATTAAGAATGACGAGGCCACAATAGCACACGAGAAGTGCGGCAGTGATACCGAGAGCCATTCAAAGTGCGGGAAGGATCTTTTGTGCGGCTAGCTTCATGACGGCACTCAAAACTCCACCCAGCCTTCTCTGCGGTTGCTTTCAATCGCGCGCTCCATGAATCGCATTCCCCGCACTCCAGCACGAATCCCCGGCAGCGTAGCCGGCAGTGAGTTCCGCCTTCCCTGCTCCCACTTCCCTTCTTTCCACGCAATCAGCGCATCGGCAAACTCGCTATAGAGAACTGCGAATGCCTCAAGATATCCTTCTGGATGCCCCGCCGGCGTGCGTGCCACAGCTTTTGCATCGCCGCTCAGATAACTCGTCGCCGCATGATGAATCTCCTCCGGCTTGTCGAGCCATTTCACCGTGAGCCTGTTCGGGTCTTGCTGCCGCCACTCGATCGAACCTTCTTCGCCATAGATTCGCAGGCGCAACTCGTTCATCTCGCCCGCCGCCACTTGCGAGCAAGCCAGCATGCCTCCTGCCCCGTTGCTCATCCGCACAAATGCATTGCAATCGTCGTCCAGTTTGCGCCCCGGCACAACGGATCGCAGCGTCGCGTTGATCGCTGTAACCTCCAGTCCGCTCACGTATTCGAGCAGATGGAAAGCATGCGTGCCAATGTCTCCAATCGCGCCGCCAGGTCCGTTGCGCGCAGGATCGGTCCTCCACTCCGCCTGCTTCTGCCCACTCGCTTCAATCGGCCGGCTCAGCCATCCCTGAAAATACTCGACGGCAACTTTGCGAATTTTGCCCAGCTTGCCCTCGGCGCACATCGCCCGCGCCTCGCGCACCATCTGGTAGCCAGCGTAGGTGTGTGTTAATCCGTAGGGCAGCCCCGCCTTTGCAACCGCTGCCTCCAGCTTCAGCACCTCTTCGTAGTTTGCCGTCGCCGGCTTGTCGCTCATCACCGGAATTCCCGCCTCAAGCGCCGCAAGCGCAACGGGCAAATGCAGATGATTCGGCGTCACAATCGCCACAAAGTCGATCCCGTCCGTCAGCTTGCGTTCAGCCTCAATCATCTGCCTGTAGTCCGCATACGCCCGCGCGGGATCGATATGAAACCTCTCGCCCGCCTCACGCGAGCGCTCCGCCGACTGCGAGAAGGCTCCCGCAACCAGTTCGATTTTTCCGTCCAGCTCCGCCGCAATGCGATGGATGGGCCCGATGAACGCGCCCGGTCCCCCGCCCACCATCCCCATGCGTAGCTTGCGCTCTTCCGCCATCGCTTCTCGTCCCCCGGTTCCCAACGTGCAATCTTCTCTGGTAGAGCGGCTGGCGCCCCGTCTTTCTAATCCCTGTCCCCTATTCCCTGCTCCCTGACTTTCAGCTGTTCACGCCGCTCGCCATGTAGCCGCCGTCCACGGCAATCACCTCGCCCGTCACGAATCCTGCCGCCTCCGAAGCCAGGAAAATCGCTGGGCCCACCACTTCGCGCAGCTTTCCAAATCGATGCATTGGCGTCCGCATTAATTGCTCCTCGCCGCGCAGCGTTCCCTTCAAGAGCGGTGAGCTCAAATCGGTTGGAAAAACCCCCGGTGCAATCGCGTTTACATTTACGCCGGCCTCCGCCAGCTCAATCGCCAGCGTCTTAGTAAGCGAAGCCACCGCACTCTTGCTCGCCGCGTACGCCGCTAACTGAAACGAGCCGCGAAACGCAGCCAGCGACGCAATATTGATGATCCGCCCATAGTGCGCCTCCGCCATGGTTCGCCCAAAGATCTGGCATGCGCGCATGGTTCCCGTCAGATTTGTCTCGATGATCCTCGACCAGTCCGCCTCGTCCTCATCGAGCGTGGGGATTTTCTTCACTATGCCGGCCGCGTTCACCAGAATATCCACCTTGCCGAACTCCGCGATCACCGCATCGTGCAGCCGCTGGATCGACGCCCGTTCCAGCACATCGCACGTCACGCGCAACGTTCGTCGGCCCAGCGCCTCGATCTGCGCGGCCGCCGCATCTACTTGTTCCTTTCTCCGTGAACTCGCCACCACATCCGCGCCCGCTGCGGCAAATCCAAGCGCAATCTCGTGTCCCAGTCCACTTGTTCCGCCGGTAATCACCGCGACCCGCCCGCTCAGATCGAATAGCTCTTGCCCTTTCAACTGTTCCTCCCGGCGTCCGCGCTGTATTTCATTCCTCGCCGCGCAATCCTCGGCATCAATTCACAATTTCGATCACTCCTAGCCTAAATGATGTCTGCATTCGCGGTCGTTCGCGCTGCCGTGCCCTTACCGCTCCCGCCACAGTGAGCTAAAGTATTGGTTGACCATGAATGCACTCTCCATTCCCGATTCCAAACGCCGCTGGGATTGCCTAAGCCTCGGCGAAGTCATGCTTCGCCTCGATCCCGGTGAAGGCCGCATCCACACCGCGCGCCAATTTCAATTGTGGGAAGGCGGCGGCGAGTACAACGTCGCTCGCGGCCTGCGCCGCTGCTTCGGATTGCGCGCCGCGATCGCAACCGCGCTCGCCGACAATCCCGTCGGCCGACTCATTGAGGACTTTATTCTCCAGGGCGGAGTCGATCATTCGCTTATCCGCTGGGTTCCGTACGACGGCGTCGGTCGCACCGTCCGCAACGGTCTCAACTTTACTGAGCGCGGTTTCGGCGTGCGCGGCGCCGCCGGCTGTTCCGACCGCGGCCACACCGCCATCAGCCAGGTCAAGCCCGGCGACTTTGATTGGGAGTCAATCCTGGGTTCGCAAAACGGCTCGCGCTGGCTGCATACAGGCGGAATCTTTGCCGCGCTCTCCGCCTCTACCGCCGAAGTTGCTGTCGAAGCCATGGACGCCGCCCGCAAATACGCGACGCCTATCTCCTACGACCTCAACTTCCGCGACTCGCTCTGGAAATCCATCGGCGGCAAAAATAAAGCACAAGAAGTCAACGGTGCCATTGTCCGAAAAGTCGATGTCCTGCTCGGCAACGAGGAAGATTTCTCTGCGATGCTCGGCATCGCCATCAAAGGCGTCAGCGATGACTTCGCCGAGCTGCCCATCGCCGGCTACGAAGAGATGCTTCGCGAAGTTGCCGCCGCCTATCCGAATTTGAAACTCGTCGCCAGCACGCTGCGCACCGTGCAATCGGCCAGCCGCAATGCATGGGGCGCCATCGCTCTGTATGAGGACAAGATCGTTCACGTTCCGCAGCGCGACATCGACATTCTCGATCGCGTCGGCGGCGGAGACAGCTTCGCCTCCGGCCTCATCTACGGCCTGCTCGCAGGCAAAGGAATCGACTGGGCCGTCCGCTGCGGCGTGGCTCACGGCGCGCTCGCCATGACCACTCCCGGCGACACCAGCATGGCCACGCTCGCCGAGGTCGAACGCGTCATGAAAGGCGGCTCGGCGAGGATCGCACGTTAACGGCATCCAGAACAATATGGCCTTTCGTTAACTTGTTAACTTGCTTTTTCCTAACTCCGCTAACTCCGCTTTTTGAGGAACCTATGTCCGAAACCACCCAGCAAATCATCGAGCGCGTCGGCCTCATTCCAGTTCTCCGCGCGAAGAGCGTCGCCCAGGGCCGCGCAGTTGTCGACGCATTGGTTGCCGGCGGCGTCACCGTCGTTGAAGTCACCATGACCGTTCCCGGAGCGATCGATCTGCTAAAGGAACTTCAAAAAGCCTACGGCACCGAACTTCTGCTCGGCTCCGGCACCGTCACTACCGCCAATCAGGCTCAGGCCACCATCGATGCGGGCGCGGAGTTTGTCGTCAGCCCAAGCCTTCATCTCGAAGTCATCGCCGCGACCAAAGCCAACAAAAAAATCTCCTGCCCTGGCGCTCTCACGCCCACCGAGGCCATCACCGCCTGGAACGCAGGCGCAGACTACGTCAAAATCTTTCCCTGCTCCGCTGTCGGTGGCGCCAGTTACTTGAAATCGCTCCTCGCACCCTTCCCGCATCTCAAGCTCATTCCCACTGGTGGCGTAACGCTCGATACAGCCGCGAGTTTCATCAAAGCCGGTGCGCGCGCGCTCGGGGTGGGCAGCGACCTCGTCAATCTCGCCGCTGTCGACGAAGGCCACGCGGAAACCATCACGGAAACGGCCCGCGCCTATTTGAAGGTTCTAGGCGACGCACGGAAATAAGTTCCGCTTCTGATGTGCTACGCCAATTCGTTCGCTCTCGCCTCAGCGAACAGCCATGCATAAAGCCCCACGCACACGTAGCACACTACCGGGACAAGGTATGCAGCTTGCAAGCCTCGTGCATGCCACAACATTCCCATCACCTTGGTCAGCGCCCACCCTCCCAGTATCGCCATCACCAAAAGCGATCCCGCGGTCTTCGTCTTCTCGCCCATGCCCTTTAAGCCCAGAGCAAAAATCGTCGGAAACATGATCGACATGAATAGGCTAGTCAGCAAGAGGCATCCCACGCCGAACCAGCTCGGATGCAAAACCGCGGCCATGCACAATGCCACGTTGATCACCGCATACAAAACCAGCATCAGCCGCGCATGGAAATGCTTCATCAACCACGCTGAACTGAATCGTCCTACCGCAAATGCCGCCAGCGTGCCCGTCAGCATGTAACCCGCGGCTTTGTCACCTACCCCCGTCGCCGATTCTACGTAACTGATGAAGTAGCTCCACGTGCCCACCTGCGCGCCCACATAAAGAAACTGCGCCACGACAGCAAAGACAAAGTGGCGCTGCCACAACCGCACTCGCATCCCGGCTGGTGAACTCTCAGAGACATCCTCGACGCCCAGATCGGGGAACTTCGTCATCAGAACCAGCAGCGCCCAGAAAAATGCAATGCATCCGAGCACAATGTAAGGCGTCACCACGCGCAGCGTCTCCGAATGAAGATACGCCTGATACGTTCCCGCCGCCTGCATGGCCGCGACCTGCGCATCGCTCAGTTTCACGCCCGAAAAGATGAACACGGTCCCGATCAGTCCCGCACTGATCGAACCCAGCGGATTGAATGCCTGCGACAAATTCAGCCGCCGCTCGCTCGATCCCGCCGGCCCCAGTTGTGCGATGAAGGAGTTCGCCCCGGTTTCCAGAAACGACAGCCCGCAGCCAATCACAAACTGCGCTACCAGAAAAAACCCATAGACCCCCGCATGCGCTGCTGGATAAAACATCCAGCATCCGCTTCCCATCAGGATCAAGCCTGTGATCAATCCAGTCTTGTACCCGAACCATCGCATGATCTGTCCGGCAGGAATTGCCATCAGGAAATAACCGACGAAGATCACCTGCAACTGCGCCGCGCTCGACTGGTTGATCCCGAACGACTTCATGAACTGGCGGATAAGAATGTCGTTCAGATTATTCGGAATCGCCCACAGAAAGAACAGAACCGTAACCACGAGGAACGGCAACAGCCGCCCAGCAGGAATCAACGGCGCTTCAATGTCCTCATTGCTTGGCATTATTTGTTCCCTTTGAAGAGGCTTCATCTTTCTATCGAATTCTGCGCTTAACTGGCAAATCCTTTTTTGCCCGCTTCTAATCACCGCTTTGAGTTCCTGCAACTGAGCTCCTGCGACAGGCATCCGCTCTATAATTCTTGCGTAAGGCGCGCCGATCCCCTGAGAGTAAATCAGAACGGGCGCCTGTCAACCCGATGCAACCTTCAATGGACGATCCCGTCGAATCCGCGCGGCATTTTTATGCCGAAGAACTGTGCCGCATCAATCGCATTTCTTCGCCCGCAATTCTTCGCGCCTTCTCCACCGTGCCTCGCGAGCGTTTCGTCGGCCCCGGCCCGTGGATGATCCAGACCGGCGGCACAGAGCTGTTCACTGAAAGTGCCGACCCGCGCGCCCTCTATCGCGATGCGCTCATTGTGCTCGATGCAGCCAAACGCCTGAACAACGGCCAGCCCAGCCTGTGGGCCTTCCACCTTAGCCTGCTCGACGTTCATGCCGGCGATCACATTCTTCATCTCGGCTGCGGCACCGGCTATTACTCCGCCATTCTTGCCGAGCTCACCGGCCCGCATGGAAAAGTCGTCGCCGTCGAAATCGACGAAGCGCTCGCCGCCCGTGCGCGCATCGCGCTTGAGCCCTGGCCTCAAGTCGCCGTCACTCACGCTGACGGCGCGCAAGGCCCATTTGATCCAGCCAACGTCATCGTCGTCAGCGCCGGCGCCACGCATCCGCTCCCCGCATGGCTCGCCGCCCTCAAGCCCGAAGGCAAGCTTCTTTTCCCGCTCACCTCCACGCGCGGCCCGGGAACGATGGCCTACCTCACCCGCAAAAGCGCCAACCTTTTTGCTGCGATGCTTTGCGGCTCTGTCTTCTTTGTCGATTTCGAGGGGGCGCGCGAACCCGCAATCGGTGACGAGCTCGCCCGCGCGCTCAAGCGCGATCAAGGCGCCGGCGTGCGCTCTCTCCGCTGCGATGCGCATGAGCAAAACGAGTCCTGTTGGCTGCATGGCAACGGCTGGTGCTTTTCGCGCCGCGCAGCCATCCCTGCCCAGCCTGCGTGATCCTCACAGCACCCGCGCCAGCCACTTCCCCGTGTGCGAATGCAGATTCGTCGCAACCTTCTCCGGCGGACCCTCTACCACAATGCGCCCGCCGCCCTCGCCGCCCTCCGGTCCCAGATCGATCACCCAATCCGCACTTTTGATCACATCCAAATTGTGCTCGATTACGATCAGCGACCCGCCGCCGTCAATCAGCTTGCGAAACGCCGTCAGCAGCTTGGATACATCGTCAAAGTGCAGCCCCGTGGTCGGCTCGTCCAGAATGTAGAGCACGCGGCTGGCCTGCGATGGCTTCGCCGTTGCATTCACCGCACGCACCGCCGACAGATGCGCCGCCAGCTTCACGCGCTGAGCCTCGCCGCCGGAAAGCGTCGT
>PLCO01000006.1 GCA_003134815.1 Acidobacteriaceae bacterium | reverse complement strand
TCCTCGGCGAGTTGCTCTCCAGCAGGGCTCGCTTCCGCTTCCCCGGCCAAGCTCAGGCTCAACCATCAACTCCCATTCGCCTACCAAAACTCAGCGAATGGCACACAGGGCTTTTCCAATCTGTCTCACCCAAGGGGTTCACCCCAAAGAGCTGTTTTCCATGTCAAGCCCCGCGCTCGCCAGTTCTCACCCCAACCCCCTGAATCCACTCACCAAATTCCCCAACCCAAGTTTGCCGATTATTTCCTGCCTCTGGCGCATACTCGAATCATGATCGCCACATCAGACCTCACTCACCGGCACCTAGCCTCTCTGTCCTCAGAGGGAAGATTAAACGAGGGAGTGATTTTCTCCACCCAACGGGCCAAAATCGCACTTAACTCGTTTGTCATCAACAAAACATCCTTAAAATCCTCGTCGATTTTTTACGATTTTTGCGCCAAGGGCCCCTTCTTTGCACCCAATTCGACGCACCCAGATCGACTCAAAACGCCGGGCCTCAGTGCCCTTTGCCGTCCCACCGGCGGCCAAAACGGAGGCCAGAAATTAATTCAATAAAAAAATGGACTTATTTTCGACGCAAAATCGCACTTAACCCGATTAGAATCAACAAAACTGCCTCAAAATTCACATCGATTTTTCGCGATTTTTGTTGATTTTTGTGCGCAAAACGGCCTTTTTCGGCCCCGAATCACCCCGAAACGGCCCCTTCCGCGCCGCGGCACACGGGCCAGCTCGCCGGTTCCCATTCTCGCCCCGCATCTCCTCGGCGCCGGCATTCTCCAGGCAGGCGTAACCCCACCCTCTTCGCAAGCAGCACGAAGAAGGTGGGATGCGAAGTGGGCGAGATTCGCCTACTTGGGTTGCGGCTGAGCCTGCACTCCGGAAGGGGGCGGAGGCGGAGCGGCCTGCCCCGGCGTTGGCTGTGCGGGGGCTGTCGGCTGCTGGGCTGTAGCCGGGGGCGCTGCGGGTGGCGCGGTCGCGGCCGCCCCAGTTCCACCAGATGGAGCACTGCCTGTTGGAGCCGCCGGCGGGGCACTGCCTGTTGGAGCTGCCGGCTGGCTTGATGGCACAGCTGGAGCTGAAGGCGGGACGCTGGGCGGGGAGCCTGCGCCCGGATTCGGAGGCATAGGACGATTGCCGGGCATCATGGGGGGATGCGGCTGCGGCATGTCGGTCACGTCCACCAGCTCGACGTCGAAGATGAGGTCAGACTTGGCGGGAATGCCAGGATGGTCGGGGCGGTCGGGAATGGCGTGGGTGCCGTAGGCCATCTGCCACGGGATGAAGATGCGCCGCTTGCCGCCGATCTTCATTCCGTCAAGACCGAAGTCGAAGCCGGGAATCACGCGGCCCATGCCCTGCGGAATCGCGATCGGCACCGGATCTCCCATCACCGGCTTTCCGTCGGCGCCCATCTTGGGCTTGCCGTCTGGACCCATGGCTGGCTGCTTGTGGTCGTCCCAGGAATCGAACTTGATGCCGTCTGCGGCGCGCCAGCCGGTGTACTTGAGGTGCCACATTTTGCCGCTCTCGCCCAAAGCGCCAGTGCCGACCTTGACGTCCTCATAGCGCAGTGCGAAGGGCATCTTGACCAGAGCGTGCGTGACCCTAGGCACGCCGGCAGGCAACTTGATCCAGGGTTGAGGCTCGGGAGCCGACGCAGCGGCGCTGGCCGGTTTGGTGGTGCCCGGATTGGCGGTAGACGACGCGGGCTTGGCCGCGGTTGCGGGCTTTGCCGGGGTCGCTGGCTTTGCCGCGGGGGTTTGGGCGAATGCGGCGGACGTGCATGCCGCAAGGAAGAGGAAAAGGACAAAGCGATTCATAGTTGAAAACGTCTCCGACTAGATTCCACACCGGAGTTTATCAGGCCCGGGGCGCGGAGTGCATAGGTTAGCCGACGAGCGTGGCCTAGCTGATGAGCATCGCCGCAAGCAGCGCGGTGCGCGGGGCGAGTTGGTCGACGAGAACGGACTCGTGCCGCGCGTGCGCGCCTTCGCCAACTGCGCCCATGCCATCGAGGGTAGGTATACCAAGTGCCGCAGTGAAGTTGCCGTCGGAGCCGCCGCCGGTCGAGGCCTCGTAGAGCGTGAAGCCAAGGTCGCGGGCGAGTGCCTCCGCCTTGCGGAAGAGGCGGACAGTTCCGGCGCGTCGCTCCATGGGCGGACGGTTGATGCTGCCGGTAACGGTGAGCGTGCAGCGCGGGTCTTGCGCTTTGAGAGCGGCGAATTTTCGCTCGATGCGCGAGCCGTCGGCGCGGCGGGTGATGCGGGCTTCAACTTCAGCCCAGGCGTGGGCGGGAATGACGTTAGACTTTGTGCCACCGCCGATAACACCGACGCTAACGGTGAGGCCACGATTCATATCCGTCCAGGAGCTGACTTTTTCAATGACGCGTGCCAGCTCGCGGATGGCGTTCGCGCCTTTTTCAAAGTCGACTCCGGCGTGGGCGGCGATTCCCTTCACATCAATGCGCCAGTTGCCAATGCCCTTGCGGGCGGTCTTGTAGGCAAGGTCTTGCGCCGGTTCGAGGACGTAGACGGCGGAACAGGTTTGCGCGAGTCTTTCCGTGATCGGGCGCGAGGCAGTGCTGCCAATCTCCTCGTCGCCGTTAAGCAGGAGGATGAGTTCGCGGCCAAGGAGCTCAGTCTCAGAGAGCAGCTCAATGGCAGTGAACGCCATTGCAACTCCGGCCTTCATGTCAAGGGTGCCGGGGCCCCAAAGACGCCCAGCTTTCACGCGCCAGGGCATGGTCCTAAGCGTGCCGAGGGGCCAAACCGTATCCAGATGGCCGAGGAGCAGAATGGGCCTAACGGCCTTGGCTGCAGAATTGTGCGGGCCGAAGCGGATTTCGAGTGCGTTGCCGAATTTGCGATTGCGATGGATTTTGACGCGACCGCCGAGTTTTTTGCCATGCGCGGCTGCGATGGCGAGGCAGCCATCGACGGCTGGCTTGTGATCGGAAGGGGATTCGCACTGGACGAGCTCACGAGTAAACGCGATCAGCCTCGGCTGCTTGAGCCGGGCTGCGGCGAGCAGAGCGCGCATGGGAATATCCGAGTTGGCCGCCAACGACATTCGCGTGTCCTTCTCTCGTCTCTGGCTCCCGCCTTTAGTGCCCTATTTCTGTCCTTTGAACCCGACGGACTCCATGATTCTACGACTCTTATGGACGATCCGGGCACACATCATTAGAAAGGGTCAAGGAGGTTAACCAAGGGTGAACCCGCAGCTAAATTGGCGCACGGTGTGGTAAAAATGCCACACAACCAGATTTGGAGATCGCGTCTACCCTTAAGACGGCAAAGGATTTCAGGGCAAAAGAGGCAGATTGGGTCAGCGAACACACCAGGAACAGACGATTGCGGAGCCGCTCGAGTTTTCGGGCGTGGGGCTGCACTCGGGCGCGCCTGTGACAATGCGGCTGCTGCCGGCGCCAGCTGGATCGGGAATCGTTTTCCGGCGGACGGACCTCGACAACTTTGAGATTCCCGCAACGGGACGCAACGTGGCCAAGGTAAGCTACGCGACGAGCTTGATGCGGCAGAGCGTGCTCATCTCAACGACGGAACACCTGCTGTCAGCCCTGATCGGAATGGGCGTCGACAACGTGATTGTCGAGATCGACAACCTTGAGCTGCCGATCCTGGATGGAAGCGCTCTGCCCTATGTGGAGGCGTTCCAAAGCGCGGGGATCCGCGAACAGCGGAGGCGGCGCGAGACGCTACGCGTGCTGCAGCCGGTTGAGGTGCGCGAGGGCGAGAAATTTATTGGCGTTTACCCCGGGGCCGGCTACCGCGTGTCGTACACGATCGACTTCCCAGCCCCGATCGGCCAGCAGAGAACCTGCATCGACTTGGCTGCGGAGACTTACGGTAGCGAGATTGCACCGGCGCGGACGTTTGGCTACAAAGCGGATGAGCGCAAACTGCGCGACATGGGATTGATTCGCGGAGCCAGCGCGGAGAACGCGATTATTTTGGGAGTGAACGGGCCGGAGAATGGACCGCTGCGCTTTCAAGACGAGTATGTGCGGCACAAGGTGCTTGACCTGATCGGCGACCTGGCGCTGGCGGGACGCCGGCTGGAGGGTCATGTGGTGGCCGTGCGCGCCGGACATGCGATGCACACTGCGCTGGTCTCGCGGCTGCTGAAGGATCGCTCGGCGTGGGAGTTGGCGCACGTGCCGATGGAAGCGCCGGAAGCGGCCGAGGCGCCCGTCGCTGCGGCACGGGCGGAAGCCAATGGCGGCGTGGGCGAAGCTGCTTTGGCGGGCGCGTAGAGCACGCGGTTCAATCAAGCAAATTCTGAACGATCTCTAAACAAGTTTTCAATGAGTGCTTAATCGATTCGCTCAATCGCGATGGCTGTGGCTTCTCCTCCGCCGATGCAGAGCGAGGCGACGCCGCGGCGGAGTTTGTGCTGCGCGAGCGCCGCAAGCAGCGTGACGACGATGCGCGCGCCGGATGCGCCGATAGGATGGCCGAGCGCGCAGGCGCCGCCGTGGATGTTCACTTTATCGTGGGGCAGGCTTAGATCGCGCATTGCCGCCATGACGACGACGGCGAAGGCCTCATTGATTTCGAATAAGGCAACTTCCGATAGTGACCAGCCAGTAAGTTCGAGCAAACGCCGAATGGCGCCGATGGGCGCAGTGGGAAAAAGCGCCGGCTTGTTAGCGTAAGTGGCGTGGCCGGCGATGACGGCGAGCGGCTTGAGGCCGCGGCGATCTGCTTCAGACCGGTGCATGAGGACGAGCGCGGCGGCGCCGTCGGAGATCGCGCTGGAGTTTGCGGCGGTGACCGTTCCGCCTTCGCGAAATGCCGGCTTGAGATGAGGAATTTTGTCGGGAGCGGCTTTGAGCGGGAGCTCGTCTTGAGTGACGATGCGATCAATGCTCGCGGCCCCGGCGGTACTCGCGGCTCCGGCGGTTTTAGCGGCCCCGGCGGCCTTGCCGGCGGTTACGGTGAGCGGAACGATTTCGGCGGAGAAGCTGCCGTCGGCGGTGGCCTTTTGCGCGCGGGCGAGAGAGGCGAGCGCGAATTCGTCCTGCGATTCACGAGTGAACGAATAATTCTGGGCGCAATCTTCGGCGTAGGTTCCCATCAGGCGGCCTTTGTCATACGCGTCTTCAAGGCCATCGAGAAACATGTGGTCGAGCAGGCGGCCGTGGCCCATGCGGTAACCGGCGCGCGCGCGGTCGAGCAAGTACGGCGCGTTGCTCATGCTCTCCATGCCGCCGGCGACGACGATCTTCGCGCTGCCCGCGAGAATCATGTCATGCGCGAGCATGACGGCCTTCATCCCAGATCCGCACATTTTGTTGATTGTGACTGCGCCAGTGGAGGCGGACAATCCTGCCCCCAAAGCGGCCTGGCGCGCGGGGGCCTGACCGAGGCCGGCGGGAAGAACGCAGCCCATAATAACTTCGCCGACTTCGTCGACTGCATCGGAAACGATTCCGGCACGCTCGACACTGGCGCGGATGGCGGCGGCGCCAAGTTGGGGAGCGGTGAGGTCCTTGAGGTCGCCCTGAAACGCGCCGATTGGCGTGCGCGCGGTGCCAACAATCACGATGGGATCGGTTACGGGCATTCTTACTTCCTTATCAATCCTCGCTTTTTAACGCGGAGCCATGCGCAGCGCGCCGTCGAGGCGGATGGTTTCGCCGTTGAGCATGGTGTTTTCGCAGATGTGCTTCACGAGGGCGGCAAACTCCGTGGGCTGGCCGAGGCGGGCGGGAAATGGAACGCTTTTGCCCAAGGCGTCCTGCACCTCCGGCGAGAAGGCAGCGACCATCGGCGTGGCGAAGACTCCGGGGGCAATGGTGACGACGCGAATGCCGAAACGCGCCAGCTCACGCGCAATAGGCAGCGTGAGTGCGACCACTCCACCCTTGGAGGCTGCGTAGGCGGCCTGACCGATTTGGCCGTCGTAAGCAGCGATGGAGGCGGAGTTGACGATGACGCCGCGCTCGCCGTCTTCGTTGGGTGCTTCGTCTTGGATGGCGGCGGCTGCAAGGCGAATCATGTTGAAGGTTCCGACGAGGTTGATGTTGACGGCCTTTGCAAAAGTGTCCAGGCGATGCGGGCCGTCGCGGCCGGCGACGCGCTCGGACGGGGCGATTCCGGCGCAGTTGATGAGCGAGTGCAAATGGCCAAAGGCGCTGAGGGCCAGATCAACTGCTGCCTGCGCGTCTTGCTCATTGGTGACGTCTGTTCGCGCGAAGCGAGCAGATGCGCCCAGTTCGGCGGCCAGGGCTTCTCCTGCCGCGCTGTTGGTATCGGCGATGACGACGGAGCCGCCTTCAGCGACGAGCAGTCGCGCTGTAGCTGCGCCCAGCCCGGATGCGCCACCGGTAACAAGGAAGACGTGATTTGCGATCTGCATGGGAGCGGGCGGGACCTTCCATATCGCGAAGGCAGGTCCCGAGCGCAGCATATCATTGCTAGAGCATCCGTGATCAGACCGGTCACGTGTTGGCGGATCGCCTGTTCGCGCATCGCATGTTTGGAGGCAAACAGCCTTGAATCCCATTTCGGCCGGCTCGCCCATAACAAAACTCAGCGAAGAAGAGACGTTGTTCCGCGAAACGGTGCGAAGATTCGCCGAGGATGAGGTTGCGCCCCTTGTGCGGCGCATGGATGAAGAGCAGCGGATGGATGCGGCGCTGCTGAGCAGACTGTTTGAGCTCGGACTAATGGGGATTGAGATTACCGAGGAGTACGGCGGGAGCGCGGGTACGTTTTTCGATTCGGTGCTGGCCGTTGAGATGCTCTCGGCCGTGGACCCAGCGGTAGCGCTGGTGGTGGATGTGCAGAATACGCTGGTGGCGAGCGCGCTGCTGCGGTGGGGCACCCCGGAACAGAAGCGGAAATATCTGCCGCGACTGGCGGCGGACACCGTTGGCGCATACGCGCTGAGCGAAGCGGGCTCGGGTTCGGATGCGTTTGCGCTGGAGACACGCGCGGAGAAGCGCGGCGGCGAATATCTGCTGACCGGGCGGAAACTGTGGATCAGCAATGCCAAGGAAGCGGGATTGTTCGTGGTGTTTGCGACCGTGGATGCGAGCGCCGGCTATAAAGGGATTACCGCATTCCTGGTGGAGAAAGGCGCGGCTGGATTCACGGTGGGCAGGAAAGAGGACAAGCTGGGGATTCGCGCGTCGAGCACTTGCGAACTGATTCTGGACGAGTGCGCGGTTCCCGCGGCGCAGATGCTGGGTGAGGCAGGCAGCGGCTACAAAATTGCGATGGAAACGCTGAATGGCGGGCGCATCGGCATTGGAGCTCAGATGCTGGGGTTGGCCGAGGGCGCGTGGGGCCACGCCGTGAAACACGCGAAAGAGCGCAGGCAATTCGGCAAGCCGCTAGCGGAGTTCCAGGCCATGCAATTTCAACTGGCGGAGATGGCCACTGAGATTGAAGCCGCGAAATTGCTGGCCTACAACGCGGCGCGGCTGAAGGACACAGGTCGCGAGTTCCGCAAGGAGGCGGCGATGTGCAAGTATTTTGCGTCGCAGATGGCGGAGCGTGTGGCGAGCCTTGCGGTCGAGGTTCTTGGCGGTGCGGGATTTGTGAAGGAGTCGCCTGTCGAGAAGCTATATCGCGACGCAAAGATCGGGAAGATTTACGAAGGAACGTCGTTCATGCAATTGGCGGCGATTGCGAAGGCAATTTTATAGATTATTTGAGCTAACTTTGGGCGTGGCTCCAGCCAGCCCTAGTGGCCCGCGAGCTGGGTCTGCGCACGATCGAGATCCTCGGGCACACCAATGTCGAGGAAAAATCCATTCACTTCAAAGGCGGCAGGGGCGAGCCGGCTGATTTCCGGGACGAGGAAGTCGGTCTCGAAAGAAAACTTTTCAGAAAGTGTCTTCGGCCATTCGATGTTCCGGCCGATAACGTAAGCGCCAGCGTTGATGAGGCCAGGAGCGTGCTGGCCTTTCTCCTGAAAGCTCACGATGCGGCGGTCCTTCACGGTTACTCCGCCATACCGGGCGACGTCCGGTTGGCGAGTAACGGCGATGGTGAGCGCGGCGGCTTCAGCGTCATGGAAGCGCATCATGGCGGCGTAGTCGGCTTTGAGGAACGTGTCGCCGTTGAGCACAAGGACCGATTTTTCTGAAGCTCGCGGCAACGCTTTGCGGATTGCGCCTCCGGTTCCCAGCGGCACATCTTCGACGATGTAGTCCAGCCGCAGGCCCAGAAACGAGTTGCCGAAGTGGCTCTCGATGACCGAATGCAGATGCCCTACCGAGAGAAGAGCGCGAGTGCAGCCGGCGCGATCAAGTTGCGTGAGGAGGAATTCGAGAAATGGTCGACCAGCCACTGGCGCCATTGGCTTGGGCACGCCGTTGAGCCGGGATGCAAGGCGAGTTCCGAGGCCGCCGGCAAGAACAATCGCTTCCATACGGCTTAACCCTTAGCGACGGCGTGGGTTCCGACGCCGGTGGACAGGTCGCGCCCGAAATAGGCGCGCTCGACCAACATGCAGAAGATATGTTCGAGCGCGAGGTGGGCCTGCTGAATGTGCATCGTGACATCGGAGGGGATGCGAATGCAGTAGTCGCACAACGAAGGCATTTCGCCGCCGGTTCTTCCCGTTAACCCGATGGTGGCGATTCCGGTGGCGCGACAGAGTTCGAGGGCGCGCAGGACGTTGGGCGATTTGCCTGAAGTTGAAATGCCCATGAAGACGTCTCCAGCCTGCCCCAGAGCCTCAATCTGCCGGGAGAAGACCCGCTCAAATCCATAGTCGTTTCCGATTGCCGTGAGGGCGGAGCTATCGGTAGTGAGCGAAACGGCTCGCATAGCAGGCCGGTCCTCGCAAAGACGACTGACAAACTCTGCTGCCAGGTGTTGCGCGTCCGCCGCGCTTCCGCCGTTGCCGGCGATCACCAGCTTTCGGCCGGCCTTTAATGCCGACGAGGTCGTGTCTGCTGCTTGCGCCAATATGGCGTGAAGTGCGGTGTCTCGCGCTACGGAATCAACAACGATCAGCCCTTCGAGAAGCTGTTCCCGGATTATGCCCAATTCGGAACTCTCCATCATTGCGCCTCCCGGGCGGCAGATCCATGCAATTGCGGCACGTTTCTTAGTCGATATTAAGCGTTTTTTGAACGGCCCGCCAAGTATCCACGACAAATCCTGAATCGAGTTCCGCAAAGGGGCGGCAACGCGTAGGAATCCCGCGACGGGCCTTACGCGGAAGTTGCCGGAGGGCGCGGTATGTACATGATTCGCTTGCTCCCAGGCTGCGACTAAATGCGAAGACCGAGAAGATTTGAGAGGGACCATCGCCTGAGCGATTGGCGGTAGTTTTGAAGCATGTTACTAGAGGTTACTTAAAGGCACTTGTTGTGGGGCCAGTAACAGCCCTTTCAGCAGGTTAGGGCGAGGGGAAGGCCCGAGATCTGGCTGGGACCAGAGCTGCGGACTAAACCGAGCTATTTCGACAGTACTTATCATATTATGAATCACTTACAACAAACTGCACCTAGTCCGCTGACACCGATCTCGAGGATCGACGCCCGCGAACGGCCCAATTAGCACTAAAGGGTCATTACCTCCATAGCCAGAAATGCCCCAATCGTACCGTTTAGTAACGTTCGACGGTACCCATAGATATGGGTATACTCTGCTCAATTGGTAATCACTAATGATTACTTTAGTTCGCCTTGGCGATGAATCTGTCGTGCGAGCGCCGATGAACTTTGTGCGCCCGCTCGGAGGTAAGATGCGCCACTCGAAGTTAAGTTTAATTAAGCTGCTGACTTTTTCCTGCGGCCTTGCTTTTATCGGTGGTTGTTCAGGTTCCTTTGTTACGAATAGCTCGGCGGTCGGAACACTGACCGTGTCATCGAGCAGCCTCGATTTCGGCCAAGTCGCTGTTGGCAAGACGGCGACCGCGAATATTACGGTTGTGAATCAGGGTTCGGGCGCGGTTCAAATCTCTCAGGTTAACTTGAGCGGGCAGTCCTTCACGATGAGTGGAGGAGGCAGCCTGCCGATGACTATCGCCGGCAACGCCAGTGTTAAGTTCAGCCTCTCATTCAACCCCACAGCGTCAGGCTCTGCGAGCGGCCAACTGACCGTTGCCAGCAACGCTTCGAACGCATCTTCGGAATCTGTTGCATTGAGCGGCACGGGCGTGCCGGCGCTGACCGGGCTGACATGCGTGAACGCATCGATCCTTGGAACAGGGTCAGACAACTGCACGTTGACGCTGAATGCGACCGCTGAAGGCAACGGGCTGGCAGTGAGCCTGACAAGCAATGACATCGCGGTGGCGGTTCCTGCATCCGTGACGGTACCGGCGGGAGCGACCAGCGCGGAGTTTACGGCGGACGCATCCGCGGTTACAACGGCCCAGGCGGCAATGTTGACCGCCAGCGTGGGCGGCGTGGCAGAAACCTTCTCTGTTCAACTTGATGCAGCACTTGCCATCCTGGGCGTAAGTGTTCCCAGCCTGACTTTTGGCAGCGTACCGGTCAACTCGGCCGTGACACATTCGCTGGTTCTTTCATCAACCGGCACGATGCCGGTGACGGTGAGCGCGGTGTCGATGACGGGCGCAAATTTTACGATCACAGGTGCGGGTCTGCCGGTGACACTGGCTCCGGGTCAAACGACAACGCTGAGCGTGCAGTTCGATCCGACGGCTGCCGGCGTGGAAAACGGGCAACTGTCCCTGGCGAGCAATTCTTCGAGCGGCAGTTCGACAGCGATCGGCCTGAGCGGCACGGGAATACCGGGGCTGACTAGCCTGAACTGCACCAATGGGTCGATTACCGGAGCGGGAACCGACAATTGCACTGTATTACTGAACACACCTGCCGCTACTGGCGGCCTGATCGTGAATCTCTCCAGCAACAATTCGCTGGTGACTGTGCCAGCGACGGTAACGGTGCTCGCAGGCGCGAGCAGCGCCAGCTTTACGGCGAATGTTTCTCCGGTCAATTCCACAGAAACCGCGACGCTGGCGGCGAGCGTGAGCGGTCTTGCTGGAACCTTCACGCTGCAACTAAATCCCGGAACACCTACACTCCTGGTGAGCACGCCGAGCGTAGACTTTGGCGATGTGGCTACGGGAATTCCTGCGACGCAAACCGTTACCTTGACTTCAACCGGAAACTCGGCGGTAACGGTGAGCGCGGCTTCGGTTACTGGAAGCGGATTTGCTGCTTCGGGAGCCTCGTTTCCCCTGACACTAGCCCCCAATCAAGCGGCAACACTGACTCTGGAATTCGATCCAACCGCGACGGGCTCAACGACGGGCGAGATGGACCTGACGAGCAACTCCGCTACTGGAGCCTTCAGGCGGATCGGTCTTCAAGGCAGAGGCGTTCCACAATTGACCCGAATAAGCTGCGCTAACAGAACAATGACGGGAGCCGGCACTGACAACTGCACGCTATCGACGAGCGCGGCAGTTCCAATCGGCGGCCTGAATGTAAACCTGACCAGCAGCGACTCTTCATTCGTAGTGCCAGCATCAATCACACTCGCGCCCGGGGCTACGAGCGGAAGCTTTTCCGCCACTGTCTCCGCCGTGAACGTGGCACAAGCCGTGACCGTGTCGGCAAGCGCGGCAGGCGTCTCGGCGAGCACCGGCGTGCAGCTGAATGCGGCCCAGATCACGCTTGGCGTCAGCTCATCCAGCCTGTCTTTTGGCAATGCCGGCGTGAATACCCCCACTACTCAGACGCTGACTCTGTCTTCAACGGGAAGCTCAGCGGTCACAGTCACCGGAGCCACGGTTGCCGGAATCGGATTCTCCGTAACGGGAGCTACTTTCCCGCTGACCTTGAACCCCAATCAGACGGCCACGCTGACTGTGCAGTTCGATCCAAGCACAGCAGGAACCAACACAGGCCAGCTTACAGTGACCAGCAACTCGACCAGCGGCACTTCGACTTTGATCAGCCTGAACGGCACCGGCATGCCGGTGTTGAACGGAGTGGTCTGCAGCAACGGATCAATGACCGGGGCGGGAATCGACAACTGCACGATCGCGGTGAATGCAGCAGCCACCGGCGCCGGCTTTAGCGTGAACCTGACGAGCAACAACTCGGCTTTGACCGTGCCGTCCTCAGTGACCGTGGCTCCAGGAGCCACCTCGGTTAACTTCACGGCAACCGCCTCGGCAGTGAGCACTCCTCAGGCAGTAACTTTGACCGCGAGCGCCAACGGCGTTGCCAAGACCTTCGGCGTTCAACTGAACACCAGCGTGCCCACGCTGAGCTTTCTAACATGCACGAATGGATCGATGACCAGCGCCGGAACCGACAATTGCACCGTGACTCTGAGTACGGCGGCGAGCAGCGGAGGCTTGATTGTGAGCCTGGCCAGCAACAATTCAGCCGTAACAGTGCCGGCCACAGTGACCGTGGCCGCCGGAGCCACCGCGGCTAACTTCATAGCTACCGTCGCCTCGGTGAGCACTTCACAGACCGCCATCCTTACTGCGAGCGCCAACGGTGTATCGCAGATCTTCGCGCTGCTGCTGGGAAGCGGTACAGCCACCCTTGGCGTAAGCGCTGGAAGCATCGGCTTTGGCAGCGTGAACGTGAACACGCCTACGACACAGACGTTGACGCTTTCATCGACTGGAACCTCACCGGTGACAATCGCTGCGGCCGGCGTGACTGGAATCGGATTCTCCGTCTCCGGAGCCACTTTCCCGTTGACTTTGAACCCCAATCAAACGGCCACTCTTACTGTGCAATTCGATCCCCTGACGGCTGGAGCAGCTTCCGGCACGATCACGCTGACCAGCAACTCCTCGAGCGGCACTTCCACCGTGATCAGCCTAACTGGCACCGGGTTGCCGGTTTTGAACCTCCTGAGTTGCGCGAACGGATCAATCACCGGCGCGGGTACCGACACATGCACTGTGTTTCTGAACACAGCCGCAGCAAGCAGCGGCTTTACCGTCAACCTGGCCAGCAACAACTCGGCCGTGACGGTACCTGCCAGTGTAACCGTGGCCGGAGGCACCACATCGGCCAGCTTCACAGCAACTGCCTCTACAGTCAGCACCGCCCAGGCAGCCACATTGACCGCCAGCGCCAACAGCGTTGCAACGACATTCAGTCTGCAACTGAACGCGGGAGTGGCGACGTTGAGCGTGAGCACCGGCAGCCTTTCCATGGGCAACGTCAATGTGAACACGGCCTTAAGCGAAACGCTTACTCTTTCCTCGACTGGCACATCGCCCGTCACCATCAGCGCTGCCACAGTGGCCGGAGCCGGCTTCACAGTTTTGGGAGCTACCTTCCCGCTGACGATCAACTCCGGTCAGTTCACTACGCTGTCCGTACAGTTCAATCCTTCGACTGCTGGACCGGCCTCAGGAACTCTGACGTTGACCAGCAACTCGTCCAGCGGCACTTCGACCTTGATCAGCCTGAGCGGCACGGGAGTGCCGGTGGTGAACGTGTTGAGCTGCGTAAATGGATCGATGACAGGAGCGGGAACGGATACCTGCACCGTGACGCTGAACGCCGCCGCGGTCGCCGGTGGATTCCCTGTAAGCCTGGCCAGTAACAACACATCTGTAATTGTGCCAGCCGGCGTAACTGTGGCTGCGGGAGCCACTGCGGCCAGCTTTACGGCCACAGTCACCGGGGTGAGCGCGGCTCAAACCGTTACCCTGACTGCCAGCGCCAATAGCGTTGCCAAAATATTCGCGCTGCAACTTGGCGCGCTGGTTCCCACGCTGAGCGTGAGTTCGGCGAGCCTGACCTTCGGCACCGTGAATGTCAACACAGCAACAGCGCAGGCCCTGACCCTTACCTCCACCGGGACCGGACCAGTAACCGTAAGCGCGATCACAATTGCCGGCTCCGGCTTCACAGTCTCCGGAGCTCCTTTCCCGCTGACCTTGAATCCCAATCAGACTGCGACGCTGAACGTGCAGTTTGACCCAACGGCCGCAACGACTGTTTCCGGTACTCTGACCCTGACCAGCAACTCCTCGTCGGGCACTTCTACCGCGATCAGCCTCAGCGGAACCGGACAGCCGGTATTGAGCGGCTTGACCTGCAGCAGCGGATCGATGACAGGCTCCGGAACCGATAGCTGCACGGTGTCGCTTAATGTCGCAGCAGCCAGCGGCGGATTCACCGTCAGCCTGGCCAGCAACAACTCGGCCGTTACCGTGCCGGCCTCAGTAATCGTGGCCGCCGGATCGACTTCCGCGATCTACACCGCGACCGTTGCCGGGTCAAGCACCACTCAAACCGTTGTCCTGACGGCCAGCGCCAACAGCGTTGCCAAGACATTCGCGCTGCAACTTGGCACGGGCGTGCCAACGTTGAGCATTAACGCCACGAGCATCGCCTTTGGCAACGTGATGCAGAATTCGCCCGCAACACAGACGGTGACCCTATCCTCAACGGGCACCGGACCCGTAATCGTGAGCGCGGCAAGCGTAAGCGGAACGGGCTTCTTGGTTTCCGGTGTTACGTTCCCCTTGACCCTGAATCCCACTCAGACTGCTACCCTGAGCGTGGAGTTCAATCCCACTGCGGCCGGGCCCTTAAGCGGCACGCTGACCATTACGAGCAATTCATCTACAAACCCGACGGCCGTGATCGCTTTGAGTGCCACTGGAGAGTTAGTTCAAGTGAATCTGACCTGGAGCCCGCCGAGCAGTTCTTCGGATCCGGTGGCTGGCTATAACGTCTATCGCGCGCCAAGCGGCGGCACTTCATACCAGCAATTGAATACCTCTACTCTGAGCCAAACCACCTATGTGGACAACACCGTGCAAGCGGGACAGACATACGATTACATTGTCGAGAGCGTCGACGCTGCCGGCGTAACCAGTACCCCCTCCAACATGGCGGCCGTTGCGCTTCCGTAGCTGCCTGGGCGAAAAGGAGCTCAAAGCAGCCGGATGTTCTCGGTCTTCTTTTTCCGGCGCATCTCAACGGAAGCCGACAGGCCGCTCGAATCAGAGATTAACTCACCCTTCGGATCGCCACTCCTCCCGCCTGGAGTGGCGCCAGGGTAGGCCGACGGGGCATTTGTCAGCGGCCCCGATTGCCGCCTCTATTGAGAAATAACTACGCACAAGTGAAAAAATTACCTTCGCGCAGCCTGTGGATTACTGCAACTATCCCAGATGCTTGCCAGCTTACAGCGTTGTAAAACGCCTTCAACAATAGAGATAACAATGCGAAGGCGACGCGGCATGCTTTGGCCTGAAGATTGCTCGCAATTTGGAATCCATTAGGACTCGAAACTGCGTTAATCAGGAATGCAGCTCTGTTTAGAGCCTCGATTCGTCAGCGGGGAATTCGCAGCGACGAATGCGGTGGATATGAATCCAGAGTGCGCCGCTTTACAGTCGCGCTTGAGCGGCTTCACGTTTCCTGGTTGGTGTTGAAACACTTTGCTCGCACAGCTTGATGAGATAGATCAAGATCCTTAATCGCTACTTGGGGAATTCACCAAATCGCAATATAAACTTCCGCGGACGGTGACGATGCATGATCTTCATCGCCGCGTTCGCGGCACTATGGATGGGCGGTCAAGTTCCGAGAACCTAGCCGTGAGTCTGAATTGCTTTCTTTAAACGAGAAGCCATTACCGAGAGCAAGATAGGCCCCCAATAGTTTTCCACAGGCCTATGATTTACGCCCTTGACGAGGGAGAGACAGAGTTGAGAATGGTATTTACCTCCGCAAAGCAGTCAATTCTGAACAAGATCATCAACAACACATGATGAGCGTCCGAAGTACTGGTCGCTCGGCGCATATGCACAGTGTTATACAGTGCTGCCTCTCTCCGGCAGGCGACGACAAATGAGTAATTGGGTCGCGCCGAGCTAATAATCAGTTTCCAGCTCGCTGGGGTTGCGGGCCAGAAAATCCACGAATTGGTGAAGGTTTCTTTCAGTGATGCGATTGCGCGATATTCCTTTTAGCGCGCCGCTTCGATGTGACCCTGCAACGGCATACGCCGCACGTTGCGATTTCTCGCGGACGAATCGCAATAGCGCGCACTTAGTAAGTCGCGCAGTGCAGCCCATGCTGCGTCCGGCGTTTCTTGCTCTGCTGGCGTTCGCACTTTGCCTGCTCATTGTCCTGTCCGGCTGCGGCGGAGCCAGTTTCGTTCTCAATTCAGGGGCTTCAGAATCTCTCCAGCCATCACCAGCAACCGTCACCTTCGGCGCCGTGCCATACGGTCAAACACAAAGTTCGAGTGTTTTACTTGTGAATGAGCGTTCAACGGAGGTGCAAGTTTCGCAGATCAATGTCACGGGCCAGGCGTTCTCTGCCAGCCTCGCCAACGATCTTCCGATTACGGTACCAGCCGGAGGTACTTATAACTTCAATGTGAACTTCTCCCCCGCAGCAACGGGGGCCGCGACGGGTGAAGTGACAGTCACCAGCAACTCACCTGCCGACGGAACACTCGTGATCGGACTCAGCGGGATGGGGACAGCAGTGAGTGCAGGTACCACAACGACTCTGAGTGTATTGAGCTGCGCCAACGGATCGTTGACCGGAGCGGGAACAGACAGTTGCACAGTAATACTAACTGGGGCAGCGCCAAGCGGCGGAATTCTGGTAAGGGTGGCCAGTGACGATCCAGCGGTGGTGGTGCCGACTACCGTGACGGTGCAAGCCGGCGAAACCAGCGCCACCTTTACCGCTTCTGCGACGGCGGTCGGCACTGCACAGACCGCAACACTTACGGCCGCGGCAGGAAGTATTTCAGAGACCTTCGCATTGCAACTTCGGGCGGTTCTGCCCTCGCTAAGCCTTAGCAGCAACTGTTTGTCTTTCGGGACCGTGAACCTGAATACAGCGGTTCAGCAAACGTTCAGTCTGACCTCGACAGGGAATGTGTCCGTGACCGTGAGCGCGGCAGCGGCGACCGGTCCGGGCTTCACGTTCTCGGGCCAGGACCTTCCGTTCACGTTGGATCCCAATCAGACGGCCACGCTCACTGTGCAATTCGATCCCACGGTGGCTGGGCCGGCCTTTGGACAGTTAACCCTAACCACTAACCTCGCGACGGGACCTTCGGCGGTAATCAGCTTGAGCGGTACGGGGTTACCGGTATTGAGCGGGCTGAATTGCACGATTGGGTCAATTGTGGGAGCGGGATCCGACGACTGCACAATAACGTTGAATCCCATGGCGCCGAGCGGCGGCGTCACGGTAAATCTCGCCAGCAATAATTCCGCGGTTACGGTCCCGGCGAGCGTGACAGTGCCAGAGGGCGCGAATAGTGCCAGCTTTATTGCGACGATCTCCTCGGTCAGCACCGCCCAGACTGCGATGCTGTCAGCAACAGCGGACGGTATTTCGGAGGGGTTTCCCATGCAATTGAACGCTGCCGCGGCGGGACTTAGCATCAACGCCACGAGTATCGCCTTCGGTAATGTTGAGGTGAATTCAGCGGTGACGCAATCGGTGGAATTAACGGCTTCAGGTCCACTGCCGATCGCTATCACCGCAGCGACGGTGGAGGGAACCGGCTTTTCGATTTCCGGCGCAACATTCCCGCTTTCGTTGACTGATGGTCAGGCGGCAACGGTCGAGGTCTCGTTTGATCCAACTGGAGCGGGAGTGGCGACGGGGCAGCTCGTAATCGTCAGCACGTCTCTCGCTGGCGGCGCAACCGCGATCAGCTTAAGCGGAACAGGCCAACTGGAAGAGGTGAATTTGAATTGGGATGCTCCGAGCAGTTCTCCCGATCCGATCGCAGGCTATAACGTCTATCGCGCACCCGCCGGCGACACTTCATACCAGCAACTCAATGCCTCGACCCTTAACCAGACCACCTATGTCGACACCACCGTGCAGGCCGGAGAAACGTACGACTATATCGTCGAGAGCGTCGACGCCGCCGGAGTTACCAGCACCCCTTCGAACACGGCGAGCGTGACGCTGCCGTAAACGCAGCCGGAGCCGTGTAGCGGACATATGCGAATGCAATAAAAAAGGCTGCGGTCAGTAGACTGCAGCCTTGCGATTCGCACAGCAATGGAAGAATAGAATTACACGATTCGCTAACGAAGATGAGCTGGCATGCTGGAACCTTCGTTTGATCGCCGGGGTCGGGTGCTCAAATGGGATTCGATCAAAGCAGGCGGCGGATTGCCAGAGCAGAAAACGGCTAGGACGAACATCCTAAGCCCCGGATCCAGCGCGTTGTTTCTTCATTTGCTCCCGGAGGGAAGCTTCTTCGCGATAAACCAAGGAAGAAGTATTAGTTCGACCAGAAATGGCAGCGGATCGGACCAGGCGAAGACCGATTCCACGCGCGTTGCAAGCAACGATTTCAAGTAAGCGACTGGACTGATGCTTCCGTGGATAAGATCGGACAGGGCGGTAGGGACATCGGTCAAGACCCTGAGCCATCCAACTCCGGGCCTGGCGCGAGCCGGCTCGATCGACAGTCCGACCTTGTCGGCATACAAGAGCCAGGGAAAGTCCACTCCAGACGCGGCGCCGAGCGCATGGAATCCCCAGGCACGCGCGTTCACGTCAAGGAGTTTATAGCGGCCGTCTCGCTGATCACGCTTATATTCGATCTCGACGAGACCATGATAATGAATAGCACGAACGAATCGCTCGGAGAGCTCTTCAATGACCGGCGCTTCCGCCGTCTCGACATAGGTTGCGGCGCGGCCGAACTCGCGCGGATGCTGGCGGAGGCGCCGCGCGACCAACGTGCTGTGCGGTTGTCCGTTGCGAACAAATGCGCACCATGAGTACTGTTCGCTACCATCCCCTGGGACGATCTCCTGAACGAGAATCTCCTCCGGCGGGATCTGGCGGGCTGCTCGATCGTAGTTCCGATGCAGTTGCTCGATGGAGTCGCACCGCCAAGCCTTGGCGCCCGTAGCGTAAAAGAAGTTCTCCTTAACGGTGGGCTTGATCGCGAGGGGAAGCCGGTCGTAGAGCGAAGGGAGCTCATCTGCACACTTTGGATTAAATGTCTTCGGGCAGGGAATATCGAGCGACTCAGCCAGTTCGTAAGTCTTCTTCTTATCCCAAGCCCATTGAACGCTCTCCCATTCTCCGGTGGTAACGGTAAAGAATTCAGCCAGCTCATCCCGGTAGCGCGAGAAGGCTGCGACAGTCTCATCGCGTGTCGGAATCAGCACCCAGTTGCGCAGGTTGAAGCGCCGACCAATGTCGAGGACACTGTCCAAAGTCCTGCGCTCATCCAGGATGTCGGGAACGCGAACGACACGCTTGGCGAAGCGGGAGAAGCGGGAAATGCAAAGTTGATCGTCGACAACATAAACCGGAATACCGCGCCGCCCGAGACTGCGCACGACACCGAGGCCCGGGTGATCTCCGCCGACAACCAGCGCACCCAGGGTGGAACTCGGCAGCCGACGAGACTCCGCTGTGCGTTGAATCATGTCTTCTTCGGACTCGGCTACGAATTTCAAGCGACGGATGGATCTCCCAACCTAGCGGCGATCACGACGGAGCGCAGAGGTAAGTTCTTTTGAAGCAAATTCAGTACCCGCGACAAAATACATCAGAGGGCCAAACTTGCGCGCAGCTGTGGCGCCAATGAAGTGAAGACCGGGTACGGAGGTGGCAAACCCGGCGGTGACGTCCGGATATCCATCAAGCTGCCGCACCTCCCGAACCAGTTCCGGCGCGAGGAACTTGTATTTCGCTATATCCACGCGATAGCCTGTGGCCATCAAAATGTGATCAACTCGCCGTTCAGTACGATCATCGAGCTGGAGTTGCACTTCGCCGTCGATTTCTTTCGCCGAGATGACAGTTCGACCAGTCGATATCTTGACATTTTGAAGTCGCGGAATGAGCCAGGGCGCGCCGGCTGAACGAACGGCGCGCGTACGGATGCGGTCTTTCAGCCGAATAGGAACGTGATACACGAGGTTGGGATAGGCGACAAGGCGGCTGATTCCGATGGGACCGACATCGTACTTAGAATACAAAGCCTTTGAAATCGGTCCGAGCCGATGTAGCCGCATATGCATTCCGATCCACCGCAGGACCTGGGTTCTGGCGATGACCTCTACGTCGATTCCTATTTCGTGCAGGATGGCGGCCGACTCGAGGGCGCTCTGGCCAGCTCCGATGACGGCAACACGCTTGCCCAATTCAGAGAACTTGCGGCCCTCGTAACAATGCGATGCTCTTGTGGGCGAAAGATTCGAAAAAACCTCGGGCGCTTTCCTGAACGGCCCAATGCCTGCCGCAACGACAACCTTCTTGCTGGTGATTGCGGCGCCATCGGCGAGAGTCAGCTTGAATCCCGAACCATTGCGACGAACCTCGAAAACGCTGCGCTGTTCCAGATTGCAGTCTAACTGCTTTTGAAACCACTTTCCGTATGCAACAAAAGTCTCCCATGCAACACGCTTGACGGGGTTCGTCCCGCTGGCGGTCTCGTAGGCTTCAAGAGTGAACGCTGAGCGCTGATCGGAAATTGTGGACGCTTCCCTGGGCGACCTGAGGAGCATACCTGCCGGCATCCCATTGGCCCAGAAATTCATTGGTTCACCGAATACGGTGACATCCATTCCCGCAGCCCGCAGGTGAGCAGCTGCGGAAAGACCGTAGGGGCCGGCCCCAACAATAGCAATTTCACAATCGAACGCGGTCCCAGTCATGAACTACCTTTCAGCAACTGAATCGGGACAATCATGCCCTCGATCGTCGATTCTTCGCATCTCGAATTGTTACGCTCGAAACGCATCTGTGGCTCGCGCATGAATCTCAGTTTTGCGCTGCCACTGGCGCGCTTCTGATCGCAACAGGAGATTCAAAGCGAGGTAACTTTTCCAGTGAATAGACGATGCGGCCATCTTCCTCGCTGGCAAATGCTATACAGGCTCGCTCTTTGCCCTCACCTTCAATTAGCCAACCCCGATCAGTTTCGACCAACTCCATTGCTGCCCTTTGCCGCCACCAACGATTCACTTCACCAGGCGTGGTAATCCAAACGCCACGTTCCCGGCGTAGTTGATCGAGATAACCAAGTAACTGCTTGTAAACGGAGAGCTCCCGCGGCTGCTGCACATAGTCGGGATGCACAATGAAACTCATACAACCATGTTTTTCCATGATGATGCTTGTCTGTTGTTCCCAGAGAGAGATGGAATAGTCATGCAGGATATTGAAAAGCGAGTAATCCTGTACCGTTGTTACTGGAATCTCCAAAATCTGGTTCAGGAAATACGGCATGACCGTGCAACAACCTCCACGCTGAGGGTCCAAATGCGCGACATTAGGCACTGACATGTCGTAAGAGAATCTCAGTGAGTCATACCAGAGTTGCTTACGGTACAGCACGGCAGCGCGGAAGCCGTCGGCTCCCAAATCGATGCCGTACGCGTTGATCTTGGCCGCACGTTCCAAAAACTGACTCCGATTGCTGTAGAGATGGCCATCGTGGTTCAAGTCGTGGACACATATTTCAAATCTACGTTGGCGAATCTCTTCAAGGAGCTTAGGATCGATTTTGTACCGGTCTTCCGGAATAACTTGAAAAGACGCCTTGATATTAAAAGAATCATTAATATCCATCAGCGTCTCGCAGAAGTCCAGGCCTGCACTTGTCTCTATGTCGTGAGTGATAAGCGCGCAACTCGAGCGGGCCTCAGGCCAGAACCAAACAAATGGAACCTTCTTCACGCCGCTGGCTCGGAGAGTTAGGAGCATCAACTCTTCCTCTAAGTTATCGACTGAACAATCGACTGGCCATCGAGGAAAAGGCAGTTTTTTCCAACCTCTTAGATACATCTTTTGTAAATGTCTGCGAATACTGACCGGTAAGGCCGGGCGGACCCAGTAGTACAGGTTCCAAAGTGCAGACAGGGGGCCAATCCGCCACTCATCCGCATAAGTCTCGCGGCCTAGATTTGCAATGACCTGCGCTGGGTTAAAAGGCAAGTAGACCATGCCATTCTCAATCGATGTTTCGGGCAGCGCATTGTTTTGAGGAGTCCCTGCTGAACTCAATGACGGTATTTGCCGATGGTAGCTTCCATAACAGGACGCCTTTCCAAAAAGGAAGAAGCCATTGGTTGGGGGGAGCACTCCCTTCACACTGAAGCGCTCATATGCGCTCGGGCAGCGATAGTAGTGCGTTAGAACGCCTTTTAAGGATTCAGGAAATTCTTCGCTGAGGCGACTTTCCGCGCTATCTCTGGGGTCAGTTATCATATGTTTCATGCTTTCTTCGCGCGTCTCCACGGCCTTCAGGGCGCGCATTCCTGGCAATCTTCTTGGGACTCGTTCATTTACTGCTCAGCTCAATCTCGATTTCTGGAGAATGCTCTTTCAGGTTGTACTGAGCCTGGGCCATAATGAACTTTCGTCCAGCATGACAAGAAGGCTCTCAGGCAGTCTTGAATCATCATGGTTCGGACCGACTAGTGCAACAGAAGCCGAAAGGTAGTGGATCGAGTGGGGGAATGGCCCTGTAATCGAAATGGGACTTATTAACTCCAATAGTGCGAGTAAGCCAACTCGTTGCCGGAAATCACTCGATAGGAATATAGTTGCGCCCTTCGTGCCCAAAGATCTTTTCCGGCATGAAGCCAGGAGCTCTGCTGCCTAGCCCATTACGATTGCCGAAGCCGCTATTATTGTAATGATATTCTCCTGATCGGTTTCGGGCGTATCGAAGCAGCCCGCTATCGATTAAAGCCATCTCTTTTAAAGTCAGCGCCGAGAAGTTGGATACCTAGGCTCCCTGATCCGGCGAATGGGTTAGTTCACGCCATATTTCAATCATAGTTCCAGCGGTCATCCAGAGAAAGCCTTTGTAAAAGAAGCGCCGCTGAGAATTTAGGCTAAGTATCCACCTTAACGTTCTTGCGGGTAGCGAAAGTCCGAGCTTCAACAGCGTAAAGAATCGCCGGGGAATTCCGAGAACTGCACTCTTTTTCTTCCACATGCGAACTTGAGCCCGACCATGGTCGAACCAAAAAGCCAGAAAATATGGCTTCTTCAGACGGACTTCCGGCACCGCGTGGTAGACGATTGCAGACGGTTCATACCAAAGGCGCTCGCCGCCCGCGAAGAGGCGCTCGGCGAATTCTATGTCCTCATTCCGCATTTCGCTTCCGGGGCATGGACCCATGTTGGTGAGGAATCCGCCATACTTTTCGAACATTGATTTTCGAAACGCCATATTCGTGCCAAAGGGAGCTCGATGCATCTCGCATGCCTGATCGCCTAAATCGAATAAAGCGAGCATGCCTGCCATGGATTGCGGGCCCTCAAGCGCGAGCCAGCTGGGGGCCGTGATGGCCTGTGCCGGAAGGATGCGGCCGCCCACGCCAGCCCATTCTGGAGCACGAAGCGGCGTAGTTAAAGAGTGCAGCCAGTTGGGCTCAACGGTCACGTCGTCGTCCATAAATGCCAGCACTTCGCCGCGGGCCTCACGAATTCCTAAATTGAGGGCGTGGGACTTGCCTTGACGTCCCTCGAACAAATAACGCGCTCGCCCGGGATGGCGGAGAATGGCATCCTCAACGATCTCCCGTGTTTGGTCTTTCGAGTTGTTGTCTACACAGACGATTTCCCACTCGACGGCACTCGGAAGAATAGACACTAGCACACTCTCGAGCGCGCTCGCTAAGCTTGCGCACCGGTTGTACGTGCAAAGTATTACTGAGATCATCTGGCCAGCCCTCTCACTTTGGCTCCCCAGACTTCCGCGGCTGCGGAGGGACATTATCCCCTCTTTCAAATGAGTTCAGGACGGTATGCCAACTGCGCCTTCCGACTTGCAACACCGTGTTTCCAATCCCAAATGGCAAGCGCTTCAGGAGTCCCGTTACCGCCCGGCCTAGCGACTTCATCTTAAGCCATCGTTCGTAGTGGGTATTTACCAGATATTCCGGTGCGTTCGCTAACTCCTCAAAAAACGCATCCTCATCTGCCGTAGTGCGCAACCGATCGTAGCTGGATGGCTCATTGTGCAGTGGAAGGCCGCTTATCAGGAAGTTACAAATGCGGTCAAGCGAATCGTCTTTTCCAGCCGACAAATCGCCGGCATTGATGTAATTGAGCTCTGCTCTATATATATCCTGCACTGTTATTGCAGGAAACGGAAGCTCGAACTTGAATATGTAATAGTATGCCAGTCTAAACGCTTCTCGCTGTATCTTTCGATCTGTAGAGGCATGCAAACATTTCTCCAACATCTCCGGTAATAACTCTCTGTCCTGTACGGCTAAGATCGATGAACTGGATTCGTATATCGCCCTCGACGCGACAAGCACAGGCTTGCCAAGCATGGCCATCTCTAATCCGATAGTCGACCCAAAGGTCAATCCGACCTCAGCTTCATCTGCCACCGAGTATGCATTCACTAACTCGTCAGGCATCACGATCCGCACATTGACCGGCAATGCCGCTGCCATTTGCTGAAAGATCTGCATTTCGCTTGTCGCCCTACCGATGTAGGCATTACCCGCCAGATTTGGATGTACTTTGATAATCAGCTCGACGTCATCTCTGAGAGACACCCATTGGATCACCTCGCGCACCCAGGCAGCCTGTGACTCATACGGGCCTTGCATGACGGGATCGCCAGCCACTTCGTCGGTTGAGGACGTAAAGAGTGCCCACAGGTGCTTGGACTTCGATATATTCAACCTTGTCCTTAGGTTTCCATCTACCGCGAAGGACTTATTGAATGGAATCCAGGCGAGGTTGGCGCCGTACCGCCGTTGGATCAGCCACTTTAAAGTGGCATCCAGTGATTCTCGATTCAAGGGGATCTGCGCCCATTTACTCCAGAAAGCCTTAAATGGCTCCGGGTTCATGCAGCCGGCGTTAGAACGCACATTGACGTGGCCCTTTAGATATTCAGCTCGTTCGTGAGTCAACACGGGAATTCCGCGCTGACGAAAGACTTCGAAGGCCACTCGCGTGATGGACTGCCGTCCGTTGAACAGAATTGCTGAATTGATTGCATTGTCAGCGATGTACTTACATAGGCCTGTGGCGACAATTGCCCCACTCATCAAGAATCCCCGGTAGACGTCGACTACGTGGGAATTTGCGATGTCAGGCGGATATTGGCGAAAGTATGAAATGACCGACGAAAGTACCCACTCTCCGATGGGACTATCTTGCCAGAAAGCTCGTCTGAGTTCAGCCGGCGGGACAGCTTCAGCCCAGGCTAAGATAGCCAATTTCTGCTCGTCACTGACAAATTCTCCCAACCATTGATACGGAAACCCAAGGCGATCCAGATTGGCCTTGGACTGGAGTCGGCAACGCTGGCATAAATCAGGGGGCCGCGAGGAATCTTCTTTCGAGTCCCAATGCTGATCGCATTCAGGTAACAGACCGTCACAAAGCAGGTACTCAACCGACGCACCGCGGGCCTTGCAGGCTGTGGCGATTGTTTCCTCATAAATTGTATGGATACCCCATAGGGCGTAGGGGGAAAAGACCAGGATTCGCGTCATTCTTTTGCTCGTTGGCCTACATGTTTCTAAGTTTCTGTATAATTCGGCTTCCGCCATCGGCAGCACTAATTGAATCCGCTGTGCTTGTTATTGCGGCTGCACTTCGCTCACACTGCGGCGTTTTTTCGGAGCTGAGTGAGCGTGGGCGCTTTCAGCCGATCGCAACGTGCTTTAATGCGCCTGCAGACTCCACGGCTTAGTTCAATCTGACTTCGCGCCGCTGCGAGAAGAGGTTCGCGAAGATTATCAGCGGACTGCCACGCGTCTTCGATGGCGATTGAGAGTCTTTCTTGCAGCCGGGGTTCTCTGATTCTAAGTATCGAGCATCCACCTCCGAAGAGATCCTGCAATCCCTCGAATTTAGCTGCATAGTAATCGGAGGTCGACAAACAGACAGCCGGTATGCCTTGTGCGAGGGCAAATACCGCAGCGTGGTAGGCGCCTGTTACAACGACCCTACACCTTCCTATCTGCGCGATGAGCTTCTGTGGTGAGTCGAGGGATAGGCCTCCATCCGACCGGTCATCAATGCCTTTAAGAAGCTTGCGAATGCTCTCATGATCGCCGGCCCATTCATGGAATGCAATGGGGACGGGGAGAAGCGGCACCGCGCGTTCGCGCGAGAATCGCTGGAGGACCGACCGAATCTCATTGAGCGATTCGTCCGCGACCTCGGCGTAGAACGCAACTCTGAGATTGATTCCCAATGCGTTGCCCGGCGTATCGTTTCGCGCGGCGTAAGCTAAGTCGACTGTATCGTCACCGGTCGTCTCAATACTCTCCGGTGGAACCTCGAGCGAGTTGAGGAGTTCTTCCCCTCCCCGGGTGCCGCGTAATCCAATCAGCTTTATTTTCGGAAATAGACGGTGGGCTCGAGATAAGACGGTGGGGTCGGTCAGTGGCCCCATGCCCTGACCTAGCATAACAACAGGAATGTTTCTCAGTAGAGCTGATCTGATCGTGTCCAGTGTTAGAGCATTCCACTCGAGACAGCTATCGGCGAAACCTCCCGCCCCAGACACGATCAGCAAATCGCAATGCTTTAACGCGTCGAGAAACAGACGAAACTCTTTACCGCGGCCGTTGCGATCGCGGATGCTTAATTTGAGGCGAATGATCCATTCGAGAAGACGCGGAGTGTAATTCCCAAGCATCCGATGGAGCGCGCTTAGACCTGCGGCGGCCCATTTTGGCAAAAGGGCTTCCAACCGCGCAAACAAGGTTCGATCTTCCCCCAAACACGCGCAACCCGCGCGATTCAACGCTTCTGCACCCGGGCAATACCGCGCCAAGTCTGCCGGCGAATCCGTAAGTACCGCGACCGAGGAATCCGGCCAGAGCTCGAGCAGCCGCGACACTGCAACCTGTAACATGGCCACGTCACCCAGGTTCCTATACTCTGCGGATCCGGAATTCAGGCCGGTAATGACGATAATTCGCATCGTTGCCGTTCTCGGGGATGATCCCATTTGTCCACTATCGGCGCCAGTCACCTAAGATGGCTCTTAGCGCGCACTCACTCGGCACTAAGTCAGGTTATATTGCACTCAACGCGGCGTCGCAATTGCACCTTGATCTCGCTGTACCGCCGCCGGACTCGACAATGGATCCGGCAGCGTTGAAGCGGGAGTGTAATAGAGAAGCAGTGCTCCCACACGCTCGGTTGGAGCGATATGGTCGTACCATGGAGGAGCCATACCCAGGCCATTTGAAGTGAATCTCGTCGCCTTGTCATAAGTGGGGCTCACCACGGTCCAACCCGAAGACGGACTCGAGTCACTGACTCTCTTGATAGCAGGAAGGCCGTACCAGGACTCGAGATAGGCGTCGTGCTTGACCTCCCACGATGACGCGAGTGAAAACTCTGATACGTGCAGTTCATGCAGACGTTTGGCGAGGAACCTTAGATCCTGACCCCAGTCATAATTGGAATCGACGAGAATGTTCTCAGGGTGCTTACCTGCGAACCCGTTGAAATACGTTAGGTAATCGGGGTGATAGACGGCAACTGAGATCACCATCCACGCGACCAAACCGCCAGCAGTGATTGCAGAGATGACGGCCGTACGGCACCACTCCAAAAGCCGCGCGACACCGAGCGCGGCGACAACTGACAATCCGATATAGATGGGTTCGACGTGGCGAATCCCGATGTCGATTCTAACGCGCATTGCCAAGAACAGAATCCCGAGGATGAAGACGAGTGGATAGAGGTAAGTTGGTACTCTACGATTCACGATGCAAACATAGGCTCCAAGCAAGAGAAACACCATGAATGCTATTGGAGTCTTGACTGCCAGTGCTACGGGAAAGTAATACCACCAGCCCGTCATTCTGAATTGGCCGAGCAGGTAAGCTCCGTGTCCCCCGTGATCATGCTCAACATTAGCTCGAATGCCATCGAGCAACTCAGGGGCCGGTATAGGTACGACCAAGTGCGTGAAGGGCAATCTACCGGAGCCCACTGAGAACAAATAGCCGGCCCAAATCACGAGCGACGCAACTCCGGCAGAGAGCAGGATCATCACGGCACGTTGCTTCGCCAGGCTCACAAGTCCGCGCCAGCCAGGCCAACGAGTGGCTAAGGACACTACCAGAGCCAGCACTACAGTGACGGGCAGATAACCTAAAGCAGTGAATTTTGCCAGACACGCAAGTCCGGCGAAGAATCCGAGCAGAATAGACCACAACCAATTAGGCTTCTCCGCCCAAATTATCGCTGCAAGAAAGGCAGCGCCTACTGTTGCTCCGAGAGCTGTGTCGGTAGTGGCAAGACCAGCGTCCGCCAGCACTGTCGGCAATAGCGTATAGAGGGCGACGGCAACAACGGCGACCGCCTTACCGAAAGCGTGCCATGCCCAGCCACAAACCACCGTGCACGCGAGCAGAAAGAAAGGGAGAGTCCCCAGGCGCATCAGGAATATTGTTCGGTTGACATTGCCTGACTGGGCGATGTCGGCGTAGGCCACGTCTTCTCTTTTGGGCAAGTCTACAGGGCGTGCGCCAGCGAGGAACGGTCCCACCGATTGAAACGATCGGGACAACGGAGGCTGCGAAGGCTCTAGGCGATACACGTGGTTTGCAATGTACTCCAAACCGCAGGCCAGGTGAATCGGCTCATCGACCGTGAGGCTCAGGGCGTCGTAAGTAGAGATTATGCGTGCGCATGCGATTCCAATAAAGCACAGACACAGGATCAGGAAGTGCTTATCAAAGAATGGAGCTAGATGGGACTCCCAGAAACCGGATGGCGCACTCAGTCCCGCTCCGAATTTGATCTTAGGCGTGGTGAACTTAGCATCGGCTCTCGTTGAGGTCAAGCTTTCCATTATTGAAATACTCATACACTTCCCTTGGCGGATGCGATTACGGATTCAAGCAGGACATTCTTGCTTTGAGACAAACGACAATTAACCACTGTACAGTAAAGATCGATAACTTCCAGGGGCGAGGAATGCGCGATAGCTTCAAGGCCGCCGGTACGATCAACAGCGGCTGAAGAAATAGCCAAACACGAGAGGTTTCTCCGCGCAGCATTCCGGAGAGATCCACCGTGAGGACTGTCGCTAAGCCAATAAGTGTGAGCGCGAGTTCTGTTTGCCTGGAGTCAGATTTCGCCCATAAGTCCTGAAGTTCAAGCAACAGTATTGGCAACGCAATGATTCCCGCTCCCAAAAGGAATCCATAGAGATCCAGCACAATGAAGATCCCATACGGCCGATGCAGGCGCGCGGCCAAAGCGTCCTGATTTAAAAGGCCATGGTGAAACGAAGTAATCGGGTTAAAGCCACTTATCAACCAGAGAACTCCATAAAGGCCTGCGCACACTGCAAAGGTGATGCCAGTGCTTAGCGCGAGCTTGGACCAAGCAGTTCGGGCCCACTTTTCACGCCATAGCCAATAGATTCCGTAATAGGTAAGAAATGCCCCGACCGACAACAAGTTATAGGCAAACAAAGTGCAGATAAAAAGCGTTACGCCAGTGCAGAACGGAAATCGTGAGATTCCGCCCCCTCCCCGAAGCGTTGTTACCCAACAAAGGATCAAGAGCATTGAAAGAATCGGGTAAGTCTGGTCAAACTCCGGAAAATACAATGTCAGAGAGGGAATGAGGGCGTAGAATGCGCTTGCAGTTATTCGGGCTCGCCAATCGGACGTACATAGTCCGGCGAATAGATAGATCACCAATACTCCAGCGCTTCCCAACAGGCCAACTGCGCATCCACCAATCATCGCGCCCCAAACTTGACCGAGCAATCGGACAAAGACGTAGTAAAAGAGGACGGGGCCTGGTGGATGTTCGGAGGAGTGCTTGCTAAGGATAGCGGTATCAAAATGACGTAGCCATTCGAGGGGATGTTGAATGGCTGTGGCGTCCGTGAAATAACTCGTGGCTCCGGGAGACAATACGATCTCCCGAACAAGATCCATGCCGCGGTGGTCGGCGAGCATTCCAAGCGATTGAAAGAGATAGTTTGAAAGCACGAGCAGGCCCAAGAACAAAGCTACAGAAGTCCTTGATGCGTGTTTTTCGATTCGCCAAAGAACCCACACAATCAAGGCGAATGGGGCGCAGAGTAGCTTTGCGGTGGTCAAGATGCTCAGATTCCGCCACCTCCATTCCGGATACGGCTGACCTAGCCATTGCTGCAGCTTACCGGAAACACTGAGCGGGCCCCAATGATGAGCTAGTCCGATGCAATAGACGAGGCCGATCGCGAGGATTGCGATCATTTGAAGCCTCGTTGTAACGGGCAGTCGGTTTCCTTCCAGAGTTTTGGTCATAGTTTAGAAATTGGATTGCGGCTAGCAAGACCCGGCTTTCAATACAATTGAGTGCGTAGAATCATCGGCCGGCTTCTTTATTCATATTCATATTCGTTGTCCATCGGAGATTTTCGGCCGCCGAGCAAGATTGATTGCGCGCGAGGCCGCTCGGATTCGGAACTACCAATTCGGAATTTCTGATCCGGCGACTCTATCGCGTCCCAATAAAAGAGTGCGCTGTTTCGATATTCCGTCTCAGAGAGACACCCGCCACGCTGCCGTTGTTTTGAGACAGTGAAGACAATGTCGATAGGGAATAAGCATAGTAATTGGTGTTTCCAGCTTGTCGCCAGCCGGACGCGAGCGCGGGATTGGGCGGCGCCTCATCTGATATTGCCATCCGAGCCCCGCTGCGTGCCAACGCGTTGAGCACGCGATTCTGATCTGCCCCGCTCAGCTGCCAAAAGTCGACGTTCCAGTCCGTCTCCGCCACGATATGCACTCTTGCCAAGCGTGCCCATAGAACGTTGCGCCGATTCGAATAGCACACCGATCCGACACTATCATTCGTCTGCAGTCCCAGTTTCTGCAATTCCGTCGCCGCATACCAAGAGACGTTTGTCGATCCACTATGCGAAGGCAGGTAGCGTGCGCCATCCGTGGGGACAGGTGCAAACAAAATCGCCCAAAGCAAGCTCATAGCCACAATGCCCGCCGCCCACGATTTTCCACTAAAGTTAAACGCAGTATATCCAGCGAGCAACAGCACTTCAGCAAATGCGCCGATGTATCTTGCTTCAATATGTACAGCGCAGTAAAGAAGGATCGCGGGAACACTGATGGCCCACACCGGCCACATAGATATGAGATCTTTGAAAGCTTGTGCTCTCTTCTTACAGAGCAGCAAGCAAGTTCCGCATCCCAGCAAGAAACCCCCGCCATCCCTTCCGAGCAATTTGATGATCCATTTGAGGTTGAACCAGATGACTCCGGGCTCTTTCTGCGGGTTGAACCGCACGTGCATCCCCTGATACCAATATGCAAAGTCGTACCAAATGGGATATGTGGCCTGTGGAAAGACTCCGCCGAATTCGTAAACTCGGGGAGAGCTGAGAGCGATCCGGGGCGGATGCAACGGTTGCCCCGCACTGTCAGGGCCTCCCTGCCACCACCTGAATGCAACACCGTTTACATACCACGCATAATTGACTCGACCGGTGTCGCCAAAGGTTGGATGGCCGCTGGATATCGAAAGCGCCACAATCAAAGAAGCCGAGAGCAGGACGAATACGAATGTTGCGGTCAGTGCTCTCCGCCACCGGAGTATGATCCACGCGACTAGCAATAGTGCCAGGCTTAGGGGGAACATCACTGCCTTGCAACAGTAGCCGGCAGCAAGAACAGCGCCTAGACAGATCGATGTCGGAATCGAAGCAGCTCTCATGCTCTGCGCGCGGAGCAGAAGCCCGAGCGTGCCATAAATACACGCCGCAACCAGCATATCGGCGTTGGTTGTCCATACTCCAATCAGGATTAGTGAGGTCCATATGAACAGCCCGTAAGCGACTATGCGAATTGCTATCTCGTCTCCCTGCTTCCAAGTCAGCCATCCTCGAAGGAAATATTCGAAGCTTGCCAATGTCACGCCATAGATCGCGAAATTGAGCAGCTGGATCGCCGGATACTCCCAATACGGCGAGGGGCGCAAGATCAGGAAGTCAAGGCTTATAAGCCAGGCGTAGAGTGGATTCCATGAACTATTAATTGCCGCGTGAAGGTCTCCACGCAGGTAAGCATCTGCCATGTCCAGGTAGGACACGCCGTCGTTTCCCATGTAAAACCGATTCGCCCATGCCTGCGTCAGTCCCAGAGCCAGCGAAATGGCGTAATATGGAAGCGCGGTCTTCCAAATCCGGTGCTTTCCTATTTCGCTGGACATAGTCCGGAACTATCCTCGCGCACTGACCGAGCCAGTCACTGTCAACTCAGCGAGACCGTGCGAGCCTCGGAAGTCACGCACCTGTATACTCCACAAGACCACGCTGGCGTAACATTTCCAACACGCCCTGGGCCGACTCGAGCGATATATTGCAGATACCTGCAATCTCTTTGACAGATCTAGTTCCGTCAATAAGGAAGATCATGTCAAATAGCGCTCGGTTACCCTCGGGGTCAGTATATGCATCTCTGTTAAGACCGAAGCGCGAGCAGAAGATTTCTCCTCTAAATTTATTTACCGGGACCTGGTTTCCTTCGATTGCATCAATCATCCTCAGCACCAAATCGCGGGACTCGGCGAGCTGCCTCGGGGGCGCAAGGTCCGGCGTGTCGCGGCTAGAGTGATATTCGGGATAATACGGCCAGTTACTATTCTTCTCTCGCGTTACGCGTGATAACGAAAGCATTGGCACGCGTACGCCGGGCGCGTTGAATTGCCGTTCATCATTGCCCACTATCGTCCGGAAAGGTCCAGTCCAGGAATCAGGGGAGACTTCCTGGAGCACCTGACTCAAGACTCGATCTACTTCGGTATCGCCAGCAAAAGAAAGTTGCAGGGCGTGGGGATTTTCCAAACCCATCATCTCAAGAAAGAGTCCACCAATCATATCCGGTATGAGTTGCTCATGATGACTTAGATAGGCGACTGACCCAATGGTTTCCGGCAGGATAAGAAAACGATAAGTATACCGCAGATTTTTTCGCTTAAGCAGCTCCTGCATAACCTTCAGACCGACGACGACTCCCGACAAGTCATCGTTGACCATCGCCGGATGACAAAGGTGCGCGCAGAGAACAAACGACTTCGAGCTCCTGCCACGGACAACAACTTCTCCAACCTTCAGAATTCCATAGCTGAAGCTTGACCTGATCCTGATCCTGTACTTTTCATCCGCCAGTGATTCTTTCAGCTCTCTGCTGCAGCACAATCCCCAATCACGCTCGTAGTATTTGAAGATAAAAGGAATGGCATCGGACAAAACTGGATGTACATGCAGATGATTGAAGAGCTCATCGCGTGAAACTTCGCCGTCAACGGGCAGTGAATACGAGACAACATGCAACGGATTGTCCTCGTAGGAAATGAGGCGGCGTCCATCAATGGTCTCAAGCCAGGCTTCATGGCAGGTCCATTTTTCCGGCACAAGCCATGTCCAGCATTCCGTCCCCGTCGGGTACTCGTGAAGGACCATTGGAGCCTGAGTCGAAAGCGCAAGAAGCGCTGCGTCGTAGCCATCTGAAACAATGTCCCGCGGCAGCTTCCATAGCTTGGCGATTAACTCCACTATGGGCGCATCTTTCGAAAGGCCGACCACAAACCCGTTGCTGCCAACACGTGCTTTCTCAAGTTCGATAGGATCCGCAGCCGGGCCGCGGGCCGTGGCCCACGGATCACGCGCGACCTCGCGAAGCGCCAAGTCGAATAATTGTCCGCACTCAATCGCGTAAACCTGGCCCAGTCCAGCCAGCTCGATCACGCGCAGTCCCTCGCCGTGGGCAATGTGTTCGATACGGCTCCCATCGCGAAGGGCATTTGCGGATTCGATCGGGACACTGGCAATCCATCCGGCTTTCTTTGAAGAGCCATTTTGAAAGATGCGGCCAGTAAACAGCCTCTTATACCTGAAGGGGACGCGGGCAGTTTCATCCACATACTGCAAGAAGGGCGTGACGCCGAGGTCGACGCCAATGCCGCAGAGCTTTCCTGAAGCCTTCAGGAGGCGCTCGTAGAAACAGCCTTGCCCAAAACTTGTATTCGGCAAGTCGCAAAGGAGTTCTTTCGCCCTTGGCCCAAGACCGGCTACGGAATAGTTGGGATCAGCGGATCGCACAGCTCCGGGCAGAGTTCGGAAATACTCGATGAATTCTCGAGAAGAACTCGATGCCCCTTGTACGCTGCGAGTCTTGTCAGGGTCAAACTCTTCATTCCGTTCAAATGACAAGGAGAACGCCGGTACCAATAATGTGCCATCCATTCCAACCACTTCCCGCATAGCCGAGTAATACAATTCCCATTGCAACTCCGCTGAAGAGCCGCCAGCCAGCTCACCGAGTGAATCGCCAGACGCCTCGACGAAAACCACATCGCCGGAGCGCAGACCGACCCTCTTCAAGGAACTGACGAGGTCTTCACGGCAATAGGTCAGGTTGATCGAAGGAGGCATAGAGATCTTGTTCCTCAGGCGTCGACAGAAACTCAGTTCGGCTGTAGAAAGCACCTCGACACACCGATCCTGCCGAATTCTACGCTTTCGACGGAAGAACAATGTGCTTTTAAATAATCCGGGATCGCCTGTACTTTCACTGGCAGCCTTTCAAGCTGCAACGCGACATCAATCTCTTTATATCTATGCGAGCTTATCGCTGGAGACAGGATTGTAAGCGGATCGGCCTTCGCAAGATCCGGGAGGATGCCAGGACCAGTGGGAGCAACGGTGAATTGCGTGACTAATCCGGTGATATCAGGTTTCGGATAAGAGTTGAATTGCTCAGTCGAGTAGTAGTGGACAAGGATCTGACAATATGGCTGAAGAACGACGACGAGACGTTCCCGCTCCGGAAGTTTCAATAAGTAGACTGTGACGCCACGCCAGTCTTCCTTGTCCTCACGATGCAAGCACAACGAGATGACCGTGCCTGCCAAAATGACACACACGATGATTTCAAAAGCCTTCCTCTTATTCCCAATCTGCACGGCAATCGGCGCGCAAAACACTAGCGGCAGCAAGGCGCAGGCGCCAATCAGGTTACGATTGACATAAACCGAAGTGGAAATCCGACTCCACAGAAATACCAGCAGAATCGGCATAAGCGTGAACACTTGCAGGGACACGCTCTTTCGGCGATCCTCGAAGGACGCATTCCTCCAAGTCCCGACTAAACAGAGTGCGAGGATGCCTAAAAGAATCGGTATCCAAGTCCAAAAGCCGAACACTCGCGGAATGGGGACATAATGGTGCACTCCCTGAAGAACCCATTCGTCGATGCCGCTGAAGGTGCAAAGGCTCGTCAAGAGATCAGTAATTGAGGGCTTTGGCGCCCAATAATACCCATGCACCGCTCTTATCTGCTTGATTAGGATTGGCAACCATGGAAGATAGAGCAGAAACACCATGGCCCCGACAACCACGGCGCTTCTTATCCGTGTCCTGAGTCCCATCTGCGAAGGGTAGGCAAACCAGACAACCACGAACCCTGGAAGGTAAAACATTGCCATATTGTGGGTGTACAACGTTGCAGCAAGGGCCAGGACAAAACCGCACAGGCGAGGGACCGTTGCTTTCTCGAGAGTAAGTAGTTCACAATACACGCTTGTAAGTAACAAGAATGCGAGTAGGGCGTAACACCTAGTTTCCTTTGCGTACCAAATCTGAAAGTACGACAATGAGTACAACAATAAGCCGAGAATTACAAAACTTCGGCTCGGCCACATTTTGCGCGCGATGAGATAAAACGCTGCGAGCGATAGCGTACTAAATAGTGCCGAGAGCGCCCGAAACGATACTACCGACGTGCCCCAAAGAATGACCCAATAATGAAGCAAGATGTGATAGACGGGACCTTGAGTCTCCCAAGGCAATAGATGCCACTGCTTGGCGGGCGAGAACTGCGAAAACCAAGTCGTATAGCCCTCATCGGCCCACATACTCTGTGAGTTAAGCCCCGTCCAGCGCAGCCATACTGCCGCAACCACAGTCAGAACAATGACGGCTCCGAAGGCGAAAGTCGAATTGCACCAGAGCACAGCACTGCGTTTTTGAGGCAGAGTGGCCTCGATTCGTTCGGTGGACATTTGAATCGCTTTCAGTGTCATCCTTGTTACTTCTCTCTGAAATGTCCCTGACGGCCAGAGATGAACTCGCCGCTGCTGACTTGATCAGGCGATCTCACTGTTCGTGTACTTTCCAAAGCGAGGTTTTCCCGAGAGGGGGTCTAAGGTGCGTTGGTGGCACGTCTAAAAACGATGGGCTAACTTGTGAGGGCCGTGATGACCCTGTCCTGACCGGGATCACTGAGCCCAACTGAACATGGGATACTAAGCGCCCGGCGGAAAAGTCCCTCAGCCACCGGCAAATCAACGATATTTGTCGAAGCGTAGGCAGGGGACTTATGAATCGGTTGCCAAAGTGGGCGGGATTGAATCTTTTGGGAACCAAGCTTACGCATCAGTTGGCGGGAATCCATGCGATATACATCCTCTTCGATGAGGATCGTGTACATCCAATAGGTACTCCCGGCCCATGGAGCAGCCTTCATCGGAACGATTCCCGGAACGTTAGCCAGTTTCTGGCTATAGCAGGCGGCGATTTGTCGCTTAGTGGCGACGAATTCAACTAACTGTTCCATTTGGGCGCATCCCATTGCTGCAAGCAGATTGGGTAAGCGATAGTTATACCCGATCTCTCCGTGAATGTATTCGATCGGATCGTCCTTGGCCTGCGTAGTGAGGTATTTTGACTTTCTGGCCCACTCCTCATTGTCAGTGACGATCATGCCGCCGCCGCCGGTGGTTATGATCTTATTGCCATTGAAGCTAAAGCAACCGATATCCGCTAACGAACCCAAGGGACGATCTTTGTAGGTTGCGCCGAGACCTTCAGTGGCGTCTTCGATCACTTTCAGGCCAAACTTCCGCGCGACGGCCAAGATGGGGTCCAGATCGACCGGGTGCCCGAGAATATGGACTGGAATGATGGCGGTGACGCGCCGCTTAGTGTGGCGATTATAGAGAGCGCCCTCGGTCCATCGGCACTCTTTCTCCAGGAATTCGATGACTCGCTCCGGATCCATCTGCCAAAAGTCGGGTTCCGCATCAACGAACACCGGCCACGCACCAACATATCGAATCGCATTGACCGGTGCGATGAACGTCAAAGTCGACACCAGCACTTCATCGTCGGGTTGAACTCCTGCGACGAGCAGCGCCACATGGAGCGCCGAAGTCCCGTTGACCGTGGCAATGGCGTGCCGGGACCCGGTCTGTTGAGCCACCATCTGTTCGAAGCGGTCCACATAGGCTCCCGCGGACGAGACCCATCCAGTTTCAAGGCATTCGCGGACATACTTCAGTTCGTTGCCGCGAATTTCAGGCTCGATCAATGGGATAAATTCGGCGGTCACAGGTGCCTGGGATAGTGTGGTTTCAGTCATATTTGCGATCAATTGCGGTATTTCTGGTGTGCAAAATTGTCGATGATGTTTTCGCGAACCAGCTGCACGACCTCCGCAATGCCCTGAGCGACCGTGCGAGTGGTCTTAAATCCAAGTTGGTTTGTGATCTTAGCGAAAGACACGCGGTAGTCGCGAGGGTCCTCAGCTTTATGAACAAACTCGACAACCGCATCCGGCGCGTACGGGCGAATCATTTCGACGAGTTGTTTTTTCTGAAAGTTTTGATCCGTTGCGCCGATGTTGAAGACCTGCGCCCCTACGATTGCCGGTGAAGCATTGAGAACCAGATCGATGGCGCCAGCGGCATCACGGACGTGCACATAGGGACGCCAAAACTGCTCGCCGTACACTTTGAGTTGCTTGTTCGTCATCATCTCCATGGTGAATTCGTTGACCGTGAGGTCGAAGCGCATGCGGGGCGACACGCCGTAAATAGTTGCGAACCGCAATGGCGTCGGGCACCAATTCCTGCTTGAGCCGCTCCCCAGCAGGGCTCTTTCAACGGCGACCTTGGTCTCGGCGTAAAGAGACACGGGGCTCAGCTCGGACTCCTCGTCCACATACTGATCGGTGCCCTTCATTTTTCCATAATTGCTGCAAGTAGAGGCGAAGATGAACCGCTCAACTCCAGCGCTCTGGCTCTCGGCGATCAAAGCCAGCGGCGCATCAAGGTTAATGACACGGGCCAGATCGGGCTGGCGCGCACAGGCCGGATCGCCCACAATTGCCGCCAAATGGACAACGGCGTCCCGGCCCGCGACGGCGGCTCGCACAACTTCCCGATCGCGAATATCTCCACCAATGAATTCAAATCCTGGATGCGCCCACACGCCAAGAAGCGATTGGCCGCCATGTGCAAGATGGTCGAGCACGCGGACCTGATGGCCGGCAGCGAGTAAAAAAGGGGTGAGTGTGGCGCCAATATAGCCGGCGCCGCCCGTAATCAATACCTTCACTTTAGATCTCACCTTTCAGCACAGATTCCTGTGCCTTCTGATAGTCCGCTTGAGACCCGACGTCAGCCCAGTATTCCAAAATTGGGAATCCAACGACAGGCAACCCTGCGTTCAGCAAGGTATGAATTAGGTCAGTCATATCGAATCGCTGCTTGTCAGGGATATAGTCCCAGGCGCTTGGCTCCAATAGATAAGCGCCGGCATTGATGAAGAAACTAAGTGAAGGCTTCTCCTTGAGTCCTACGATGCGCACATCTTCGCACTCCACGACTCCAAATGGAACATGCACTTCATGCTTGCGCACGCCAGCGGTGAGCACCGCTCCGTGCTGCCGGTGGTACACGAGCATATCCTGATAAGGCAGCGTAGTGAGAATGTCGCCGTTGATGACAAGGAAGGTACTGTCGGGGCGCTTCATAAGCTTGAGCCCCCCGGCTGTTCCCATAGGGCTATCTTCCTGAAGGTAGTTGAGCCTGACTCCAAATTCCCTTCCATCGCCAAAATGATCGGTGATGGATTCAGGAAGATAGTGGGTCGTGAGGTTGACATCGCGAATGCCCGAGTGACGGAGCCGCTGAATGATGAGCTCCAGCAGCGGGCGGTCGCCCACCGGCAACATGGGTTTAGGCACCGTCTCGGTCAGAGGGAGCAGCCGCTTTCCAAATCCGCCCGCCATGACCACCGCCGACATATCCTGCTCGAATTCCGCTACGTCCTTACGCAGAAGAAACTCAACTACGCGGTTCTCCGCGTCCACCAATGGCAAATGATTGACATTGCGCTCATTCATCAAATGCAGCGCTTCTCTCGCGGATATGCCGCGAGACGCGACGACCGGGTTCCGACTCGCAATTTCACTGCAGGGCCCGTCCAGCGACTTACCCTGCAGGATTGCTCTGCGAATATCGCCGTCTGTCAACAGGCCGGAAAGGACACAACCGGCCTCGCAAAGCACCAGTGCCCCTGTGCCGGCCTTATCCAGAACTGATATTGCCTCCGTGATCGGTGTCGCGGGGGGAATGATAACGAGTTCCAATCGCTGCTTGGCGGCCGCCTCAAGATCTTCCTCACTGCCCAAATCCCGGCGCAGAATAAAATCCTGGAGAATCCGATTCTCATCCACGACAGGTAAATGATCGATGTCGTGGCCATTCATGATCCGTAGTGCCTCCGCGGAAATGACAGGCGCGAGCGCAGTAATCGGATCGAGAGTGGCGATGGAACCGCAGCTATCCTCAAGCTTCCGCGACTTCAGAATCGCGCGCCGAATATCACCATCTGTCAGAAGGCCGGCGAGCTTGCCGTCTTTGGAACAGACTGCTAATGCGCCAGTGCCCGCGCGATCGAGGCAAGCAATCGCTTCGCGGATAGACTCCGACGGAGAAATCGTGACGCTCTCGAGCCGCTCTTGGGAAGAAGAAATTTTCATTTGAGAAACCGAACGAATCGGCAAATCAGGCGTGCGCGAGTATACCGGCCTTCGGGAGATTCCAGTGTCGCCGGACAACCTCATGAGTTGCGGTTTTCATCACTGCAACGGTCGTCGCTCCAAAGGCATTGTTCGCAGCAACACCGATCGCCTGCAACGCAGACAATGGAAACGTCTCTTCATCGAAGACGTACTGCCACTGATGAAATGGCTCGTCTATATCGAAGTTATCGAAGTGATATGTTCCCTCAGCCGTTTTCAGGGCCAGCCAAGGCTGCGGACCGAATGTCGGGGTAACTGAACTAACTTTGAGGACGTGCGTGCGATCGTCAATTCGGTGAATCGTCAGGTCAAGCTCACATGCCGGGAGCGGTGATAGATCGAGCGCAGCTCGCATCGCCGCTATAGCCTCAGAGAAGTAGAACGGGACATGCGGGAAGTCTACCGCGACCTTCGTGAGCAACTCGCGAAAGGCGTCGACATCCTGGCCCATATCGCGAAAATCGTGATTTGTGATCGCCAAAACCACGGGCTTGCCTTCCGCAGCCTCAGTAAATGCCTGCCTCACGTCCCGTTCATTGATAAGCCTATATCGCGTCCCTACATTGAGGCACCTTGCAATCCACCGCCTGCAGTTACCAGCGACCTGATAGTCGTCGGCCGATGGATGATAGGGCTCCCACGTTGCCGGAGCGCGACGCCAGTCGCCGAAGCGGCCTCCCGAAAGACCAAACTGCGCCCCATCTTGTTGTGTATTCACCATGGCCTGGTTGGAGAAGTCGAACGGGATGTGCTGCTCGAGAAACCAGTGACTGTCTGGTCGAATGACGTGAAACCCAGGGCGATGCGCAGCCGGGAACCAACAGTGATCAATGATGCGGCGTGAAATGATCTGGTGCAGACTATTGGATGATGACCACCAATGCGTCGCGCAGCGATGGGCCTCGCGGTGAAACGAATGCGGATGATAGTGAAAATGGAGTCCGTCCTGGATGGACCCGGATTCGCGGATCTGCGTCACGTAATGCTCGAAGACGTTGTGATATCCAATGTCTCTGCGCCGAGGATTCAGATCGTAGTCGACATGATCGACGCAGAACCAGTTGTAAATCCACCCATTCCCTCCCGCATCGCAAACCTGGTTACGAAACGGCCCGGACATCAATCTCGCCAGCATCGCGTCCACTTTATCCCACGTGTCGTTATAGGCGAGCAAGTGAGGATCCACTACTTTTTGGACGTCCGCCTCAAGACCTTCCAGCGGCACTTCACCGGCTTGTAAGCGCCGCAACAAATCCTGGCTGGGAGGCAAGTCGAGATGGAATATCTCGCACAACCGTTCAAAAGTGGCATCAACGGATTCGTGGAGGGGCCCCTCAGTGTCGATGCAATGAACTATGTAAACCGCTTTGGATCGCTGATTCGACACTATCGCGCTGTCCTTCGCTCCGATATTGAAGTAGCTGGAATGCCGACTACCTTAGTTCCCGGCGGTACGTCCCGAATTACGAGCGCGCCCGCTCCAACTACGCTGCCCTTACCAATGTGAATGCCCTGGATTACAGTGGCGCCGGCTCCAATGTGTGCGCCGGCACCGACGCTCACTCCGCCGCATATTGTCACACCTGGCGCAATGTGCGCGTGAGCATCAATGATGCAGTCGTGGTCGACGCGAGCCCCCGTGTTAACGATGGCATTTGCACCGAGTCGGCTGCCTGCCTGCACCACCGCCCCCGCCATGATTTGGACCCCTTCGTCAATTTGCACTTCAGGCGCAACCACAGCCGAGGGATGGATCACCCTCGCGAAACAATAATGCTTCTGGGCGAACCGATCGTAGACGGCCTGGCGATTTACGGTGGAACTGATTGAGCCGACACCATTCACGAGCCTTACGCCATCAGGCGCATGGGTAAATGCCGCACTATCATCGCCGAGATGCCGGACTCCCAGTAAAGGAGGAAGCGAGAGTTTCAGGTCGACGAATCCTAGAACCTTTTGCTCAGTCAGTTGGAGAGCGCTCAGCAACACTTTAGCGTGACCGCCGCCTCCAATTATGATGATGGGGAGTTCCGAAGCGATCATTGGTCAGTCACTGTAGATGCTTCCAGGTGATGACTCGGTCGGCATCCAGATCTAAAGCAAGGCTCCGACCGAGCACATAGTCGATCTCGTTTGGACTAATCCCAGTGCCGGGCCGCTTCGCATCCAGATCCGACTCCGTGAGCAAATGACCGCACCGTAACTGCCGCGTGGTTACAAGGCTTCGACGGAACTTGTTTCTTTTCTCGATCTCCGCGTCGCTCACTGTGCGCTTGCTGTCTCCGAGTGCCGAGACGATATGTTTTCCTTCCTCGACGATCATCTTTAGCTGTTCAGGATTGGCAGAGATTGCGTGATCCCATCCCTCCATTTGCTGATCGAGGGTAAAGTGCTTCTCGATCAAACTCGCGCCGAGCGCGATTGCAGCGAGAGGAATGGAAACTCCCAGCGTGTGGTCACTAAAGCCTACAGGCACGTCAAATGCTTGCTGCAGGGTGGCCATATTGCGCAGATGAATGGCGTCGTATGCCGGAGGGTAGATGGACACGCAGTGCAGCAACACGATTTCCTCATTGCCCTCGGCACGAACTGTTTCGACGGCCCGTTCAATTTCGGCAAGAGTCGCCATCCCCGTAGAAATGATCACAGGGCGCTGTTTGCGCGCAACATGCTTCAACAAGGACAAATGGACGATGTCCATTGAAGCGATCTTGAAGAATGGAACGTCCAGCTTCTCAAGCAAGTCTGCTTCCCGGTCCGAGAAAGGCGTCGAGCAAAACTCGATCCCGCGAGCCTTGCAGTACGCGGCGGCCTCATAATGCTGCTCGCCAGTGAGCTGGTAGGCGGTTACCATCTCCCGCAACGAGCCGAAGTGCTTCTTCTTGTCAGAGTACGAAGTATTGCGCGCGTACTCCTCTTCCGCGATGAGTGATTTGTCAGTCCATGACTGAAACTTGACGGCATGGGCTCCCGCATCCGCGGCGGCGTCGATCAGCCGGCGACAGAGATTCATATCGCCATTGTGGTTCGATCCCACTTCAGCGATGATGTACGGGAAGTTCCCAGATCCGATTTCGACATTGCCTAACTTAACGTTCTTCATATTTCGCCTTTTTCAATGCTTCCACAAGTGATCTAGTGGCGGATAGGCAACCGTAGACCACCATAACGGTGCTGGAGCCAGGGCGTTGAGAGATTCGGTATAGACGCGCAATTTCGCTGGATTGTGGACTACGCGCTCGCGGAATTCTTCGATTTCTGCCGCTACACTTCTCAGTTTGTCATAGCGATGCGCGACATAATTTTCATCCGGCCCGGTGTCAAAGAATTTGAAGTGCTGCTGAACCAGTGCGGTGTCTGAGACGATTTGCTCATTGCTGAACGGCGATCGAACCCTCGCCGTGTTGGACGGATGCTGGCGATAATCCATTCGCGGGATATGGTCAAAGGCCATTTTGGCACCGAACAGCCATGCGCGAGTGGCAAGATACCAGTCGACCAGAACGGCATGCGACGGAATGGGCAAGCATCGCCGAAGCAAATCAGATCGAAAGGCCGAATTGGAAAATCCGAAAATGTTATTGCGGGGAAGTACTTCGTCGGGCTCAAGGTCCGACGTGAGATCGAAAGTCTGGCCGAGATCGTCTCCTTCTTGATCGACAAGCCGCAACGCGCACCCCGCAAGCTCGGTGTAGTCCAAGGCCGCTCGAGCTGAAGAGATACGCGAGGGATGTAGCAAATCATCACTATCAACGAGCACAACCTCGGAAAAAGCCTTCGTGATGCAACTTAATGCCTCATCTCGTAACTGCGCCATAGTGACTCCGGATCGGGCAACGATCCACTCCGCGCTCAGTTCAGGACCCAGCAGTTTTTCAATAGCGCTTCTATCGACGGCGTCGATGCCAATCCAGAGCTGGAATTCCTGGTCCTGCTGACTGAGAAGCGAGCGGAACCATTGACGCAAATACCGTTCAACACCGGGATAGATAGTTGTGTACACAGCAAGCGCCATCTGAATCACGACCCCTTTTTTGCTTCGAGTGGGCCTAGAGATGGTTTAAGAAGAACCTCTGCCAAAGCAAAGTCATCGAGTGTGTCGATATCAATGCCGCGTTGCCACGGAATCTCCCAGCCAGTTCGTCCATCCACATGGAATGTTTTGGCTCGACGCAGAGTCGCCGCCTTTGCCCACCAGATCGCCCCGGTCGGGCAAAACAGTTGCGGCAGATCCTGGCTTCGTGCGGCCATCTGCCCCTTGAAGAGCGGCTCCAATTGCTGCCGCTCGTTACGGAGCATGGCCCACCACGGGTTCTGCCAGCCGTAGAGTACGACCGAAATTTGCGATTCGCAGTCTGTTGCCTGAAACTGTCGAAAGCTATCTATTACGTCCGCTGCGGTGCGCAATGGACAATTCGCCATGAGTTGCGCGACCGATGTGAAGGACTCCCCAGTTGGATCGAGATGCATTAAGGCATCAGCGGTTACGGCAGAGACGGGTGTAAAGTCGTCGGCCAGCGCGCTATCTCGCAGATACGGGACTTCAGCACCGTAATGCCGCGCGACGGTCGCAATCTCTTCACTGTCTGTACTGACTACGATGCGCGAGAAAAGACCGCACTCGGCGGCCGCTATGATTGTGTGAGCGATTAGTGGCAGACCTGCCAGCGGCCTGATGTTCTTATTCGGGATTCGCTTTGAGCCGCCACGAGCCGGAATAATTGCAATAGCTTTCTCAGTCATGTTAGCAGCGAGTGTGCAGTGGAGCATTGTCTAAGGTTCCATGTCGCATGGTTTTCGAATGTAGAGCTGGAGTAATGACGCAGCCGTCATTGACGAGCGAGCTTAAGACTTTCGTCGCTTTCCAACTGCGGCGGATGAGTTAATGAAACCTCAGAAGTTGTTCCATCGGGCAAGCTCCATTCGTATGGAACAACAACTGGAGTGGAAGTCGATGACCGCGACAAGAATGCGCCGCGATAGCCGTAGTCGGCCAGATTGCCAACGATGCTAAAGTGCGCGACCTCTTGATACTCAATGATCATGTCGGCATTCTTTGTTCGAATGGACATTCTTATGCTGTAGTTCTGCGGCAAGAGCGGTATGGCCTTGAAGCGGCAGGAAATTCGTCCTGCACCATTGAGAACCTCCGGACGGCACCCATCAAGGAGCATATTGGCTGTAAAACAGGAACCGTTGATGCCAAAGACGGCAAGAATGACGTGCGGCTGCTCAATGCGCTGATTTGCAAGGTAATCGATGTCGACGATTAGATCCTCGCCTGGGTGGAATTGACTGGTCTCCTCGCTGCGCGAGTTTCTCAGAGAGACCCGTTGGATGGCGAGCCCGTAGTCGGGATTCTCACAAGAAAAATCGAGATTACTGGAAATTTCAGTGAAGTACGATTCCGCTACTTCATCGACTTGTCCGTCCTGGTGAACCTTTCCGCCTTTGAACCAGATGGCCCGCTGGCAAAGGTTTCGAACGGCATCCAGATTGTGACTGACGAAGAGCACGGTTCGTCCACTCTGAGCGAAGTTCCCCATCTTCCCCAGACATTTTTTCTGAAAAGCGGAATCACCTACAGCAAGTACCTCGTCCACAATGAGAATCTCCGGCTCAAGGTGAGCGGCGACGGCAAAGGCAAGACGCACGTACATTCCGCTGGAGTACCGTTTCACGGGCGTATCAAGAAACTCCTCGATTTCCGAAAACGCGACGATCTCGTCAAACCTACGCGAAATCTCAGCACGGGTCATGCCCAGGATCGCTCCGTTGAGATAAATGTTCTCGCGACCCGTAAGTTCCTGATGAAATCCAGTTCCAACTTCAAGCAAGCTGGCGACACGGCCATCGATGCGAAAGCGCCCTTCAGTGGGGACCGTGATCCGGCTCAATATCTTGAGTAAGGTACTTTTGCCCGCGCCGTTCCGTCCAATAATCCCCACTACCTCGCCCTGCTTGATTTCAATCGAAACGTCTCTTAGGGCCCAAAAGTCCACTTCCCGGACGCGAGCATCACGGCGGGATTTGAACCAGGCAATCGGGTGCCGAATCGCCCCCTCAAGGATATGACGCATTCCCTCATCGGTCGCTTTCTGGTGACCGATGCGATACCGTTTGCCCAGTTTCTCGATGGAGATAGCAGATTCGGACATATATCTGACTTACTACAATGCTTCTTTGTGGGTCTTAAATCACGTCGGCGAAGGTACGCTCAGTCTTTCTGAAGTAGATGATACCGGAAACTAAAACGGCTGCGACTTCAACGACACACACTGCAAGCGCAAGTGGGAAGATTTTGCTTCGCGTACCCAATAAGCACCAGCGAAAGCCGTCGATGATTCCGACCATCGGATTGAGGGAGTAGAGAAGCTGGAATCGCCCTGGTACGACCGAACTCTGGAAACCCACTGGCGAGAGATAGAGACCAAATTGAACGATGAACGGCACGATGAAGCGAAAGTCCCGGTATTCAACCATAAGTGCGGCAATCCAGAACCCGAACCCCAATGATGCAGCAACTGCGAGCAACACAAACAATGGCAGCAGGAAAACTGCGGTCGGTGGAACGTAGCGGTACCACAACATCAACACGACAAGAAACCCGGCTGAGATGAGAAAATCAACGAAACTGGTGATCACGGAACTTGCCGCGATAATAAGCCGAGGAAAATAAACCTTTGATATAAGAGACGAATTCGATACAAGGCTGTTTCCGCTTTCAGAAAGTGCCGTGGAGAAAAACTGCCACGGGAGCATTCCACAGAAGACCAGAAGCGGATACGGCGAGCCTCCGGACGGCATTTTCCCAAGCTTCCCAAATACAACAGTAAGCACAACCATGGTGAGAAGTGGCCGGATTAACGACCAGCTCACCCCGACAAACGTCTGCTTGTAACGCACGAGTAGGTCGCGCCAAGCGAGAAAGTAGAATAACTCTCGATAGCGCCAGAGGTCTCTCCAGTACTGCCGTTCAGTGCGCCCGGCTTCAACCGTCAATTGAGTCATTGAATCAGTTCTCGCCGCGTCGCCGAAGTCTCGCCACTGACTTGCGCCAATCTGTTGGTTAAATCGTCCGTCATGCGATTTGCCTGACCACTGTCATATCTGCTTCTGGAGCTGCGGAGCCTCGCCATATACGAATCTGCGCTCCGACGCAAGCGACTGGTCGTACATCACCTCAGGCTCGTACACGACCACCTCAGCACCCTTGGTTGAGAAAGTGAACGGAACGCACAAGAGCTTCTTGAGCCGGAGCCTGAGTGCCTCGCGTTTCTCCGGTGGTACATAGAACAGCATGAAGCCCCCACCGCCCGCCCCCAGTAGCTTGCCGCCTAGAGCGCCGGCACTAAGTCCGGCTTCATAGATCTCGTCAATATTCGAGTTCGATATTTTCTGGGTTAGTGTCCTCTTAATCTGCCAGCTCTCATGCATAAGACGGCCAAAGTCATCAAGGGGCCGGTTTGTGTTCACAACAATATCTTCTGCTTCGCCGACCAGCTGGAGCATCGCATTGAGCTCCTTTTCCTTGTGCGGCGTCATTCTCAGTTGCTCCTGAGCGATCTCAGAGGCGATGCGTGAAAACCCCGTGAAGTAGAGCGCCAGGTTCTGTTCAAGTTCTGTGATTCGATCCCGGGACGTCAGTACGCGCTTAACGTCGATTGAGCCGTCACTGTTGAAGTTGATCCGATTGAGACCTCCGTATGCGGCGCTCACTTGATCCTGCGCGCCCACTGCTTCTTGAAGAAGTTCCTGCTCGACGCGTATGGCCTCGGCGGCAATGGTGTGTTTGTCCCGCATTTGGTTTCTAAGAGCATAGAGGCCGAGGAGCAGTCCGACGGTAAACGCGGAACTCGTACCTAATCCGGTTCTAGCCGGTAAGTCGGCTATGTGATGTATCTCGACTCCCTCGCTGATTCCTAGATATTGCAAACACGCTCGGACTGAGGGATGCTGAATTTCGTCGTTGCTGCTTACGTTTTCAACTTTTGTGTAGGAGATTCGGCTATGGTACTCAAAGAATGGAGGCAGCCATCGGCAGGAGATATAGCAATATTTGTCGATCGTAGTCGACAGAACAGAGCCGCCGTGCTCGCGGAACCAGATTGGGTAATCTGTTCCGCCACCAAAGAACGAGATCCGAAGCGGTGTGCTTGTAGTAATCATGCGCTTTGCCTTTCGAGCGATCGGCTGTTTATAGGCTCGCGATCATCGCCTGATCGCCGGGCAAGTCAAGGTCAGGACTGTGTTGCTTTTACTGCATTTGGTGAAGACTGGGCCATCGGCCCTCGCCTTTCAAATTGGCATAGCGCCTTGTCACAAAAGCTGAGCAACGACCATTTCGTCCCCAGAATCCTCAATTGGGCCCGCCGCGCGAAATGCCAACCGAATAGCGTTTTAATCCAGGAGAACTTCCAGTTCAAAGTCGGCGCCTCAATCTGCCCGCCAAAGTCTCTTGAAAGTGTTTGCGCCTTATCGAATATGTCCAGCCGCTCCGGATAGAAGGCGACCATCCAGTTTTGCATGAACTTGACGCATGCGGCTCGTGCCCGCTGGCTATCGTCAAGTGAGCGAAGATAACTCATATGCAGTTCCATCGAGATCCATTGCGCATCGCGCTTCTTGTCTGAAGATCCAACGTAGCTCAGGCTGCCTGATCCCGCCTGGCGGTAATAGACCTTCGAGCCAGGAACAAAACGGACGCCATCGCTCGCCATCAGCACGCGGCAGAAGTACTCACCATCGTCATCGCCCAACAGTCGCGTATCCCACAGTCCGGCAGCAAGCGCCAATTCACGGCTTACCAGCCAGGTGGCAGTTTGCATATAGACGTTCTGTTCCAACTTGCGAAGAAGCCATTCCGCTTTGGAGAGACTACACCACAACCCGCTTGGAATAAACTTCGTGCGCGAAGGCCGATGCATAAAGCTGCCCCATTCGGCGGAAAGAAGAAGCCTTGGATCCGGCGCGTCATCCAGTGCTTCCATCTGCCTGGCGATTTTGTCCGGAGCAAGAAGATCGTCCGCATCGAGCCACTGGATGTAGTCGCCATGGCAGAGGGAGAACGCCTTGTTCCGAGTCGCGGAAGCACCCTGATTCACATGGGTGAACACTTTGACGATGCTGGACTCGAAGGTCCGCGCCAAGGCCAATGTCCCATCCTTCGAGCCATCGTCGACGACGACAATTTCCTTGTTGTCCCATGTTTGATCAAGCGCTGACCGAAGCGTTTCAGCCAGCCACTTCTCTGCGTTGTATGCGGGAATTAAGATAGATACAAGAGGTTTCATAAGCTAACGTTTCTAAGCATCCCTTCATAGGCTTTTCGCGTGAGTTCGGCGACCCCACCCCATGAGTGATGAGTGTCCGCATAGTCCTTGATCTTCTGGCGATTCGTCGTCAGGTTGCGAAAGAGGTCGCTTGCAAAATAGGTCTCGATGATTCTAGCCAGATCAGCCGGGTCGCCTGGCTTGCAAAGATACCCAGTCTCACCCTCGACGACTTCTTCGCGAAACGACCCAACATCCGTGACTATGACAGGCAAACCGAAGCTGTAACCCAGGAACAGGACACCGCTCTGGAATATGTCCTTGTAGGGGAGGACGAGCACGTCCGCAGCCTTGAGATAGACTTCCATGTCCTCGTCGGGAATGAATTGAGTCTTTAGAATGACCTGACCCCTGTCCATCTCACTGGTCATCGTCCGCATTAACGACTCCATATACTTCTCATTGCCCTTTTGAACCTCACCCGCAATGATCAACCGATACTGTCCATCCCGGGCCGCGAGTTTTTGAAATGCCGGTAGCAGGTACTCGATACCCTTATAGGGCTTGATTCGGCCGAAGCAAAGGATTGTCTTGTTGGCTTCTTCGAGGCCAAGCCGGCTCTTTGCCTCCGACGGGGTAAGTCGCGTATCTGGAAAAGCATTGTTGATTGGGTGGCGGATGACCGTGATCGCCTGGCCGGCAACGCCAAATTCCTCCACCAGCTCGTCCTTCATCTTCTGCGTGTGAACAAATATGTGATCGGTGAGGTGGTACTGGATTCTCAGCGTGATTCGATTCAACCATGTGTCTCGTGAGTCCCGCCTTGCCTGATTTATATTGTGCGCAGTAAGTGCCACTCTTTTCCCGAGGGCCTTGTAATACAGCATCAACAGTGTCCGGTCGAAGAACTGAATTTTGCTGTTCCATAAAATGTGGAACACGCGCGGGCGAGCTGCAGCCGCATAACCGATGAGCGACCGATAATGGCGAAGAGTTCGGAATGTTTTTGCGAGTGAAGTGGCCTTTGCGGCCTTGGCTGGCCAGACATCGAAGAAATTCAGATTTTGCGTCGTATGCATTTCGACACTGTCCACTGCTTCACTTGCAACCACGTCGACGTGGACATTCTTCGCCACGAGGGCCATTGCCAGGCCAAACGCGTACGGTCGATCGACGCCTCCCGTCAAGAGCGCTGCATTGAGCGAAGAAGGCGGTGGGCTGCAATTCACCCCGGGCAAAGTCCTATCCGCGAAATGCAACTCTTCAGTTTTCATAGACCGTGAACTCGCTCGACCGAAGTGCTTCGAGAATGTGCCAATCGCAACTTTTCAGCGCCAGTTGAGAGAAACGCTAAGCATCAGGCGCGGTTATGAAGGCGAATTTGAATCGAGTAGTGAGCCTTTTCTCTTGGCGGCATAAGATTGGCGATAGTACTCAGAGAACTGGCCGGCATAAGTCCATATCTTCAGCAGGCAAATGAATCGCAGGCAGGGCTCGGTCGTAAAGATCCATCGCACAGCTTCGACCGCTGCGCCACGAAACACCTGCCATGGAATGTCGGAGACTTTCCCGAGGTTCGTGAGGGTCCAGAAGTCCCGGACGTCGGTCCGCCCCTTATTGAACCACCAGGAAAGGAAGTATTTTCTGGTAGCGCGATCACGCTCTACTGGGTGGAGCGTGATCGCGGATGGCTCGTAGCGCAGTCGCTCTCCTCCTGCGATCAGGCGCCGCCCAAACTCGGTGTCCTCGCCGCTGAGCATCTCCTTGCCAACTCTACCGAGATCAGTGCGAAACTCGCCATACTTGTTTAACATTTCCTTGCGGAACGCCATATTTGCACCGAAGGGAGGGTCATTCAATTGCATCGCTTCCGCTCCGTAGTCGAACATCGCAAGCGGTCCGTCGAGGAAGGTACTCTTGCGCGACATCCAATTCGGACGTGGGCCGCCCCATTGGGGCTGCACCCTGCCGCCAGCACCGGCCCACTCTCCGGAAAATAGATTTGCCGTCAGGCTCTGGAGCCAATTTGGATCCGCGGTTTCATCGTCGTCGATGAAGGCAACAATCTGACCTAGAGCTTCACGGACCCCGGTATTTCTTGCGTTCGACACTCCTTGCCGTGCTTCAAACGCGTATCGCATGCGTTCCGGATATCGGTTTTGAAAGCCCTCAACGATTTCGCGGGTCTGATCACTCGAATTGTTGTCGACAACAATGACCTCCCATTGAATCTCCGGCGGAACGGATTGAACCACGACACTCTCCAGGGTTTTCCCCAGACTATGCGCGCGATTGTAGGTGCATATCACCACTGAGATCCGGGGTAAAGTATTCATGTGTGTCGATTCCTCAATCTCCAAGGTATCTCCCTGCGTCAACGACAGGCATAGACTTCGCGATCATCGAACGGCTCGACCCACCGGCTACCCATCTCACCGGCACCGCATCCATCGGCTATGCTGCCGTTTCAGGCGCGACGGTGGCGGTCCCGCGCCGCACGAGAAAGGGCATGTGCTTTTCGGCGGTTGCAAGGTCCGAGCGGTCAACGGCGTGTGTTAGCACCAAGCCGAGCACGTATAAGGCACCGAAAACAACTAAGCCGGCCAGCAGCCCAATCGAAGTGTGCAATCCAAGAATTCCGATCAGAGGAATTGCGCCGGAAGCGATTCCAGCGCAAAGCAGTGGTTTCACGTAGGCCTGACGGAGAGTTTTGAAAAGGTCGATCTGAAAGTACGGCCGGCAAACAATGAAGTAGTAAATTGTGCTGAGAAACATTGGGATTGCTGTACCCAGAGCCGCCCCGGAGAAGCCCCACAGCTTAATGAAGAAAAAGCTCAGCACCAGGTTCAACCCGCTTGCCAGTAGCGCCGTATAAACAGATGGGCGCAGAATCCCTCGCCCCACCGTGACGAAATAGATCGGTGATCCCATCTGGGGGAAAAGGTTTCCGATCACCAGAATTGCGAAAGTGAGGGTGATCCGCTCCATGCCGCCGCCCACCCAAAGGCGGATCAGCGATTTTGCGCTGACTACCGCGAACACGACCAGCGGGATCGCCACAATTGCCAGGTACTTGTGAGCCCTGGAATGGAGCTCTTCCAGTTTTTCGCGCTCGTTGCGAGCCTCTAACTCGGATGCCGCCGCGAGAACAGGCCCAAGCAAGAGGTCGGGTACACGCTTGATCTTTGCCGCTCCCTGGCTCGCGACATCGTACCAACCAACCGGAATGACGCCGACCATCCGCGCCAGATAAAGCCGCTCCAATTGACCCTGCAGCGTTGTCATTACGTATCCGGCATACAGGGGCACGCTGAACGTCACGATCTTCCGAAGCGTGCTGAATGTGGATCGGAACGGGTTAGGCGTGATCTCAGGCAGAATTCGCTTCGTAATCACGATGCTTCCTACCAAAATGAAGAATGCGCTGAGCAATTGCGCGAGCAACAATCCCGCGATTTTCGCTCCTGCCAAGAGAAAAGCCACAGTCATCGCGGCACTGAGCAATTCGGCAGTGAACAGCAAAACGTTGGTCAGGTCCATTCGCTGACGACCATTGATAACCGCCAGAAATGGCGTTGAAACGAGGAACATGGCGATGCAGAGCAGTACCATTGGCCACAGCGAGAGGACTTCGGCGGCGGGAGGTGCGGCGGGTCCGCGAAAGAGTTCCTTGATCATAAGGTGCGAGGAAAATCCAATCAAACAGACCGCAACTGCCGCCATGCAGAGACACATCGCAGAAGCCGCATCGATGACTCGGCGAATTTCCGAGATGTCGCTTTTGCCGCTGGACTCCGCGACATATTTTGTGACCGCCGGTCCGAGACCTGGATCCATAAGCCATGCGAGATTAATGATCGTTGAGAGAATTGCCCATTCCCCATAGCCCGCGACCCCGACCTTATACAGCGCAAAAGGAACAAGGACAAGGGAAATCGGCGCCACGATGAGCTTGCGCAGCACGGAGGAGACAACACCGCGAGCAACCTTGAACCCGATCGGTTTGTGTCCGATACGTATCGCCCGCGACAATAAGGTCGGCGACTTATTGTCCGGCTTAGACGGCTTCATGCAGTTGACCTATCTTGTCTCTCTCAGCCATGGATCACTGAAGCTTTTCGATCTTGATCGCACGAAGATTTGCAGCCCGAAGAGGTCGGAGGTTTCGACGTCTCGAGCGATCAGATCGCGGTTAATCAAAAATAGGTTGAGGGTATCCAGTAGAAATCTTGCGACTGGCATATGGACAAGATCAGATACTGTGGTGGATGGGTTCGGGGTTCACTTTTTAGACTTCACTTTTGACCAGCAACTTCAATCTTCGGTAGTCGAAGATTATCTGGCGAAGCAGCCCTGATCGCAATATCCCTTGCAATTGGCCACGGTCACAAGATAATTGAGTATGACCCAGTCAGGGTGTTTACAGCAGACGGATGCACGATTGTCCCCGCACTGTCTGTCGCATAGCAGCTTGCCGGATTAAAGGAGAGCATACCGCCGGTTCCGTCCGGTAGCCCGCCCATCTGATTGAAATAGCAACGCATTGCTGGATTGGAGTTTCCATACCCGCCGTTGACCGATGCGTTGAAGCTACCGCCGGCGCATTGATTGCTGGTGAGCGCGCGAGACCACTGGTAAGTCCCACTGGTACACAGCCCAATGTCTCCATGCCTGACATCAGGGCCGATGCTGGGATAGGGCGGGCAGGTTCCGGTCGTCGGGTTCATCCAGAACGACAGACCAGTTCCACAGCTCAGGTAAGCGGCAGTCACACCGTTGTAGAAGGACGCCGAGAATGTGTTGCTCGCTGGCACAGGATTGGGGAAGTTCGGGTCGGTGGTCGGAACCTCGCTCGAGTTCCACTGTACCGATCCGTTCACGACGTCGTAATTGCCGTAGCGGTACAGCGAAGTTGAGGTCAGCAGGTCGTTCGGCTCCGCCGGAGTGTTGCTGAAGTCGCTCTGCGCCTGAGCAGAAAACCCCAAATCCCAGATGTGAACATATCCAGGGAATGAACCGGCGTCGACAGCGCAAAACCGGGTCGAGCTTGATCCAGGGATACACTGGTAGATCGTGTGATAGCCCGCTGTGCCCAGCACGTTCCCCAGATAATTGTTGTACCGCGAGAATGCTCCCACGGTTACTGGTATTGTGGCATTGTTCGTCGACGAACCGTTGTTTGTTTCGTACCCAGTGAAATAATTGCGAAAGAAGGTGTCAGCGAGGTGCGGGCCGTGCGTGTTGTCTTGATATGCAGCGGACCCGATATTGCCTTCCTCAAGAATGTAGTCTGTTGCTGCTGAGTGCATGGGAGACGATGCAAACATGACGTTAGAAGCCCCATCGTACTGATTGACTGAGAAGTTATAGGCAAAAACGCATCCTGTGCAGGGTCCGTTCACATTTAGCGGATCAACGATCCCCTGTAAAATATTGTTCTCAAACAGCGAGTTCCCCACTTGTCCGCCTGAGCCAATTCCGTAGCTTGTTGTGCCCGCGTTCTTCGTCCAGTAGAAGTAGCTGTCCCGAACCAAAAAATTTGATGCCACATAGGCGTACACATGGAAAAAATTCGCGGTATTACAGGCAATTCCCTTGACCCACACATAGGCGGCTGCATTGATGGAAACGCACGAAGAACTGACAGCGCTGACATCAATCAGCACGTTTTCAACTCCCGAATTCGTGATCGTTGAAGTTCCCCACCAGGCTTGCGGAGACTGGCCCGCGGTCCAGTTCGGATGCATTAACGGGTGGTTGAGGGTCACTGTGTACGGGCCGCTGCCGGTGATGGATTCAGCAAGAACAACCTCTTCCTGGGAACGACCAACGCGGACGCTTCCGGAATCAGCTGTGATAGAACAAATCGACGAGATGGCGCAAACGAAGAACCCGTTGTTGTCGTACGCGCTGATTCCCGTGACTTGAACTTCGAAGGCGGAGCCGCCTCCGCTCGTGGCAGTTGTCATGGTAGGAGCGCCAAAGTACGTGTTGACGTTGGTATACGTGTAGCCACTCCCTCCATTGGTGACGGTGAACGCTGTCACCGCCCCACCGCTCACGGCGGTCACACTATAGGTCGCAGTTCCCGACCCATAGCATCGCCCCCAGTCCCACACGCAGTTGATCTTTCCCGTGTCGCCAACGTTATACCCACTTCCTCCACTGCCGCTGTAAACGGAGGCGGCGGTGACTACGCCACCCGAACCGCCGTTGCAGTTCTCGACCCCCGAACTTCCACTCAAACCCGTATCGCATTGATCGAGCACGATGGGCGTCAAATTGGTTACGATGCCCGTCACATTATCGAGGGTGATCGTCGTTGCTCCCTGAGAATAGCTCCCAGTCCAGTTCGCCGAATCCGGGTAGCCCGGAGTGAATCCCAGCTGTGGACAGTTCCACGTGTTGACGTTGTTGGGCAGACAATACCCGGCATATGTAACGCCTCCCACAATGCAAACAACGGCGCCCTGCCCATTGCATCCCGCTGCAGCGCTGACGTGTATGCGAGTCTGGTTCGCGCCTGTGCCACGCAGTACAACGTTGCTGCGGAGATTGACTCCACTTGAAAGATAAAAATCCCCGGGGCCGAGCAACACGTACTGATCGTTTCCACAGGCATTGATCGTGTTCTGGATTGTGGTCGGCGAAGCATAAGAACCGCTGGAGCCGTAGGCCGAAATCGTTGACCCACATTGCGCCCATGAGCCGTCAGGAGGTACGTCGCCGGGAAGGCCTGCCTGCGTCCAGCTGGTTGCCCGTGCCGGCGCGATGACGCCGGACCAGGGCTGCTGCGCGGAAGCGACGACGGCGCATGAAAGCGATGTCCAAAGAAGGGCGGACAAGAGATAACGAGAATACGTCATCGAGTGTTCCTTGGTAAGGCCTTAAATTAGAGGACCGTTTAGCGATTTTAGCAGAAAATGACCGATTCGTAACAACCAATGGTGACCAAAGTTACATTTACAAACAACTGGAAGTAATGCTCCTAAGTTCTTTCAAATCTGTGTCGAAATACGGAAGAAATTCCCGCATTGGCCTAAGAAATCTGAATGTTCGACGAGTTACAGGCACCCGACGTTCCAAACAACACGTCACTCTCCTTAAGAGCATTCTCAGATAAGGCTAAATTCAGCGAGGAACTCGGCGGTATCCGGCGCCTCTCTTCGGAATTGAACTACCCGACCCGACAACCTTACGACCGCCGGGCCGATACGAGACCCTTGCGCGTGCGGAGAGCATATCCTTCCCGGCGAAGTCGTTGCTTTACCCCTCTTAACCTTTCCCAGCTCCCGTCGATATTATCGTGATACTCAAAAACGATATTCCGGACGCGACTCAGCACATCGGTCGGGGTGCTCTCGAGAATTAAATATTCTCCGCCCTCGCAGTCTATCTTCAATAGATCGACGCTCTCGACATCGTGGTCCTTGAGGAGCTGCCCTAGGGAAATCCCGGAGACGGAGCTCAATGGTTGCTCGCTTGGAAAGTAAGCGGAGACCATACATTGGGCTTCGTCGGGAGCATCAATATTCATCATCACGTCCCCGCCATCCGTAACCGCCTTGTTCACGGGCTCGATACGGCCTTCATAGCCGTTGTTGGCAATGTTCTTGAGGAGGAGTGTCCAATTCCGCAGCGAGGGCTCGCAAACGATCACCCTGCGCGCGTTAAGGCGCTTCACCGCGTACAAGGAAAAGTCCCCAACAAAGCCGCCTACATCTATTACGACGGGGTTTGGAGGAAGTTTCAGGTTGTGGGCATAACAATCGTCCAGAAAAATTTCAGCGATGGTCATCGCATCGCCAAAATTCCGCCTGATTGTGATGGTAAGGCCGTCCTTTGTGTGGAGATCAACCGGAGTAGTCTCCCCGTTTGCGTGAAGGGCATTCTTCACTTCGTCGGCGTTCAGGAAATATCGCCCCGCTCCTCTTTCATACATCCGGGTATGGTACGCCTGCCGCACCGCGCAGTAGATCTGTCGCGACAGGCCATTCGCAAACAGGAATCTTCGTATCGTGTCATTCATCTGAGATCTCTCTCCTTGACCTGCTTAGCGCCGTCCACCGTAGTCGTCCTACTGCTTTTCAACTGCGAGCCACTCTTCCCCGATTGCCTCCGCTCACGATTAACTCTTGGCTGATTTGTCCGGCCAACTGCCCTACTCGCTCAATTCTCCCTTTGCCACGAGGTCCCGAACAACGACAAGAGCGCCTAACTTTGTAAGGTGGTCTGTATCGCCCATCATTGGCACCGTATGTGCGGCATCGGCAAATTCCGCACAGCCATGTCCGCCGCAAATTTCACGATAGAGCGAGATGTAGGGCACATGCCAGATGTTGGCGGCCATGCTTTGCATCTTTGCATCCATCAACGCACCGCCCGGAACGAGATGATGACTGACCAAGCCCGGCTGATTCCAGGCAATGGAGTAGGCGAGCAGCCTGGGCAGAGGGCCATCGTACTCCGGCACGGGACCAATCACCGTCACTGGCAACCCACGCAGCCTGGCCCAGGCGATTACTCCTCCAAGCGCATCCATATCTTTATCTTCCCAACGCCCTACAACAAACATGCCCTGGATCGGATGGGTCGGCAGATAGGTCTGAAAAATGTAGGCCATCATCTGCCGGCAGCTGGGAGTACCTGTGGGGTTGAGAGATGGCTCGCATGCAGCGGCACTCGCCTGCATCACGTTTGCATCCTGAAGAGAGGATTCGAGCGCCGACCAAAGCATTGCGGAGTGGCTATCGCCCAGCAAAAGATAATTCTTCTTGTGACTATCTTCCCGCAGACACAGATCGCGGTTGTATTTCTCAAAAGAATTCTCGGGGAGAATAAAGCAGACCCCAAGCCGATCGGTTCCCGTCCCTTGACTGCCCTCCATGCCCGACGCAATCGCGACTGCGTCGGCTGGAAAGCGCCCCTTAAATCCACCAGCGAGTATGGTGCAGGACGAAACAACGATAAAGACTAGCATCGCCGCGCCGGCCAGCGCGAATAGCGGCCGTCCGCTTAAGCGCATGCGACCTATTCGGAATGGCCGCTCGACAAAACGCCAGGAGAGAACCGCAAGGGCGAATGAAATGGCGATCTCAGCCGCCATGTCAAACCGATGAGAGGAAAGCAGAGCCGCGTGACCCAGCGAAGTGGCGAGACCAACGCCGAAAAGAACCCCCATATGGCGCAAAACGATGATGGGCCAGTGCCACAGATAGAGAGAGTAGGAGATCAGCCCAATGAAGACGACTGGGCGCCAGGACAGTACCGAACCGACCAGAGAGGACCCGGAGCCCCCTACCCAAATAACGAGAGCTGAACCAATACATGGCGCCAAGGCGCTGAAGCCGGGAAAGCGCGTTTGCTCCGTATAAGTCACGACTGAATATGCAATGAGCGCGATGCCCGCAAACGACCCCAGGTTTCGCAGCCATACCGATTTTGTGTACGGAATAATTTCCAACGAAAGAATAGTGCCCGCTAAGAGTTCCCATGCCCGGGTGTAAGGCATATAAAACGCTGTTTGCTCATTACGCGAGACGACGATCACACTAGCCGCGAGAGACACACAAAACAGAATCACCACCGCAACTTTTAGCCGTCTTGGAAAGAGCCTGCGAACAAACACAAGGAAGAGCGGAAATGTGATATAGAACTGCTCTTCCACCGCCAGCGACCACGTATGCAGTAGCGGCTGAGACGTCGGTGAATCGAAATAACCGGAATGCCGCCAGAAATAGAAGTTAGAACCGGAAGCGGTAGCCGCAAGCATCGACTTACTGTAGTCGATAAGTTCATTTGGGAAAAGATAAACAAACGCGAAAATCGTAGATACGGCCAACATCGCGAAAAGAGCGGGAAAGATGCGTCGAATGCGCCGCTCATAAAAGGCGACTATCGAGAACCGTGAAGCCGCAATCTCAGAGAAGACAATGGAGCTGATAAGGTAGCCGGAGATAACAAAGAAAACATCAACCCCAACAAACCCCCCCGTCGTTTTTGCAATACCTAAATGAAACGCAAGCACGCTTAAAACGGCGACGGCCCTGAGACCATCAATATCCGGCCGATACTTCAAGCTGGTGGTGGGCGGCTTCATCGTCACGAGCCGGCAACGTCAGTCTGCAGCGCTCGTTTTCCGCGCACTTTGCTGAATGCCCTTTCATAGGCTGCCAGAAGACTCGGAACGGAATGCTCCCACGCCAATTGCTCTTCGACTCGTCGGTGTCCGAGCTCGCCCATTTGCTTTCTCTCATCCGGCCGGTCAAGTAGCCAGGCGATCTTATCGGCGAAATCCCGCGCTATGTTGCCATCACCATCGCTGTATAGCGAGGAGCCTTGAGCGCTGAACCTGCCTTCTACGCCTTCGAATTGAACAATCGGCTTGCCCAGTGTCATGTATTCCATGATCTTGATCATGGTGGACATGCTATTCATCGTGCAGGGCCGATCCGGATTGACACAAACATCCGCGGTTGAAAGGATCTCAAGCAATTCAGCGTCGGGAATTCGTCCGGTGAATGTCACCATATCGCCAAGATTCATTTCCTCTGTCATCTTGCGAAGGCTCGGCAGTCCAGGTCCGCCTCCGACGCAGGTGAAGTGCACATCATTACGACCCTGCTTTTTAAGCTCTAACGCGGAATCAAGGAGAATGTCCAAGCCATCCTGCGTACTCATGTTGCCCACATAGCCGACCAGATACCGCTTGCCGCGCCTGTGCACCGGATTTGGCGGAACCGCCTTGAATATCTCTGGATCGGGCCCATTGCGGACGACAAATACATCTTCGTCCTGCATGGCGCCTCGAGTTAGGGCGATCTGTTTGTAACTCTCGTTTGTCGACATTGCCACGTCACAGAAACGGAAGGTCATCTTTTCCAACCACCCCAGAAGTCGATAGAAGAAATCTCTCCTCTCGTATTTCGCAAGATACAACTCCGGGTTCACGTCGTGGTGGTCGAAGATGAATCTGACCCCAAATGGTCTGAACATCAAGGCGACTAAGAAAATGTCATCCGGCGGATTGCAGCCCTGGATAACATCGAAGCCATGGCGCAGGTAGATCCACCAGGAGTACAGAAACTCCCAAAACAATGCGCATCCATATTCCCAGACGTACCCTAGCGCGCTATCTCCTGCTTCGGGAATGGGGTGCCTGTAGATATGAATGCCGTCCCGAAATTCATAGCCTCGTTCATATCCTTTGTCCTTTGGAGATAGGACCCGGACCTCGTAGCCCGCCGCGTGCAAGGCAAGCGCTTCCTTCCACACGCGTGGATCAAAGGGAACGGCATCATTCTCAACGATAATGAGAACTCTCTTGGTCACAGAAGACATCCGCGTAAATTGGTTGCTTGTCGAATCCGGAAAACACGCACTGCTGTTGCCTCTCTCAATGTGGAAGACGCTGTTGCAGAGTCTTGGCCGCAGCCAGGACGCGCGGGCTCTTACTGAGGTAGTTGTCGCGAACTTCCGAGAGCCTTCTGCGCAGGAAAGCTCTGGCACTTTGCCGCATTCCGATGCTTTTGAGGCTGCCGTAGAGATTCTGATGAGTTAGAGACAATGTTCGCGAACTATGTGGCGGCAGGTCTACCAAGACTTGAGTACCCGCGCTATCGGCAACGTAACTTGTGCTGGGCATACCATCTTCAAGCACGTGACCGTCGAGACTTTCCTGCTTACCTGACCAGTTCCACTCAACTGAGCAGCGTTTGACTGCTCCCGAGTCGTTATGAACCCGCACAGTACCTGAATAAGCCCTGATTTGATGAACACCTTCCGATGTTCTCCGGGCGAGAAGCGATCCGCTCACAGCAGTGGCAAGATTCGACCAACGTATCGCCGACGCAACCATATTGATTCTAGTTGCAGCGTCGGCAAGAATTTGAGAGTTTCGGAGAATGTCGTGATGCTCTACGATCAGAACGGGCCTTCCGAAGAAACAGTTGAATGCAATGTCCGCACTTTGCGTATGGAGACAGTCCTTACGAAGGAACAGCGGGAAGCTGCCGTAGCGCAGGACAGCTGGCTGCGCAATCTCGGCGAAGCTAAGACGAGCATCGCTATTTCTGGGCTTAGGGACAGTATTTACGGCGGCCAGGAAGTTCCGCGATTTGAGCACGGCCATGGCCGGGACTGAAAATTTCCCTTGCGGAAAAACCATCACGCGGTCGCAACCAACCCCGGTTATCTGCTTATGCAAGTTCATTCGTCGCTCCGCGATTTGGAGCATAGTGTTTAACCTGGCTGTATCGTCGGACGCGAACTCCGCATCCATGTGGTCGTTGCCGTGAAAGCAAAGCGAGAAGCGGTCACAATTGTCACGGAACAGGCGCGCAATTTTCGTTGCGCTTCGCCTGTAGTTGTATGGGATGAACGCAATCGTAGTGGAGAAATTGTGTTCCTTCATCAGCCCGAGAAGCGATTCGAAGTTCAAAAACCCGTAGCTGCTCTGCAGCAAAGGATCGTCGATGATGACTGAAGCGTGTTGTTCACCGGGGCGCCAGCTTTCTTCGCCAAAGATGGCGCGCAGCGCCATCGCATGGGGAAGAAAGCGGGAAAAATACTTCGACAAAGGCTCGTCTCCGGCCTCGGCATCTATGTCAACAACGTCGGCACCAGCCAGCAACCAGATGGTGCATTGGTCGCTTTTCAACGACGCCATCATGGGCCGACCGGCAATCGAAATAATTGAGCGAACGCAGTGCCCATCGTTGCTCGGCGAAAGAACATGATCGTTGACAGGGTTCACCGGACCAAACGAAAGGCCCGCAAATGCTTCGCAGACATCTTTGGAATCCTCGGCGATTGTATAGACGGAATTCTCTCCGTCGATAGGCTCGACTGATTTCACCCTTCCCTTCGATAAGGCTGAAATCAGTTCGGCGTCGAATGCATCCCCGCGCAGGCCGTACACCAAGAGGTGTGTAAAGCGGGAAAGAAGGAAGGCAACAAGCTCGTCCGATATGTGCGACCCTAGCCAGTCTTTCAGCACTGCGGGGTTAGCCGCGAAACAGGAACACTCATCGGGCACTGACTTTTTCAAGAAGTCTGCGTGATCGATTGCGGGCGCTAGTGCGACGCTTGCGCAAGAAATGCCCAGAAACTCAGCGAGCTTTACAATTCGAGCGTCAAGATCCTTCAGTTTGCCGATGTACGGCACAATCAGTTTCAAGCTCAAGATCCCTTCAGTGATTCCGGTCCGCCCTGCTCCACGGCGATCCCTCTTTGACTCGACCCGCGGGAAGCCAGCGGCCTGAGCCGCCTGGAGAACTCCTTCAAAGGAGTGTCCGGCCAGAGAGGCACACCGCACGTCGCGATGGGGACTGCAGGGTTGCCCTGGACCACTGTCATTGCAGGCACCGAGTTCGTAACTACGCTCCCCGCCGTGACCACGGCGCCGTCACCGATTTCCACATCCGGAAGAATGATCGCCCCCGGTCCCACGAAGACACGTTTACCGATCCGTACACCGTTGCGCGCTTCTTTGAAGTGGGCAATGACAATGACGCCAATCCCGATAAACGCGTCGTCGTCAATCGTGACCAGAGAAGGGTAGGATGTCTCGAGGATAACGTTATAGCTAATCCAAACATTCTTGCCGATCTTTACCCCGCGCGCGCGGTGCAGTGAAACACGCAGATTCTGCCCGCCCGGAAAATTCGTAGCGAGCGTTTGAAGGATTCTATTCAAGAATCCCCGTAGCAGATTTTCCTTCATTCGTGTGCCATTCTCCCTTGCACGTGTACGCGTCTTCTCTGCCGCGAGGTATGCAATCCCGGGAAGACCCTGGCGCATGACGTCGACGGATGGAAAAGGCTCGAAGGCGCGCCAATTACCTCGGCCAAGACTGTACCTCCCTCACGATCGGCAACATCGTATCCACCGGATCAGCGAATTTCGCTGCGGTGACGGAGGCAGTCTGGTCCGTGGGCAGCCGTGGCAAACGGACTGCAATTACACGCATCGGAGCCAAGGATACATTCATATCGGCACATAGTATCTCTCCGGCAGCTTTGGCCATGGAGTATTCGGTCATTCCACGCGGGCGCTCCGCGACGGCAACCGAAGATGGGTAAAACATTGATAGCTCGGGACAACGAGCGCGAAGTGCCTGCGATAACTGCCAGAAACCTTCCACGTATATTGCGAGAAACTCCTTGAGTCGCTCTCTTGAAAAAAGTTCCGCTTGAGAACGAAAGATAGGTGGCGTCGCGAAATAGTATGCGTGCGTAGGGACATGCGCCAATCCGGCAAGTTGCTCTTCGGCCGGCTTTTGAGCGTCGTAGGCAAGCGTCGCGCACGCACCGCCTGCCGAACGAATCTCCCTGGCGACCCTTTCCGCATCTTCGCTTCCACTTTGCCAGGTAATCAGGACGCGCCCGCCGCCCGTGGCGATCAGTTTGGCGGTCAGCTCACCTAATCCGCGCGATCCCCCCACAATCAGCGCCACGCTCCCAGTGAACTCTGCCGGATCGACCAGCCCGGCCAGGCTCTCCATCGTCGCTTGCTGTGCCGGTGGAGTGCGAACAAAGCACGTTACCGTTCCCGTAATTCCACCGCCTGCAATCTCTTGTTTAACCAAGCGCAAGCGCGGATAAGTCTTGCTCACCCGGTAAGCCAGGAAATCCAGAGCATCTGAATCAGGGCAGGTCTCGATCGATAGTTCGCTATAGAGGGAGTGCAAACCAGGGCAAACCATTCCCACCAGGTACGAGCTGGCCGCCAGTGACATAATGCGCCGAACGCCGAGCCATCTTGCCGCGGACGGAAACAGAGTCGCTGCTTGCTCGGTCGTCATGCAGAATGCAAGGTTGCCACCGCGTTCCGCGATCTGTTCCAGACTCGGATCCAATGCGGCCGAAGCAGGAGATTGAGGCGCCAGAGAACGGTCTACCCACGGCGGTAAATGCCGCTCGGGGTCTCCAAATTCAATCGCGATTTCCGACCGAATGTCGTTGTCGACGGAAAAACTTAATCGTGAGCAGTGTGGCTCTTGCTGAACCAATCTCAGTTCAACCTGTTCGCCCAGATAGACAAATCTGCTGAACTTGGCGCTAAAGCTGCGCAACGGGGGCAGATCTAACAACGCTGAAGCGAGAGAGTCGAACGACCAAAGCAGCAGGTTGATCCCGTGCACCACCGGCGCGCCCCCTTGTGTGCGTCGCGCGGAGAGGGCGTCAACATGGATCGGGTTCTGGTCGCCGGAGACAGAAGCAAATTGTCTTTGGTCAGCCGGCCCGAAGATTCGCTGCGCGAGCCTCGTCAATTCCTTCTCTTCCACTGCATCAGCGGGCCCTGGCAAATTGCCTCTCTATGGCGTCAAACGTCCCCAATTCCAACAGCTCATCCATGTCCATCTGCACACCGAATTCGTCGTCCAAGACGGCAAGAAGCGTTACTCCCCGCAGTGAGTCCCAGCCGGGAAGGTCTTCGAATTTAGATCCTTTAATCTCGTCGCGAGTCGTACCGGGAAAGATTGTCAGGAAGCAATTCATCAAGCGGTCGTCATCGTTGTTCACAAACAGAAACCTCCTCAATCTGGTGGGGCAATTCGGGAGCCTTCTTCAAAAAGGAGGCCTTCGCTAGCCGTGGATTTGGTTCGGCAGGCTCGTCCAGCAGTTGATCAAGGAATTCGACGATCACCCCATTGCGGTCTGTCGCTTGCAGGTCAAGAACAATTTCAGAAGCCGCAAATCTATCAAAGATGTACTGCAAACAGTGGAACTCAATCCGGCGCGAAAATGCGCGGCAGCTCATCACCCAGGCGCTTACTTCAACTGTGTGGCCATTGGCTGCGCCCACGACCACAGCGATCGTGCCCAGCGGTCCGTATTTGTCCTTGTAAGATACGGAAAGCACAAAGGCGGCAGGATTGCTCGCAGTTCTTCGCCATTCAAACTCACTAAAGCGCTTGCCATTGAGGTTGAACTGATTGGTTTTGTTGACCAACTCAAAAGATCTCGCGTCTCCTTCCCGCGCCAGACTGAAAACGAGGGAACCCTCGGCGGCGCGGAGGAGCGCATCCTCAGAGAAGCTGCCAGCGGACTTGATCGAATCTTGCCGCCATGCACTCGCACTGCGAATGCTGTCCAGGCGAAGCTTATCGTCCCCGGTGACGGAAGGCTTGCCGAAAACATCGCGCAGGTGTTTCAAGAGATCGAGCATGCCCTGGTTGTCGTCCTTTGGGAAGACCACGCATTCCATTGCGGGGAACTCCGCCTTCACTTCGGCAACTTCCATGGGGCTGTCATCCACGAAGACCACCGAATCGGCCCCGACGTTCCAGGTCTTGAGAATTCGTCGCACTGACTCCGACTTACGAGACCAGTGCGTCTCGATTGGAAAAACATCACGGGCGGACAGCAACAGATCTTTCCGCTCGAAGGCACGCGCAACCACAGATGCATCGTTCTTGCTCGCAACCCCGATTAAAATGCCTGCACCCGCCAAAGACGCAACAAACTGTTGGTAGACACCATGCATCTGCGTTTTACGATCAAGATGCCAGGAGATTTCCTCAACTCCGTCCTCTCCAACGATTCCAGCCCATAGCGTGTCATCAAGGTCAGTAATGAGTCCCTTCATGGGCGGCCGATTCCGAATCAGTTCGGCGAGGAGTTCTCCCATGACGGATGCGTGGCGAAGAGTATATGGAAATCCCGTCGTCACATCAGATTTCACATCATATCGGTCCGATGGTGGAGAAGCTTCCGCGAGTCGCTGTGCGCTCAGCATGCGAACACCGGGCAACCGGGACGCCGATGCCGCCAGTCCGGCCACTGTGTGCTGCAACTCGGCTTCGACCAAGCCCGCCTGAAGCGGCCGAGTCGAGAACATCGGCGGCAGCGGAAGGGAAGGCATGCAGACTACTGTCGCCGGGATTTGTCCCGCGGCTTTTGTCAGTGCCTGTTCCAAGCGAGCAACTGCTGTTTGAGCAGATTCGAGAATTCCCACCATATCTGAGGGTCGCCAACCCCCAAGAGTCCGAAGCCCGAGGCGGGGATCAATATCACTCCACTCAATGACCACGACAAGCAGATCGACAATCGAAGGATCCAGACGCTCCAGGCTTCCGCACAAGTCACCGAATAGTCCGACCGAGAACTCAACTCGCGTCTCCTCTTGCAGTGCGCGCAAATGCCCAGTAATAAAGGTCTGCAAATGGAGCGGCGTAAACCCGCAAGCCAGAAAGGCCCTCACCTTCGAAGCTGATTCCGCAACCGGGCGGCGCGCGATCTCCAGTGCTTCAATGAGCTTCATTGGACAAAATCTCTTTGTATTTGAGGTGGCGTGACAAACATCTCTGATCCAGCGCCAATCGTGAATGCTTCCGGGTCATTGCTCCAGCGCCTTGTACAGTCCCGCCAAAGCGCAAAGCATTGTTGCCTGGCCCCAGTGCAAAGTCGGTGTCTTGTTGACAATCGACCGCGAGTACCTTCGATAATAAAAATACCCGCTACGATCCTGCATGTTTTCAATCGTCCATTTGGCTACCTTGAGCGCCAGCGACAAGCTGTCCGGATCTCGATCAGAAAAGAAGGTCAGCGTGTCTATCGCCTGCGACGAGCACTGAATATCTAACGGCAGAGTCTTGCGGTCGTAGTATCTGGGAGTGCCATCGGGTAGGAAGAACGTATCCTTCCAGTACTCGTATCCATTCATCATTTTCTTATCGAAGCGGTCATCGCCTGTGCTTTCCTGGTAATACTTGAACGAATCCAACACATACCCGGTATGAAAATTATCCACCCAGTGCAGGTTGCTGGCTTCTCCGTAATACCAGGAGAAATCTTTTCTCTGATAATTAGCCGTGTATTCAATTGCCTTCTCGGCCAGCGAAAGGTACGACTTATTGCCGGTGATTGCGCACGTACGAGCCAAAAAGCTCGCCCCAAGCGTGTTGGCATTGTGGACCTCATGCTTCGTGATGGGGAAGTAATTGAGGCAATGAGTCTCTCCCGTGACAACAACGCCAAGATCCCGTTCGATGTGTTCGCACGCACTGACAGCCACCTGCAAATAACTCTCTCGATGAAACTGTTCATAAGCATCGAGAAACGCGTGCCCAATAAGCGAGGTCCACACTATGGAAGGGATGTTCTTACTTACATAACTACTTCGCGACTGATAATCGAAATGGTTTCCCCAACACGCCCCGCTGTAGCCCGGCGACTGATTTTCAATCAGCCATTGCAACGCTGCCTCTGCCTTGTCGTTCCAAATCGCATCACCGGTTGCCTGATTAAGACGCATAAAGCCGCGCGCCAAAAAGCCCATTCCCTTAGTGGAACGGCTCTTTTTTATTCCAAGAAGAGGGCGAAGGTTCAAAGGAAAACGCCGTACTCCCTGCTGCAATAAGATACGTAGCGGCTTCGTCTCGAACGTCAGGGGACGAAGAAACTTTGCGTTTAGGCCATCGAATGTGTCGTATCCCCGATAATCATTTCGCTCCAACCAGTCAGCCAGGCGTCCAATAGACGCGAAGATCTCCCCGCTTTGCGCCCTATTCGCGACGTCAATATTAGTTGTCTTACCAGCTAATGCCGTCATATTTCCCATTTTCACTCCTAGAATCCGCGATTCGAACAAAGTCCACCAGGCGCTGGCCGTCACGCAGCAGCTCAGGAACTTGCTGAAAGGCCGGATCGTTGTTGCCAATCACCACAGTTTCGGCATGCGCCATAATCGCGTCAATGCCGTCGACCATTAGCCTGGATATGTGCGGGATGCGATTGAGGATGAAATCCTTATTTGCGCCAACCAGCCTGGCCAGATTCACATTTCTATCGAAGATACGCAGGTCATAGCCCTTGCCGATCAGGCGTTCGATGACTTCGATCATCGGGCTTTCGCGAAGATCGTCGGTACCGGCCTTAAAGCTGAAGCCCAAGACCCCAACCCGTTTAGAGCCCTTGTCCATGATGAGTTGCAGTCCACGACTAACTTGTAATTCATTGCTCGCAAGAATGGAGGATATGATCGGCAACTGAAGATCATGCGTCTTGGCCTTATAGGTCAAGGCTCGAAGATCCTTTGGCAGGCAAGAACCGCCGAAGGCAAAGCCAGGCTTCAAATACGCCGTTGAGATGTTGAGTTTCTTATCCTGGCAGAAGATATCCATCACTTCGTGCGAATCGATGGATAAGGATTTGCAAAGATTTCCGATCTCGTTTGCGAAGCCAATCTTGAGCGCATGCCAGCAGTTGTCAACATACTTTACCATCTCCGCAGTTTTTATATTTGTGCGGATCAATGGGGCCTTCAGATCGGCGTAGAGCCCTGCCAGAATGTCGCCACTTTCCTGGTCCAACTCTCCAATCACAGTTTTGGGGGGAGCATTAAAGTCTTTGACAGCGGAACCTTCCCGCAGGAATTCGGGATTATTACAGACACCGAAATCAACACCAGCCTTTTTCCCGGAGTGCTCTTCAAGAAGAGGAATAACCATCTGATGCATCGTACCGGGTAGGATTGTGCTGCGGATCACCACGGTGTGACGAGCAGGTTTATTCTTGAGCGCTTCACCGATCAGTTCGCACACACGCCGAATATAGGTCAGATCCAAGTTTCCATTGACTTGGCTCGGAGTGCCAACACAAACAAGCGAGAGCTCGGTCTCGCTAATCGCCACATCTTGATCGCCGGTCGCGCGGAGTTTCCCTGACTTGACCGCTGCACTAATGATCTCCTCTATATCAGTTTCGATGATCGGAGACTTGCCTGCATTGATTAAATCGACCTTTGCGCGAACGGGATCGACGCCGATGACCTCGTGACCGGCGTGCGCGAGGCACCCGGCGCACACTGTTCCCACGTAGCCCATTCCGAAAACGCTGATTCTCACCGTGCTTCCCTCTCAATAACCGCTTTTGCGGGCGTCACATCAACCTGAAACAACCATGTATTCCGCCTCAACCGCGGGGCCGAAACACAAACACATTAGGAAATGCCGGCAAATCAAATTGACGCGATTCGATAACAGCGAACTCGCGCCGGATTAAATCCAGCTTTGCTGTTACCCGAGTCTTGATGACACCTGGTCGATGATCTCCAGCATAGAGGCGGACAATGAACACGCCGTCGCTCTTCAGATGCTTGGAGAATTTCTTCAAGATCGGCAGAACTTGTCCGTATGGGACGTGGTACAGGGACTCTCGGAACAAGATTATGTCGAAGTCCTGGGGTGGTTCGTAGCCCAGGAAGTCCGAATTAACGAATGTGTTCTTCCCGGTTCGACCGCTCTCCCGAGTACGCTTTACAGCCTTTGCGAGGGCGGCTTCGGAGATGTCAACGCCGGTATAACTTTGATAGACGTCTGCATCCAGCTCATTCGCGGTGTTGCCCGGCCCGCAGCCAAGATCCAGAATACTCCCGTTCTTCGCGTATTTCTCGAGATACGGATAGACACAGTCGCCAACTGTGTTATCGATAAAGTCCCATTTAGTCCCGGAAAATTCCTTATCCCAAAGTCGCTTCTTGATGCCCGTGGGACCGTAGCTCAACATAAATCCGCGGGCGAATCTGACCGTTCGATCAACGATGTACATTATGAAGTCTCCAATTAGAGTTAGTGCGTACGAATAGGTACTCGCGGTGTTGCGGTAATCAATTCTGAGCTTTATAACTTGAGGCCTTCGGTTTCCGAAGAGAGTCGAAATCGCTACTTGTTTGGGGTCACTTTGATCACCAGCACGCCTTAGGAACACGTGAGGGGGTGACTTGCCTCAGAGTGTAAGTTGCTACGAAGACGAGACTGAGCCGGCGGCCAACAACTTTGGCGGAGGCATATCCGGCTTTGGACCCCGTCGCACGGCCCACTGCAGGACTTGAGTAACATCGCTTGCCTTCGCTGCCCAGGTCAGGCGTTCCCGCGCGTAAGCCATTCCCTGCCGCCGCAGCCGCTTAAGTCGATCCCGATCCTTGGCGAGCCCTGTCAGAATCTCTTCCATCTGAACCACGATGTCGTCTTCATTCGTGAGAGCTGCCTTGCACCCAACCTCTTGGTTGACGATATCTCCGGGGCCGCCGAAATCCACGACGACGGGTACAGCACCACTGGCGAGCGCTTCGAAGACTACGCCTGCGCCGTTGTCGCGGAGAGTCGGGAACAAAAAGACATCAGCCGAACGCATGCCCTGGAAAACCTCCTGGTGCGAGAGCCAGCCTCGGAACAAAACCTCTTCTTCGATCCCAAGAGTTTCGGCTAGCTCCTCAAGACGGCCCCGTTCCGGGCCATCGCCAATCACGGTGAAGCTGGCTAGGCCATTTCGCAGCAGAGGAGCCGCCGCGCGCAGCGCAAGATCACAAGCCTTTCTCGGAACCAAGCCTCCAACGAAAATCAACTTCAGTTTGGAGCCGGGCGTCGGATTGCGAGCGTCGTTGGTGCAAGAAGAGGGGCCGATACCTGGCTCCGGGACAAAAAACAGTTTATCGCGATAAGCCGCAAACTCCGAGTAGGTTTGGGAAGAAGCGGCAACGATTGCTGTCGCGTGGCGATAGGTAGATCGAGCGAAGGGCAGATACCTGTACACATTCCGCAGCCTGGAGATCCATTCCTTTTGGTTTTCGAGCTGGCTAAAACCGCGCGGCCAAGGCAGACCACCATTGAGCGGCCCTATTACAAAGGGAATGGGCCCCTTTCGCAGAAAAGTAGAGAAGGCACTCGGCAGGACCGGAGACATCGGCATGACGCGCAGAACCACGTCGAACTCGCCCGAATAAATGCGGCGCCGCAACTGTCGCCAGGCATACCATTCAAAGGCAAGCGAGAAAGGATAGAGGTATGCGGTCCACATCTGAGTGTCGAAGTTGTTTTTGAGTATCCTGCGTACAATCCAGGCAAAAGTACGCTCCAGCAAAGGCATTCGGACAACTTCGATGGTATGGAATGGCGCCTTTGCGCGGCGCACGGCACCCTCAGTGGGCGAGCCGATAACGAGGGAGACGTCATGGAGTTCTGCAAGCGCTGCCGCATGAGAAAAAGTGACAAATGGCATGCTGACAGCTTCCGGATTACAGTCCGGTGCTAACACCAATATCCGCAAGCGACTCACGAGTAATCCCCCATCTAAGTACTCTTCTCACCCGTTGAAACTTCCAATTGCAACCACTCAGCTAGCCGAAGCGAGCTCTTGAAGCGTCGACGGTTTCTTGCCGCGACTCACTGGATGGCTAGCCGGGCTTCCCGGCTCCGCCACCGGAACTGGCTGCGATGCTTCGCGAGCCGACCAGGACCAGGAGGAGAAACAGCCATGTAGGCGTCAAGATTCTGAAACCGGCCTCGGTAATGTTGTAGACCGCAATCGAGGCAACAAAGGCCAGCATCAGGCTGCCAACCTCTGGGTTACGGCGAAAAGCCGCGTATGCTCGCTGATAACCGATAAGAAGTAGCAGCGAAATCAAGCTCAATCCAATCCAGCCAAGATTGAGGTAAACCTCAATGTAACCGTCATGCGCTGAATTGAGTCCCCTCTCATATTTCGAGAGACCTTTTGTCGCGTATTTGCCGTAGCCGTTCCAAAAACTCTCAAACCCCGCCCCAATGACTGGATCGGGACAAAGCGGAATCACAGCTGCCCAGATGATCGTACGATCACTGAGATTGGGATTCTTTCCGAATGCGCCGGCAATCGTTGCCTCGGCGCCGGAAAGAAAGGCAATGCCGCTTGACAAGAGAATCGTCAGAACCAGCGCATGAACTCTTCCGGGGCGGCGCGTGAAAAAGGAAAGGCTGGTAGTCACCAACAGGAACGCGCCAAGTGCAAAGGAGACGGTGGAGGTGTCTGAATGCGCTTGCTGCAAAACGGCGACGCCGAAGGCGACCAAGGTACCGCGGGCGACCAACTGTCGAGTGCGATTGGGGCCGCGTTTTGCCCGGAACAGATACAAGAAGCTCCATACTGCCCCCAGCAACACGATATATGCGATGAGGCCAAGAGCGTTTTTGTTGGTCGTTACTCCTAAATTCGAAGGACTTCCATCCGGGCCGAATCCGCGACCTATAGGGCTGTACCGAATTAGCAAGATGGAAGCGGGAAGCAAAACAAATCCGACCCGGGTAAAGATGCGACGGAGCGCCGCAACTGGGTCGGGATCTGTGGCGACAACAAAAACCATTGCCAAGTCCCCGACGTCCTTGATCCAGCGCTTAAACGCAACATCGGGAAAAGGCGACCAGAGGCAGCTTGCGGCACAATAAACAAAGAAAATAAGCACCGGAAGACTCGACCTCAGCAGGCCTACCGTCGACTTCCCGCGGTGGAAGAGAACTGCGATGGCAGCAGCAGACAGAGCCATAAAAATAAATGCGTCCACGGGGCTGCCGTCGAGTTGTGCATCAAGCCCTGAGCCCTGTCTCATTTGGCCCAAGCCAAACCAAATCTGAATCCAGTCAGAGGGTGGCCTTGATCCGATAATCCAGAGCCAGATGACTGGCAGCCAAAGCGCCTTGGAACTCCGAACGGACTTATCACGATCGAGATAGAAAAGGCCCGCTGTGCCAAGTGCACAAATTGCGAATGCAAGCGTAAAGCCCATTCTATTTTCCCCCTGCTGGACGCTCGCATAGTTCCGCCTCTGCTGGGAGGCTGTGCGCTCGAATTGGACCACTTTGAGTCATGTTACCTAGAGTTCCGACGAAAAGGATCGCGTGCGGCAGGCGAGTCCTTTCAGCTTAGTTTGTGAAATTAGAGAGTCTACTTGGATGCCGAACTGTCAGGCGAACACCGCTCTATATATACCGTCAATCGTCTTTGATCTGGCTCTCCAGCGGTCAACTGCTATGACAGAAACCATCGTGAGGGCAACCGCTGCAACAAAGGAAGCGCCGAGAATGGCATAATTGCGGTCAACATGCCTGAGACTTGCGTGAAGCAGCTGAAGAATCGCGATTTGGGATATGTAACCAAAGAGAGAATACCGGCCAAGGAGTAGAAGATGTTCTCGCAATCTTCCCGGCCGCTCTGTCTGAGCCCCCACCAGATAAATTAGCGCGCTTGTCAGAACGGCGCCCACCATCTGCACGTAAAGCGAAACATCCCAAATCGTTATCGCGACCAGGTAAATACAGTAGGCAGTCAGAATCACCCACGGTCGACTAACCAATTTTTGAAGTTGATCTTCCCGGACGTAGCCGAAGACGATTCCAAGCAAACCGACCGTGACTAGCTCAAGGTTGGCGCTCTGAATGCCTTTTTGCCCTACAACTATCAAACAGAAGATCAGCGCGACGCACACGACGTGGAAAGTGTACTTGAAAAACCGGCATGCCAGAGATAGCAACGCCGCAAGCATGAGCACATAACTGATCGGGACTAGGATACCGAACGCGGCGACCTTGCCCACTCCATCGCCGGAGAGTCTCGCGGTGAAGAAAATGGCGTCCAGATCTGCGACTATCGAGCGTCCCGAGACTAGGTCTTTTAGAAAGGACTCGGGCACCAGCAGGCTAACGAGTAGGTTCAGAGCGACAAACACTCCTAGTAGCTTGACCCCTCTCAGAAACAGCCGCTTTGACAGCGTGGAACTACCTACACCATATTTCGAGAAATGCACATAGGAGATCAAAAAGCCCGTAATAAAGATGAACGATGGAGTTAGAAAGCGCAGATACTTGTAGATGTCGCCCTGCGTCCCATAGAAGTAGTTAAGCCAGTGCCACACCACCATGAATAGAACAAGTGTTCCCTTTGTGAAATCAAACGCGGGAATACGATAGGCTCCGGCGCCTTGTTTAGCCTTAGGTTTTGCGTTAGCGATGGTGGAGACCGTCATCTGGACCAATCCCGCGCGTCCTCGGGAACGAGAAGCCGAGCTGCGTGCAGAATCCGTTGCCGTCTCGGCGGGAGCGTTGTTCGCGAGTCAATTCAATTCGGCGTCGACGAATTGTCTGTGTAGCAATTCGAGCGAAAGAAGTCGGTGAATTTCAGTGGTGTAGTTGCAATTTCCAGAGAGATGTCCACGGACGACTGCCTCTACGGCGCCTGGCTTCAAGTAAGGACGCGCCAAAGCGCGAGAGTCGAGTAGAATTTCCTGTACATACTTTGCGAGAATTGTTCGATACCACCAGCGAAAGTGAAACAGCTTATGACGCCCCATCCACAGGCGCTCCAGGTGGAAGGGTGCAAACGCATTATCGACTCTGGCAACCCACTGGGGCATGCCGTAATCGTAGGCGTACTCGGCCTTAAACGTGAACTCCAGATAGGCTCGGCTAATTGCAGCTGTCAGGGGATTTGGGCCGCCAAGTCCGCGATCCGTTCGCAGTCTGGACAGTGCCGCACTTCCGTCGCGAATAAGGCGCAGTCGCACGTCTTCGCTCTTGTCCGCGCGCGGCGCGCGAAACACCGCTCGCACAACCTGATTGTCCAGGTAGGGCGTTCGCAACGTTAGTTGCGATTGCTCCAGCATGAGACCGCCAAAGTGATATGCGGCAGGCTGAATGAAGGCGACAACGCTGGTTCGATTGCCGCGCACCTGATCGCGATACGTCTCGCCTGCGCGGGTGAGCTCGGAGAGAAGCTCCGGCTGGAATAGTTCCGCCTTCGGCATCACGGCTTTGAACATCACCGCTTTGCAAATGATCTCACTGCCAAATGTTCCTACCATTCGCGCCGGCGCAATCTGGCGGGCCATCTCGTTGTTGTAGAGATCGGCGGACCGGCTGACATCCACGCATCCGTCGGTCAGATAAAGAGTGCGCTCCGCATAGTGCGGAAATTGCTCGAGGCACGTTGCATCGACAGTAACAACCTGGTATGGCTGGCCACAGATTTCCGCGACGCGGCGCGCAAGGTGGACATCCTGATTCTCGCGATACATGCTGCCAAATGTGTAACAAGGCAGAGAACCTGCCGTGGCGTTGCGCCAGGCCATGATGATACGCGTATCGAGTCCGCCAGTTAAGGAAACACCGACTCGTTCCGGGCCATCGAAGTATCGCGGAAGAGTGTTAGTGAAAGCATCGCGTAGATGGGAATAATAGCCTTCGGCGTCGAGCGGCTCTTGCTCCTCCCACTCGCGCGGCTCAAAGTAAAAGGCCTTGTCTTTGAGGATCCCGTTCGAGAAGCTCCAGGCCGAACCGGGTGGCAGTGCATAAATGCCGCGAAATAGCGTGCGATTCTCCAAAACGCAGCCGCACGCGATGAACTCGCCAAGCCCGCGAGGATCTGTGCTGCGCAGCTCGGGTCGCACTGCAAGGATCGACTTAGCTTCAGCGGAAAAGTAGAATGCGTCATGCGCTTCATGGAAGTAAACCCGCTGCAAGCCAAAACGATCATTAAACAACGTGGCGGTGACACGCGTGCGATCGACCAGTAATCCCTGGAAGCGTCCATTCAGGTTCTTGAAGAAGTTTGGGTCTTCCTCGTAGAGATGGACAAGATAGGAGGGTCCGCCTTCCTTGCATGCATGGCCCTGCTGCTTGAGGCGGCGAGCGGTGCCCGGCTCAGGATAATCTTCTCCTGCAAAAACCAGCACCACATCGTCCCGTTCATTGCAAACGGGCATCTCTGCGGCGAAGGAGTTCTCGCGAGCCACCCACCCGACGTAGACTCCCATGGACTCGTCAATCCACGTTCCTGACACGTAGAAAGACTCGTGGAGCAGTACCTTGAGCATGCGTGCAAGCTGCTGCTCGGCCCACTTGCGCGGCCTTTTGGTAATTAATCCAACGATTCCCGGCATGCCCTATTCCTCGTTATGAGTCCTGCTCCAAAGCCGGGAACCGATGTTTGTACCACGAATATCGAAGATCGCGGGCCTTTGCCAGCAGCGGTCCGGGAAGGCGGTCAATAAGTTTGTGGTGCAATCCCAGCCGGAAGGCGGCCCAACCAATACTCGTAAGTGGGACATAGTAGCGCGGCAAGTTAACCCGCTCAAAGCCGTTGCGCTCCTTGAAATCGCTCAGGCTGCTGCGCTCCTTCTTCCCGTAAGCGAAGTTCGAATAGACGAGATGCGATATTCCCCGATCCGCACACGACCGCACTGCTTGTGCAACGAGTGCATTGGTCGGCGCTTTATCCCTGTGCCGGATCATCGAAACAATGTGCATCATTCCGGCCTGGGTCCCGCTGTCATCGGTCGTAAGTTTGATAAAACCGATTAGCTTTTCTTCGAAGTACGCGCCGATGAAGATGCTCGTATCAGGAAACGTACCGCTCATTCGGCGTACCTGGTCAAGGGTCTTACCGTAGTGCGGAAAGCGCCTGCCCTGCCGCACAGGACTTTCGTTGTAAATCTCCCAGATTCCCTGCGCGAAGGCCTCGTCAAACGGCGATTCCTGAACGGTCACTCCCTTTTTGGCGGCCTGCTTCGCTTTGTTTCTTGCTTTAAAGCCGAGACGGTTCATCCACCACTCGTCAAATGTAGAGATCCCGAGAACAGCCAGGTTATCCCATTCCATCGGATAGTTATATTTGGGAACTGTATCAGGAAGCTTTTGCATGAAAGTAAAAATGTCAACTCGCTCCTGAGATTTCCGCAAGCCTTCCACTGCCGGCTCCGGAGCTTCCAGGAATTTGTATTTGTCGCCATCGAGCCGGGCAATTCGAACCAGACCACCTTCGACCCGAATTTCCCTGCCGCAAATCATCATGTTGCGTCCCTGCTCCTCAAATGCATCCGAAATAGTTTGAAATACCACGTGCCCTGTACGGGTCGACCTATCGAATTACAACCTGCTTTTCCTTCTCAACTCGAGGGGAAGCGAGGGAACCTGAAAAAGAAACTGTTTTCGACGCCGGCGCCGCGTGAATGACGCTCGCCTTCGGTTTCCTCGCGAATAGTCTCTTCAGGCGATGCATCTGCTCACGCCGGACAAAAGCTACAAGCTCCTGAGGAATTGGAATCTCGGCACGCCGAACAAACGACCAGCAGTAACCCATTCCCGTGGCCACTCCTCCGACTAAGTAAGGAGGGTTCTTCATCTGATAGAAGCTCCGAAACACCTGCCAAAGCGGATGGTTGCCGACGGAATAATCCTTCGCGCCCACTCTGAATTTTGCCCTCAAACTGCCCTGCAGCGCGGTGCCCATCAGGCGATGATGCTGGCAAACACTCTCAGTGAAGGTTTGAGTTTGCCAGCCGTGCAGCCTTGCGGACAGGACAGCGACATGATCGATGCAACCGCCCTTCAAGGGCATGTAGCCGCCGATTGACTCGAAGCATGCGCGCTGAAAGAGCTGACACCCCCCCCAGACATTCTCAATATTCGTGAAGCGATAGTCGTATTGAAAAGTTCCTTCGCGAAACGGCGCCCCGGCGACTCCGAGTCGCGGATTCTCGCTCATTTTTCTGATGAGGAGCTCAAAGTGATCAGGCCCAAAAGAGACATCGGCATCGAGATTGCCGATTACATCAAATTCCAGATCCCTAACTCTGTCATAACCAGCATTAAAAGCTCCAACCTTGCCGGCGAAGTGACGCTCCTTGCGCGCCGGGGTTTGAACTAACTCAATCCAACTGCATCCGGCAATGGCCTTGCGCACGATCTCATCCGTTTGGTCGGTCGAGCCATCACTCACGATAACCCACTTCAGCGGACGATAAGTTTGCGCAACCATTGACTGAATCGTTAAGCCAATGTATTCCGCTTCGTTCCGCGCGGGAGTAATGAGCACGTAATTTAGGAGTTTCGTCATCGTAGTTCCACGGTTGCGTTTTGCAAATAGTTAATCGCGGCGTTCTTCACACCCGATAACTATCTCCCCGGCGTAGCGTTAGCTTGCCCTCTCCTCAGGCGCAAGGATGGCCTCATCCATGCTGCCGGCTTTCTGCCCAGAATCACGCAAAAAGCCGAGAATCTCGTTTGCCACCCGTTTTTGTTGAGCTTCCGTGAGATGCGGGAACATTGGGATGGAGAGAATTTCGGTGGAGATTATCTCAGCGACGGGAAAATCTCCCGGGCTGTAATTCATGGCGATATATGCCTTCTGCAGATGGAGAGGAATTGGATAGTGAATTCCAACTCCGATGCCAGCATTCTTCAAGTGACCTATGAGGCCTTCGCGATTGTTTGTGCGAATGACATACAAGTGATACACGGCGCGAGACCAGGAAGGCTCGTATGGCACGCTTAGAGTTTGATCGGCAGCGAGAAGCCTATTATAAAGCGCGGCCCGATCGCATCGTTGTTTATTCCACTCCTCGAGATGAGGCAATTTTGCGTGCAGGATGCCGGCCTGAATCGTGTCCAGCCGCCCGTTATATCCTTCCACATCGTGAAAGTATTTCTTCACTTGCCCGTGGTCGCGCAACATTCTTACCTTTGACGCGACTTCCGGATCGTTGGTCGTGACCGCGCCACCCTCTCCACATGCTCCGAGGTTCTTGCCCGGGTAAAAGCTAAATGCGGCCGCGCGGCCCATTGAGCCGGCCTTCATCCACCGGTTTTGACTCTTCGAGAAATACTCCGCGCCGTGCGCCTGGCAGGCATCCTCGATTACTGTCAGGCCATATTTGGCAGCCAGCGCAAGGATCGCATCCATTTCGGCCATCTGCCCGTAAAGATGTACCGGCACAACCGCTGTGACTGGCCTTCCGCTGCGCAGGCTAATAAGCTTCCCAGCGTGGTTTCGGACGCACTGCTTCTCCAGGAATCGCTCCAGCATCCGCACCGACATGTTGTAGGTGTGCTCATCGATGTCGATGAATTCCGGGACTGCGCGCGCCTGAGAAATGGCTTCTGTAGTGGCAATGAATGTGTTCGGGACTGTTAGTACTACGTCGCCTGGCTCAATTCCGCAGGCAAGGATTGCAAAGCGCAACGCGTCTGTTCCGCTGCTGACGGCGATGGAGTGACTCGTGTCGCAGAATGCGGCAAAGGCCTCTTCAAATCTCTCAATGACGGGTCCACCAACAAATGCCGCCGTGTGAAGTCCCTGGCGAAAAGCGCTGACGAGCTCGTGCTCAAGTGCCACATGCGGCGTGACCAAGTCAAGGAATGGAATATCACCAGTCATTTTGTCTCCTTCGGGGCGCTCAATGAAGCGCAAAATCCTCGCCGGATTTCCCGCGACGACCGCGAACGGCGGAACATCCTTCGTTACCACGCTACCGGCGCCTACAATGGCGTGTTCGCCAATTTTTATATTGGAGAGAATTGTCGCGTTCGAACCGATGGACGCGCCTCTTCCGATCCAAGTGCTCTCCACTTTCCAGTCCGAAGCGGTTTGAAGCGCCCCTGCTTGCGTCGTTGCGCGGGGATAGGGGTCATTGGTGAACATCACACCGTGACCAACAAAAACGTTGTCTTCAATGATCACGCCCTCACAAATGAACGTGTGACTCGAAATCTTGCAACGCTTGCCAACGCGAGCATTTTTCTGAATCTCTACCAGCGCTCCGATCTTTGTTTCGTCTCCGATTTCGCACCCGTAGAGATTCACATATTCAGACAACTTCACGTTCATTCCGAGCTTGACGTCAGCCGCGACAGACTTTAGCGGATTCATAGGCGGACAAAAGCTCCTTTCTTATTTAATGAATGGCTGGCGGCTTCAAGCATTCGAACTACCCGCAGGCCTGCATGCCCATTGTTAAAAGGCTCCTGGCCGGTCGTGACGCACTCCACGAAATAGTTGAGCTCCTGACGCAATGCTTCAACCTGCTCTAGCTGCGGCGACCACATATCCCCTGACCGGTAACTTACGAGGAGATCGTAAACGCCTTCGCGATTGGTGATCTTGACTCCTTTGTCATAGACCTTCACCTTTTCGTCCGCCTCAAGGTCATTCCAAACGATCATTCGCTTCTCGCCTCCAATAAGTGTCGTCCTAACCTTGACCGGTGACAGCCAGTTCACGTTGATATGGGCTATGATCTTGTCGGGGAAGTAAAGCGTCATAAACGCGACGTCCTCATGTCCGTTCAGATGCCCTTGTCCCGTGGCTACGACCGCCTCAGGACTGGCCTTGATGAGATGATCCATGATTGAAAGGTCGTGCGGCGCCAGATCCCAAAGCACATTGACGTCATGTTGAAAGAGACCGAGATTCACGCGAGTCGAATCGTAGTAATATAGGTTTCCGAGCGCGCCCTCGCTGATGAGCTGCGAAATCCTTCGCACCGCCCCGGTGAAAAGGAACGTATGGTCAACCATCAGTTTCAGATTCTTTTGTTCTGCGAGGTTGACCAGCTCCTCACCTTGAGCGACTGTGCTTGTAAACGGCTTTTCAACAAAAACGTGTTTCCCGTTTTCCAGCGCGGCCTTCGTGAGTTCATAGTGTGTCCAAACTGGCGAAATGATGGCCACGGCATCAATGTGGGGTGAAGTGATTACTTCCATCGCGCTTGCCGTAATCGTCACACCCGGATAGGCCTTCCGAGCGCGCGCCTGCGCCGTGGGACTAACATCTGAGATCGCTCGAACCACGGCGCCCTCAAGACTGACAAGGTTCCTGACAATGTTTGGACCCCAGTAGCCATATCCGATTACGCCGAAGTCCATAGCTTGTTAGCTCCTTTTTAGTTATTTATGCCGTCAAGTGACCTGATGGCGCAGAACTCATTCTCGCTTGCGAGTCCACGTGAGGTCGCTACTCGAGAGTCTTCTCTTTTAGAACTGAATGCATGGGAGAATCTGGTTGAGCCGGTATCCCCCCGTGTGGATGCCGTCAAGACTCGCAGAAACCATATCGGTACCGATTGACCAGGCGAGATGGCGAGATTTAAAGCTCAATACGCTCCCGAACCTCGAATTACTGCTCCGGGGGTGCGCAGCAGAATCTTTAAGTCGAGCCAAGGAGTCCATGTCGACGCGTAACGCAGATCAAGGCGCACCATTTCATCAAACCGCACGCTGCTCCTGCTCATGACTTGCCACAGGCCAGTGATTCCTGGCTTGACCGCTAGGAGCCGATGCCGATGCCATGTCTGATAGGCGGCCAGCTCATAAGGAATTGGGGGACGCGGACCAACAAGCGACATATCTCCCTTGAGCACATTGAGGAACTGCGGAAGCTCGTCAAGACTCGTCCTCCGCAAAAGTTTGCCCACTCGCGTGATTCTCTTGTCTCCAGTAAGTTTGTATACGCCACGATCGCTCTCGGCCTGATTTGATTCACCGGACGTGCTTGCGATGAGTCGCGTGACGAACTCCTTATGGACGTTGCAGTCGCTGTTTACAAACATTGAGCGAAATTTAAGAAATGTAAAGGTTTGGCCGTAGCGGCCAACTCTCTGCTGACGATAAAACACCGGGCCCCTCGAAGTAAGTTTAATAGCGAGAGCAATGGCAAGAAACAAGGGCGCGAATAAGACGACCATCGCCGTACTACCGGCAATATCGACCGAACGCTTAACGATGAGCACGCTGCGACGCCCTTTGTCATGACTGTCTAAGTCAGGATAGAGGGCGGGATTAGTTGGCCGACCTGGCTTTTCATGATCCCAGTCATCTGGAAACAAATGGAATGATATTCGTACCTGATTGAACTCGTCGGCATTGAGTTCGTTCTGAAGCGTCGTGCTTACTTTCGCAAGAAATGTATCCAGGACAGCACGCTTGTCATTCACAATAAGTCCCGTGAACATTGTGCCGACAATTTCATCGTCCTTGTACCAGCCAATGAGATCAGTGTCTCGGCTAGACGTGAGCAGGGCCGCTGCAATGCGATGAAGCGTTGCGCTACTGCTCTTCTGCCCGTCGTCGCTGACTGCTTCAAGCAGCATGAGGACAAACGGAGCTTTGGAACGTTCCGTGCGCTTTCGCTCGATAGCAATCATCCGCCGGAAAGTTGCCTCGTCGAGAGCAACGCGGTTGATTGCTGGCGCAGATTCCAGTAGAGAATCAGGCGTGCTCGATACTCTAGTTTGACGTGATCGTGTCACGACATACTCCTTTCGTGGTCATCGTCGACTCGGCCCGGATAATCCGTGCGATCAAGACTCCACGTGGACCTTGTCTTCCTGCGATTGGTTTCACAGAGAAGATCACAAATAGCTTGGCTGGGTATAGCTGTCATTCAGGGTCAGCCGCCGACAAAGCAATTCGGACTGTTTGATTGAAAAGGTCAACTAACTGTAGGTAAGTGATTGGCTCGAGATACGCCGACATTTGTCAGGAGGCGACGGACGATCGGTAATAGTAACCGCTGTAGGCCGATGCCAGCGAACCGTTTACGATCGCACCGATCAACTTATCTGTTTCAAGCGCCTCAAGTCCCTTGGTCAATTGCTGCTTCTCCGTTGTTCCCTGGCGCGTAACTAGAAGAACTCCATCCGCAAGCCTAATCCAGACACTGGTATCGGCAAGAGGCAGAACCGGAGGAGAATCAATAATGATCCAATCGAACCAAGGGGCAATCCTGTCCATTAGGTCCGGCAGCCTTTGCGATTGCAGAAGTTCGATGGGATTACTCGAAGCGTCGCCGGCCGGAAGGATCCAAAGGTCTGCATCTTTAAGCCGGTAGATGTTGGCAGTGGGGTCGTTCCCTTCGCGGAGCCACTCATAGATGCCGCGTTGTTTCTGGACTCCGAACATGTGTGACAGAGATGGGCGGCGCAGATCACCTTCCATCAGCAATACCTTTGCATCCGAACCATGAGCAAGGGCGCAGGCAAGGTTAGCTGAGATCATGCTTTTGCCTTCTTGAGGGATGGTGCTTGTAATAAGCACTTTCTTCAACGGTCGCGTTTGACGGAGGTCTCTTAATCGCACCCCCAGAAGGCGAATGGCTTCAGCCGTTGGATTCTCCCGATCTGTAAGGCAAACCAGCCGGCTCTGGGGAAGCATCGAAATCTCCAACGTCTGACAATGACCAAGAACGTCGGGGCGCGGATCAGTTGACTGATCCTCCGGGCGAAGCGGCGCCTGCACGGACGTTGGTGAAATTGGAATAACGGTTTGTTCAACGCGCTCATCGTGTACCACGACCGTGGTTGTTTCGAGCTCAACTCGGGCCCCTGAGGCGTCCCAATTTGATGCGGCAGCGCGTTCAGCTCGCCTCAACAGATCCGGGCCCTGGGGCAGCGTTGCAGTGTCAACACCTGAGCGCTCACTTTCCGACCGCTGCAATGCGTCAAAGATTCGGCTCATAATCAGTCCCTCTCAAAGTAATGCGGTGAATCAATCCATCTATGAACTCTGCTGAACGGGCACAAATGCGTCGAGGCGAAATTCGGCTGCAACATCTTCTATGATCCGCGCCGTTACAGTCGAAGACTGCTTGGCGTAGGCGCTTATCAAGGCGTTCTCGCATATGGTGTTAATCAGACGCGGAAAGCCGCGCGAATAGGAGTACACATTGTCGATCGCTTGTGCAGAGAAGATTGGCGGCTGGCTTGAGTCTGCGCCAGCGATCCTGAGTCGCTGCTCGATATATTCCTGGGTCTGCTTGGCGCTGAGGGCTCCAAGCTGTGTCCTCAAGGCAATGCGCTGCTTTAACTGCCGAAGCTCAACGGAATCCAGCTTTTTGTCGAGCTCGGGCTGTCCAGCTAATATGATCTGTACCAGTTTGTCCTCGGCTGTCTCCAGGTTAGAGAGGAGACGAAGCTCTTCCAATGTATCTGCCGATAAGTCGTGCGCCTCATCGACAATCACAACACTTGTCATTTGTTTCGAGCCGCGCCCAACAAGGAACTTACTGAGATCCAGCAGAAGCTCACATTTATTTTTCCCTGAGGCCGGCAAACCGAAATCGGCGAGAACATATTGCAAAAAGTCGGTTGGAGAAAGCCTGCTATTGAACAGGTACGCATAAGCGATATCCTTGCTGTTCTCAAGTAAGCGGAGCAGGCAACGAAGCAGCAGAGTCTTACCGGTGCCCACTTCGCCGGTCACGACAACGATGCCTTTGTGCCGCCGTACGCCATAGTAAAGCGCGGCAAGCGCTTCATTGTGCCGTGGGGTGGGCACAAAACAATGTGGATCCGGCGTTAGATCGAACGGGTTGCGCTTGAGATGAAAATGAGCTTTGTACATTGAGATCAGGGCCTAATTATGGAGATAACTAAAAACAGAGCCGACAAAGATTGTGCCCACCAGCAGTACGGCTGCTGCCCATCCCAGCGCTGTTCTCTTTCTCAGATTTTGCTCATCAACCGGGGTCATAATCTGCGGTATCTCGGAGATGACCGCGATCGGCAGCAGCGATTTGATCTGTTTTTCGCTGTGCAGCCTGTCATCCATAAATTCAAATCCGCCTGCCACTAAAATGCCCAGCGCCAGACCCGCAGCCAAGCCGAATCCACAGAATTTGAGCCGGTTTGGGAAGTCCGGCCTCGACGGCAAGCTGGGAGGGTCAAGCATGGTAAATCTCTCACCCTGCTGCATCTCTTCCATGCTGGTGGCCATCTCGGATTCGTCTTTCTTTTTCAGAAGGTCATCGTAATTTGTCTTGGATTGGTCGTAGCCGCGATTTAGCTCTGTTAGCTGCTCCTCGGTACCCGGCTCAGCATTCAGGCGGCCCTGGTAATCGCCGATTCTAGCCTTCAGGTTGACGATTGCACTCTCCCGGTTTTGGATTTCCAGTTGGTTTGCCTGTAATTGGCTCTGGGTCTGCTGCGCCGCACCGGTAAGCGTCGGATCAGTCAGCGCGGAACTGTCGCCTGTTTGCCTGGTTTCCCTGCTCTTCAATTTCGATGCCGCGATGAGGTTGTCTCGGATTACTTCCAGCTTAGCGATCTGGCTTTTCGTCCTTTGCACGTCCGGGTAGTTGTCGGTATAGCGTGAGCTGAGGTCGGCGAGCTGAGCCTTTAATGTCTCGATTTGGTTGTCGATCGACGCCAAATCTGTCGGAGTCGACGCATCGCTCCCCTCACCACCACTCGGACGGACGCGGCTCTGCGCATTTCTTTGTTGTTCCAGCAGGGCCTGAAGATAAACCTTCTGTTGCTTTGCCGTATTCAGAGCATCTTCTTCAGACTGAAGCTGCGATTGCATGCCCGTTAGAATCGCAAGATTGCTTTGCTCCTGCGTTGGTAATGCACCCTCGTGCTGGCCCTCGAATTGCTGAACTTTAGCCTCCTGCTCGGAAAGGCTCTCGCGAGCATCCTCCAGTTGTTTCTCGAGGAAATCTGTCGTTCCCTCAGACTCCTGCTGGCGTACCTTTAGATTCTCGCTGATGAAAAGTTCCGTGAGTTCAGTCGTTACTTGTTGAGCCACACGCGGATTATGGGCCGAATACGAAATTGTGAATGCGGAAATGTCTTGCCTATCTGGATCCCGCACCGGATCGATGCCGATGTTCTCGCGCATGTCTGCAACTTCCTGATCGTCTGTCAGCTTTCTCTGCGCGCCGTCATACAAGTGAAGTTTTTGAATAATCAGAAGCAAGCGTGTCCGGCTAAGTATCTGCTGAGTCATGCTCGCCAATCGAGCCTGCAAATCGTCATTGATATTGGGGGCGACATAACTCTGCGGCATCGTGGGCTGCTCAACCAGGATGACCGTGTTTGATTTGTAGCGCGGCGGTAGAACCCAGCTGATCCCCCAGACAATTAACCATCCAAGGAATAGAGGGATCAAAAACTGTAGGTGGCGGCGATGAACAATTCCGACCAGGCGCCCCACGTCTATCGATTCTGATTGTTGCTCATCAAAAGCTTCTGCCATAATTATCTCCCCAGGGGTCTGCTGAGATGGTAGGTAAGGGTAGCCGCCGCTTGATTGCTATCCGACGCAATCACGGTGCTGCCACTGTAATTTTCGTGAAAGTGCTGATATTGGAATTGAATGCTGAAGCGTTCGCCCATGGGGTGGCCCAAGGAGGCCCCAGCTGTCAACGTATCCCCGTCTTGAACGCTGGAGATCGTCAGCGGTGTGACAGAATGAATGCTCGTATAGCCGGCGGACACATCACCGGTCCAAGTGCGAGAGAGTTTCCGGGTTCCCGAGGCATTGAAAGTTTTCGAATCGTAGGCCCCGAGCAGCCCACCGCCGGCCGAAGTTACGCGCGTGAAATTGGCAGCGAAACTGCTTCGTGTGCGTTGCCATCCGACGCTTGCAGAGATGGCGGGCGTCCATGAACTGGTTGTTGGAGCCTGTGGCGCGGTGGTGTTAACGTGCTCGACTCCGGCGGACAAAGAAAGTGAGAATGCTTGACTGAAGTACAGCGTGTAGAACGGGAGCAGTATATGTGTCTGTGTTTCACTTACTTCGTTCACGGGATAGGCGAGGATGCGCTCATATGCGTAGTTCAATCCGAAGTACTGCTTGCCCGACAATCGCCGATCGTAAAAAACGCTGCCTCCGACCCCGTTCGAATTGTAAAGGCCGATTGCGTTGGTGGGATTCGGAAGCTCAAAGGTAGTGAAATCAACTCCGCCGCCAATCATGCCGTTTCTTCCGAATTGGTAGCTAAGGTTACCGGCTCCGATGTTGGTAAGCTGCACAGTGAACGGAGCGATGACCGTCGCTTGCGGGGTCTGTGTTGAACCAGTTATTGCACCTGGAAAGACATAGGAGGAGTCAAATACATTCGATGTCCTGACAAAGTTATCCATCAGGCTTAAAGCCACTTCGGGGTTGAAGCGGTATTGAAAGTCCGCGGATGCATTCTGATCGATCGAGTCGAGAGAGCTAACAGAGACAGAGCCCGTAGGGGTAGAACTCGTAGGGAAATAGAACAGAAAATTTGGGCTATATGAGAATTGCTCTTTTCTGCGCGGCGCAGATCGATCGAATGTGACATTTGGCAGTAGCGTGAAAGTAGCGGCGCCAGTGCCATTCGTAAAGACGTTGTCTATATAGCCTGCCGAAGCGGTCACATTGATCTCCAGATAATTTGATCGCTCTTCTGAGCCCGCGCCGCTGGCGTATGCCATTCCGCTTACAGGCGGCGGCGTCATCATCTGACCTTCGTCGAGTGAGCCTCCACCCCCCCCCGTTGCGCTGGGCTCCACCTGGGCCAGTGCGGGGATTGCGAGGGTGAGCGCGATGAACATTGAAATTGCGAGAAAGAAATGAACTCGTGGAAGCATAAGCTGCCCCTTAAGGCACAACGATGGTGTCATTTGGCATGAGCCTGATGTTTTGCGCCGTGTTTTTTCCCTTAATAAACTTATCGTAGTTAAAGTTAAACCGTTCCTCGATTCCAGCGGAGTTCTGGCGCAGGAGGTAGACACCCTTCTTTTTGGCGAAGTCTTTAAATCCGCCCGCAATCGCGATGGCGTCAACGACTGTCGTTCCCGCTGTAAGTGGGAACGAGCCTGGCCTATTGACCTGACCCAGAATGTTGAACTTTTGGCTATTCATCTGCTGAACAATCACGGCCACCTGTGGATTGGTGATGTAATCCTTCAGCCTTGCCGCGATATCCTCCTCGAGTTGCATCGGCGTCCGCCCCGCCGCTTGCACGTCGCCAATCAGGGGCAGGGAGATCTTTCCATCCGATCGCACAGGAATTGATCGCGTGATCTCCGGCTCTTTCCACACGCTAATGGCCAAAACATCATCAGGGCCGATGAGGTACGTGGCGCCGGTTCGCGGGTTCCCGGTCGGAGGATTGGCTTGGTCGGGTGAAGCAGTCGAGTCGTTAGTCGTGGTTGCCCCGTCATTCTGCTGAAAGACCGCGGCTCTGCTCTGTAATCCAGCGCAGAATACGACTGCGAGTGCGATGCATATCTGCATTGCGCGACGGGTCCAATCTTTCCCGGCGGTCGCCGCCATCAAGGAGTGAGAAACGGGTGTCGGATATGTGTTCTGATTTTGCATTCTTTTTTCCGTGTTCAATTGAAGTCGAGAATTTGCGGTGGAGGTCGGACTTTGTTGGCTTTCTCCGCACCGGAGTAACGGTTCGGATGAACTAAAGAGTGAAACGCGCTAAAAGGCGGCAATCCGTTCTGAGCTAACCGTCAGGAAGCGGCTCCGGGCGGGATCGGCCTGTACGGACTGAGTAATTTTGTCGATGCCACCGCAGGGTTCCACATCGGAGGCGTGGACCTCAACGGCTACTGACTGCGCGAGCATATCCACCGAAATAACCAGCCGAAACAGATTTTTCTTGCGCGTTAGAATCCCCTCTACGCCTTCGAGGGATCCCCTTATGACCCGAACACGCGTGCCGCACTTGAGAAACGGATGGGGCTCAACACTGCTTGGCCCATCAACGACTCTTTGAATCGATTGAATCTCCTGATCGGGGATAACAGCAATTTGTTCACCTCGATAGAGAATCATGTGGATTCCGGGAGTCGTCACAACCTGCAGCTTGCGATCCATGCCGCCGCGCACAAAAACATAGCACGGAAACAAGGGCAGAGAAAGGACCATTCGCCGGTCTTTCCAGCGACGAGTTGATTCATAGAGCGGCAGAAAGACCTGAAAGCCCTTTGCGGAGAGCATGTCTGCAACGACCTTCTCATGTTGGTGGCGCGTATAAACGGCCCACCACGGCGAGGCGTCAGCAATTCCGGATTCCAAGGTCGCAGCGGCCTGCATTTCAAGTTCACCTTTCATCAGCGATCAAACTCTCAAAGGAGTCATTGAGATATAGCTTCGCCCTGTGAGTCACATCAGTGTGCTGATGACTCCGTTTGAATTACCCTATTTGGCCCTCATCAACGGCGCATAAATCGAGGGAAATCTCCCGGCAAAATCCGGGTACAAATGCCGTGTCTTCATCATCATGGCCCTAGGAACAAACGACAATGCCCCGATTGTGCTAGCAACTCATTTCCCGGTAACACTTTCAAGACACCGCAGGTAATGACTCAGCGCTTCCGTCAACCAATGCTGTCCGCCAATGCTCCAGCAACTTCCAGATCAGCAGCCGCCCTTGATATTCCTCGCCCATCCCCGTCCGCTCAAGCCAGATCTGTTGGTGAACCTTTCATTCGCATCTATCAAAGTGCGGGCGGACGCCCTCTTTGGCTTCTGCGCCTTTGGGGCAGGCCCACATCGCGCAGCTTATACAACAACGCGCGATAGCTCATATTCAGTTCTTCCGCGGTTTTTCGCCGATTCCAGCGATTCGCCTGCAAGGCCTTTAAAATCAGGGCGCTGGTTACCGCTGAGGTCGCCCGATGGGTTGCGGCCTTCAAAGAGCCCAGGCGAGGCTGCCGGTCGACGAATCGATCGGGCATCTCCAGCCGGCGTCTAAGCTCCGCGCCTGGAACTTGGTCATCGCCGAGAATGATAGCGCGGGCAACCCAGTTCTCCAGTTCACGCAAATTCCCGGGCCAGTCCCATTGCTTTAGCAGGTGAAGCGCAACTGGGTTCAACCGGGGTACGCTTCTCTGAAATTGGCGAGAAAGCTTCTGAAGAAAGTACTCGCACAACTGCGGGATGTCATTCTTACGGTCACGCAGCGGCGAAAGGCGCAGAGACACAACGTCAATGCGATAAAAGAGGTCTTCGCGAAAAGCACCCGTCTCAACAGCATCAAGCAAGTGAACGTTGGTTGCGCAAACAACTCGAACGCGCCCAGTTTGCCTCTCACGGCCGCCGATTCTCGTATAGGAGCCATCCCGCAGCAGACGAAGTAGTTTGCCCTGCAGCTCCAAACTAATGTCGCCAATCTCATTCAGGAAGAGAGTGCCACCGTCCGCGATCTCAACCAAACCGGGCCGATTTTCGCTCGCTCCGGCAAACGATCCCTTTTCGAAGCCAAATAACTCACTTTCGAGCAGGTTTGCAGGGGTGGCTGCACAATTGAGCTTCACAAACTGCGCCTCGCGCCGGCTCGAGCGCGTGTGCAGAAACCGGGCGACCACTTCCTTTCCTGTTCCACTCTCCCCTTGAATCAGCACGGGAAGATCGCTGGAGAGGATCGAATCGATCTTGCTTCGAATCTCCCGCATGGCAGGCGTGCTGCCGAAGATGACAGCCTCACCCGGCAATTCTGCGGGATCGACGCGAAAGCTCTGCTTCGACTCTGTGAGCATAGGCCTCGGAAACTGAGGAGAAACTATCCTTAGCACTGCACGACTGGGGCCATAACTGAGTCTCGACAGAATCGTTCGATACTATCGTTTCTTATTGATTCTTTGGTATTTAATCAGACACCTGGCAGGATGTTTCTACGGATAGAGGCCCATGTATGCAAAAGTTTGCACACTTCATACCATTGGTTTGCAGAGTGCCAATGAGGAAGGGTCAACGAGTCTGCGTCAACGAGTCTGCGTCAACGAGTCTGCGCGGTTGAGAATGATGAGGGCGCCACGGGCTTTCCGGCAGCCGCACATCAGTCGGCAGGTAAGATTTCCCGACCGCGATCCATGCATGCAGCAGCTAGAATTGGTCGTTCATTAACCATTTTATTGTCAACATCTTACGACGTTCTTCCCTGTTAGGCCGTGGGTAGCGTTGCGCGTATCCACCACCAGCTGTGCTTTGGAGACAATTGCGGGATAGTCATACTGGGAATGGTCAGTAGCGATGACAACGCAATCGAATTCTGGAATACGGTCCAAGGGCGTACTCGTCATGTTGAGCGCATACTTGCGTCCCTGGCCTGCCGAAGCGATGAAGGGGTCGTTGTATTCGACATGTGCGCCGCGTTTCTGCAGTAATTCAATGATGGTGAGCGATGGGGACTCGCGGAGGTCGTCAATATCGCGTTTGTAAGCCAATCCGAGAATCAAGACCTTCGAACCAAACAACGATTTACGCCGTTGGCTCAATGCCTCAATGATGTTCTCGACGACGAAATAGGGCATGCCAATGTTCACTTCGCCGGCCAGCTCGATAAATCTCGTATGAAAGTCGAACTGCTTGGCCTTCCATGAGAGATAGAACGGATCGATGGGAATGCAATGCCCACCCAGACCGGGCCCGGGATAGAACGCCTGAAAGCCAAAGGGCTTGGTCCTGGCTGCTTCTATCACTTCGAAGATGTCGATTCCCATGCGCATGCAAAGCTGCTTCAATTCATTGACCAGCGCAATGTTTACGCAGCGATAGATATTCTCGAGCAGCTTTGTCATTTCGGCCGCCGCAGGCGAAGAGACAGGAACGATCCGGTTGAAAATCGATGCGTATACGGCCGACGCAAGCTCAACCGCCACGGCGCCGCATCCGCCCACAACTTTAGGAATTTCACGCCGGGCAATCGAATCGTTTCCCGGATCTTCCCGCTCCGGAGAAAACGCGACATGAAAACCATGGCTACCATCATCAGTCGCCAGGCTCAGATGGGAGGAATTCCCCTCTTTAAGAAGAGGAACAACAACTTCTTCCGTGGTACCAGGGTAAGTCGTGCTCTCCAAAATAATGAGCTGTCCATCATGAACGTGGGGAGCGATGCTCTGAGTTGTGTCGCGCACATAACTAAGATCAGGTTCGTGATGTTCGTCGAGTGGTGTCGGCACGCACATGATGACAACATCCATTTGCGCAATCTCGCCGTATTCAACGGTGGCCCTGAACCCGTTCTCTCGTGCCTTCTGAATCGTGTTCCCTGGAATCCGCACGATATAAGAGCCGCTCTCGTTGAGAATCTCCACCTTGCGAGGATCGATGTCGAAGCCGGTGACCTTGAAATGTTCATCGCTGAACAAAAGTGCAAGAGGCAGCCCAACGTAACCCATGCCAATGATTCCGATCCGGGCCTCCCGGGTCTCAATGCGACGCTTCAGCTCGTTGGTTCGCGCTGAGGAACTCAATGTCACGATCCTTCCCTCATGTCCATTTGAAGCTTAACTCATGAGTGAACTTCGGGTGCGAGCACTTTAAAACGGACGATGAGGAGCGCTCGAATGGATGCGGTCGGTCTTCGACATCGAGCAGAAAGAATGAGAAGCAATTGCTGAGCGGAAATCACGGAAGAGTTGGCCGGCAGAATCAATCGCAAGAGCTGCTGGCGCCCACATCGGGAACGCTCAACTCAACAGGAGCATGCGAGCTCGCATAGCGCTCATTCTCTGCTTATCAGCCGGACCGCATGATTCTGGATCGCGTTGCTCTAGATCGCATTTTTCCGGGCGGAGTGGATCTTCTGGAGGGATTGCGCTGTCTCGCTGGCTGGCGAAGGACGAAGATGATGCTGTTGGATCTTGTACAGCATGGCGCGGTAACTCATATTCAGGTGCTGCGCGGCGCGGCGTCGATTCCATCCGAATGTGTCCAGCGCGCTCTGAATCATTTTCGCCTCGGTGCGAGCCTTCACTTCGCGAACAACCGATCGTATGCCAACACATGGCGCAGGCGCATCGGCTGGCCGATCCTGCGGAGCAGCCGCTTCCGAAGTGGCCGCCTTCGCTTCCAGCTCCCGCGTCGCGGCGTCGGTATCGCGCATGACAACGGTTCGAGTAACGAAATTCCGGAGCTCCCTAAGATTTCCCTTCCAGTCATAGAGAAGAGCCGCATCCATCAAACGGGAGGAAATGCTGCTTCCGAATCCCTTGGTGAGTTCCACGGGCGAGCGGCGAATGAATTCTTCAATGAGATAGGGGATCTCCTCGCGCCGTTCGCGTAGGGGCGGTACTTTGATGGTAAAGACGCTGAGCCGGTAATAGAGATCCTCGCGGATTGTCTTTGTGAAGAGCGCTTCTTCGATCGGAACATTGGTGGCGGCAAGAACTCTAACGTCGACTTTGGTCGTCTCTTGCGCGCCGAGGCGAGCGAACTGCCCATCCTGCAATACGTGCAGCAGTTTCGCCTGCATCAGCACGCCAATTTCACCAATCTCGTCCAGCAGCAGTGTGCCGCGATTTGCCTGCTCGAACTTTCCTGCCCTGTCGTTAATGGCTCCAGTGAAAGCGCCTTGCCGGTGCCCGAAGAGCTCGCTCTCCAGTAAATCCGCAGGCAGTGCAGCGCAATTCACTTTCAGAAATTTTTCCCTTGACCGGCGCGAGTTGCGATGGATCAGTTGCGCGATGACTTCCTTGCCCGTGCCGCTTTCGCCCAGGATCAGCACGTTGACATCGATGTCGGCAAGCAATTTGACCTGGCGATGGATTTCGAGCATTTGCGGCGACGCAGCCAGAAAGAAATTGTTGCCGCCGAGCTCTTCAAGATAAGGAGCGGCCGGCATGTCCTCAGGAATCTCCAGTGAGCGAACTGGATCGCATTTCGCGCCTGTGATCTCAGAGGAATCAGAAACCAGGTCGTGAGGCTCAGTGGCCTGCCCTTTGGCGGGTAGCAGCGATTCAATAGCCGATTCCACGTCTTCTCGCGTCACCGGCATGGTTAGCGTAAGTTGAATACCGAGCTCAGCCGCTTCTGTGCGCAGTCTTTGTCCGCTTAATTTTGTAATCAGGCAAATCTTTTTGGAAGGAGTGAATTCCAGGAAGTGACGGACCTGGGATATCTCCGATGCATTGGCAGGCGAAGCCTCACACAGCAGCAGGTCGGGATCAAGCCCGTTGCTCAGAAGGGAATTGACCTGCGCAAATCCAGCCGCCTCAATCACTCTGTGGCCCGCGCCCTCAAGCACCATCCTGACAGTGGCGCGCGCTTTGGCATTCTGAATATGCGTCAGAACAAGGAGGAGCGGAGTCACCAAGGCCTCTTTCTGAGATTGCAGTCTTGCCCTAAAATCAAGCCCCCCCTTGAACACTGCAGGATCGCGTTCGGCCAGGGAGACGTTAAGTCAGTGGCGCCAAAATGGCGAACATGGATGCAGGCCCATTTGCAATGAAGAATGAAACCCCTCTCTCAGGCTGTACGGTTATCCGCGCAGCAAGGACGAGAGATCGAGTGGGGGATTACACCTCTTGTGCGGCTGCTAAAAATGACCGTCTGAGGAACTGTTGTTTATCGCAGCGTCAAACCATCCATTTCAGGGCGTTCGACCGTTGCCAATCGGGCAAATTCCTTGGGAAGTACGGGGGCCTTTCGGAAAAGAATCCCAAGAGCAGTAAATTAGGCAAAAAGGACGGTTACGAGCTAAGAATGAAAACGCTGTTCGACACTAACAATCACAATTGTTCTTATGAAGATAGGAGAGATTGCAGGGGGTGTCAACGGCACAATGGTCATGAGATCTGCGCCCCGGTAACACCCCATCGTAATCATGGAAGTCTAGCACTTGATTACCCGAGATAACTTACAGAATACAATCAGCCAACTATCGGATTCTCTGCCACGATTCGTAGATGTATTCCTGCCTGCCGAAGCCGGGGCAGCCCCTGAGACCCCGGGAATGGCAAGTGGTCATCAGGAGGGTGACCAGGCTCTTGTGGTGGCTGCTTCTCTTTCGTCGTATCCTTGATTAGAAAGGGGCCTCGGCAGATGAAGACTTTCACACTCGACGAAGCGCAATCCCTGCTCCCGGTGCTCGAATCGCTGCTCAAGCGCGCCATGGAGGGCAGGCGTTCCGCCCAGTCGATCGAGTCTGAGCTGCACAATCTGACCCAGCAGATCTATCTCTCGGGCGGAATGCGGGTGAATTCCGCCGATGTGGCCAAGAAGCGCGCCGCAGTGGAAGAGCATTTGCGGCAGGTTCGCGAGAGCATCGCTGAAATTGACGCGATCGGCGTCCAGGTGAAGGATCTCGATTCCGGCCTGCTCGACTTTCCCTGCCGCGTTGAAGATGAAGTGGTTCTGCTTTGCTGGCGGATGGGTGAACCGGCAATCCAGCACTGGCACACCGTTGAGTCGGGCTTTCAAGGCCGCCAGCCGGTCGATGAGCGCTTCCGGCGCCGAGCATCAGCCGGAGGCCGTCTCAACTAACGCTGGAATCTTCTGCACGGCTTTGTCATTGACCGAGGCAGTGGACCGTCGGCGAGCGATATCGGTGTCGATCGCGTCCAATCCATTGACGATATTGCCCGGCCTGTGTGCATCGAATCCCGCAGGAGGACAAGACGCGCGATGAAGCGGTACCTTTGAGTTGAGCCTTTATGGATTGCGCCCGTCACGAGACCTTTGCGCGAGGAATAATGATGAAGAGCAGGATTTTGGCGGGGATTTGGCTGGCTTCCCTTGTTTTGCTGGCGGGATGCAAAGGCTTTTGGGACGCCCCCGCATCGACTGGCACCGGGGGCACCACGCCGACCACTCTCTCGAGCGGCGTTTTTTACGTGCTGAACAAGACGACAATGCAGATTGCCGGTTTTGTCATTTCGTCAGGCACGCTTGAAAAAATTACAGGCAGCCCTTACGCGCTCCCGGCCACGCCCAACGCCATCGCTGTGGCACCGGCGCCGGGCGCCGGGTTCCTCTATGTTGGGACCGTGAGCGGCATTTACCTGTACACGATTGGATCGGGCGGGGCTTTGACGCTTGGAAACAGCGGCAATCCCATCTCAACTGACATTCCCAGCGCTATGCTGGTCAGCGGCTCGTGGCTGGTGGATGTGTTCACGAATGCAGGCAGCAGCGTCCAGTTGGACGCTATCCCGATCAACTCCACGACGGGAGCGTATACGGGTTCCGGTGGTGCGCCTCCTGATCAGACCTTCAGCATTACGAACGCTGCGGTAAAGCAGATGGTCCTCTCTCCCGATGGCGCCAACCTCTTTGTCGCGCTCGGCGTAGGCGGAACCATTGTTGTTCCCTTCACTACCGGAAATGCCAATCCTCTGGGATCGACTGCGACGACGATCCCTCTTGCGAACACCAGCGGCTCGGCGCTTTCCGTGGCAGTCGATCCCAGCACGACGCCCCGCGTGTTTTACATAGGCGAGACAAATGCTGTTGGGAACTCCGGCGGGCTGCGCGTGTTCAACTACAGCTCGCTCGCCAGCGGTACGCTAACCCAAGCGACGGGTTCGCCCATTGCCAGCGGCGGACTTGCGCCGAATGCCATTTTGCCTATCGCGGGCGGCGATTACGTCTATGTCGCGAACGGCACGGGCACAACATCGGCGGGCAACATTGCATGGTTTCCCGTCACAGCCTCGGGAACGACATACACGGTGGCCGCGGGGAGTACGATCGCGTCCGGCATTCAGCCGATTGGCCTGGCCGAGGACAGCGAGAGCCACTTTGTGCTGGCGGTGGCGACGGGCGGTTCGACGACCAGCGGCAATTTCGATCTCGAGGCCTATACGATGAGTACCGGCGCGCTGACCTCCGCCATTCAGTCTTCGACCGGGACCGATCCCGTTGGCGCGGTGGCCATCGCGGCGCTGCCTTAAAGACAGTTGTCAGTTCACAGTTGTCAGTGGTCAGGGATAAGCGGCCAATGGTCACACTTAAAATGTGATCCGTAATGGTGCTATCCTCAACTTGAACGCCACGAGCTGTGCTCACTCGTTTGCCAATCCTTCCTGTTCGCTTCTTTCGGCGCTTCTTGGTTTCCGTTGCGCTGCCGCTGCCCCCCGTGCCCTGTGTTGCCCTGTGCAGTGCGATTCTGTGCTGTGTTGTATTCGCGGCCGGATGCGGCCGCTTCCATTTCCGGCATGAGCAGCATGAGATGGTCTACGTTTCGATCCGCACAACCTACCTGCATGACCGCGTTGCGCCGGTTTCAAACCGAGTTTGCGAAGTCGTGAATGGGCAGCCGCTTGAAGTGCTCGACCATGCCAAGCGCTTTCTGAAAGTCAAAACGGACAAGAACGAAATCGGCTGGATTGAAGAGCGCGCCGTGATCGACCAGAAAACCTACGACGGCTTTGTCCAGCTCGGGCGAGAACACAAAGACGATCCGGGTGCAGCCACTGCAACCCTGCGCGACGACCTCGCCATGCACTTGCTTCCGGGCCGCGAAACGCCGCGCTTCTACCTGCTCGCCGGCAATGACAAGGTACAGCTTTTGGCGCGGGCGTCGGCTCTGAAGAATCCCGCTGAGGCGCCTGCGCTACCGCTACTGGCTAACCCAGTAAAACCCGCGCAAGGCAGCAAGGCCGCGCCGCCCGCTAATCCGAGAGCGGCTACTTCACCAAAAGCCAAAGCCGGGCCGAATGCCGGAGGCGCAGAACCAGTCCAGCCGCCAGTTGCGCCGCCTGTCATGGAAGACTGGTGGCTGGCGCGCGATGCGCAGGGCCGCGTTGGCTGGCTGCTCGCAAGCCGGCTGGACGTGGACGCGCCGGATGCGATTGCAGAGTACGCCGAGGGCAAGCGCATCGTGGGCGCGTGGGTTCTGGCCAAGGTGACTGACTCGGAATCCGACGTGCCCGACCATCAGGTTCCGGAATACTTGACCATGCTTGACCCGCTCCAATCGGGGCTGCCCTTCGACTTCGATGAAGTGCGCGTGTTCACGTGGAGCGTAAAGCATCACCGGTATGAGACGGGCTTCCGGCTGCATCCCATTCAGGGCTATCTGCCGGTGCGGGTTTTCACAGCGAAGGCTGGCGGCAGTAGTATTCCGGCGTTCAGCTTTCAGATCGCCGCGAACAACGACGTGAAGACCGACGCCGCGACGGGGATCACACGGCCGGTGACACCGCGGACGATTAGTTACGACATGATTGATACGCGAGTGCAGCGCATCGGGCCGGACATGGCGCCGCTTCCGATTACGCATGAACCAGGCGAGGCTAGCGCGGGAAAGAAGCCGGGAGCGAAGAAGCAGGAAGCGAAGAAAAGGGGACACAGAGGCTGAAGGACCCGTCTCGCGCACGAGCTGTGAAGACCGGACAGTTTGGGTCGATTTGGGGTCAAAAAGGGCCGTATTACGCACAAAAATCGACGAAAATCGCAAAAAATCGACGCAAATTTTGAGGAAGTTTTGTTGATTCCAAAAGAGTTAAGCGGAAAAATGTGCCATTTTTGGGTGAAATTTTTTCTTTAATTAATTTCTCCTCTCCGGTTCGTGCTCAAACTCTCCACTCCGGAGCTCAATTCCTCCACTCCGTTCCGGAGTCATTTCCTTCGCTCCGCTCCGGGCAAAGCCCCAAACACATTCGGTGATTCCGAGTTCAGGTTAGCAAAACGCGCGATTTAATCGGCAAACTTGGCGGATGATTTTCGTCGCTTGTTTTCAGCGATTTAGGCCGAAATGGCGCTGGCCTGGGCTTGACTCCTGCTGCCTGCCATTCAAGACGGGCTGGTACCGGGCCTGGCGGCTCTCTGCGCCGGTCGGGGGTTAATGAAATGGGGCTGTCCTAGATAACT
>PLCO01000012.1 GCA_003134815.1 Acidobacteriaceae bacterium | reverse complement strand
CATAATCCCTTGGTTGGGGGTTCAAATCCCTCCGGGCCCACTTTGGATGCAGATCCTTCAGCTCCGCTTGGGATTTCGCCTGCGGACTCGCTTTTTGCTGACGGCCGCAGAGCGGCTCAAGTTCAATTCCCTCCGAGCGCACTTCGGACGGGTCGTGTTTGCACTCGCGATGGCGCGGGTCGCCGTTAGGCGAAGGCGAGGTTCACGTTGTCGATGGCCTCGTCGATCTCCGCTGTGTTTTTGTAGCCGACTGTGACGCAGTCGACGCCTGCATTCCTGAAGGCGAATCGCATCGCCTGCTGGCGGTCGGAGCGGTTGGCGAAAGTGCCTTCGCCGACGAGCTTCATGCTGATGACTCCCATTCCTTCGGCGCGGGCTTGCTGGACATGATTGACGACTTCGCTTACGTTGCCTGGCGCGTTCCAGTCGTCGGTCTCGTTGTCCATTTTTGTGCCCTTGTGGTTCACGCGGATCATGGCGATATCGAGCCACTTGGTTGCGGCCACCTGGCGCAATGCGGGCAGCCCGTGTACCGATGCGCCGTGAGTCCTGATCGTCTGGAGGTGCTGCGCTTCAAGAATCGCGTCCTGCCAGCGCTCGGTGTCGGAAGGCCAGGTTCGGGTCTCCTGGCAATGAAGCAGCATGATGTCGAAGTAATCGGTCTGCGAAGTGCGGCGAAGCTCATCGAGTTTCTTCAGCGGATCGCCTTCGTCTTGTGTCGTCACCTTGGACATCAATTGATAGCTGTCGCGGGGAAACGGCTTGAGCGCCTCGCCGAGCATTGCCGGCGTTGTATAGGACTCCGAGGTTTCGAAGAAACGGACCCCGCGCTCATAGGCGTATGCAATGAGCCTGCTGAACTCCTTTTGCCCAAGCGAAGACTGCACATGGCCGTTGTTGCTGCCTGTTCCAAATGCGAGACGCGTGACTTTCACGCCCGATTTGCCGAGCGTAACCAAACTCGATGCGGTTGCGCGCTCGGCATGCAAGGGCAAATTGCCCATGCTGGCGAGGGCGCCGGCAGCGGCTGTAGTTTTGAGAAAAGTTCGTCTGGAAATCGGCATGATGATTTTTACCTCCATGCGCCAGCAAAAAATGCGCAGGCCAGTTGGCAGAATGGTAGCACAGACCTGGTATGCAGAGGTGAATTCAAGCAGACTCGGTCGGTAGACCTCACGTCGCCTGTTCGGCGAGGTCCATTTAGTTTAGTTGAGGTTTATTTATTTGGCGATCTCGGCGGCAGGCCCGGTCTTGACATGCTTGATCTCGACACGTTTGATTTGGGGACGCATTGTCGTAATGGCGACGACGCTCGAGAGAACGAACACCCCGCCTGCGATGGTGCGGAGGCCCAGCGGCTCGCCGCCGAGCCAATAGCCCAGCACAACGGCGACTACGGGGTTAACGTACGCATAGGTTCCAACTTTGGTGGGCGATTCGTGGTGCAGCAGCCAGACGTAGGCGGTGAATCCTGCGATGGAGCCGGCGAATACGAGGTAAAGCAATGCGATCCAAGCAGACGTGGAAACGGCAGACAGATGTAGGCCGCGACCTTCGCCGCGGAGGGCGGCGACGATTGCGAGCATGATTCCACCGGCGAGCATTTGCGCGCCCGAACTCATGACCTTGGAGGAGGGAAGCGGAAGTTTGCGCGAGAGCGCCGAGGCAACCGACCAGCCGATTGCTCCGATAACGAGCGCGATGGCGCCCTTTTTGTCGATCGCGGCTCCTCCGATACTGCCGAGCAGATGAGACGGGCTCATGAGGACGGCGACGCCGGCAATTCCCGAAAGGAGCGCGAGAACCAGACGCAGCGTGAGTTTCTGCGTGCGGAGAATGAGAATCTCGGACAATGCCATGAAGCCCGGAATGGTGGCGAGGACGACTGCGGCGATGCCGGATGGAACGCGCTGTTCGGCCCAGAAGAGAAGGCCGTAGTCGACGACGAAGATGAGAAACGCAAGCAGGAATGCGGAAATCCACTGGCGCGCGGTGGGCCTGCGGTCGCCGTGCGCGACAGCCCAGAGATAAACCAGTAGGCCCGCAGCCAGGAATCGCATGGCACAAAAGAGAAAGGGCGGGAGCTGGCTGACGCCAACGCGGATAGCGAAGAAGGTCGATCCCCAGACAAAGTAGATGATTGCGAAGGCGAGGAGGATCTTCCATCGTGCTGGTCTTGTCACGCTTTCCATCGCTCCACCTTTACTGTCGGTCGTAATTCCCTCGGTGCCCTTCTTTATTCATCACCAGCTATGCAGCCACTCAGCGTCGCGACCAATGCGGACCGGCGCATGGAAGAGTTCACTGAGGCGAACTTCGGTGAGGAGTTGCTCTCGCGGCCCGTCGGCGACGATGCGCCCGTCGCGCATCAGAATGATGCGGGCGATTTCCGGGAGGATGTCGCCGAGATGGTGAGTAACCATGACCAGGCCCGTGCCTTCGCGAGCGAGGCCGCGCAGGGTTTCGCGCAGCTCGCGCTGGGCAGCCAGATCGAGCGCGTTGGAAGGCTCGTCGAGAAGGAGTTGTTGCGGACGGTGGACGAGCGCGCGGGCAATGAGGATGCGGCGCTTTTCCCCGGCCGACATGGCGCCGACTAGCTGCGCCGAGAGATGCGACGCTTCGATTCGTGCCAAGGCCTCACGCGCACGATCGCGCATTTCGGCGGTGACGTGGAGATTGGGCCACAGGGTGGAGGCAGAAAAGAACCCGGCGATCACCGCATCGAGTCCGGACGTAACTGCCGTTCGCTCGCCGGGCAGGTCGGCACCCATGGGTCCGGCAGAGACGACGCCAAAGTGACGGCGCAGCTCGGTCAGATCCCAGCGCTCGCGGCCGAAGATGTGGACGAGCATTCCCGGTTGAACGATGGGATAAAGCTGGCAGGTCATGGCAAGAATGAGCGTGGATTTACCGCAGCCATTCGGACCGAGGATGGCGACGTGCTCGCCGGCGCGGATGCTGAGATTGACGTCATGAAGGACCACGCGATCAACACGGGCAACGTTGACCGCGCGCATCTCCAGAAAGGTGATTTCGTTCTCGCTCATGTGCAGATGCCGGACCGGCCCTCACCTGCTAGATTAAATGGGCTAGATTAGTTGGAGTCGAAGGCAGGAGTGACCTGTTGAACAAGTTGGCGAGTAGTAGCATCCCCAAGGGATTCCGATTCGGCGCGGTGAAGGCCGGGCTGAAGGCCAGCGGACGGCCCGACTTCGCGGTGATCGTGGCGGATGAGCCGGCGAGCGCGGCTGCCGAGTTCACTTCGAATCGTGTCGTCGCCGCTCCGATCATTGTCGACAAGGATCATCTGAGCGCCACGGGCGGGCGGGTGCGCGTGGCAGCCATCAATGCCGGGAACGCGAATTGCGCAGCAGGCGAAGCGGGGCTGAGGGCGGCGCGGGAAACGTGCGCTGCAGTGGCAAAGGTGTTTGGATGCCGACCGGAAGAAGTTTTTCCGTCGTCGACGGGGATCATCGGCGTGCCGCTGCCGGCAGAGAAGCTAATTGCCGCGCTGCCGGAGCTGGCTGCGGGTCTTGGCTCTGAGGCGAGCCATTTTTCGGAGGCGGCTCATGCGATTTTGACGACGGATCTGGTGGAGAAGATGGCCTTCGCGCGGCTCGATCTAACGGGCAGCGACGGTGCGGGGCGAGAGGTCCGTGGCGAAATTCGTGTTGCCGCGTTCGGAAAGGGCTCGGGCATGATTCATCCGCAGCTTGTGCCTCACGCGACGATGCTGGTTTACGTGATGACCGATGCGGCGATTGAGTCCGCCGATCTTGACGGCTACCTTCGCGCTGCAGTTGAAGTGAGCTTCAACCGCATCTCCGTCGACGGCGACACATCAACGAACGACACGGTGCTGCTGCTTGCGTCCGGCGCCAGCGGAGTGAAGATCGGCGCGAGAGATTCATCCTTTGCTGCGGCGCTGACTGAAGTGTGTACGTCGATGGCGAAGCAGGTAGTCGCCGACGGTGAAGGCGCGACACACGTGGTGGAGTTGCGCATCGACAGTGCGAGTAGTGATGCCGACGCATTGCGCGTGGCGAAGGCCATCGCTCACTCACCGCTGGTAAAGACGGCGTGGGCGGGCTGCGATCCGAACTGGGGCCGGCTCGTGGCTGCAATCGGCTACTCCGGCGCGCAAGTCGATTCTGGACGCATCGATATTCGGTTTGGCGAGCTGCAGATTTGCCGCGACGGCGGACGAGCGGCGGAGTTCGACGAGGCTGCCGCGCACGCGTACATCAGCCAGCGGGAGTTCTCAGTCTCGATTGACCTGAATCAAGGGCAAGGTTCGTGCGTGTTCTGGACGACGGACCTGACCGCACAATACATACACATCAACGCCGACTACTCGACGTAGCGCAGGGGACGGAGTTTTCCCAGGTCCTCAAATGCGAGGGACGTCGGGTTGATGAGAAGGATTGAGGCCGGTCTGAAGTTTCAGGAACGGCGCACAGTTAAAAGAGTGATGAGGCTGCCCAAGACGACACCTGCGGCAAGGAAGATGCCAGCGGCCTGCAGCGGGTTCTTCTTGATTGCATGGCGGGTATCGTTGATCGCGTCCTCGGCAACATCCCGCCCCCTGTTCACGGCACGGATCGCCTGCTGAACGCCATCCTCAACAGCATCGGTCACGATTGACTTGATGCGGTTGGCGTCATTGAGAATTTCATCGACCGTTAGTTTCTCGACTCCAGCATTTGCCATGAGCGTGCTCCTTGATCTACCTATTTGACCTACATATGTGATGTGATCCGGGCGGTTGCTGTTGCATTGCCGGTCGGTTCACGGACTAAATGCGGGGCGGACCCTGACGACCGGATTGAGTCCCGCGGCGGGGTCAAGGGTCAAAAGGCCCCTGCTCCATCCATTGTTTCACGGTAAGGTGAGCTACCGTGCGCGGGGATGGGTGCGGTCGTAGACGGCGGTCAACTGCGCGGTAGTGAGCTGGGTGTATCGCTGGGTGGTGGAGAGGCGCTCGTGGCCGAGCAGCTCCTGTATGGCGCGGAGGTCGGCGCCTTCTTCGAGCAGATGTGTGCCGAATGCATGGCGCAGGGTGTGCGGATGGACGTCGGAGGAAAGCCCGCGCAGGATGGCGATGCGCTTGACGATGCGGCCGACGCTGCGGGTGGTGAGGCGAGCCTGGCCGCCCTTCTGAAGGCCGCGCAGTTGCAGATTGAGAAAGAGCGCGGGTGTATTGAAGGGTTTTTGTCCGTCATCCGCGGCGAGGCGGGCGGAGCGCTCAGTAATGTACGCACGGAGTGCCTCGGCGGCGGTGTCTGCGACGGGCACATAACGCTGCTTTTGGCCTTTGCCGCGCACCAGGATCGCTTCGTTGGCCCAGTGAATGTCGTCGAGATCGAGTGCTGTGAGTTCGGCGTTGCGGATGCCGCAGCCGTAGAGCATCTCCATGATTGCCTTGTCGCGGGCGGGCCAGCTTGCGGCGCCATCGAGCGCGGAGTCGACCACGCGGTTCAATTGCTCAATGGAGGGGACGCGAGGCAGATGTTTGGGCAGTCGTGGAGTGGACACCAGCGACGCGGCATTCTGCTCGATGTGGTGGGCGCGGGCGAGCCACTTGAACCAGCCGCGGATGGCGGCCAGCGCGCGCGCCGCGGAAGCCTTGGAGAGACCGCGGTCGTAGAGCGTGCCGAGGTAAGAACGGATGTGCGTGTGTTCAATGCGGGCGACGCGGAGGCCGCGATGGCGATCGGCGAGCCATGCGGCGAAGCCGTGCAGCTCGCGGCGGTAGGCTCGCAATGTGTGAACCGAAGCGCCTCGTTCAGCGGAGAGGACATGCAGGTAAGCGTCGACCAATATTGCGACTCTGGGGACAGCGATTTTGGAAACGACGGGTGAGGAATCAATTGGTGATGATTTGGCCGGCTGAATGGAAGTGGCGGTCATGGAGATTCCTCGCGAGAGGTCCGCTGTTCGACTTGGGGCTCGATTCGGGGAACGACTTGCGGGGCGGGTCGCGACACGAGACGCGGGCCCGGGACACATGGGACCGGAAGCGAGGGGGAATCTGGGGCGGAGTCGACCAGTCGCCGAGCCCCGCGCGGATGATGCATGCGATGCACGGCTTTGAGACGGCCGAGCGCGAGGTGCGTGTAGACCTGGGTGGTGGAGATGTCGGCGTGGCCGAGCATCATCTGCACGCTGCGCAGGTCGGCGCCGTGCTCCACCATGTGCGTGGCGCAACTGTGGCGCAATCCATGGGGGCTGGTGGAATGGTTGGAGCGCTTGACGAGGCTCCAGATCCATTGCCGGGTAAGCGGCATTCCGCGCAGGGAGAGGAAGAGGCGCGATCGATCTTGTGGCGTGGGTTTTTTCTTTCGACCCGAGCTGATGCGTTCGAGATGCGGCCGCCCCTCGCGCAGATATTGTTCCAGCGCCTGCACTGCCGTGCGACCCAGCGGCACAATTCGCTCCTTGTCGCCTTTACCGCGAACCTGCACGCGCCCGGCATCAAGGCCCAGGTCGCTTACCCCCAGCGACGTAACTTCGGAGACGCGCAGACCGCCGGCATAGAGAACCTCGAGAATGGCGCGGTCGCGTAACGCCGTGGCTTTGGCCTGGGGATGCGAGGCGGCAAGGGCGGCGCGTTCCAACATTTCGGTAACTTCGGGCTCGGCGAGGGATTTGGGAAGGACCTTCCAGGCCTTGGGCGACTCGATGTTGACGGTGGGGTCGTGATGAATGCGGCGATCGAGGAGAAGCCATTTGTAAAAGCCGCGCAGACAGCTCAGCTTGCGCGCGGCGGAGCGGGAATCGATGGCGTGGGTTCGGAGATGATCGAGAAAGGCAGAGACGTCGGCCTCGGCCGCGGTGAGCAAGATGGCGTTGCGGTCCTCGAGAAGCTCAGAAAAAATGCGCAAATCGCTGAGGTAGGCCTCGCAAGTTAGCGGGCGAAGTCCTTTTTCAACACGAAGATAGGCGGCATAGTCGTTTAGGAGCGCGAGATTGTTCCGGGCCTTCACAGCTTCAATTATCGGCGCGCTGCATGTGCGGCGACGGCCACAGGGGAGGTTACCGTACCACGCTCAATACGGGATCAACCTTACTAATACAGGTTATGCAAACGAGGGATTGACCGAGCGCTCAACGCGGCGGAATTGGAACTGCGAACTACCGCGCGAGCTGCGAGCCTGCCGTTCTGCTCATTTATTGTTAGTGCGAGCCCATGAAGCAGACCCTCATACGCCTCGCGCTCACGCTGCCTGCGGGAACTCTGGCGGCGGTGCGGCGCGGGCGGTGGGTGGATCAATCGCTGTCGGTCGTTTCGCTGTTTGGGTTGAGCGTGCCGGGCATCGCACTGGGGCCGGTGCTGATTCTTATTTTCTCCATCGAGCTTGGCTGGTTGCCGGTTTCGGGAGCGAATGCGAGTGGGGCTGGATCTCGTTGGGCTGGCTTGATTGATTGGCATTATCTTGTCTTGCCGGCAGTGACGATGGGCGCATCGCTCGCGGCGGTTCTGACGCGTATTGTGCGGACGGCGATGCTCGAGGAGCTGGGGCATGAATACATTCGCACGGCGCGGGCGAAGGGCTTGAGCGAGACGGCAGTCGTGTGGCGGCACGCGTTGCCGAATGCGCTGGTGCCGATTGTGACCGTGGTCGGGCTGCAATTTGGCGCGCTGCTGGCCGGTGCGATCGTGACGGAGACGATCTTCAGTTGGCCGGGGCTGGGGCGGTTAACCGTAAGCACGATTTCGAACCGTGATTACGCGCTGGTGCAGGGGTGTTTGCTGTCGATCGGGCTGACATACGTGCTGGTGAATTTCTGCACGGATGTGGTGTACCGGTGGGTCAATCCGAGGATGCGGGGGTAGCTGCGGTCGAGTAACTTCCGAGTTTGCGGCAATCCGAACAGAGCCCTGCTGCTTAGCGGTTTATGGCCTTCAGTTTCAGAATCATCTCGGTTTCGATTGCAGCACATCTCTTGCCAAAATGAGCTTCTCGGTGATCGTTCGGGCAGAGGGCGATGACATTCGTCAGCCTGTCGGCACCTTCATCCGATAGAGCTATCACATGATGGGTTTCCAAATACGGTTTACCGCTCTGTCCCATGAATCCGGGCTTGCCGCAAAACTCGCACTTGCCCTTGGCGCGCCTCCTTACTGCATTTCGCACTTTTTTGTCACGACTATACGACCATTTTGTTGAGAGTGAGCGATCAGGAGTGTCTGTCCCTAGATCATCGATGGCATTCATACTCATCGTGTACAGCCTGTGCTCCAGCGTATTCTCAGCCTCCCGCTCCTCGGGCGCTAGCTTATCCCAGCGTTCAACCTCGCGCTTGCGCTGCTCCTCCGACATTTTGGCTAATTCGGCCTTCCGCTTGCGCCTAGCCCAAGCCTGCCGCCAGAGGGCATTCCTGCGTAGCCTTTGCTCAGGCGTCTCTGATCTGTAGCGGTCGAGCGCAGTCGCAATCATGCCCTGTTTTTTGGCCTCGCTATACTTTGTATAAGATTCGCGCCCGTGTCGGGCCTTATACGCTTTCCGTTCTTCTTTCTTGTCTTCGTTGGGTGTTGTGCTCATTGCGATCCCTCATGTGTGATCGCCGCCAATTATAGACACTTCAGAAGGCGGAGATTGGATTTGGAAGGACCAACTTTGGCTTTAGTCCTGAGTCACCGACAAACCGGAAGTTATCCCTGCCTAACCTACGCTTAGCGTGACTATCTTAGGGTCCAACTTTCCGTCTGGGCGCACTGTCAGTAGTCCAACCGTTACCGGCAGCTCGAAGCGGCGCGGGCCGCAGGAGCCAGGGTTAAAGTAGAGGACGCCTTTTTTCGTGATGAAATTTGGCACATGCGTGTGGCCGTGGAGGACGGCGGCAAATTTCGCTGCTGCGGGGTCGAGGTGGAGGGTCTTGAGGTCGTGGAGCAAGTAAAGGTAGAGGCCGGCGTGGGGAGGGTTCTCGATGAGGACTACGTCGGTTTCGGGCAGTTTGCCGCAGACGCCTTCGCGGTCCACGTTGCCACGGATGGCGGTGACGGGAGCGATTTTGCCGAGGTCATCGAGGATGGAGGCTTTGCCGACGTCGCCGAGGTGGAGGATGCGGTCGACGCCATGGAGGGCGGGAGCGACTTCAGGGCGGAGGAGACCGTGGGTATCGGAGATGATTCCGAGCTTCACGTTTTCAGAATAAGCTGCGCCGGCGGAGGTAGGCTGAGAGAAGGCGCACGCAAATCGAGATGAACGAAAACCCGGCAACCAAGCACGCACAAACCCGAACCAACTGGCGGCGCGCGTTGGCTGCCTATACTGAGCCCCGCGTGCTCCAGGTGCTTGCGCTCGGGTTTTCGAGCGGGTTGCCGCTGTTGTTGACGTATTCAACTCTTCAAGCGTGGATGGCGACAGCCGGAGTGCGGCGCGCAGCCATCGGCGCGATAGCCCTGGTGGGCACATCGTACGCATTCAAGTTTGTATGGGCGCCCATCATGGATCGGGTCCCCCCACCGCTGCCTTTGGGGCGGCGGCGCGGCTGGGGAATCACGATCCAGATCCTTCTCATTGGCGCAATTCTTGCCCTGGGATCTTCGGATCCGAAGCATAACCTGCGTCTGATGGCGGCCTTCGCAGTGCTTGTTGCATTTCTTTCGGCGAGCCAGGACATTGTGATCGACGCCTGGCGCGTGGAGAGCACGACGGGCGATCAGCAGGCGCCCGGAGCAGCCATGGTCCAGGCAGGCTACCGGATCGGCATGCTGGTTTCCGGCGCCGGAGGCTTGTTGATCGCGGCCTACGCCGGATGGTTTGCGGCCTATGCCACCATGGCTGCGCTGATGGTTGTGGGACTGCTGGCATTTTTATTTGGCCCCGAGCCGGAAGTCCCGGCTGGGCGATCACACGCGGCGCAATCGGGCTGGATCGCCGTTCGCCATGCAGTCTTCAACGCTGTGATCGTCCCCTTTCGCGATTTCATGCAGCGGCCGCTGTGGCCCGTCATCCTCGTCGCCATCTTCGGATACAAGCTGGGCGAGGCGATGGCGGGAGTGATGTCAACGCCTCTCTACATAGCGCTGGGGTTTTCTCTCCCTGAGATCGCTGCCGCATCGAAAGTGTTCGGATTTTTCTCCATTGTGGCCGGGGTGATGCTGGGCGGAGTCGTGACGACGCGGTACGGAATCCTCCGCTCGCTGATCCTTTGTGGGATATTGCAGTCGGCGGGGAACCTGTTTTTTGTCCTGCAGGCTGTGGGTGGACATCGCATCGGCTATCTGGCTTTATGTGTCACCGCCGAGAACATCACGGGCGGAATGGCAGGGACCGCGCTGATCACTTATATTTCGAGCCTATGCTCGCCCGCGTTCACGGCGACAGCGACTCAGTACGCACTGCTTTCCTCGATTACATTGCTCGGCCGCACCGTTGTGGCCTCCTCAGGGGGATGGTTGTCAGAGAAGATGGGCTGGGCATGGTTCTTCGCGATGACGAGCGTCGTGGGACTGCCGGCACTTCTTCTTTTCCCCTGGGTCGCACGGCGTAACCATCTGAACGAGGGAAAGCCCGCTCTCGATAGCGCGGAGGCTGAGCCGGAAGATCCGGTCCCGTCTTAGAAGTGTGACCGGCCGGCGCATTTCCATGCGGGATTTCGCGGCCGTTGTCTCTGCAGAAAACAAAAAAGCGCGGACGGCGGGGCCTACAGACCAGCCTTCCGGAAAAGAATAGAGCGACATGCGCGCGAGCGCCGGGTCTAAGGCAGTATGAAGATCTTTTTGCGCACGTTTCTTCTCGCCGCGCTTCCTGCGCTGGTTGCGGCACAAATCGCGGCCCAGGGTTCGCATGCCAGCTCAGGCAATTTGCCGGCGGAGGCAGAAGAGATTCGTGCGCTGGCGAACGAGGCGCGTGCGCAGGCGGGAGTGGGCCCCCTTGTGTGGGACCAGTCGCTGGCGGCCGCGGCTTTGCGGCACTGCCTGCGCATGGCGGAAGAGGGGCCGATCTCGCACCAGTACAGCGGCGAGCCGGACCTGAGCGCGCGAACTGCGGGGGCCGGCGCGCACTTCAGCGTGGTTGAGGAGAATGTCGCCACTGGACCATCGGGCAGCGCGATCCACGAAGAGTGGATGCATTCGCCGGGGCATCGTGCGAACTTACTTAGCCCCGAGGTGGACCGCGTGGGAATTGCCGTCGTGGCTGCTCGCGGAGTGTTATACGCTGTGGCCGATTATTCGCGGGCCGTGGAGCAAATGAGCACGACGCAGGTGGAGGCGCGCGTGGCGGCGCTGGTTCGGGCGGGCGGAGTGGCGATTCTGCGCGATCCGAGTTTGGCGCGTGCGGCGTGCGCGACCGACGAGGGAATGCCGCGCGCGTCGGGCGGCGAGATGCCGCGCTTTGTGATGCGCTGGCAGGATGCGGACCTGAGCCAGTTGCCGGAGGCGCTGGCAGACCGGCTGGCTTCGGGGAATTTCCGGCAGGCGGCAGTGGGCAGTTGCGCGGCGCAGATTTCCGGCGGATCGTTTACGGCGTACCGGGTGGCAGTCCTGCTGTACTAGCGAGGCGGCAAGTTGGCGAGGCGGCGAGTTAGCAAGTTAGCGAGTGAAGCCGCGCCGATTCAAATTGCCCGAGCCCCGGCTACAGCCTCACCGATGCGGGCATTCCTCCCCCCCATTGTTTTCCCGAGGAACGCGAAGAGAGTGCGACGCCGGGTCATCCGAAGTCTTTGTGTTCTTGCCAGAGCTGGGGCCAGGGCTGGCGCGGCGGCCCGCAGACGAATATATCGGAGTGGTACTGGCTTTCTTCATTCCGCACGCCTTCGGAGTTGCCGTTGTGGCCAGCCCATCGGCAGCCGGTAAAGAGTGAGTTCGCTTCCTTCTCGCCCAGGCCGATGACGATGAGCGTGGTGGGCTGTGGGGTGGGGTAACCGCGAAGCCATTCAGAGTTGGTTGTGCCAATTGGCTCAGGGAGGCCATAGGCGCGGCCGAGGATTTCGATGGCTCCGTACTCGCCGTAGTTGCCGGTGGTAATGCCGAGATGTGCCTGCTGATCGGGCGGCAGGGAAACACGGATTTGCGCGACGGTGCGGACGAGGTCGTTCCAGCCGATTTCTTCGCGCAGGTCGCCATTGTGGCTGAGAGCGTAGTTCCTGAGCGGTCCGCTGGATTGAAGCGGAAGGACGATGGCGCAGACGTAAGCTGAGACCAATGCGAAGGCGGAGAAGTAGGCGACTTCGATGGTGCGGCGGCCCCGGCGGGGCAGGGAATTGAGCCAGCGCTCGGCGAGGACAGCGCCCATGGCGAGCAGCATGGGATAGGCCGGCGCCATGTAGTAGTGACGGCCCTTGCCGAAATAGAAGAGCGCGAGGGGAACCAAATACATGAAGGCGATCATGCGGTAGCGGCGGTTGCGCAGGAAGCCGATGAGGCCGGCGAGCCAGAGGGGCGCGGCGGCAAGGTTGGCACAGATGAGGAACTGGCCTTTCAGGAATCCGTTGGCGCGACCCTCGCCGACGTCGCGAACGTGGATGTGCTGAAGGAAGTGGTAGGAGACGAAGTTGTGGTGCGCGAGCCAGAGGAGATTGGGCAGAAAAATGAGGAACGCGAGGGCGATGCCGGCCCAAAACCAGACGCTCATGAGGAAACGGCGCGCGGGCGTGAGGGCGAGCCCGGCGAGAATGCCTGCAATGTAGAAGGCGATGGCGTATTTGGTGAGGAGGCCGACGCCGACGACCGCGCCAATGGCCAAACACCAGCGAGGATTGTCTGACTTGAGGAGGCGGATGGCGAGGTACGCGATGAGCACCCACCAAAGAAGATCGAATGAGGAGTACTGAAACTCAGTGCCCTGAAAGAGTGGGAGCGGAGAGAAGGCTGCGGCGATGGCGGTCATGACCTGAGCGAAGCGCGAGCCGCCTAGCTCTTTGGCCATGAGGCCGGCGAGGACGATGACGGCAGCCTGCGCGAGGACCGAGAAGAGACGGAGGCCGACCATGGAAAGGCCGAAGAGGCTGAGCCCGATGCGCTCAATGAACGGAGTGAAGGGCGGGTAGGCGACAAAACCCCAGTCGAGATGGCGTGCGTCCGAAAGGAACTGGAGCTCATCGCGATGAAAGCCGTAGCGATTGTTGGTGAGGAGATGAAGGAGGGCGATGGCGGCTGCGATGGCGAAGAGAATTGCGAGGTCGGACTTGCGGGTAGCGGCTGGTGAGGGCCTGTCGAGGGCGTTCGCAGACAAAGCAGTCTCCTGACGACTCTTCTTCCAGTCTACGCAGGCGCGGCAACGCCGGTTCCGTTGCTTCGCTCGCGGGGCTGGGGAACGCGGACGGAGGCCATTCCGGCGGCGGTTGCGGCCTGGATGCCCATGTCGGTGTCTTCAAAGACGAGGCAGTCTTTAGGCGCGACGCTGAGACGCGCGGCGGCGGTAAGGAAGGCATCGGGAGCGGGCTTGGAGCGCGAGTAGTCTTCCGAGCCGATAAGGATCGGAAAGCGGTCAAGAAGACCGACTGTGGTGAGCGATTTGACGATCGATTCGCGGGTGCTGCCGGAGACGACGGCGAATGGAATGCTGCCTTGCTGGGCGTCGATGTGCTCGAGCACTTCAGGAACGGGCTTGAGGTCGGGGAGAAGGGAGTAGTAGAGGCTCTCCTTGCGCTCGGCGACGGCTTCGACGGGCATTTTGAGTTCGCGCATCTGATTTAGCGCCGCGATGATTTCGACGGGCGGTTTGCCGCCCCATGAGTAGAAGAGATCTTCGTCGAGGGTGCAGCCCCACTCGCCCAGCGCCTGCGTCCAGGCGATGTAGTGGAGAGGCATGGAGTCGACAATAGTGCCGTCGCAGTCGAAGAGATAGGCGGCGAAAGTGCCGGGAGGCAGTTGAAGCTTCATCGGACTCCGATGTAGTTCATGAATTTCGTTTAGGGTCGTGCTATCCCACCCTTGGCGCTATGCCAAAAGCGCGCCGCCCAGAGGGCGCCCAGATGGGACACCCATTTTCGTGCAGGGTTTAGCGCGCTGCAGCGGCTTCGGTTGCCGGCGTTTCTTGCGGTGCGCCGCCTTCGCCGGGCTTGGTTGGCTCCATCTGGAGCGCGTTGTTGAAGCGGTTGAAGTAGTTGAAGAGGCCGATGGCGCAGAGCAACTCGACAATTTCGCCATCGGAGTAGAAGCTGCGCAGTTCGGCGAATTGATCGTCGGTAACGGCGTTGGCGTTACGGGTGACGGTTTCGGCGAGGCGCAGCGTGGCTTTTTCGGCAGGAGTGAAGTCGTCGCGGCGGGACCAGTCGGCTAGATGGGCGAGCTGGTCGTCGGTCCAGCCGAGGTTGCGGGCGAGGATGGTGTGGCTGGCGAGACAGTAGGGCGTCTCATTGACCTGGCTGGTGCGGACGATGATCAGCTCTTTGAGCCTGGTGGGAACTGTGCCGGTATTCAACACCGCGGCGAAATGCGCCTGCATGGTGGCGAATATTTCTGGCCTGTGAGCCATCACGCGGAACATGTTGGGAACGTTGCCGCGCAGGGCAAAAACCTTGTCGTAGAGGGCGGAGATTTCGGGGGCCAACTCGCTGCGGTCGACGCGGGAGATTCGGGGCATTGCGCCTCCTTCTAGTGCGTTCTCATGGTACCGTTTCTTCCTGTCTTCGGTGGCGACTCTGGATTTGCCGGTGTGCCTTGCCGACGGTATTGGCGAGACTTTTGACGCACTCCGCGAGGTTTGCTAACGTAGTGGATGGACGACCTAGCGCCACACACTCCTCAGTAGCTCAATGGCAGAGCATTCGGCTGTTAACCGAAGGGTTGTAGGTTCGAGTCCTACCTGAGGAGCCAATTAATCAACAACTTACAGCACCCTCCCTTCAAAACTTGGTCCAACTTGGTCCAGTTGCTGCACAACCCCTGAAGCCAATCTCCTCGCTTTGGGAACGAGAGCCTTTTGAACCGGCATCTTTGACTTCGATGTGATCGGTCTTTCGTTGCCGGCCAGGATCTGCTTGGTCCTGGAGTTCATCGCGCTCAGCACACTGCTCTCGATCGTCTGCATGTAGACATCGCCCGTCGTCCGGATGCTCGCGTGGCGGAGAGCCCCTTGCGCATCCTTGAGCGTGCCATGCTCCTGGAGGTCGGTTCCAAGCGTCCGCCTCATCACCTGAAAAGTGATGAGGAAATCGGGAATTCCCAACTTCTGGGCGATCGGACGAACCCGCCACCGCAGGAAGTTCTTGCCCCAGCGCGGGACCGCCTGGCCAGTTCGCTCACCCCGTCCGAAAGTCGGAAACATCAATGCCTCCGGTGAGGGGTCCGCAGCGGCCTTCTTCCATGCCTCGATGATCGGTCGCACCTGTTCAGGAACTCCGATGGGCGCCCGGCTCGAACGCGTTTTGAAGCGGCCAGGATAAAACTGCCCTTCGAATGCAGTGCCGTGCGGGACCAGGGTGGTCCCCGTCCAGGACTTCCACTGCAAACCCATCACTTCGCTCGCTCGTGGACCGCAAAAAATGCCGACGTACATCAGACACAGATCGTGCAGGTCTTGAATGCCGCCGATGAGCGCGAGAATCTGCTTCTGCGTCATTTGCGGTTTTTCGACCGGTTTGGTCTGCGGCATGTTTACATCCTCTGCGGGGTCACTGGTCAGGAAATTCATCTTCTTGGCCATGTGCGTGATTGAACGAATGTTGGAATAACAGTGGCGAACAACCGACTGCGAGTATTTCGTTGCCAGATTGTTCAGCCAGACCTGGATTTCGAACGTGCCCAATTGCATCAATGGAACCCGTCCAAAGTGACCCACGAGGTAGTGCTTGATCTCGTAGGTATTGATCTTCCGATACGCCGGACTCCATGCTCCTTGGCGCATCGGAATGTACCGCTCTTCTACAAACCAGCGGAACGTTGCCGAGTCACTTGCGGTTGGCGTGGCTGTTTTGGCAGGGACTCCAGTCTCATTGAGAATGAGGGCGTGCAACATCTGCTCGGCTTTCCACTTTGGCGTTCCAGCTTTGGGGCAGAGCGGAAGATGGCGCCGCTTTCCAACCTCCTTTCCTTCTTCATTGCGCAAGTACACGGTGTACCTGCCGTACCACATCTTCACCCTCCGCCCGCGAGGGTAGACGGTGCCCTTCTGATACTTCATTGCCATGGCTGTTCTCCTATAGCCCGGCGTCGATCCCTGATCGTGGAGAACACTTCTTTCATACACCAAATCGGGGGCGACGGGAAGGGGGCAAGGTACCAAGCTCAGCCATAAAGAAATCGACATCCGCGCAACGGTACCTGATGAGCTTTCCTAGTTTCACGGCGGGGATTTTCGGAGATCGGCGTGTCGTGTGATCCCGAATAAAGCGCTCCGACACTCCCAATTTGTCGGCCACCTGCCGAGCGTTCAACAAACGCTCGCCATCATGGTTCGGTTGCTCGGAGTTTCTGTCTTCCAGTTGGGAACCGGCATCGAAACGACGAGCCCCAATCTCAAACACTTGCCGTAGTGGAGGCTCTTGCACTGGCGCCAGCTCAATTTCATGAATCAGTGTGCGACCGTTCTCTGATACCGGCGGGAATTTGGCGGAAACCACGTTCGTGGCTGGCGTCTCGGACAAGTCTCTGACTTTGGCTGTTGCAGTTGACATTGCTCACCTCATTCATCGATCGTCGGGAATTTAATTCTGCTGCGGTCTCTGAAACATGAGCATCCAGCGTTCGCGATGCCCGACTTCTTTTCAGCCTCCAGCGGATTGCGCCGGCCGTCCAATACTTCCTGTCTATGCCGCCATACTTTTTGTCTATGGAAGAACCGGATAAGCTGCAAACCAAGGGAACAAAAAAGTGCCTTATTGACTCGGATGGTACTTTCTGAGGAAGCTGGCATTGAGATCGACTTCCGTATGGTTGATTCACTTCTGGCCTTGGAACGCAACCTTCAAGCAGAGGAGTTCGATGCCATGTCAGATCTCGTGGAGTTCAGGCATTTGAAGTACATCGTCGCAGTGGCGGAGGCAGCCACCATTACACGAGCCGCGGAACGGCTCTTCCTTGCACAGCCGTCCCTCAGCAAACAGGTCAAGGATTTCGAAGACGAGCTCGGATTCCCGATCTTCATCCGAACCCGCCAAGGCGTGCGCATCACGCCGCCAGGGCAGATGATCGTCGCGTACGCCCAGGAAGCACTCCTCAAACGAACCAAGATTATCGCCATGGCGCGTGCAGTTCACCGAGGAGAGGTGCCCCCCTTCCGACTCGGCTTCTCGTCTTTCATTAATCCAGACCTTCTTCAGCTCTTTCGCGATGCCTACGCCAGGCTGTTCCCGGATTGCCTGATTCATCTGTCAGGCGGCGACCCCTTGCATTTGCTTCACCGGCTTGAAGAAGGAACACTCGACGGAGCGCTGTTTCCGATGCCTATTGACGGCCAAGACTGGGTGATGCAGCAAGTCGCGCGCGACCCATTGGTAGTGTGTATGCAAAAGGAAGACCCTCTGGCACGCAATGCCCAGGTCTCCCTTTCCGATCTGGCTGAACGACTGACAATATTCCGCGACCCGGCCGTGCATCCATCCGCGCACAATCGACTGATGGAAATGCTGTCGCAAGTTGGAATCGTCCCGGAGGTTTCCTGTTCAGCTTCTACTCCAGTCGATATTCAATGGATGGTTCGCGCCGGGTATGGAGTCGCGCTCATCGACCAGAGGACGCCTATCGACTCAGCTCTCACGACCAGGCCCATCGCCGGCATTCACTGGACTGCCGACACTGCCTTCGTTCACCACAACGATGCGGACCATTTGGCGCTGCCGCTTGTGATTCGATTCGCGCAAGAGATGCGAAAGAGCATGTCCGGCAAGAAGCCTCCCCTTAAGGACCAGGTTCGTCCCGTTCAACTGGAACTTCTTGCGTAGCGCGGCAATACTGTTCGCGAAAGTTGACGGTTTTGCCTTCGAAAACCCGCGAACCCTTGCCGACTCCAAGGAACAAATGCTGTTCCTTTGCATCCTGTCAGGTCCAGGTCAGTTGCACGCTTATCCCGACCGATCTTCGCGGTAAGATATTCTTGACAATAATGAATTGCCCCACTCAGGGGATTTTCCGGCTCAGCTTGTTTGTTCGGAATGCATAGCCCTCCTCTCATCAGCCGGGATGTAACACATCTCGGATCGCAGTGCTGATAGCAAGAAGATGCTTTGGATTACCTGAGCGGCAACAAACCTGTTGAATGTCTCAAATGAGGCTATCCCGTGAGCCACTTCGTTTCGTAGGTTGTAGCCACGCCTATCGTTATAGAGGACTTTAAGAAATAGCAAAAGTCTCTCTTCAAGCGCGTCTTTCACTCGATGATTACTCAAAGCATCTGACAGATTTTTCAATTCCACGATGCCTGGTTTATCACGCACCAGCTTAATAGTTGGGGCACCCAGTACACGCAGGAACTTGCGCATCATGTTTTCTACTTGGGGTATGAGAATATGGATTGACTTTGAGTAGTCAGCCACATCGAATGCGGAAAATCCCTGTATAAAGAAATCTCGCCTGTCCGATTCAAAAAGCAATGATGGCCTAAGGGCTTCAGCGAGTTGTTCTACTGTAAAATTGAATTTCTCTTTAGCCTTCACCCAGATTCTGTCAAGGACAGGCGCGTTCATCTGCAACAGCTGGACATACATTTCTACCAACCTGCCTTCCTGGTCATCTTCCAGCGCTCCGATAGTTGCAACCGGCATGCCTTGCGATCCAATCAATGATCGCGGGATGCTCGACATTAGGGGGCAATCTATGGCAGTTTGAGCGAGCATCTTCCGTATGTCGTCAGGATCGGGCAACAGCGAATAGCTGGCTCTGAAAATGGCAAAAAATAGATCGTTCGTCGCCAACCACCCATCAATAGCAACGTTCGCATCGGCCTCTGCCTTGGCTGCCTCCTCATCTGACATCTCGACACTTATTACACCCATCTCATTTGCTGCCGTACTTCCACGGTTCTCCATATAGAGGAGTACTTCATCTGCCTCTTCGATAAGATTGACATCCATGTAGAGTTTAACGACAGGCATTAACCAGCCAATCGCAAGCGTGGAACGTGCTGTTTCTGCCATGCGCAGATAGAAGGCGCCGTATATCTTGGCGATGCGTTGGCGGTTTTGCTCATCTTTTTCCTTCCGATAGATGCTCTCTAGCGCATGAACCGCGCTCTCGACTTCCATCTGGTGACTTTCTGCAATCACCTTTGTTAGACGCTGCTCAAGTAGTGAGCAAATTGTGTTCATTGTTGTGGAGCCGAGTTTGTTCTTTGTGGATAGAGTTTTGGAGAAAATTGCTAGAAGGCCTGCTGGTGCAGTTTTGCCGAACTCCAACATTGCCTCAGTCGCCTGAGCAATCTTTTCACTGTCGTGCATCTCTCCGGCTATCTCCAACGCTCTCCTTAGCGCTTGAGCCGCAAGGGGAGGATAGAGAAACCGTTCCTCACGGACGGCTCGAAGATAGGTGTCAAAAGCAAGACGCGCGAATTCCGGACGACGGTTGACATGCCCGACGATCTTTTGCTCCAAATCCCAAATCAGATCGGCATATCGGGATGTAAGCACTGGATTAGCACATGTTTTTGCACGGCGCGCCCACACATCCACGCTCTTGGAGTCCAGCCGCGCCAGATCCGGGTCATGAATAACTACGCCACCCTCGCACTGTTCCGAGCGCAGTGGAGCGAAAAAAGTACCCCAAGGGCTCTTGTCGCTGTTCGTAAATCGGAGGGTGAAAGCCGCAATCTCAGCGTCAAGATTGGTCTGCTCCTCCGAGGATAACTGAGCACCCATCGATGCACCGATCAGTTGGCAGCGGACATCAAAGAGTTCGAAGGGTGTTGTCCTGCAGTCGAACTGGGCAATCACTTCATCAATGAAGGTCTTAGCCATAGAGGAATGTTATCTACAAGCATGGCAGACTGTCTCTGCCTCTTGCATAGATTAGCTCCTTGTCTGCTTGAACTCTGCTTGGCAACCGGGCATCTATCGAGTCCGCTTTTCCTGAGGTAGACATCCATAGATGAAAACTATGGCGGCATAGACAAGAAGTCTTGGACAGACGAGACGGCGCGGGATACCTTCCGACACATAACGGCAGAAGTTCAAGCCGTTGGAGGTGCCGATGATCGCCACGCTCATACCCAAAGGCCGGTGGCAGGCTTCCTATAGGAGCCGCCTGCGCCGGATACGCCCAAACGTCACACTCTTCACCCTGCTGATCCTATCTCCTGCGATTGCCCTCGCGCAGTCACCGTTCGATACCGGCTTTACCGCAATGCAAACCCTCTTCACGGGCACAGTTGCGAAGGTCGCAAGCTTGATCGCCATCGTGGTTGGCGGCTATCAGTTCGCCCACGGCGAACCGGGCGCCAAGAAGACCCTGGCCGGTGTCGCAGCCGGCACGGGAATTGCCGTGCTTGCCACGAACGTCCTGACCTGGCTATGGGGCGTGTAAGCGGACCCCATGCCGTGCTTGACGACTCCCACCAACCATTTCACAAGCTGTGAGGGGCGAGGATGCAGACACACACTACAACCCGTCGGAGGAATCGGGTCTACAAAAGCCTGCACAAGCCCCTCACATACCTTGGGGTTGAAAGGACGCTTTTCTACTTCGTCTGTGTCGGCGCTGTGGGCGCGTTCAACCTATTCAACAGCCTGATCGCCGGAGTTGCCGTCTTCGTTGGAGGTTTTGCATTCGGCCATTGGGTCACCAACACCGACCCCGCATTTCTGAGGATTCTCGAGAAATCGGAGCGTTACAACGTGCGCTACGACGCCGCCAAACAGAGCGTTCCCCGCGTGGAGGTGGTCTGATGCTGCGACTCGACAAGGTCATTAAGCCGTGGAAGGAGGCTGCCGCGCTCAACGATCACATCAACCTGTATGGCTTCTGGAATGAGACCACGTTTCTTACCAAAAGCGGGGACGTGGGGATGGTGTTGCGCGTCTCCGGGGTGGACTACGAGAGCCTCGACCATGGGGAACAGGAATATGCCGTCAAGAGATTGGAGGCGGCACTCAAAGCGTTTGGTCCCGGCTTCCACGTCTACCAATATCTGTTCAAGCAGAACCGGCCCGATATCCCCTTCGCCCGTTACGACGACCCCGTGGTAGAAGCCGCCATCGACCAGCGGCGTCAATTCTTTGAAGCCAAGCGCGACCGGCTCTACCAGGTTGAGATCTTCTATTGCATCGTCCTCGAAGGCGCACGGTCGAAGACGGGATTCGGAGCGGCGCTCACACGCCTGTTCCGTGATCCTGCCGGAGCAATGGACGAGTTGAAAACGCAGTTTGCCGGCAGCAGCATGAAAACTCTGCTGGGGACGCAAATCGAATCTGACGTTGCCCGTCTTGAGCAGCGCGTCCAGGCATTCGCGCGGCAGCTCGGCGATTTCGTTGGGATTGAGGTTCAGAATCAACAAGGCCAGTTTGGTTTTCTTCGCCGGCTACTCAACTACGACGACTCGCGGATTGCAGGCAAGCCGCAATCTACGCAGTTCCTCGACTATCAGGTAGTCAACTCAACCGTTGAGGCCGAGCGTGACCATCTGCGCGTCGGCGACCACTTCGTTCGCGTGCTGACCATGAAGGAAGCAATCACAGAGACGCGGCCACTTGTGCTCGATTCACTCCTTAAGATCGCAGCGAACTTCTATGTCGTGACGGAATGGACGCCCATGACGGCCGAACAGGCCCGCAAGGAAGTCAACAAGCGTCGCCGTCACTTCAATGTTTCAAAGACCGGCTTTATCTCACAGATGGGCAATGATGCAGCGCAGACAAATCCCCGCGATGTCTTGGTCGATGAGTCGAAACAGGCTGACATCGAAAATCTAGGCGATTGCCTACGGGCGCTGGGCGACGGCCAGCAGCTCGGTGACTTCTCTTTGAGCATTGTGCTGTATGGTCGCTCGAAACCGGAGATCGAACAGCTTGTGGGAGAGTTCGCTGGCATTTTCACAAACGCCGATGGCAATTTGTTCGTGGAGACCTACAACCAGCTCAACGCCTACTTCGCCACCATACCCGGCAACTATGCCCTGAATCTGCGCCGGCTCTACCTGCTCAATTCAAACTATGCCGACCTCTCGTTTCTGTTTACGATCTTGCCCGGCGAGAGGACGAATCCGCATCTTGGTTCGGAGTATCTTGCCGCGCTTGAGACCGACAACAGCACGCCCTACTTCCTCAACCTGCATAACGGCGAGGTTGCTCACACGCTCATCCTTGGAATGACCGGCTCCGGAAAGTCGTACCTCTGCAACTTCATCCTCCAAAATGCGCAAAAGTACGCGCCCTTGACGTTCATCTTCGACATCGGCGGCAGCTTCCAGTCATTAACCTCGATCTTCGGCGGCTCGTACTTGAACGTTGGCCAGGAGGCGCGCGACTTCACCATCAATCCGTTCTCGCTTGAACCGAGCAAAGAAAACCTGCAATTCCTCTTCAGCTTCTTCCGCGTACTCATCGAGGGTAATGAGCAGCGTTACCGGCTTGACTTCAAAGAAGAGCGCAAGCTGTGGGATGCAATCGAACGGGTCTACGTGCTTGAGCCAGAGCAGCGAACCGTTTCCAACTTCAGCAACATTATTGGAGAGCTGAAAGACCGCTTGCAACGGTGGACGCGGGGCGGGCAGCATGGATTCCTTTTCGATAACACCGAAGACACGCTTTCATTCAGCCGCTTCCAGACATTCAATTTTGCTGGGTGGGGCGACTCGCCCGATGTCCTGGAGCCACTGCTCTTCTATGTTCTCCACCGGGCATCGAACGAGATTGCAGATCCCGCGAAACTCGCGACTTTCAAAATGTTCCTGCTCGACGAGGCGTGGCTCTTCATCAAAAACGAGACTATCCGTAATTATGTCGTGCAGGCACAGAAGACCTGGCGCAAACACAACGCGGCGATGATTCTGGCCACGCAGTCTATCAAGGAGCTTGAGGAATCGGGCATGTTGCAGATCGTCTCCGAAAGCTGCCCGACAAAGATCTTTCTTGCAAACCCGGAGATGAACCGCGACGTGTACCGGGAGGCATTTCACCTGAACGACACTGAATTGGACTTGATTGCAGGACTTGTTCCCCCTGGCCAGATGCTCATCCGCAAGGCGCAGTCGTCAAAGAAAGTCCAGTTGAACGTCGATTCCGTCTCCCACTGGATGGCGACCAACAACGCCCGCGACAACCTGAAGAAGCGCGACTACTTCGAGCGATTCGGCATTGCCGAGGGCTTGCGGCGGCTCGCCGAAGACTTCCCATTCCGGCCCCGCATGCGGGCCGGCACCATCACTCCCAACCCAAAAGGAGCTGCCGCATGAACCGTAAACTCATCTTCATCGCCTGGCTCGCCCTGGCGCTTCCATCACTGGCGGCCGTTGCGCAGGAGGCATCGGCGCGCACTGTTCGGTACCACTCCCAGGACATCGTTCCGATCCACGCCAAGATGAAGTACACAACGCTGATTGAGGTTCCGCCCTCCGAGAAGATCATGGAGGCCGCGACCGGCGACAAGGACTTCTGGATCGTGGATGTAGTTGGCAACTTCTGCTTCGTGCATCCGGCCAAGGCGGGTATCAGCTCCAACCTCAACCTCATCACCGATAAGGGCAACATCTATTCGTTCACGTTGCAGGACGTATCAGGCAGCGCCGATGCGCCGGACCTGAAAGTCCTGATCGAACCCGCCGACCACTCCGCAATTGTCGCAGCTAGCGGCCCCCCGCAATTTGTACCCGCCGCACAACTTGAGCAGAGTAGACAACAGCTCGCCGTTCTGCAATCTCACGTTGAGCAGGCAGTGGACGAATATAAGAGCGCGTACCCGGTGCAGTTGAAGTTCGACTACACCTTCAAGGCGAATGAGGCGCCCTTCGATATTCAGTCGATCTATCACGACGACAAATTCACGTACATCAAGACGAATGCGCCGGAGAAATTCAGCATCTACGAGATGAAGGACGGCAAGCCGGACCTGGTCACCTACGACCTTCGGGATGGGACGTACATTATCCCGAAGGTCATGGACTCGGGGTATGTCGAACTGGGCAAGAAGCGGATGGACTTCACACGGAAGGGATAATCGCCATGGCCGAGAACAACGTCATTCCCCCAGTTCTGCCTGTGACCGAGCCGGAACTGCGTCGCACGAAAATCGATCCCAAGGGAGTGCTGCAAAAGAATCTCAAGACCTTCGTGTACCTTGGCGCGGCGCTGCTCGTGATCGCAGCGGCACTCTTCAGCTCAACCGCTAAGAAGACGCCGCAGGCGTCAGCGAAGGGTCAGCCACCCCAGCCCACTCTTCAGGACAACACCGACAACAACGTTCAAGATCTGAAGAACCAGCTCAAGGCTGAGCGTGACAAAGAGGCTCAACAGCAGGCAGAGGCTACCGCGAATTCCAACGATCCCGCGCTGGCGTCTGCGACGCCGGCGCAACGGGCTGCCGCCGCGGCTTACGGGCCGACTGGCGTTGCAGTTCCTTGCATTCCGAATCAGGCCAATCCGGCGCAGCCCTGCCAGCAACCGGGCTACGGTCCAGCAGGATATGGACAGCCGGGGAACCCACAACCCCAGTTATCGCCGGAACAGCAACAGGCACAGCTCATCGCCGCGAAAGAACGCGAGCGCGCCGACGAGTCGCGCTTCGCTTCGAATCTCGTGTACGCCCGTACCCAGGAGCCGCAGCAAATCTCGGGTCAGACGCCCGCTGCGCAATATGTTCCTGCTGCCCAGAATGCGCAGCGGCAAGAAGATTCGAGCCTACAGGCACCGCGAGCCCCCGGAGATCCCCCAGAGCAGGCGGGAGGGTACAAACGTCCAATGGAGGCAAATATCGATTCAGCTAGCGGGCAACCCTATCTCGTCTATGAAGGTTCAATTCTCGACACGGTCCTCATGAATCGCCTGGACGGCGACGCCTCCGGCCCAGTGAAGGTTCTTGTTTCAAACCCGCTGTATTCCCATGACCACCAGCACGTCATCATTCCGGAGGGAACTGTCGTCCTTGGGGAAGCAAAGAAAATTGGCTCTGCCGGGTTCGGGCAGCAACGACGGATTGCGGTTGTCTTTCATCGCTTGATTATGCCTGACGGTTACTCGGTCGATCTCGACCAGTTTAACGGCCTCGACCAGATCGGCGAAGAGGGGTTAAAAGACAAGGTCAACAACCATTACTTTGAAATCTTCGGGGCGTCCATCGCTTTAGGTGTGATTGCCGGAGCGGGTGAGATTACCGAGGGCGGCGGAACGATCAGCACCAGTGGTCCCCAAGCCTTCACCACTGGCACCGCTGGCAGCATCTCACAGTCAGCGAACACTATCCTGGATCGCTTCATGCAGATACCGCCCACCATCACGATCCGCGAGGGCCACCGCGTGAAGATTTATTTCACCCAGGACATGCTTTTGCCAGCGTACTCGAATCACACCATACCGCAGACGTTCTGAGGAGGTTCCCCCAATGCGATTGATGGCTCTCCTGCTACTTTGCACGCTCATCCTTGCGGGCTGCGAAAGCAAGGCAAAAAAGGTTCAACAATTGCAAGCGCAATACAACGCTGAATACCCGGCTTATGCCAAGGACTGTGTAGACGTGGAAACCGCGGATTCTGCGCGACTGCTAACCGGGCAAAAGCTGTCCGACGAAGAGATGGCAACTCTCGCAACCAAGCGGAAGGAGCGGGAGGCCCGATGCAAGCCGCAAGCCGACCATCTTGCGGATCTTCAACGGCAGATCATTGCCGCTCAGCAATAAGCCCACACTGATCGTTTGACAACCAAAACAATTCACCGAAAACAACAGGAGATCCCTATGCGAAAAATGCCCCTTTCAGCGCTTGTAGTCGGACTCGTGGCGGCGTTGCAGCCAGCTGCCCAAGCGCAGTTCGGCTCAGGCATCGTCTTCGACCCCACGCAATCCGGCCATGCCGTCGTCCAGATCGAGCATGAAGAACAGTCCATCAGCAACCAAATGCAGCAAATAGAGAACGGGCAGCAGATTTTCTCCAACACGGTGAAGATCGCTTCGACCGCTCTTCAAACCTACAACCAGATCAAACAGCAGTACAACCTTTATCACGAGATGATGGTCGCGCCGCAGCTGCTCTACGAGCGCTTCCTGTCTCCGACGACCGACTTGATGATGACGCAGCAAATCGCCAACCACTACGGTAATGGTTCTGGTTCTCAATGGGTTAATTCTTCAAATACCGGCACGGCTGCGGCGGCCTCCATTCAACTTGCCAGTATCCCTCCGCTAACGGCCACTATCCCATCAGCGAACGTCGCGACCTTTGCGGGTCAGCAACAGCTTGCCGCGCAAGGCGCAACCGTCGATCTGGGGGATTCAGTCGCAGCGACTGAACTTGAGACCATCGGCACTATCAAAGCAAACCAGACGGCGCGGCAGGCGGATATTACGGCACTCGAAAATGCAACCAACTCCACGGACCCATCGCAAGAATCGGAGATGGCGGTATTGCAAAGAATCAACCGCGCTTTGCTTCTCCAGCTTCGCACCATGCAGGACGCCAACCAGATCAACGCCAACGCCGCGCTGCAGCAGATGCTTGCCCAAAAGCAGCAACAAGACGCGATGAAGTCTGCGTTTCGTGACTCGGCAGGATACGAAGGCTTCTACAACGCAAACATCACTACCACCAGCAGCGGTGCGGCAAATCTGCTTACCCAGTCGTACTGAGTCGCGGCGATGAAGACACAAGCCACACAAACCGAGAGGTGCTGAATGGGCACAGGTCTCTTCGATCTAATTGCACAAGGGTGCCAGTCGCTAGCAGCAACGGCGGCACCCTCTATTACCGCCATTGGGGTCCACATCGTAATCGCCCTTGCGACCATGATGCTCGTCTGGTTTGGCGTTCAGGAATCCCTCACATCGGCACAAGGCGGAGCTGGATTCAACATTGGGCGGTTCATCAGCCTTTTCATGTTGCTTACTTTCGCTTACGCAATGGTCAACTACTATGACAGCGCGATCCCTGGACTGGGATTCTCAATCAAGGGGTTCATTGACGGAGGTACAGCCAATCTCGTTAGCGTCATTGGAGCGGATGGTTCGACGACCATGTTGAACCAGATACACGCGGCGTCCTCGAAGACCGGGCCGTCGATGCTGACCAGCGTCATGTCGCCGTACTACTCGATTGTGTATTTTGTTGTGCAGTTCCTTTTGGCCCTCCTGGCGGCGGTTGTCTCCGCCATTATCGCCTACGGCGCAATCGCTTCGACCATCATCGGGCTTCTGGGTCCGCTCTTCATCCCTTTTCTCGTCTTCAATAAACTCGATTGGTTGTTCTGGGGTTGGCTGAAAGCGTACCTCGGATTTAGTTTCTATAAGGTCGTCGCAGCAGCAGCGATGAGCGTCCTTTCTCACGTTCTGACGAGCTATTACGTCCAGCTTGGACAGAGCGTCTCCGATCCATCGCTCATTGTCCAGACCTTACCCCTACTGATTCTCTTGGTTCTCGTGAACGTCTACATACTTTTCAAGATTCCAGCGATTACACAGTCCCTTTTCAGCGGCCACACCAGCGGCGGTGGTAGCGGTATCGGCGTGGCAATGATGGCGCTTCGCGCTTTGATTTAATCGCAGCCAAAGGAGAATTGAAATGACCACACAAACCAAGACAACGCCAGAGATCACACGAGCTGCACAGCGCTACCTTGAGCAATACGGCGACCCTCTGGTGATGAACACCTACTTGAAAGTCACGATCCTCGTGCTCGCTGTCGTCTCTCTCGCCCTTGCGGGCTTGACGTATGAGAGCCAGAATGCGCTCGCCAGTATGCACCCCATGATCGTTCGGATCAACGATGTGGGCCGGGCAGAAGCAATTGACTATCGCAACTTCCAGTACCGCCCTCAGGAGGCGGAGAACAAGTATTACCTCACCCGCTGGGCGGAATTGTATTTCAGTCGGAATCGCTTCACTATTGAGCGCGATCAGACCAGTGCACTGTACTTCCTCAACAGCGACGTTCAGCGTGCCGTAATCGACCAGGACCGGAAGGACAACATCATCCCGACCTACATCAAGGACAGCTCACTTCCGTACGTCGATGTCGAGGTCAAGGAGGTCGTCCTAGACGACCTGAGGCAGTCGCCGTATTCGGCGCGAATCGAGTTCGTGAAAATCTTCACCAATCCCACGGATCATTCCGAGCTTAAGCGCGAGCGATGGACAGCCAGCGTGACCTATGTCTTCCGGGAGAACGTAAAGAACAACGAACTGGCCGTCGATCCTCTCGGGTTGACCATCGTCCGCTTCCGAGCCGACCAGGCCTTCGAGTAACCCAGTCCGGATACACATCCCATACGAGGCGTTTCCATGTCCCTTCGCGGTCACAAATCGCGGCAGATACACCCTTCGTTTCTTCGCAGGCGGAGAATCCCGCCGACAGTCGCGCTGAGACGGCACGTCCGTTCGCCGTTCAAGTCCCTTGAGCAGGCGGCAAAGAGATGGTTCCGCAGCCAGAAGCGCAGGTATGGCACGCCGGGAATTCCTCGGTCTATGCAGACCATGAAGCGCTCGTCTTCCGTTTCCATCCCTACTCTGTCCGGTCACACGCTTCGGGCAATATCCGACGCCCGGCGGCACGTCGCCGTTCTGCTTTCCGGACTCCTCTCCCAAATCAAGTTTGGGCCCCTGCTCCAGAATGCACGGCTTGGCACTTGGGAGCCGGGCCTCTCGCTAGGGCTTCGCCAAGGGGTGACCCGGCCAATCCGGGAATTCAAACAACGGAGACTCACCATGTATCAGAATCGCATTACGCTCATCGGCTTCCTCGGCAACGACGCCATCACCCGCACTGCCAACAACGCCAGCTTCACCGTTCTCTCGCTTGCCACCAAGTCCAGCTACAAGGACAAGAAGACGGGCGAATACAACAGCCATACCGAGTGGCATCGCTGCGTCGTCTGGGGCCGGCTGGCCGAGTACGCGAAGACGCTCACGAAGGGTGCTCATCTGTCCGTCGAAGGCGAGTTGCGCAGCCGCGAACAGACGAACAAGAAGACGAGCGCCAAGCAGCGCGTATGGGAAGTTCGCGTGTCTTCGATCCTGAAGCTCGACCGCGCCGAGAAGGTCAGCCCGGAAGAGCAAGAGCCCGAAGAAATTACCCCTGAGGAAGAGGCCGCATAGGCCCTTCCTCATGCGTTTCGGAAGCCCGGCTTAACGCTGGGCTTCCATCGTTGAAGAGGTTCCTGCATGAGCTTCGAGTTAATCCTTCCGTTCCTCCGCCCCATCGAACCGCTCTTGCTTGACGAGAGCGTTAGCGAAATCATGGGTAATCCCGACTCGACATGGTGGTACGAACGCGACGGCATTCTCTCCCGCGACGCCAGCATTGAATTCGACGCGGCCCGGCTGCGGACTGGCCTTGAAGTCGTAGCCAACAGACTCGGAAAGAAGCTCGACGAGGACAACCCGCTACTCAACGCGCAGCTCCCCGATGGGAGCCGCCTGGCCGCGGTGATTCCTCCGGTCGTCCGCGACACTCCCGCCATGGTCATTCGCAAATTCACCAGCCGCCGTTACACGGTGGAAGATCTGATCGCTCGCGGAACGCTATCGCGTCCGCTTGCGGAGTTCCTTGCCGCCCAGATTGAGGACGGCAAGACAATCCTTATAAGCGGCGGAACGGGGACCGGAAAGACAACGCTATTGAACATCCTTGGCCAGTCGATTCCCGATCATGAGCGCATCGTTGTGATCGAGGATACCGCGGAGTTGCGTATAGAGAAACCGAACATCCTGCCCGTCGAATGCCAGACCGATACGCACCGCAAGCCGGTCACTTTCGACGATCTTCTGAAGGCCGCGCTACGCTGGCGGCCGGACCGCATCATCCTGGGCGAGGTGCGCGGAATCGAGGCGCGTACGCTACTCGATTCCTTCAATACCGGGCACGCCGGCTCGCTTGCCACCATCCATGCCAACTCAGCCGCAAAAGCGCTTCGCCGCTTTGCAAATCTCGTGCTGCGTAGCCATTCTCAGGCGACCTTTGCGGACATCGAAGCCGAGATCGGAGAGTCCGTCGATTTCGTCGTCCATGTAGCCCGCGAGCCGGGGCGTCGCGTCATCCGCGAAGTCCTTCGATTGAACGGCTACAACCGAGCCTTGCAAAGGTTCGATTACGAGATGGTTCACGGCGTAGATACCGTCTCCAATCCCAACCACTTTCCCGACAGAGAGGAGCCACTCAATGCCATTGCTTGAGATCATTCAGACCCGTCAGATCTCCGCTACGATCCGCGTCGACGAGACAACCGCCGAGCAGATCGACCAGTACGCGGCCTTCCTCCACGCTTCAGCCGATGAGGTCGTGGATAAGGCGCTCGCGTACGTCTTCGCCAAGGACCGCGACTTCCAGGAGTTCCTGCGGACTCCCGAAGCCGCCAGCGTTGCACAGAGCCTTCGTATCCGCCGCACACAGCAGAATAGTGCTGCGTCGGAGGCGATTCAGCAGCCCGTGAAGCCTTCCCGCAAGGCCGGTGGTGCCCAGTGAATTGTGCCCGCAGAATCATTCGTGCAGCCCGCGAGTGCCCGTTCGGTGCTGCGCACCGGGTGTATCTCGACACTCCACCCCTTGGAGGGCGCTGTGCAGCGCCGCGGGCGCTCTCGGTCTACCTGTTGAATCGACATGAGTTAGGAACTTTGAGCGCTCTACGGCGCTGGCCCATTTGAGCCTCCACGATTGAAAGGCTATGACATGCAAACAGATGGAATGACAACCAATAGGGCGAGTGTCGAAGCCAGTCTTCGCACTAAGACTGCCAGCACGAAAGTCACGAGCAGCGAGTTCCGTGAGCTTGAGTCATTCGCGGAGCGGCAGGGGCAAAGCATCAGCGAATGGATACGTCAGACTTTGCTCGCTGAAGCACGAGGCGAACGCGGCAGTGCAATGAACCTTCACATTTTCACCGAGCTGGTGGGTATTCAGATGCTCTTGATGGGCACGCTCGAACCGCTCCTGCGCGGAGACAAAATGGTCCAGGATCAGCTCACCATTCTCTTCCGCCAGGTCCAGACAACCAAGGCGGCGAAGGCACAGGAACTCCTCGCCCGTCGCAGCAAGAAGCAGGAGAAATAAGCTATGCCAACCGTTCAGCAATGGGGCCGCAAAGAGTCCATCATTTGGCCTCCGCGCGGCTATCTCTATACGCTCGGAGCGTTCTTTCTGGCGATCGTCGCCACCGGATTCTTCGTCTACTTGCGTTTTCAGTTTGGATTGCTCCCGCTGCAACGCTACTACCTGCCGTACTATTTGCGCAGCGAAACCGCCGGCCTCGCGCATTCAATGAGCAAATACCAGATGCTCTATGTTTCGGATGGAGTGTCGGACCGCCGCGCCGCGCTCGAAGCGGATGTTCAGGCGGGAGCCACGCCACCATTTGGCGGCCCGTCGATTCCGCTTACGCTCACCGCGAAAGCCGCGGTCCATGGCACTTACTTCCTAGAACGCGAGGACCTTCGCACCTACGCAAACAAGACGCTCCACGCCTGGCTCGCTCATTGGATTTACGAGGACGCTCCGATCTACGGGCTCTTCAAGATGCAGCTCTTCTTTGGACTCGCTGCATTCGTCCTGCAGCTTCCTTTTTCAATTCGGAAGGACATCGCACGCATCAAGCAACTACGCTATGGGCGCCGCCTCAAAGGTCCAGTTCTGGTCAACGCAAAAGAGTTCACCAAGGCCGTCATCGGCAATGGCATTGGGATCAAGACCGATGATTTCAAGCTCCCATTACGAATCCCGCGCGACGCGGAGAACAAGCATTTCCTGATCGTGGGCGACACCGGATCAGGCAAGTCGAGCATCATTCGCCAGATGCTCTACCAGGTCGATGCTCGCGGCGACAGCGCCATCGTTTATGACCCTGCTTGCGAGTTCGTCAAGCAGTTCTACGACCCACACCGCGGCGACATCGTCCTCAATCCCCTTGATGCGCGGATGCCTTACTGGAACCCATCGAAAGAACTGCGGCGGAAAGCAGAGGCCAAGGCGCTGGCCGTGTCGCTTTACCAGCCCGAGGGCGTCACGAATCGCTTCTTCGTGGAGGCCCCGCAAAAGATCTTCGCGCATTTGCTCAGCTACCTTCCGACCCCGGAAGACCTAATCAAGTGGATGTCTGACCCATCGGAGATCGACAAGCGCGTCCAGAATACGGAGTATTGGATGCTGATCGATCCGAAAGCCCCACAGCAACGAACTGGCGTTCTCGGCTCTCTCAATATGAGTGCAGATAGCTTTCGGCTGCTTCCGAAAGAGAACGAGACAACCTCTGTCTGGACAGCTACCAACTGGGCCGAGACGCGGCGGGGCTGGATATTTATCACGTCGCGCCCGACGATGCGCGAGGCCCTCCGCCCGCTCATCAGCCTCTGGATCGACACGCTGGTCTTGCGACTCCTGAATGAGCCAATGCCAGACCAAAAGCCTGTCTGGTTCGTGATTGACGAACTGGCCAGTTTGCAACGGCTACCGCAGCTCCATACAGCCATCACCGAGAATCGCAAGTCGCAAAACCCCGTGATACTTGGCTTCCAGGGCCGGAGTCAAATGGAAGCCAGGTACGGCGAAGACTCCGAAGCTATGCTCTCGCAGCCTGCGACGAAGATCTTCCTGCGCACCACGGAGCCGCGTGCGGCTAAATGGGTGAGTGAGGCCATTGGCGAGGTAGAGATAGAACGATTACGTGAAACCCATTATGACGGCTCACGTGCGGGCAAAAACTTCGCGCTCGACCGCCAGACCGAACCTCTTGTTCTGCCCTCCGAAGTCTCCGGCCTCGACGACCTGCGCGGCTTTCTCAAGTACGGCAATCATGTCGCTCGGTTCTCGTTTCCGTTCATCGCGCTCCAGGAGAAAAGCCCCGGCTTCGATGAACGAGAAATGGACGACCTGATCGTGCCAAGCACTCCGCTCCCTATCGAGCCGGAGGCAATTCAGGGCAATCTCATATTCCCCGACGATGTGCTCCAGGCTCCCGGACAGGTAATGGAGTAGACGCCTATGCTGACTATCTCCAAGCCGCTTTCGGCAGGGCAGGCGCAGAGTTACCACGCGAAGGAATTCACCGCGAAGGAGCAGAACTATTGGTCCGAGCGCGGCGTGATCCAAGGCGAGTGGCAAGGCCGACTTGCCGCTCGGTTCGGCCTCGCCGGAACGGTTTCAGCCGAGGATTTTGCCAAACTTAGCCAAGGTCAGCACCCGGCCTCCGGCGAGCAACTCGTTCGCCAGCGCGCTTCCTATGAATATCAGGACGCGGACGGCAAAACGGTCAAGACAATGGAGCATCGCGCCGGTTGGGATGCGACGTTTTCCGCGCCCAAATCCATCTCGCTGACTGCGCTCGTTGGCGGCGACGACAACGTCCGTAGAGCCCATCGCGAGAGCGTCCGTGTCGCCTTGGAGCAGCTCGAAATGTACACCCAGGCTCGCATCGGCGGAAACCATGCACCGGAGACGACTGCCAAATTCATCGCCGCGAAGTTTGAACACGACACGGCCCGCCCGGTCGACGGTTACGTTGCGCCGCAGCTTCATACCCACGCAGTCGTATTCAACGTGACCGAGCGCGAGAATGGCCAGCCGCGAGCCATCCAGCCCCAGAGCCTCTTCGCATCGCAGCAGTTCGCTACAGCCATTTATCAATCGGAGTTGACCTACCAGCTTCGCCATCTTGGTTACGAGATCGCCGTTGGCCGCAGCGGCGCGCCGGAGATCAAGGGTTACACGCAGGAGTACCTTGACGCATCAAGCCCGCGTAGCCAACAAATTCGCGAGTATCTTGAGCGCACAGGACGCGCCGGAAAGGAGGCCGCGGAGATTGCCGCGCACTCCACACGCGACCGCAAAGAAATCCACTCTCCCGGCGAAGTCATGGCCGCCCATCGCAAGCTCGCATCGGACTTCGGCCACCAGGCCGAAGCGGTCGTCCGCGCCGCGCGGGAGCGAGTTCAGAATCAGGAGCAGCCGGTAAACTCCCTTGACCGCGTGCGCGAATCACTTACCTTTTCCCGAGATAAGAACTTTGAGCGAGAGGCCGTAGTCGATGAGCGGGCACTAATCCGTGACGGCCTCCGCCGCGGTATGGGTGACGTCACTTTTGCCCAGGTACGCGGTAACCTGGATGCCCGCCTCGCTTCCGGGGAATTTCAGATCGTCGAGCGATCGCAGAGCCAACCAGCTCGGCAGTTCACTACAGCGAAGACCATCGAAGCCGAGTCTGAGATTGTTCGCCGAGTGCGTGAGGGCCGGAACACGGTTGAGCCCGTCATGTCACGCGAGCAAGCCATCACAGTGACCGACCAGAACACGCGTCTCAACCGAGCCCAAAAGAGCGTGGTCGAGGATGTGCTCAGCTCTGCCGACCGTGTTCAAGGTGTTCAGGGCTACGCCGGCGCGGGCAAAACAACGACACTCTCCGTCGTTCGCAGCGCCGCCGAATGGAACGGCTACGCGGTCGAGGGTTTCGCCCCGACCTCACGCGCCGCTCGTCAGCTTGGCGAGGCAGGCGTCGAGTCCGGGACCCTGCAAGGCTTCCTTGCACGCTCGCCCAATCCTGCCACTCAACAGCAGCGCCATTTCTATTTTGTGGATGAATCCAGCCTTGCGAGCACCAACCAGATGCGCGAATTCCTTACGCGTCTCGGCCCCAACGACCGTGTGCTCTTGATCGGCGACGCGCGTCAGCACCAGGGCGTCGAAGCAGGCCGTCCGTTTGAGCAGTTGCAAGAAGCCGGAATGAGCACCGCCAAACTGGATGAGATCGTTCGGCAGAAAGAACCGGCGCTGAAGTCAGCGGTCGAGCTGCTTGCGACAGGTCAAGTATCCGGGGCCCTTGATTCGCTCCAGCAACAGGGCCGCATCAGAGAGATTTCCGGCACGGAAGAGCGCATCCGCGCCATCGCCAAGAGTTACGTTGAATCACCCGAAAAAACCCTGATCGTCTCGCCAGACAATGCGTCCCGCCGCGAGCTGAACGTCGCCGTTCGACAGGAATTAAAGGCGAACGGAACACTTGCGCCGGAGGATCACAGCTTCCGCGTGCTCGTTCAGCGCCAGGACATGACCGGTGCCGAACGCTCTTGGGCCAGCCACTATGAGATCAGCGACGTGGTTCGTTATTCACGCGGCAGCAAGGCTGTTGGAATCGAAGCCGGAACCTATGGCGCTGTTGTCGGTATCAACCCCGCCGCCAACCTACTTACTGTCGAAAAACCCTCCGGTGAACAGGCCAGCTACGATCCACGCCGCCTGACCGGTGTCAGCGTTTACCGCGAGATCGATCGCGAATTCTCCGTAGGCGACCGCATACAGTTCACCGCACCCGACAAGTCGCTCGGCGTCGCCAACCGCGACCTTGCCACCATTGAGTCCATCGCATCGGACGGCCGCATTTCAGCCCGTCTCGACAACAACCGCCAGGTCGAATTCAATGCCCAGGAGTACCGCCATTTCGACCACGGATACGCCGTCACCAGTCACAGTTCCCAGGGCCTCACCGCCGAGCGCGTGCTTGTGAATGCCGATACCGGCGTTCACCCGGATCTACTCAATTCCCGGTTTGGGTACGTTTCTATTTCCCGCGCGAGCCACGAGGCGACCATCTTCACGGACGACATGACCAAGCTCTGCCCGCAACTCAGCGCCGATGTTTCGAAGACATCTGCACTTGAGATTCAGTCGCCATCTATCGTCCAGGGAATCGGCATGGGGATCTGACTGAAGGCATCAGTAGAATGGGGGCTGCGCCAGCCTCCATAATATCCAAATTCACCTTGCCGAATGGGAACGAAGACTTCGTAATGATCTACCCGATATTCCAGCTACGATAGTGACATGACGGTCAAAAAGCGATTACTGGTAATTCTGGGCTCCGGCAGCTCGATACCTGTAGGAATGCCTTCCGTCCCAGACCTGAACCAATCCATTAAAGAGTGGAGCGAGGAATGGGCGTCTCAATATGGGCCGCCGAACTTTTTCACTTCCTTGTGGGACACCATCGCCGCGTACTACCAGTCTGGCGATGTGAGAAACGGGCCAGCCGTCAACTTTGAAAAGGTGCTCGGCGAAATGATCGCTCTCGCCCACTGGATGGAACCCGCTCCCTGGGGAGACACGCTGCGCGCAACTGCATGCCCCGGAATGAAACCACCGTCGATCCCATTTCCGATGTTGAGCGAAACAGACCGATATGGCGCAACAGTACCTATCATTGACCAGCTCAGCAACTTACTTGCGCGACTCGCCAAATATATGCGCGAAAAAAGCCGCGACCTCGATAATTCAAGCGATGCCGCACAAGAGTACAAACGTCTTCTTGACGGGTTGCGCAAAACGTTCGAGGTTGGTGTCTACAACCTCAACTACGATGTCGCCGCCCTCTCGGCGTGGCCTGATGCCTTCACTGGTTTTGGCGAAAGCGGCCAGTTCAACCCGGCCAGCGTTCATCTGCGCAAGGAATGGGCTTTCATCTATCACCTTCATGGTAGTGTGCATCATTCCTTCCAATATCAGCACGGAGGTCCGATCTATTGGAGGAATGACTTGACGAAAATAGAAACGTTCTTCGATGACCTCGACGGGCGACCTACCGAGAAGCGTTCGGAAGGAAAGGCGTTTCCGCAAACGACCCTTATTGCTGGCGGGCACAAACTCGACCAACTGCTCGTCGAGCCGTTCCATTCTCTTCACGCTGCACTGACGCGACACATCTACGAAGCAGATGCAATTCTCATAGGAGGCTACGGATTTGGCGATATACACATCAATCGTGTTCTGCAAAATCGGTACGGAAGCACCGGAACACGGCTCCCAATCATGGTGCTCGATTTCGCGGACTGCAAAACCGATCCGATGACATTTCGTGAGGACGCATGGTCCCGCGGGCTCAGTAACACCCTGACCGCACCAGGAGACTTCTTTCTTGAGCCAGGGCATCCCTCGCCTCCCAATCCCCTCGACTTGGCGCTTCGGAACTCCTTTGAAGTTTCCAAACAGCATCGGGTGGCGCTGTGGCACTGCGGTTTCACCGCGGCGACATCACGGCTTGACGGAATACTGCCTTGGTTGGAGGGAGGCTCCGACGAACTTCTCCTTCCTCCGCCAGCATGACATCCGTTGCCGCTGATCCGGGATCACTCGGCTGGGAACACTCGCGTAACTATTTACAGGACGGGAGAGAAAGCCCTTATGCCGAGAGTTTAGCTTTGTAAGAGACCCTCGTGAGGTTTCATGAAACGAAAGAAGGGAAAGACGAAGTTACGGCAGGATTCCGTCTACGGTACGGTAAACGTAGGAGACGACCGCACACTTACTGTCTCATACGATTGGCAAACAGACGCAATCGAGATCGTGGGCGCCGACGCAAAATCAACACGAACCGAGCGCAGCTATGAGCGGACTAGCGGCAAGCCAAAGATCGTGTCTTCGATTCCGTCAGATGGGAAAAGCACATTTACCGCAAAGCGAGCCCTGTTTGCCTATGAATACGTGGTCGCGGTTGACACGAACACACGGATGCTCTTCGGGAAAAGATGTGCCGTCTCTGTCTCCTACTTTACCCCGAAACCGCCAGCCACTTACGGCCCTCCTGGCGTACCTTTTATTTGTCTCGCGGCGTACTTGATCGTCGGGATAAAGAACGGTGTCAATCCAGAACAGATTGGCTGGCATTTAACGATTACGCGAAATCTGAGCAGGCCGATTCCGTCGCACCATCGTATTGCGCTTGTTGTGGATAGCGAACTTGATTCCCATCGTGAGATCAATGAGCGCCGCAAGGGATATTACATGGGCAACACCCTGCCTCATCAAATCACACTTGTATACTCCTCTGCCGACGTGGATAACGAAACTCTGGGCGGAGTCATGATCAGGATGTGTGATCAGATGGCATCAAGGATTTTCGAACAGATTCAGAAGACGAAGATCCCGCCGCCGATAAATGAAAGCATTGATGCGAACTTTGAGGCGCTGTACTCGTTACCTGTTACGAGAGAAGGGGGTTCGTTGGGAATATTTGCACAGCCGTGATTCGAGAAGGCTTTGAAAAGGCACTCGTTTGTTGGGAAATCTCGTGGTGACGCGTAGCCACCTCGGTACACCAAAACGGAACATGATAGATGATGCGATAGGGAATCAAAGCACTCAGCAATGGCGATCACGTACTTCGCCACTCAACACGTTGAGGTCAATTACTCCCCGATCTGAGGTAACCATCAAATCTGGGAAGTACACACTCCTTGACGAAGGCGTAGATCTTTTGCAAAGTTCTATCCACACGGAAATCTTCCAGTCTTTCGGCAGTCGGATCGTCGAATGCTAGAAATAAAGAACATGTTCCGTGCATCTTCATGGAAGGAAGTCTTTGCCCAAAATCAGGAAACATGCTTGGAATTAGATTCAGCGGTATCCCAATGTCCCCGAACACTGACCCATCGCGCAACTCTTCGTCTCCCAGCATGAGTGCAAAACTGCCGGACTGAGAGATGACTTCCGTGTTGTCCGCAACAACTGCAACCACGTTGAGCGTCTGGTGCTTATCAATGTTGACAAGCCTATTCAAAAGTCCCAACGGGTTGTTGCGGTCATGATAGGGCTGTAAAGCCTCTATGATCTTTATGGCGTCTTCAGCGACACCTCGTAGGCGTTTCCGAGCAACTTGATCTGAAAATCCTTTCGATGAATCTGTGATGGGAAACTGATTGCTTGGCCCCGGTTCATTGGGTGGATTGCTCAGAACGAGCTGCCAGACGATGTAATCGAGGACCGCGCGAACATTTGAGAAAAAGTCTCCCGCAATCGCGCTTACTTCGGGCGATGAATTAGGAACAAGATGCACTCGTTGAACTGCCACCTGGAGCACTTCGTCCTTCTCCATCGCGATAGTAACTTCCCCTCGCTTGTGGCCTTCCAATGCGGTTAGGACATCGCCAAGATGCTTCTCTGCGCGCGCAAGTTTGAGCAGTATTTCGTCAAGGTTTGATCCGTTCTTATCCATAGCGTATTCGTTGCAACTTTCCTATGCAGGTCGCGGTGGGCGAATATGTGAAATGCGGAAATGTACATCAGGCCCGTTGAGATTCATGCAGCCTTTGCCTTCTCTTGAGGTGCTGAAACACCGATTCCAATTGCTCTGAATTCATCCCTCTCAAAGAATCAGTACCGGCGACCATCATCAAATCTCGGCGATACTCCTCCTCGGCAATTTTCATTGCTTGCTTTATACCGTGGATTCCGTCAATTCGTCGTTTGCGCTGCGCCGACTTCGATTCCCCTTGGCGTCTTGCATAGAACTTCTGTTCGAGATACTGCCTCGCGTCACCCATCAAATTCCGATTTAGCCGGTCGTAGGACGACAGCCTGAAATGACTGTTAAATTCGCCATATTCACGACTAAAATCGACGCTCGAAACCTCCCGGTGTTTTCTCCTTGCACTCTCTTCCGCCAGGCGCTCCATGAGTTCTCGCAGTTCCACAGATTCCTCAGCCTCGATGGCCTGCCAGTCTTCGGCATCTCCAGTACATGGTTTTTTCCCCTTGGCAAGCCTTCTAATAGCCTTCTTTACTTCTGTGGGGAAGAACGCATCACGAACAGCAGGATAGTCTCGCAGCAATTGTTCAATTCGCGTTTTACCCCATATTGCCGCCTGAATCGAAGTCCCAGAGAAGGCGCCCTGTACCCATTTCGTTTGCGTCGGGCTCGGGTCCTTGGGAAGAATTAATACCCATGCTTTGAAACGTCCACCAGAGCTCAGAACCTTCTGAATGTCCGCAACAATCTTGTCTTTTCGCGGTGCTTGTTCGGGAAAGTAGAATTGGAAGACCGTTTCTGAATCTTCGTCATAACCATCAATAGCCCCATCTGGCGGTGAGAATGCTTGAAAGCGCAGGAATTTCTCGACCAGTAGGGCCTTGCAGAAAGATTCAAAGCGAGAACCTTCTCTTAGTTCCAAAAGGTTGACCAAGGGCAATTCTCCTATTCCAAAACCAACAGCAAAAACAAGCGAGGGTGTGCCTATCAATCAAGGATATATTTCCCGCGCACGGATCGGAAATGTTGGGAGGAGGTTTCCTCCCTCGTTGCAGGCGCCAATGGTGCCGGCGTCTTCCACGACCCACCTCAGCGGTGCCGTTCCTTCCCCGCAACGCCCCTCCCTGACGTGCGAACAAGCGTACAGCAATAAGGAAAAGAACCAATTTTCTTCCTTCGTGCAGTGCCCCCGCTTCAGGCAACGGTCTGGCAGAGACGGGAAGAACCCGTCAAGGCTCTCCGCTACGCTGCGATGAACGCGCTGGAGAACGCGCGGCCTTGACCGAACCTTCCCGCCTCCGCCCGTTGCGAAGAGCCATGAAGCGGGGGCACTCAACGAAAGAAATTTGGTTTGGGTGCTCTTGCTTTTGGACGCCAATCGGCCCTTCGGGGCTACGCAGGAGCATCATCATGAAGCGCAGAGACGGCATTGCCAGCATCGCAGCCACCACCGCCAGCAATGGCACAGCCAGCAGCCAAGCTGCACCGCACAGGAAAAATGCGGCGCAGCGCAACCGCAGCGATTCGCCCTATCAGGGGCGGACCGCACAGAAAGACAATCCAACACAACTCATCATTAAGCAGGCCGTGGACTTTCTCATCCGGCAGGTAGAGGCAGGCAAAAGCGAAACACTTGCCGCCTATCTGACCGCGATGGCGCGGTTTCATAACTATAGCTTCGGCAACATCGTTGCCATTGCGCGGCAACGACCCACGGCCACGCGCGTAGCGGGATTCGGCACATGGAAAGAGATGGGCCGGTTCGTGAAGCGCGGCGAGAGGGGCGTTCAGATTCTCGCGCCGATGATCGGCAATCGGCGGAAGAACGCCGAAGCTGCTCAGAACAACGATGGAGATGGCAGCACCAAGCCGCGCCCGGTGCTTATCGGTTTTCGCGCTGTCTATGTCTTCGACGTGGAGCAGACCGAAGGTGCGGATCTGCCCGAATTCGAGCACAACATCTCCGGCGAAGTAGGCGAACAGCGCGACCGGCTGATTGATTTTCTCGCACAGCATAACATCGCACTTGAGTTCAACGAGCGGATCGCCCCGGCATTGGGCGTGAGCTACGGCGGCAAGATCGCCCTGCTTCCCGGCCAGTCGAAGGCCGAGGAGTTTGTCACCTTGGTTCACGAAACGGCACATGAACTCTTGCACAAGGCAGAGCGCCGCACTTTCACCACGGCAACCGTGCGCGAGACGGAAGCCGAGGCCGTGGCTTTCATCGTGGGTCAGGCAATCGGCCTGGAGATGGGCAACGCATCGAGCGATTACATCCAGATGTACAACGGAAACGCAACCTTGCTGGCAGAGAGCCTTGAGGTTATCCAGCGCACCTCCTCCGTGATTCTGGCCGCAATTCGCATTGATGAAATCGCGGAACCGGCGACGGAGCCTGAGCAGTTCGCAGCGGCCAGCTAACGCACACATCCTGAGCGGGTGCGCTTGGGAGTGTGCCCGCTTGCGCCATCACGCAAGATTCAACCGGAATAGGAGATTCCCCATGACTACAGTTCAAACGCAGTCCGAGTACCGCGACCTGCCTCTTGGGTGGCTGGTCGTATCGCCCACCAACCCGCGCAAGACTTTCGACGAAGATGCAATGCAGGAACTCGCCGCCAGCATCCGCGAAAGCGGCGTGTTACAGCCCTTGCTTGTTCGGCCCCGCGCGGAGCGGAGCTTTGAGATCGTTTTCGGTGAGCGCCGGTATCGCGGCGCAGCGATGGCCGAGAAAGAAACCGTGCCGGTGTGCATCCGCGAAATGACCGACGCTCAGGTGTTGGAGGCACAGCTAGTCGAAAACCTCCAGCGCCAAGACGTTCATCCGCTCCACGAGGCGCAGGGCTTCGCCGCGCTCTTGCGTCTTGAGGAGCCGAAGTATTCCATCGAACTCATTGCTGCGAAATGCGGCAAGCATCCGGGGTATGTAACCTCCCGCCTTCGCTTGACGGAGCTTGCGCCCGCAGCGGTCGAAGCCTTCACAAAGGACGAAATCGGCTTGGGCCATGCTTTACTGCTCGCTAAAATTCAACCGGGGCAACAAGAAGAGGCCCTTGCCGCTTGCTGGCAGGAGAGCTATGCGGGCGGCAGCAAGGCGAAGCGCATCCTGCTGCCCGTTCGCCATCTGCGCGAATGGATCGAGCACAACATTCTCTTGGAGCTTGCCACCGCGCCGTTCTCGAAAGAGGATACAACACTTGTGCCCGAGGCGGGTTCTTGCGTTGAATGTCCCAAGCGCACTGGCCACAACACGCTTCTCTTCGAGGGCATCGCGGCGCAGCACGATTCCTGCTCCGATCCGGCCTGCTATGCAGCCAAGGTGGACGCGCATGTGAAGCGGACTGTGGCAGCTAAACCGAAGCTGGTACAGATTACGACCGCCTACGGCAAACCTGCCGAAGGCAGCTCTGTTGTACCTCGCAACCAGTATGTAGAAATCCGGCAGGAGAAGCCGAAGAACAAATACCAGCAGGAAGCGCCGGAATACAAAACATGCAAGTTTGTTACCCAGGCCATCGTTGCGGATGGCACCGACAAAGGCGAACTCCGCAAGGTGTGCGCCAATCCCGATTGCCCGGTGCATCATCCCAAGAAGCAGCAGCGGCGGGCCGATCCCGATGCCGCGATAAAGGCCGCGCAGGAGAAGCAGCGCCGCGAGGAAGCCATCGCCAACACCACCGGCGTCCGCGTACTCGCAGCCATCGCCGACGCCGTACCTGTGCGGTTGATGAAGCGCGATCTGCTGTTTGTCGTGGAACGGCTCGCCGGGCTGGTAGAGGAACGGCGTTTGGAGTTCGTTGCCCGGCAGCGCGGCATCAAGCGGGAGAAGGACAGCGACTCCATTGCCAAGCTGTTTGCCGCCTACCTGCGCCGTGCCGAGGAAAGTGTGTTGGGCAGTGTGTTGGTGGAACTCACCATCCTGCTTACCGCCGCCCGACAGCAGACGACGCGGGTGTTGAACGAAGCCGCTGCCCTCTACAAGGTGGACACCGACGCAATCGCTTCCAGGGTCAAGCAGGAGTTCGCTGCAAAGGACAGGGCGAAAGTGTCGAAGAAGCCGCCCACCAAAGCCGAATCCGCCAAGCTGAAGAGGACGGCGTAGCCTAAATCAGTACCACTTTGGGCCTGCGTAAGCAGGCCCATTTTCTTGCGCCCGTCTTCCCACCCGGCGTGTTGCTCCCGCGTAGCAGGAGCGACTATGCTCGCCCACCCGACGGGCAATTCGCAGCTTGCGCTGCCTTTCGAATCGTTCGTTGCGATCATGTCTTTGCCGCTCATTTCTATCGACATTGAACTCAGGGATCGACATACTGTGTATATGTTGAAGACTGAATGGAATGCACTCTCGAAGCGAATCGTTGGCATCGTAGAAGCGAGCACGTTTCTATTTCACTGCCGTGAAAGCGATGATGCTTTTTCAACTAACGTGTTGATGGAGACCTGCAAAGAGGCAGCTGCCGCCGTGAAGAACCTTTCTATCTACAGAAATGTTATGCCAACTAGGGCAACCGATGCACTCGCTCGCTTTGAGAAATGGTGGGACGAAACGGTGAAGCTGAACACAAGTGGATTTTCGGGAGTCATGGCTTACACGACGGTCCTGGCATCATTCAGATCGGAATTCGACCATCTCTTTGCGGATCACGATGCGGTTATACGGAACACAGTGGCTCTTGCGTTTTTGCATCTTCAGCGCAGCCTCGTTGTCGATCAAGAGCTTCGGGAAAAATGGGAAGCTGCTTTTGCGCAGAATGAATATGCTTGCGAAAAGTTGGGAGCGATTCATCTCCTCTCGCATGGTATCTACGCCTTCAAAACTGACGCTGCTGGAGAACGAACAGATCTGATCCTTGGAGACCGCCTTGTGATCGATGACAGCATTATTGCAGGGGCAACCGGACTTGTTCTCACGGAGTGGAAATTGGTACGCGATGGAGATCAACCAGAAGAGAGAAGGATAGATGCAAAGCAGCAGGCAAATCGCTATTCGGCAGGGAGTCTGGCCGGTTTTGAGCTTAGCTCCGAACGATACATTGTCTTGGTCGGACGGCAGGAATTTGATGTCGTTCCTCGTGACGAGCATGGGGCCGTTCTGTACAAAACGGTTCCGATTGTTTTGAATCGTACGGTTCCTTCTAAAGCTAAGAGTCATGTATAGGGCCAGTCTCTTCGAGACCAATTTATGCTCCGCGCTCGTCTTCCCGCCCTGACCGACGCTCCTATTATTCGGCAGGAGCGGCATCACTCGCCCACCCGACGGGCAGGGCCGCCTGGAAACCGGCGGCTTCTGGCGGCTTCTGAAGAGTCAGCAGATACCGCGACTTTCCGAATTCGCGGTCATATTCGATGAACTAAAGGCAAACATGCCATGTTCGAACAAGTAGGCCTGGGAAGTCGGCCGGATTGGGCCGGAGGGTGTTTCCTTTATCTGCTAACGTCCTTTATAAGTTGTATATGGAGAAGGAGATGACACCTGGGCAGAGAGCGGCGACCGAATCAGCTTTCATGACCGTTAAGAAGCTGGCCTCTACCAATGCGATAGAAGCCGCAAACCGCGCGGAGGTGACCGCCATTCTTATTCGTGCCGGCTATCGAGTGTATCGGCCAGAAGCGGACTTATCCGGTGAGGACCTGGTAGTCCGCACACCGGATGGAGAACTCCGCTCGGTTCAGATGAAAGGCCGTCCTCTTGTTCACTGGAAGCTCTACGGAGGGAAGCGCTACGGGGGAAATGAAATGTGGATGCTGTTTCCTGACCCGGCTGGCGACATTCCCGGGCGACCTTGGTTCTTCATTAAGCACGATGTGCTTTTCAATTGGTATAAACAGCGCCATGGAGCAGCGCCGGGCTGGGTGCAGCGGCACAAGGCTGGCAAGGCGGAGTGGTCCGAAAAAGGTTTGGGTGTCGAGTTACGCAAGTTTCTTCAACCGTTCATGCTTCGCACCGCCGCGTCCCAAAGGGTAGGTTCGCTATGAAAAAGCTTGCTCTTGTGTTGCTGGTGATGGCCGGAACTGCTTGGGGCCAAAACGATCTTCCCTTGACGTACAAGGGCATTTGTACCGGGAACCAGACTGACATTCATGATTTGTCAGCTATTCAAGACACGCCAGCAATCAAATGTGACGCTCTCACCGTCATGCAAAAGGGCAGCGAAACCATCGCGTCATTTTCAAACGGCGATCCCACAAAGCCCGTCCTCGCGTTCACCGGAGAGTTATTTACCGTGCGCGCAAATCAGCTCAGTGTAGATCCTTACCAAGGACCGATAGGTTTGGCGTTTCCTATCGATCACGTTCTATGGGGAGACGGAACCCCGGCGGTGTCGATTCACCCGGCAGAGAATGTGGACAAAATGGGAGACAGAGGGTGCTATTTTCACTTCATAGCCCAAGGGTGGACACAACTAACCACGGTGGAATGTGAGTTGGCTATGGACACTCCGAACCATAGACCTCGGCGTGTACAGGTGACGTTTAGAATCACTCGACAGTTCACGGTCGATGGAAAGCAAATTTCGGTGGAGTACGGCGCGCGTGGTGCAAACAGCTTTCACGTCTTGTTTGACGGCCTGAAGATTGATGGAACTTGTGGCGCTGACCTTTATCAGGCTGAGGATGGAGTCTTGAGGCGTATGGAGCCGGGCACCCCTGTTGCGCATTTGTTCAAAGCGGTGTGTTACAAAGACGTCGCCAACTCTCAGTAAATTCAGATTTTGGAGAAATCGCCCGTGTCCGCTTCATGATTAGGAGGCTACGAGAGCACGGCTCGGGATCTGCCGCTAAGGCGCGAGTATCCTTAGTTCGGAGGGTATCCCGTTGACAATGCAGATTGGAATGATTGCCTCAGATGGAATCATTCTGGCGAGCGATACACAGGCCACGCATACGCCAGAAAAGCTCAAGAACGGCCAAGTTGGACGAGCCGTGCGCTACCACACGAACTGTAGCAAGATTCGGACCGGTAGTGAGATCGTGGTGTCCTATGCCCAGGACGTTAAGACGGGTGACGATGTGGCCAATGCAATTCTGTCAACATTCACAGCCGATGCCCCGCAAGAAGCGCTTGAGCGAATTGCAAGCGGCATCCCTGAAGATAATAGAAACCCTGTTCAAGGCTTGATTGCCGCTTCGCCCTTCCAACTCTTCCGTTTTCAGCTTGCCAAGATTGACGAGGTGTGGACAGCAACTTGCGAGGCTTCAGTCGGGCTTGATTATTCTGGCGACATGACCAATGCAGCGATCTATTGGGCCGAACGTTATTACGATGAATTGCTAACGGTGGAGCAATTGTTGCCTCTCGCTGGCTATATGATTACTTGTTCCCACCATTTGAATACCGCCGGAATTGGTGGACTCGAGATTGTGACGTCCGATTCATCGGGGATTCACCGTGTTTCGCGAGAGCGCATTCTGGAATTGCGACGGCAGGCGAACGAGACCGACAAGCAAGTATTCCGCGCTGTCTTTGGTGGGAAAATCAGCTTATGAGTAACTGGGAATATGCAGTCGAGATAATCAAACTTGAATATGGCGACAGCGAAGGGTGGAGCGTTCACAACTCCCCACACGGTCACATCAAACTTGCAAACTGTCTGAATAAGTTTGGGAAATGGGGATGGGAACTCGTTTCCGCGATGCCGGTTCTGTCCGAACAGGGAGCGCCCGTTATACCTCCTACGCTGTGCGTAATCTTTAAAAGACCGGAAGAACCAGTCACTCAAAGGGGAGGCCATGAGCAATGAAGTCCCGCTCTCACGAGAGCAGATGAATCGATTTCCGAAGATCGAGGAGCCCGCGAATCTTCGGTTCTCCGATTTGGTTGGACAGTCCGGCGCGGTCAGCCGCCTCAAGGACTATAGCGCTTTTTATGCAAAGACAGGTGCGACGCCAGGGCACATTCTCATAACTGGGGAAGACGGCCTAGGCAAAGCGAATTTCGCGAAAGCGTTCGCGGATGAGCGCGGGGTTCCCTGGCAGGAGGCAGAGGCAGCGGAGTTGACGATCGTGGGCGATGTAACAGCACTTCTCACGAACTTTCGAGACAATCAATTGCTCATCCTCAACCGTGTACAGGCGCTTCGCAAGATTCCCTTGGCAAGATTTGTTGAGGCGATGAGTTCCGGTAGACTGTCCATAACAATTGGAATGGGCCCAGCCGCGCGAACTCATGTAATGGACCTACGGCCATTCACGCTCGTTGCAACCTGTCCGAAAAAAGTCGAGTGCCCGGTCGATCTGCTGCCAGAGTTCTCTCTTGTGCTCGAACTTCAGCCCTACTCGATATCAGAATTGGCGCTGATTGCTACGCGAATTGCGGCGAGAAAGAATCTGGAACTTCAGAGTGATGCCGCTCAATTTCTGGTCAGGCATTGCGGACGTAATCCGCGCTACATCGAAGCCACGCTCGCGCGCGTCGCCAGAGCCATAAACAAGACAACAATCTCGGAGGATGATGTTCGAGAGGTTTTTGCCCTGTTCGGTACGCACGTACGGGCGGACGGTTCGGCATCGCCGGATAAGATGGCCGAAATGTCCGGGCAAGATTTTGAGAGGCTCATCTCTCGCTTACTCGATGCCATGGAGTTTCGGTCCGAACTGACGAAGGTTTCGGGCGATGGAGGGATCGACATCATTGCGGTCCTTGATAAGCCGATCATTGGCGGCAAGTATCTTTTCCAATGCAAGCGGTACGCGCCCGACAATCTGGTAGGAGCATCTGCCGTCAGGGACTTCTGCGGCGCTGTAAGTGCGGATCGAGTAGTCAAGGGCGTATTTGTCACGACTTCTGACTTTACGCCACAAGCGCGGGAGTTCGCAGACAAAGCGGGCATCGAGCTGATAGACGCTGCGAAGCTGAAAGCATTGCTCCACGATCATGGCCTGCAAGAAAGAAAGTCTGGGCTCGACGAGCAGAATCCCATTGAGGGTACGAGTTCATGGTCTCGGGAAACCTAGTAACAATGGCCATCGACTATGACGTTCTATTCCAGATTGAGCCGAGAAAAGGAATCACACGCTGGCCAAATTCGTTGACCATTCTCTGCTCCCAATCTGTTATGCCCCTGAAGTGGTTAAGGCGATAGTAGTACCCGCGATCCATCATTTCCAGGGGGATTTCGACCGTGCGACTGCGATCTAAGCTTTGTGCATTGGCAACAACTTTTGGCTGCTGGTTCTGCTTACGATCTAAGCCAGATTTTCCGGCGTGATCAGATACTCGAACGGACTGAGAGCCAGCAGGCTTCTTTGCGAACCAGGCTCGGAACATGCTTCTCATATCGTCTGTGAGCGGAACGTCAATACGGCTCCCTGCAATGTTCGGATACGTCTTACGAACCAAGTCTCTAAGTTTAGTTAGGTCCGAGTCCGCTTCGATGTTTGCATCGCCCTCCCAAAGGAACCGTTCAAAGCCGCGCACCAAAATGTCATCATGTTTTGGTGCCCATCTGCCACCATGAATTGGCTCCTTCGCAATTCCAGAAACCCAGTGTTCAGCAGTTTTCAAATGTTGCGGGAGCAGCGACGGTCGCATCACCACGAGCATTGACCGAATAAAGTCTAAAGGACCTGCTTTTGGGCTCAGATTTATAACCGCCTTTCCATCAGGACGCCACTCGACCCCGTGAAGTTCCTGCTGCGGCAGTTTGCGCGCGGTAGGAGGCGGTGCCGATACGCGTGCCGGGACACTCGAATCACGATCAGCGCTCTCCGATCTTCCTTGAGGTGATGAAACCGGCGCAGTTGCGAGCCTTTCAACCATATAGCGAGCCTTGGCAAGCCGATGCTCGGGTATGCTCGCCGCTTCACTTCGAGCCTTCTTTAGCACTATTTCATCTGGGGTCCTGCCAAATCCCTTCAGGAAGCCCGCAATCATTGCGGCAGTCATACCGCTCCATTGTTCGAGGAACCAATGTCTGTTTGCATCCATCACAAAGTCAGATTGAGTGAGTCCCAAAATTTCGGCCCACTTCACCAGCACCTGTGTTCGAGCCTCATCGGGATCTGACGAATATGGCGAACCCTTCAGCGTTTCGGGCTGAGTCCTTCTCAGCCGATGATTACAATCCGCCAACGCGAACATTCCCCACACTTCTGTTACATTCTGGACAAACTGGTCGGGAAGATTTCCGGCTGGATCGCTCTGCGGAACCTTGCACGACTTAAGTAACCCAACGAGGGCTTCGTCGATCAATCTCTCTCTGGTCTCCGGCGATATGCCGTTTGGTAGCTGAATTGTACTGTTCTGATCAAGGGGGGCTACAAGATATTCATTGATGTTGTGTCGGCACGACCCATACCCGGTAATCAAGAACGCGGCAATCCGCTGCCGTCTGCTATCAAGTCGCGAAATGTCGTGCCATACTGGATTTGTGAAGCGATCAAATACGCTCACGGTGCTTACCTCCAGTGACCAACTCGTCAAAAGATTGAATGATCTTCCGGGTTTCTCCTGTGGGCAATGAGAGTAGCAAATCAGGAAGTTGCAGCCCCATCTGCTGCGATACTTCGGCTAGCTCGTTTGTAAAACGCGGAAAGCAAAGCGCGCGGATTTCTCTCCGTCTCCCTGCTGCAACAAATGGCGCGATCATACAAGCGAGAAGAGCAGTAACATACCCAATGTGGACGCGCGGATTCAAAAAAGTCTGGGCGATTGTTTCTGCCCTTTCGGAAAACTTCCCCGACAACCAAGCAGCAAGTGTAAAGCCCCAAAGGGACCGCTCGTCCGGTACCTTCGATTTACCACAAGCTGCGATGTGTTGCCACGCCTCCTCGAATCTTCCGTGGTAGAGGTGCCACCACCCAAACTCCATATAGTCATAGGGGGCCAGTGGAGAACCCTTGCACCATTCAGCCATTTGTGTGAAAAGATCATCGGCCCTTGTGAATTGTCCTTCAGGGACCAACCTCCATGCCAGGTTTACTAGCGGATCGAGATAGAGTGTGTGATTATGTCTGCCGTTAGTCAACTTGAGGCAATCGACGGCTGAGCCCCAGATAGCATAGGCTCGCTGATTGTGGCCTAGCTTAAGAAGTAAAACAGCAAGGGAATTCAGCAGTTCGGGATTCGCAGGTCGTTCAGCGATTGCCGCCTGTAGAAGCTCCATAGCCTCTTGGGTGCGTCCAGTATCTCTAAGAAAGCCCGCCCTAACAATCACATCTCGAATGCTATCGCCACGACCATCTCGAACTTGTGGGCTCTTCTGGCCGATTAACTGGTGCAGCACACCGTAAGAACTCGGACGCTTAAGGGGATCAAGCTGCACTGCCGCTGTGATTACGGAGACAAGTCTGGACGCATCGTTCCCTTTTTTCTTGAGAAATAGGTCCAGCGGCCTAGTTCTTAGGATCGGTCGTAATCGATGATTGGTCTCCGAGCCGCAATAGGGATGCTCTCCGGTGGCTATCTGGTAGAGCGTGACGCCCAGAGAAAAAATGTCAGTTCGGACCGAGGGCGGCTGTCCCGCGAACAATTCTGGTGCCATGTACATCGGCGTGCCCCCGATTGGCCCCAATGTAACGGAGTTCACCATTGAAGAGTTTATGTCTTCAAGACTGCCGATGCCGTCTGCACGATTCGCAAACCTAGCCATCCCAAAGTCCGTTAGGCGCGGCTCATCATTTCGGTCCAAAAGGATGTTTGCAGGCTTTATATCCTGATGGATGATGCCACAAACCCTATGCGCGTAATCCAAACCATCGAGCAATCCCGCTGTGAAGTTGATGAGTTTAGCGGTTGGCCAACTCTCAGCGGTATGACTCTCGACCGTTTGCTTGTACCACTCTGCGATGATGCTTGGTTGTGATTGCCACTCTAGATAGACCAATGCACGGGCAATATGGGCATGATTCCCAAGTGAAATCCAGAGATCCGCTTCCCGGAGAAACTGCTCCCGGCTGGCGGATTGTTGATACGTCTTCAACGCAAAGGCTGTTCCGAGGGGCGCGACAGGGATAAGCTGATACACCGACCCCATGCCGCCGCGCAGAATCTTTCCAATGACAAACTTCTCACTACTGAGTTCTTTGATGGTAACGACGGAGCCGATTTGGGGAGTTGTTGGTGCTTGCTCCATCACCGTTGCCTCTGAGTGCTCTGCCTTGCTTCGATACGATGCGTCATGCCAGCGGTTCTCTGGCTATGTTAAATTGCTGGCGGGTGTTTCTTGGGTACCCAATCCCCATCCCTCATTACGAATTCGGCACTTCGGCCACATACGCCGCAGGTTCCGGGCATACCCAGCCCGTCTCCTGACCTGTGGTGCGGATGCGTATTGCCGCTGCCTTTGCATTCAATCGGTGGTTCGGATCGCTTCATTGTTGCGCCTCTAATCGAGCGTACCGCAGCAACTACCAATATCTGTTGGATTTGCGGGAGACTTCTATTCTAGACGCATCTGCGTGGCACGAGAAACGCTATAGTTCGCGTTGACGGAACTGAATCTGACTCGTGATGGCCACCAGGGGGAAAAGCATTCCCCGGCAGGGTTTGACATTCCCGGGATAGACGGATAAACGACCGAGGCATAGAGGCCAGTGTGATGCCCTGTGGGTGCGAACGTGTCGCTCGGAGTGGCCATCCATTAGCTGGCCTGCTACCTCACCGAGGCACTCCAGGGGTGCCCGAACAGAACCGATGTATTTTCGAATAGCACCAATGCGGAGAGTCAATAAGCTCTTGTTTAGTTCTTAGCGGGATGGTTGTGATAGTTCCCAGACAATATTGTGGGCTTTGCATGCACTCGTTATCTTCCAGAAGTTGCTCGAAGATTTCGCTGGCGATCAATGCGCCGCAGTGAAAACAGCAAAAAGTGAAGTGCTTCCGCCTGGAGCTTTGTGCCCAATGCCAGCCCGGATAGGTGACCATTAAGTTCATTTCCGGGTGTGCAGCGACATACTGTTGCACTTTGCGGATAATCCATGGCGCGCCGGCGTCCTTCAATGGGCTGGTAATCCAGTCTTCGGATTGATCTGCCGGCAGGCGATCATCACAGGTTGCAGAGCATTGCGTTGGGCAGAACACATCGAAATCCCGGTGGCAGGCCCAACATTCGTGGAAACGAAAGATCGTGATTCCTTCCGATGTTGTGACATGTTGTTTGGCACAGCGTCGAAACTGACGGTTCAAAAGGGCGGATACAGCTTCTGGCAAGGGCATCTCGTAGCTGCCGATCCTGACTTGATCGGGCAGCATCCCTCGCTTCGAAGGCGCGACAGGATTGTTGATGCCGTAGCTAAACGGAAAGACGGGCATATCGGTTTTGGTGGGAGCTGGAGGGTTGAGCGCACCGTAGCCGTAGAACCAGCAACCTCGAACCCCGCTATTAGAGTAAGCCTGCTGTCGGGCAGCAAGTTCAAAAAACGGAATGGTTGATAGTTGCACTTCGAATGCGACGCGCAACCTGTCTTTGCTGGCCATCACGTCCGCGCGCCATCCGCCTTCTTGGTTGCAAACCTCAACATCGCCATCCCAGCCAGCGTTTCGGACAGCCACTAGAATGATGCTCTTGAGCAATAGGTGTTCGGCACTCTCGGGAGCCGATGTGCAAGCGTCAGAACGCCGCGCATGGACAAAATGCTGAGTTCCAAGTTTGCTAACTCGCATGAAGCCCCGGCTTCTGCAGCATCCCAATTCGATTGCCGGTCTCGTGGCACGGAGGGCTTCCCATTCCGATGAGTCAAGAAGCGGGGCGATCTGTCGTTTCCCATTGATGTACGCCGATAAGGGCATCGAAGTTGCTCTTTTGTGTCAGTTAGCACGATGATAGCGCCATGCATGCAAATCGAGCTACGCCCAGGCAGACAAATGCGAAAAGTTGTTCTGGCGTACCGACAAACAATCGCAAGCAAGGAGGAAATGAGATGCCAGGAAAGCCGAATAGAACCCAACGAGAGCGAATTCACACCGAGAATACGGACCAACGCCAAACCGCCCCGCCTATCCAAATTGTTCTGACCGGCGACGCAGTTCAAAAAATCATCGATTTCTTCTGTGCGCAAACGCCTACGCCTACGCCGCTGTCACCTGACCATACAGAAGTTCATCGCCTTAGGCCGACCTTGCGACCGTGGATTGGCGTGATCGATCAGATTCTCAAAGACGACGCTGACGTTCCCAGGCGATACCGCACCACCGCGATGAAGATTCTGAAAGCGCTGCGTGAGGACTACGGATTCGCGGGTGGCTACACTGTCGTTCAAGAGTATGTGCGGCAAGCGCGCGACGAGAGGGCTCAAAGTCCCAGCCGTAGATCACGGAATCTCCGCGGTAAAAGACCAGAGGCACCAACCGCGGTCCAAGACGTTTCCACGAGTCCAGTGCCCAAAATTTCACCGACCGAGCATTCCGCAGTCGCGCTTGCACCGATTCGCCTCTCTCTTCAGCCCAGACGACCGAGCAGTTCTCCAGAGCAGGTTTTCGATTGGATGCAAAGCATCTCGCAGGGGAAATTCCCTCTTGAGGCTCTTGCATTGGAATTGAAAGAGCTGCCGAGCGGGGAACTGAAGCTTCTCTTCGCTGCGGCCACGAAAGGTCAAAGGTCGAATCGCAACAAGGCGCTGGCGATGCTGGCCTATGCCCGCGGTATAAACTCCTCCCCGATCTGTTCCTTTTTGCAGATTTCGCAGGGATCCCTATTTCGCTACTTGAGAGATTTCAGACAGGGAGGGACGGAGAAACTGTTTCTCAGAAAACCGCGCAGTGACAAGAAGGCGTGCATACCTGAGGTTCAGAATGCAGTTTTCTCTCTCCTGCACTCTCCTCCGTCCGAATATGGATTCATCCGCACTACTTGGCGTCTTGCAGATATGAAGACTGCGCTGGGAGTGAAATATAACGACTCGATCAGCTGCGATGTGATTCGAGAGATTATCGTCAACGCTGGCTGGAAGTGGCGGCTCGCGCGGAGGGTGTTAACGAGCAACGATCCTGAATATCGCGAAAAGGTAGATCGAATCAAAAAGACCTTAGCCGCACTCGAAAAGGATGATGCCTTTTTCTCCGTGGACGAATACGGGCCGTTCGCAATCAAGAAGAAGGGCGGGTTGAAGCGCGTCGCGCCCGGTGAGCAATATGTCGTTCCTCAGTGGCAAAAGTCGAAGGGGTATCTCATTCTTACCGCCGCCCTTGAGTTATCCGCAAACCAATTGACTCACTTCTATTCTCGCAAGAAGAACACTGGCGAAATGATCAAACTTGCCGATGCACTGCGATTGAAGTATCGGGGGTACAGAACGCTATATCTTTCCTGGGACGCAGCTTCGTGGCATGTATCGAAGGAATTGGCGGACCATTTGGACAAGGTCAACTCGATGGCAGAGACGGAAGGAGCGCCCGTCATCGAGACGATGCCGCTCCCGGCCGGCGCTCAATTCCTTAATGTGATCGAGTCAGTGTTCAGCGGGATGGCGCGAGCCATCATCTATAACAGCGACTATTCGTCGCCTGTGGCCGCTACCGAAGCCATCGATCGATATATTGAGGAGCGCAATGCGCATTTTCGCTTGCACCCGCAGCGCGCCGGAAAGAAAATCTGGGGCCAGGAGCGTGTCCCGAGTTTCTTCGCGGAAGAGCACAACTGCAAAGATCCCATGTATATGTTCCCGCAATAGCGCCCATTGTTGTTTCGCGACTCGCAAGTTGGGGTACGCTAGAAGACGAACGGCCGAATCGCTCAGCTCGCCGAGAAAAATCAGGATTTGAACCCATAACCGTGACAAATCACATAATCACCGCCACAATGACTATCCGTGAAGCGGCCGAGTTTTGGCCGGACCCGCGAAAAGAGCTATTAAAGCGTTGGGGTGAGACGTTTGGTGTCACTCTTGCAGAATTGCATCCTGGCCACTTCGTCACCTATAAAAAGGACCGCGGAGAAGAAACTTCGTCGGCAGAGGTGGACGCAGAAGTCGCCGCACTTCTCGAACTTCTCAAACAGCTAGGACTCGGTAGCGAAGTCGAGCGTTATATTCGGCCGCTCAGTGAAGCCGGCGAGTTAACGTCAGCCGAAATCAGGGCGCTGCCCGAGCCTGCTCAGAGATATATTGAAAGGCTCAAGCAGGAGATTTCAGACCTTGAGGCCGCCAACGACCGAATGGAGAGTCGAATTCGAAGAACTAACTGGGGTCGAAGCAGATAGAGGAATCGATTCTCTTTAAGATGGTCTATCGCGTCGGGTTCATCGCATTCCCAGTATTCATCACGCCAAGGACTGCATCGATCAATGCAACCGATATCGTTATGACACTCATTATTGCCAGCAAAGGCAGGTCTTTCATCTCCCGCGTAGCATCACCGCCGCTTCTTTTTTAAGGACTTTCCATACTCTGTTAGAGATCTATGCTGCGCGCCCATGTGCAGAACGATGGAATCGATGTCATTCTCGGGAATATCCTTGGCATTCCGGAAATGTAATACACGTTTGCGAATCGCCAAATGAGGAGCAACTTGCAGATTCGACCCATCAGGTTTGCAAATAGCCGGAACAAGAAGATACTCGCCATGCTTTGTGTAGGACTCCTTGAACCGTGCCAAATACGGTGAGTCACTTGCAGGAGTCATCCGATTCATGCGAGTTGCAGTAAAGAATGAGGCGTCGCCCAGTTTTAAACCTGCCTTTTCGTACCGCTTGATGACGTTCTCCAGTTCTATCGCGATATGGACGGTATATCCCGGATCCTCGCCAACGATATCCCCTTCGATAATTGAGATTCGAAGTTCCTCAAATTCATCTCGCGAACCATAGCGCTGGAGCCATTGCTCGAAAATCTCTTCAGCTGGCTTGGGGTTTAGAAATGCAATTCCTAACGCTGGAGGTGAGTTCTCCCACCCACGAAAAGCCGTCGCTCGCCATTCAGCTTTTTCCCAGAGTGGAATGTCGATCGGATTCTCAATGAAAGTAACGAAGTCAGTTTTCACTTCTTTCTTCGGCATTGCTTTATGCTCGCCGAGTGGCGGCTTCTCTGCTTGCGGCGCTCCCAGCAGGCGCCTGTGAAGTCGCTTGTATCCTTCGTCCGTTTCGATGTTGAAGAAGCTGGCCCCTTGCAAAGGAACTGGAATAAAATTGCGGTCAGCATTTCGCATCACGACTGGAACAAACTTTTGGTTGTCCGCGCCTTGGTTGTAAAGGTGCTGATAGATGAGATTGCCCTCCCATTTCACGCCCAACCCTTTGTCGGGACTTTCTCTACCCATCACGCGATTCAAGTATGTTTCGGTGCAGACAACCAGCACTAAGCTCGCGCCTGCAATCTTGCGATCCATCCACCGCGGCCATCCCTCAGGCGGTGACACCTCGTATTGATCGAGAACACAGTCGATGCCATCGGCGCGAAGGCGACTTGAAAGCGCAAGTACCGCCTTGATGTGTTCTTCGCTATCCCAGCTATAGCTGACGAAGACTTCGCCGACCTCAGTTATCATTGCGTCACTCATATAGGCCCATCTAGCGCTCGTTGGTTATATCGTCTCGCCCCGATAGACTGGCGCAATCAGAGAAGGTAGCGGTCATCCACTTGACGCGTCTGACCGAGGGCGGTGAGGGTTTGAAGGATTTCTTGTACGCGGGTGCGGCTGGCCGGCTTGAACCCTGACGCAATCTGCTGCGGGGTTTGGAATGGCGTGGCACGCAGTGCGTCTTTGATGGCACGGAACTGGTCGGTGAGAGTTGCTGGCCAGGGTTGCTTGCTTCGCGCGGCTGCCGGGACTTCGATGGGGATGAAGCCGCCGAGCGCCTGCTGAATCGCCGGAGCGTTGGGCACCTGAAACTCAGGACGGAGCCAGCGAACAATACCGGATAACTCTTCGGCCCGGCGCTGGGCATTGAGGGCCACGACGTTTGCGAGTATCTGTTCGGTGCTCAGGTTGGGCGACCAACCGTAAGCAGCAAAGACGGCCTCATCCAACTCGTCATGAATCTGGCGGAGAATTCCAATCAGGCCCATCTCGTAGGTAGCGTGATCTTCGACGGTCAATTCCTCGTTGCCCCGGAGCTTTTCGAGGACGTTGTACATCTCTGTGAGCGTGAGTGTGGGGTGAAGTTGCTGCTGGCGCTTGCGGTGCGCGTCAAGGCGCTCGGCCATTTCGCCGATGCTTTGTTGCTGAGTTTCGCTCGCGGCGGGAAATGGGAATGGGTCGAAACAAGTTGTCTTCACATATACCGGTCGGTCTTCGAGTGTACTTCCAGCGGCAAGAGCCCATGAAAGATGAATTCGACTGGACAATACACCTAGCGAATGGGCGGCTGAAAGAGCGATATTGACGAGTTTGTTGTCTGGAAGAACACTCGCATCAAGGAATACGAAGATGCGGTGTTTTGCAGTCTCGACTGTGGAGATATAGCGAGGCAGTCCCTTGAGTGCGGGGCGAAACGCTGATCGAGGCTCCCCGAAAATCCACCATTTCTCTTTGTAACTAGCCCGTCGATTCTGATCCCTCTCCGGCTTTACCAAGTCATAGACACGTTGATACACCTCCGGAAAATGCCTTCGAACCTGCTCGCTGCTGAGACCGAAAAGATCGATCACCATTACATTTCGCGAAACGCCAGTAAGATCACGCCCATTTAGGTATGGGCGAATGTGTTTTTCAAGACCGGAAATACGGCCAAGTCCGATCGCTTGCGCCTCTTCAGTAGTGACTATGAATCCGCTCCCGTGCAATGACACTCCCCTGGAACTAAGATCAGCGTTAGCATCGAGCGGCATTGCACTCGATACGTTGACACCGATTGTTAGGTCCGCGAAGATACGTCCGGTTTCCTCCGTCAGTTCCACGTCGGTACCCTCTGCGCTTGTGTCCCCTTCGCTCTTGACGCGGTAAAGATGGCCCAGATGTTCGCCTCTTTCGCCCACGGTCATGGCAATGCGCACGGCGGCATGATCGGTTGCCGCCTGTCCATCGCTGAGAGCGGACTTGAGCCAGGGGTGATCGGGAATCGCGAAGATCAATGAGAGCGGCGCGAGCTTTACATCAGAAGCTGCGCTGAGATTCTGTGCGACCACTTTGCGATTGAATACTTGGGGAAGACTGTTGGTGGTGATGAACCCAAAGCGACGAATCTTTCCGGCACGGGCAAGCTCGGCGGCGCGTTGCCACCAATACATGACAAAGTCTGCACTGTCAGGAACCAGGTCGTAGGCTTTGCGCAGCGCCTTGACGTAGCCGTCGCCGAGTTCGGCGCGAATATCCTTGCCGCCAATAAAGGGCGGATTTCCGACGATGAAATCCGCTTCCGGCCACTTGGCCTGCTTCACATCGGTATATTCATAGACCGCGATGCGTGCATCCTCATCGGGAATGTCTTGCCCTGTCGTGGGATGTTTCTTTGTCGTGACACCGTCCCACTGGGTTACCGCGTTGCCCTGCTTATCAAGCAACGGCAACTTTTTCTTCCAGGTGAGAAGGGCGTCAGCTTCCACGATGTTGTGAAAGTTGCTGATGACGGGGATAGGTGGCTGTGCATCGCCGCGCGTGCGGAAGTGCCATTGCAGATAGCCGATCCAGAGAACGAGATCGGCAACTACGGCTGCGCGGGGATTGAGTTCGAGACCGAGGAGTTGGTGCGGGTCCACCGTAAGCCCGGTGTGTTCGAGCGACTGCTGCGTGTCGCCAAGCGCATGGAGAGTTTCAAGAATCTCGCCTTCCAGACGCTTCATGTGCTCAAGCGAGACATAGAGGAAGTTACCGGAGCCGCACGCGGGATCGAGGACGCGGGTGGAGCAGAGTTGGCGGTGAAATGCGCGCGCGGTTTCAATGGCCGCATCTCTGTCACCGGCGTTAACCTGTTCGGTGATAACCGCTTGGCTGCTGCGCCAGTCGTCTCGGAGCGGCTCTACGAGCGTGGGGATTACAAGCCGCTCTACATAGGCGCGTGGCGTGTAGTGGGCTCCGAGCGCATGGCGTTCATCGACATCTAGCGCGCGTTCAAGCAACGTACCGAAGATGGCCGGTTCGACATCTCGCCAGCGCGAGTCAGCGGCTTCAATGAGCAGCCCAAGTTGATCGCGGGTGAGCGGCAAGGCTTTGGTGGATTCGAATAGTCCGCCATTAAACTTGAGGATGTGTGCCCGCAGAATCGGAGAGAACCCGCCCTCGTTCATGGTCTGCCAGAGAGCCTCAGCCATGGGAGGAAAGTTCCCAACATCGTCACGCAGGCTTTCAAGCAGATTGAGCCAGCTACGCTCCGGGAGCAGATTCACATCTTCGGCAAATGATGTGAAGATGCAGCGGGTGAGGAATTCTGCAACCTGCTTCGGTGGATGGTGAAGTTCGAGGTTACGTGCGAGGACGGCCAGCTTGCCGGCGACCTCACGAGTGACTTTGGCCGTTTCGCGCGACGGGTCCAGGGCGAGTGGATCGAGCCAAACGGCGCGAAGGCGCTCCTTTATCTCTGCCTGCTCCAATTGTTCATGGAGAATGCGGAAGGTGCGGGGATCGGGGAAGGGTAGATACGCTTTGCCCGTTAGGGAGAAGTCGGCGTAGAGTTCGATGGAATGGCCGACATCGACGACGACGAGAAAAGGCGGCCAGCCTTCCGAAACCGGCAGAGCCTTTGCGTACCTTTCGGCCTGGCCGCGGGCTGCCAGCATGGCTTCATCCCAACCGTGGGTTCCGCGCACGGCAGTGCCGCGCTTCATTCGGCGCGGTTCCTTGGCAGAAGCCAGGGGCGTTGCAGAATTTGAAAGCGGATTGCTGCCCTGCTTGGCTTCGAGGACGAAGCAATTGCGCTTGTACAGGTCGATATAGTTCGTTGTCGAGGAACCATCCAGGTTCTGAAAGTAAACGGCCTTGTCGATTACATATGAGTTGGCGCTCTCTTCGGCCTGGCTAGGGTCCGGCCGAGGCAGTTGCAGATAGTCGCAGAGCTCGGAAAGGAACAACGCATAATTGGCCCTCTCCGCAGCCGACGACTGCTGCCAACGAGTGTTGAAGTTACCGGCGTTCAGTGGCAAGGCATTTCCCATTCATTTTTCAGGTAAGCGTATTGTAGTCTGCGGGAAGGTTCCGTGTGCATGGGCGGGTCATACATCATTGAATTCAATGACCTAGGTGCCATGGGTGTGCTGCAAAAAGCACCTCATAGAGACCTACGGGCAATCGGAGGGCAGGACTATGGTCATGTCAATATCATTCCATAATGGAACTATATTGACATCTATTGCCTAGCGCTGCATACTTTATTCATGCCGAGTACCCGCATGGACGAACTGTTTGCCCTAGCTGAAGAGCAGGACGGCCTTTTTACGTCCAAGGAGGCTCGCTCCCTTGGAATTCAGGATTCCGTCCTGGTTCGATTGAGACAACGCGGCCGGCTAGAGAGAATGAGCCGGGGCGTCTACCGGATCGCACACTATCCAACGGAACGGCTTGCCCAATACCGTGAGGCGATCCTATGGGCACAGGCAAGTAGTGGACCCGAGCTCATCGCTTTGTCTCATGAGACAGCATTGTTGCTGTACGGAATCTCGGACGTGAATCCTTCTCGCGTGAACCTCACTGTTCCCGTGTCGGCTCGGATGCGTCGGGTACACCCGAAATGGATTGCGATTCATCGGGCCAACCTCGCAAAAGAAGACATCCAACTGAATGAAGGGATGCCGGTCACTACCGTTGAACGCTCGATCCTGGATGTTCAGGCAGCCACACGTCGGACGGACTTTGCACGCCAGGCCATCATAGATGCTCTCCGAAAAGGGCTGCTTACTCCGGCGCAGGCGAGCAGCCTTCGCAAGCGGATCAATCCTCCGTCACGGTCTTCGTCCCTTTCGACAAACGCAAGCAAGGTAGAAATGAATGAGCCCTCGACCACCTGAGCGCCTTGAAAAAACGTTGGCGCGAGTCGCACGCGAGCAGGGATTGGCGCAAGAACGTCTTCGGAGATGGGTCTCGTTTCTGGCCCTATGCGGCGTGTTGGAAAGAGCAGTGCATGAGGGTATCCTGAGCAACTACTATCTGAAGGGCGGCGTTGCAATGGAACTCCGCTTTGCAGAGGGAGCACGCGCAACGAAGGACGTAGACATTGGTTTGGCTGGTGAGCGAGCAGAGCGGCTTCAAAACTTCCGCAGCGCTCTGGCGCTGGGATTTGATGAATTCAGCTTTCAACTGAAAGGCAAGCCGCTGAGCATGGACAACGCAGACGCAGTTCGCCTGGAACTTGGCGTTCTGTACCGCACCCGCGCCTGGCAGACAATTGACGTTGATCTCGGTCCGGCAGGATCAGATGCGGTTGATTTTGTGGAACCGACTATCCCAGGCCTCAACGCAATGGGCCTCAGAATTCCGTCGCCGGTTCGCTGCCTCAACTTGAGCGAGCAGGTTGCGCAAAAGCTACATGCTTGTACAGGACCATACTCAAAAGGGCGGGCTCGTGATGTTTTGGACATCCTGCTAATTGATCTTCTGGGAAAAATGAACGTAATGGCTGTTAGGGTGGCCGCCGAGCATGTGTTTGAGCAGCGGGCGACGCACAGGTTTCCGCCCGAAATCAAGCTTCCGGTCGAGTGGAAACCAGAACTCGAAGCCCTTGCAAATGAACTTGGCTACCCAGCAACCACTGCGGCAGAGATCGAAGCTCGATTCCGCAAGTGTGTGGAAAGAATTGCGAGTGCTAATTAAAAGGCTGAGGCTTAAGTTGAAATTGGTTTAACCTGCAGGCATAAAGCCGCACAGTCGGCATCGCCGGGATTGTACAGAGATCACTTCTGCTGAGGTCGCGGGCTCGGGCGGGCAGGAAGGAGCTGAAATCCGTCCTTTGAGCTTCTGAAAGCGGTATTCGAGCTAGACTTGATCTGACAATCAGATTCTGGCAGCATATCAATTAAGTAGCGGGTTGCTATGCGAATCGCTGTTCCCCCCACCCTTCGCACGGCTACCGGTTTGCTGTTGGCCGTCCTGTTGGGTGTTGTCGGATGCCAAGTCCTCCGATGGAGGAATCCTGCCTCTCCAGAGGCGCTCCTTGAGCGAGCCGACGAGAAGTCGTGGCTGAATAGCTGGATAGAGGCGGAGCCTCTTTATCGACAGGCGGAAGTTCAATTCACACAGAGACATCAGCTCTCGAAGGCGCTCTACGCACGTGTCAGCGAAATGCCTGCACATAGCGAGTCGTCAAGTAGCGTCCCATCCCAAATTGTGCTCCTGACGCACGACCTGGCGCTCCCCGAGGCGCAGGAACCTGAGACACGACTTCGCATTCTGACAATCCTCGGGATGCTCGAAGTGAATTATGACTCAGGAATGGCGCAGAAGACCTGGACAGAGGTGGAGACGCTAGCTCTCCGCCAACGCCATTATTTGTTGGCATCCAGAGCAATTGGCGAGCAGGGAATCGCTGCGTTCTTACTAGGCGACATCGCGACCGCAAAAAAGAAGGTGGTCAGAGCTTGGATGATCGCGAAGGCAGCAGATCCAGGCGCTCACATTCGATACGCCAGCATGTATGGCACTGGCCTGGTTGAACTGCACAAGTATAACGAGGCCCTTGGGCCGCTTGATGAAGCGATCAAAGTTGCCGGGAAGACCCGCGGCGCAGCGTATCCGACGATTGCCATCACGGCCAAGATCGAGGCCCTTAGCGGTCTGGGTGAGAACAAGGAAGCGCTGGCGCTGGCCGACGAGGATTTGCGTCGAGTGAGCGACTATCATCTTGCCGGGCATCTCTATGAGCTTTACCAAACCAGGGCTGGCGTCTACGAGAGAATGGGTTACTGGGATCAAGCGGTGTCCGACTACTGTCAGGCAGTTCAATACGCTAAGCAGCTGTCGTATTGGCGCGGCTTGACGCAGGTGGATGGTCTTCTCGCAGCGGCATACTTACATCAAGGGGCATTGCAGCCCGCGTTGACAGCAATTAACGATGCCATCGCGGCCAACCAACAAATTCCCGATGAGCTGTATTTCGTCCCAAGGGACCTTGCAATCAAGGCAGAGATCATGGCTCGCCTCGGGGACAGCAAATCAGCAATTACTCTGTATGAGAAGAGCGCGGATATGCTGGATGCCCTACTCAGTAGGGTGCCGACGCCGACTGTGGAACGCCTCCTTCTTGCCGATCTGAGCAAAGTTTATTCCGGGTATTTCGAATTCCTTTGCGATCAAGGAAGAACATCGGACGCATTTCATGTGATCGAGCGAGCCCGCGGGCGAGTTGAGGCACAATCATTAGCGCATCATGAGATCGTCGCGCCTCACGACCCTAATCCAGCCGAGCAGCAATTATCGAGATTGAACATTGACTTGCTCAATACCGACGATTCGGCTGGCAGAGGGCGCATCCTAGACTCCATTTATCAAACCGAACTACAACTTGATTCAGATTCGACAGCGCAAAACAAACCTCCAGAGCCGATAAACCTGGACCAACTCCAGCGTGAACTCCGTCCATCGGAGCTCTTCGTCGAGTATGTCCTGGACAATCCTCGTTCCTACGTGGTCGCGTTCACACGCAACACTGTCCATCGTTATGCATTGCAGTCCAAGGACGAATTGGAACAAGAAGCATCGCAGTACCGTTCTGAGATTATGCAACAGAAGAGTGACCTGCCTCTCGCTCAACGCCTATTCAACGGGCTCTTAGGAGGCATTGCCGAATTCAAAGAGAAGCGAGCATTGATCGTGGTGCCGGATGGAAGGCTTCACCTTCTACCTTTCTCTGCATTGGCAAACAATGGCCAATACGTTCTGACTTCCCATCTTGTATCCGTGGTCCCGTCAGGGACCGTGCTTCACATTTTGGAGCATCGCGCCCAGCAGAATCACGAGGACAATTTGCCCTATGTTGGGGTGGCTGCATGGACCACAAATTCGCCTCCGCGCACGCTGCTTGCCAGCATCCATCGCGCTGTCTCTGGGCCAGAGAGACGAGAGCTTGTTGCGCTGCCGGAAAGCCGTCATGAAGTCGAGACGATTGCCGCAGATCTGCCCAAACCGAGCACCATTCTCTTGGGGGCCAAGGCGACAAAGACCAACTTCGAGCAACTCCCGCTCAGTCATACCAGCGTGATCCATCTGGCTCTTCATGGATATGTCGATCCAGAGATCCCAGATCGCTCCGCTCTCGTCTTTGCACCTCAGCAGCAGGCCACGGATGACAGCCTGCTCCAGATTCGAGACATCAGGAATCTGCACCTCAATGCGAACCTCGTGACGCTCTCTGCCTGCAACACCGGCGTTGGACCAGTCGGCGAAGAAGGAGTGGCGAACATCGTCAATGCCTTCATCGAGGCCGGATCTCAGAGTGTTGTCTCCACCCTCTGGGAACTTGAGGATCACGCAACGGCACACCTGATGGCGACGTTCTACGGGCACCTCAGCCAACACGAGGAAAAGGCCGAGGCTCTCAGGCAAGCCCAACTTGAAATGCTCAATTCAGGAGATCCGCCGTACTACTGGGCCGGCTTTGTGCTCGACGGCGATCCTCGCAGCAGTCTCTTTCGAGCCCCAGAGGGCAATCTCTCATCAAGGAGTTCCCGATGAAAGTAAATCATTCTGCCCAACCAGGTCATCCGCAGCTTTCCGCCGGCGACCGCCGCGCAATTCTTGAAAAGATCCTGGCCACTTTGGAGAAGCGATTCTATCGTCCGGAAAGGCTGGATGGTGATTGGCGGGCCGCAGTGGACCGCCACCGACCCTTGATTGAAGCAGCCGACACGGCAAACGACTTTGAGCAGTCCGTGAGCGACTTGCTGGCCGAACTCCATACTTCGCATCTGGGCTTCTTTCACGGCAGTGCCCGCAGGGCATCCAGCCGGGCTGCGCTGAGCGCAACTTACCTTGCCGACGAAACACCTTTCGGAAAGCGATGGATATTTCAAGATGTCCACTCGGGCGGCGCGGCATCCAACGCGGGAATCGAGCCTGGAGATATTCTTCTCAGCGTGGATGGCCGAGAAATCACTCCGCCGGCGCATCCAGTCTTCGCCATGGGTAAGCAAACAGGTCTGGAAATTGTCGACAGAGACGACCAAGTACGCCTCGTTGCGGTCGATGTGGCGCGGCCCAAGGGGAAGAAGCTCCATTTTGTCGAGCCAACGCTGGTTGAGGCGCGCCATCTGGAAAACGGGCTTGGCTATTTGAAGGTTGCGATGTTCCCTGGGATGGTCGGAGTCGAAGTGGCGAACGAAATCTCGCGCGCCGTCGAGAAATTGGGAAAAATGGACAGTCTTATCATCGACCTCCGTGGGAATACTGGAGGAGGAATCGGAGCCCTGCGCGTCATGAGCCTGCTCACGTCTGACAAGATTCCGGTAGGGTTCGCCCTCGACAGAAAACGCGTTACGCCCAATCTGGATTCTGAGAAGCCACGATTTCGGCGGTTCAATGCCATTCCCGCTTCCAAGAAGGCGCTCTGGCCACTCGCTTTGAAATTTGCGCCGGCAATGCTGGCTAAGACACCGATCGTACTTGAGACGGAGGGTTTGGGAAGGAAGGATTTCCACGGACGGGTGATGCTCCTAGTAGACCGCCACACCGCCAGCGCCGCAGAAATGATCGTCGCGTTTGCACGCGAAAACAATCTGGCGCGGATCGCAGGCGAGAAGACTGCCGGCAGACTTCTCGCGGCCACTTCTGTCAAAGTTGGTCAGGGATTTCGCCTGGCGATACCGACCGGGGCCTATTACACATGGAAGGGGACAGTTCTTGAAGGGACGCCTATCGAACCGGACGAACTGGTTGAGTTCGATTGGCATGGAGCACGCGCTAACAAGGACAACATACTTGAAAATGCCACCAAATCGGTCGGCAATCTGCATGAAGAGCGAGCTGGCGGGACATCCAATTGACGTGCTCACCACTTTCAACATCTGCTAAACCTATGGTGTCTTCGGCACCGAAAGGCTTCGCGATGGATCACATTTGCCTACCTAAGTCTTCATCAAGTAACTCGGCAATTTCATCCTCACAAATCAACGGGCTTGACAGGGTCTCGGCCATGTACTGCGATGCCGCCGCTAATTGAGTCTCGCTCCACGGCCCCGTTACTGATTCGACCGACTCCTATAACGGTACGATCAAGTTGGAGGGCCTGTTTTCGCGCAATTGCGAGCAAGTTGAAGAATCTTATCGGCAGATCCTCAGGTAACCCAAGCTGAGACCCCGGCTTACTCATCTTTTCAATGAACGCTGCGATCACCGGATATGGGAAGTCTGACTTGAGCAAAAGAGACAGATTCTCCTGATCCATAGGTGAAAGTGGATTGCGCGAAATCCGCGCGTTCACTGCAGCATTCACCAAGTCACCAAAATCAATCTCCTCAACTCCACACGCGGCACAAGCTCGTAAGTACGCTAGATGCTCTCTAACGGAAGACGAGGTACCATCTGGCAAAGGAGGAAGACGCCCCGGTATTGCCAATTCATTCAAGAAATTGGCAATGTCTGCACTTGGACCGCCATTTCTGAACCCGCTTTCAAGGAATTCTTGGTCTTCAGAGTCGAGACTTCCCAAGCCCAATCTAGCTCGTAAGGCGGCGCGGCCCGCAGTCGCGAGATCCTTGAATTTGGGTGGGACCTCCGCGAGCGAGATGAGCTGACTTCGGAGTGGCTCGCCGACTGATTCGGAGAGGAGTGGTGAAGGGAGGCATTGCGCGATCGATTGAAGAAAATGAACGATTTCCTGACACTCGCTGCTATGTGAAGCAAAGAACTCGCTGACTGCATCATCATACAGCGAACGATCTTCGCCATTTCGAAGATCAAGTGCGCATCTAATCAAATGCTCAGTTGGAAATGCTATTGGGCCTCCGGTCCGAATTGCCTCCGCAAGCTCTAAAAACACCCTCGCGTCATCTCGAACTCCTCCTGGAATTCCAACGTGATCTTCATCTGTCGGCTTCCTGAAATACCTCGCCACCGCATCGTGAGGCGATCCAGACTCTTGCAATCTTGTGAGAACTGCCTCCGATTCACATTTGTTGACCGCCGTTAAGTGGTCCGCACCACGCGGCAGTTCACCAAGGAGGGTATTTAACTCTGATGATGTTGCTGGCAGCACCTCCATGTCCTTCATTGCTTCCTTCAATGACCGTAGACTTGCTTGCTGCCACGCCAATATCCAGTTTACTGCTTTAACTGTACTGAGAGCCCCCTCGTTGAAGTTGCTGATTGCGGGGTGAATTTGCGCTCCGCGTGTCACGGCTTCCAGGAAGTCAGCCACTCCATCCCACGGCGTGCCTGTTGCTTTCACGGTCCCGAGGCGTCGCTGATTCTCGTCACTTAGTCCTGCTGAGGTTGTATTCGCCCAGAGCACGCCGGCAAGAAGCCGCTCCATGTCGACCGGTGGCGTATCTGCACGATGTAATGGCTCCAAGAACCTTGCGATCTCTTGCGGAAGATCTGCTGGCAATGGGGGAATTGGGCGACGCTCAGCCGCAGCGCGAAGCAACGGCAAACACTCTTGCCAGGTCTGGTTATTTGGAGATGGCGGTGAATTCAAGAGTTGCAGTTGCCGATCACTCAACTTGCGAATACAACTGCCCGCCTCCAGAGCAGCCAAGGCCATTTCCTGAAGGTCAACAAACTCTCCGTCAATAACTCCCCGAAGGTGTTCTACTGCTTTGTGCAATTCGGCGGGCAGCGCTCCCGCGTCCTCGGGGAGCATCTCTCTTTGAGAAAGAGCTAGAAAGCAACGAGCGGCAATCTCCGCTGCAGTACCATTTGATCGAAGAGAGTCGAGCATCGCATGGATTTCAGGTTCCAGCGGATTGCCGTCCAAAGCAGAAGCAAGGACGGATCGCTCTATTGCCCCAGGAATGATCGGAATTCGTCGATCTCGGTTCCATTCTGCGTGCCTTGCCGAATGAGAAGCGAAATCGAGAGCATTTGCATAGTACTTCGCGTGAGTCTTTGAACGATTCAGCCGCTCGATCAGCGCGATGGAATCAATTTCCCCTAATCGAGCGCGTCGAGGCCAGTCGAGTGCGAGACCAGAATGCAACAATGGGGCCGACGACTTGCAGGGGGGAGTGTAAGGAAGCACCAGACTGGAATCTATGTGCTCCTTAATCGACTGACAAGACTGACCGAGTGCTACTCCGAGCCAGTCTTGAGCATGCTCTAGTCGTGCAGCTTCAATCAGTGGACTGCCAAGAAATACTCCCGTCGTCTTGTTAAACACCGCTTCGCCAACTGCAACGGCGCCCCGAATAGGCACGCCGAGCTTGAGCCCTTCGAGAAATACATCGCAACAGCGAGCTAAGAATGGCGAGACATGGTTAGCCGTCAATGGCGCCCATAAGAGAAGCGTGTCACTGAAGTACGTGAAGCCAAGATTGAAATGAAAGAGGGTTGGGCTCTGTCCACCACTGTAGCTTACGGGAGAAATCCCCAATACGCTTGTGTCCAACGACGAACGCGCGCGTTCAATTAGTGCCTCGTATACCCTCTTTAATCGATATGGTCCGTCTCGACGATACATCTGCTCGAAACCCAATACGTCCAATACGGCAACGATCCACAAGTCGAGATCGTCCGCCGATTCATCGCCCGCCGAATCATCAGCCGGCAAGGAATCATCGGATTCAGCGAGCCATTCAGTAAGTGGAATGGATCCAACCGCCATGCAGTAGATCGGGTCTGCCGGTCGCTCGACCACATCAACTGAAGCGCGAGCTCGTGCGTCAACGTAATCGGCAGAGTGGAACGCACGGGTGCCGGATCCCTCTTCGCAGAGTCGGTCTATCAAGAGTTTGTGGGGGTATTGTGCATCTGTTTCGCATTGTTTCCATAGCCGCCAGCAAAGGTCTCGGTATTCGCCGAGAGACATGTCATGCATCTTCGGCATTCCAGCCGCGATGTAAATGCCGATATTTCGTTCAAATGCATCTTCATCTTCGGTCATGTCGATGCCCTCGAAATGGCTTGAAAGCAATGGCAGGAACTGCCGCCGAGCACGCGCCAAAAGCAGCGGGAAGATAGATTTCCGTAAGACACGATTATAAGTTGACGAGAACAGCCGAAGCCGGTGAAATTCTCAATTTCCAAGAGTCCATGGAAGACAGAACACGTCAAATGATTATCAAATGACTCCGCAAGCTAATACGTCTTGCACGCAGCGACCGATTCCGGCGCTCTTGCCACCATCCGGGCGCGCGGCCGACTCACCGGCTGCGTTCCAAGATCTCCGACCGCTATTTAATTTGCAGGGGGTAATAATACGAGGCCTGATCCTGCTCATGGGTCGTTGAGAGGAAGTAAGAGCCAGGTTGCAAATTCCGCAAATCAAGATCAATGGAAACTTCCTCCCGGTCTCCACTACCGATGGCGGTTGCGCTTCCGTGGGCAAGTAGGTCGTTGCCCGTCCGATCACGGGTGACGGCGACCGCGTACCTGCCCGACCCGCTGTATCGGGGAAGGATAATCGTCACCTTTGCCAACGTGGCCGGCAGCGTGACGGATTTCAACGGGCTTGGCTGATCACCTCGAAGCGTCCCGGCATTCCAAAGGTCAACGGTCACTTGGACAGCCGCCACATCTGGAACCGTCCGCGGCGGGTTTGCTCCGTGGCGCGCCACCAAGATCAGTGCGACGACAATCACGCAACAACAAGCAGCGGCGGCCGTGAGAACCATCCGTCGTCGTCGAGCCTTATATGCAGGCCGCAGCTCAAGCAGCCGCCTCATACAAATGGGACAGTTCGCTGCATGTCCCACTCTTGGGTCCGTAAATGCAATCTGATTCGAATGTCTGGCAAGACTCTGAAGAAAGGATTCATCGGGGCAGGGACCGACGGGTTTCGTCTCCCCTGCGAGCACACGTTCCTGATGGTGTCGTGTGAGCCACCCCTCAACGCGATCTTCGGGACGAGAGAGCCAGCGCGATCTCAGCGACATTGAGACATTTCTCCAGGCTGGGAGAGATCTTGGAGCAGCGACTTCACCTCCCGATTAAACGCACGCCGGACTGAGGTGTGGTCCAACTCGACCCTTGCAGCGATCTCCCGCCAAGAATAGTCCATCGAACGCCAGTCCACAATTGTTTGTGCAAACGGGGAAAGGCATTCGAAGAGTTCGTACGCGTAGATTCTCTGCTCAACCTCGGGTTGAACAACATACAAGTCTTCCATATCGACAAATAAGCCATACAGAATCTCCCGGCGCTGCTTCGCGGCGATCTGACGGGCGCGACGCTTGAGCACGCTCTTGATCCGCAACAGCAACTTCTTGTCCGAGGAGTCCGGGTGACGTGCGATATAGCCAGAAGCGTTTTCAACCGCATGATCCATGATGTCGTGGGCGGCGGGTTGATCGTTGAGGTATGTCCAGGCACAGAGCCGAGCGTACGGCCAGGCTGCATGGGCAGCGGCGTCCAGTCTCTGATCCAAAGCCGGGTTCCCGGTCGAAGAGGCCCAACTCCATGTCAGCTCTTGCCAGATGCGACCGTACGATTCCATTCGAAAGCAACAGTCCCAGAGGGGCTAGCCGCTTCATTGAACACGAGTAAAGACAACATCCGGAAAGATTCAAGACTGCAAAAAAGTCTTCCCCGTGTGCCACAAAGCCGGGATGAAAGTGCCTTTAGTAAATGAGGGACAAATTCGCCTGAACGTCCCACAGCAATCAAGATGAGTCTTCGACGTTGAATGGCGGTGAAGCGTGATCGAGGTTCTGTCGAATCAAGTTGACGACGAGCTGGCAGTGGAACAAAATCTGCATTCATCCAAAAACTTGCGTGAACCAGAGGTAAATGAAGCCAGCTACAGACAAGAGCCGGTCGTGCGGTCTGAAATCGGTTTGATTCGCGAAGGTGAAAAAGAGTGGCCTGCAGAACTCACGATCAGTCTTCTCCAGGGGAAGTGGAAGCTAAGGATTCTGACCCAACTCAAGCACGGGCCAATCCGGCTGAGTCAACTGCGCAAAATGTTCCCCGACGCTTCAAAGAAGATGCTCACTCTGCACTTGCGGGAGTTGGAGCAGGACGGCATTGTTGTCCGGTCAGATCTCAGTGGCCGCCGACGACATGTGGAGTATTCGCTAGAAACTTCATTAGGCGCTGCCGTGTTGCACTTGATCGGTACCCTAGCCGAATGGGGATCGCAATACGCGCCCACAATGTCGCGGCAAGGACCAGTACGCGACTCGCCGAAAGAGTAGATGCTCGGGCACCGCTGTCCTAATCGGACTTGGCGGAGTTGGGTTTGTGAATGGGTTTGTGTTCCGGCGCAGAGTGCGCCGCCGGCTGCCCAAAAGTGACGCGGTTCGCAACGTCCCCGTACGGGGCGAAGGGGTTTTTCCCTTCAACCAGTGCGGTTCCGAAATAGCAAAACAGCATCAGAGCAGCGATGAATCCGAAAACGATAACAACGGGCTTAAAGGGTACAAGTACCAACATGAGTCGACCTCCGGGGGATTGAGAGCGACTTGCGACTCACTACCATTCTACCGCCGAATACGTTCCATAAATGAAGCCTTTCGCAACAGGGGGCATCTCTATCCAGCCGGCTTCCTCCGTCAAAGAACAGATTTAGAGCACAAGTCCCACGAAGCAGTCAGCATGGGTTAACGACTTTACGGGGCCGCCGCGCGACGCGCCACTATAGCCTGAGGCGCGTGGTTAGCGCTAAGCCGAGTATGATCCCGAACCCCCATCCCAAGACGTTCAGAATGACCCGCGCGATCAAGAGGAATTCGTAGCTTGAGAACCACGCCGTCCAGTCCAACCATGGATAGTCTGGGAACCAGTTTTGGGGCTTGTAGTGGGGATCAGGCGCCCAACTGTCACTTTGACCTAGTTTCAAGATCGGTAGTGAGTTGTCGATTGCGTAAATCATCCCGTTGAATCGAGGATAGGCTTGATCTGAAAGACGACCCTGCGTCCAAGCCAAGTATGCTGCCGAGCTAGTTGGAGCAATCGCACGCATGCGACCGGCATGCCAGAAGAGCAAAGAACCGACCAAAAGGCAACAGGAAATGGGTTTAAGTATCCGTATGGGCTTCTCGCGGAGAGCTGCTAGCCATGTTGCGAAGAACCTGTAGAGCGATCGCGTTCGCGGCGTCGATGAACCAGCCTTCGCGCAATCATATACATACATCACGTGCCTGGCATCCTCGTCGTGTCCCCTTTCGCGTGCGAATTTTGCGAGTTGCACCCATGGCTGTGGCCGCAACTGATTTTCATCGTTCTGTAGTCTCAACCATTCGATCCGCTTGTTTGCATTGAAGGGGAGACTCGGCGGCAGGGAAACCGAGCTAACCTTTTTCACATTTTGAGGAGCAAAAAGCTCAATACTTCCGTATGTCATTCCGTCGAGGACAAGGCATCCTTGTTCTGGCCAGCTTTTCTCATCATCCATAAACGCCCGTAGGGTAGCGCTTGAGAGGTTCAGAGACCGCTTGGACGACGGTGCATCACCAACATTTGTCCAAATGACATCTCCCCCGACTGTACAGCCTTCACCTACCGTCCGGCCTACACGGGCACCGTTGAAATTGAGATCGTAGGCCACTCTGGCATTCGCGAGGTTAATGTCACCAGGGACCTCAAGTCCGGAATCAAGAAATGCGGAACCTCCGATTCGAGCGCGGTTCAAATTCAGACTTGCCTGGGGGCCTGTAAGACGAACTCCGCGGAAGGCAACGGAATTGTCAATTACCGCATCCACGGCACGGATCCCCCGGTTTGCCTCAACGTTCATTGAAAGGTCCAGTGACCCACCAATTCTGACGCGATCAAAGTAGAAGGCACTGTCCTGCGTGTCTTCGAGAGCCAACTCAACCTGCACTCCACTACAAACAACGTCCCCTTGTACCGAAGCGCCGTTCATGTGAATGCTCCCTTTGGATCGGAAGGGAGTCACCAACTCGCTATCTTTGAGAAACTTGAGTAGCAGATTACCTTGGATAGTTGCTTGATCAAGCGTGACTGCATTGCCTGAGGTATTAATGTGTGATCCCGAGATCTCGAGATCCCCACCAATGCTAGCTCCGTGGAGTCGAATCTCTCCATGTGATTCAATCCAGCGCATGACTAACATGCCATGCGCGATCAGCCTATCGGCCGAAAGTCCCGCCGCAAACTTGCACCCCTGGAGACCAATCTGCTTCGTCTCAGATGCAATTAGCGACAATCGACCGTCAAATTCACATCTTCGGAAGTCCAGAGGGAGTGGTATCGCACAATCCGAGAGATTGACTTCGCCGGAGACTCTTGCACTCCAGACGCGAATCCCCCTGGGATCAATAAATTTGCGCAATTCTTCATCCGCAACAATCCAACGGAGGAACTCCGGACGGATCAGAGGGAGGGGGCCATTTAGCTCCTTGACATTCGGAAATCCCGAACGGGCGGAATCACTCAGAATTCGAGCCTCGGCTCCCTGGAGGTCTTCCGAGAATCGGTCCTTGGCTAGTTTGAGGAGTTCTTCAACGCGATTCGCTTCAAGCTTGGGTATTACGGTTGTCGACATTTGCTGAAACCTTACAAAATGATACCCGTCGGTGCCGGATGGGAACACGTGCACTCGATGAGCGATTACTCTCTCCAAAAGCGAGAGTCGTTCGACTCCGAATCGGCCTCTTCGAAGGCACAAGGACGGACAGTTCAGCGAAGTGACGGAGTCGATGTTTAAATCTTCGCCGTCTGTTCTCCTGTACTGTATTCATGTTCCACGGCCCAACCTCCGGAATCCATCCTTTTGTCATTCTCTGCAAAGGCTGTCTGCAAAACATCCCGGCGTCAGTCCAGACCTTGCCAGCCTCGTGGATCCTTTCCGAGTGCCCGCTTTGCGGCGAGAAGCGCCGGTATTTGCCTTTGGACATTTTCCGGGGACGGCTATCCCATGACCTGCTAATGAAGCCCCCTCGGATCTCAGATCGGCGGTGAAAAATGGGCGAGATGAAGCGGGCCATCGCGCGCGAGGAACGGGAACGGGCGAGGACTATGGAAGAGCAGAGGCGCATGACTGACCGGTTCGCGTCGACGCTCGTGATTGCCGCATCGATCATTGCGGCAGTACGGCTTGCGCGGGAGCAGGACATTAGCAGACCATCGCCACGTTTGGCATCGGTCGTCGCGGACAGCATCGGCCTAGCCAGAATGATCCTTGAGAAGATCGTGCGCTAGGCTCTGATACTGTTGACTTTTGCAACAATTTCAATATCACTGACAGGTCATGCTAGCGAAACCCCGTACCGCGATCTTCCCGGTCTTCGGATGGACTTATCTCTCTCGCGAAGCATTGCGCGATGCCGAGGCTCAGCTCCAGAGCTCGGGAGAGGGCATGCGCGACGAGATCGGTTTCTTGCTGATTCACAGCCGATTCGCGGATCACTTCTTTCCAGGCACATCGGTACTCCAAACCCGATTGCGTTATGTGCTTTTCGTGCCATGGATGTACCGCGCCTTACAGGTACGCCGGAAGGAGCTACGAGGTCGGGGTGCTGCCGAGCTCGAGACTCGCCTGGCAGCTCGATTGCGCGATTGGGCCCATAAGAACGGTCAGTCGGGTGTGATCGGCGAGCGCAACACCAAGCGAGTAATGATCAGCAGACCCTCAGCCGCCTACTGGCAGGCCCTAAGAACATGGAAACTTATCGAGCCGGGCAGCCGAGGGCGTATAGCTTGGGAGCGAACTTTGGAAAAGGTTCGACGCAAGGATGATCCGGAGCTGGATGATGAGGACGAAGAGGAATTGGTTGGGCTGGTGAATGCGGAGTTTCCCCTCGCGCCAGCCGAGTTCCTTGAAGAGGACCGAGAGATCGGCTTTGTGCTCGGCCGGCAGGAGCGTGATTATCTTCGCGGGAAACTCCGGCAATTGAAGTCACCCGAAGGTACGCCGTCCCTGCTGGCTAGGTTGGTTGATGCGGACACCTCCGTATTCGACTCTGAGGAGTGCTTCGCCGATCCCGTGGTCAAAATGGCTGGCGAGGATTCAGGCAGGCTGAAAAGAGCGGCGGGGGCTTCGGCGCTGTGTGGCGTTGGCCGAGGCGTGTACGCGGCGCTTGTCGAACAGCTACGTGAGCAGGACAAGATATTCGACACGACTTACAGAGACGATTTGATTAAAGCATCCGCGAAGTTGGGTCCGCGAGCTCTGACACTGGACGTAGATGCAATGGAAAGCGACCTCCAAATGGAAATTGGACCGCACCTACGCCGCGTTCTCCTGGAGACGCAAGCATGGCTTAGGGACGGCACGCAGGACGTAACAGTGCTGATGGACGCTTATCGTAAGGCAGAGTGGAACAAGAAAAAGAGGAGGTCATGTTTGCAAGAGAACTTCACCGGGCACGAGCGGCGCTTGGAATGGCGACTTGATCCGTCGTTGGGAGGGAGCCGGGCAGCTATTCCGCTCCATTACCGCTGGGGCAAGGTGCAGCAGCTCTTGAAGGACCTAGCCGGATGAGCATAACCGAGGCCAAAACCTGGGCAACACTTGCGTATCAGGATGCGTTGCGTCCGCCGATCGGGATGCGCACGGGGTGGGCTCTGCTGACAACGTATTCGGCGGAGCTGCGCGGTGTGGCCGCGGCGTTGTTGGCACTAGCGGGGTCCGAACGTGAAAACAGCGGTGGCACGGCAATGCAGTTGGCCAGTGCGGTGCAGCAACTCCGCGGAAGGGTTCACGTGGCTGTGCAAAGCGGTCGGTTGGCTCGGCCGCGCAGTATTCGGCAAAAAATGGCCGTCATGCTGGATTCTTTTCTCTACCATGTCGCTCGCGATGAAAGACGATCATCCTGGCATCCAAAGGTCGCGCTAGTTCGCTTCGATGCACTAAATGAGGAGAGTTCGAATCCACATTGGAGACTTTGGATCGGAAGCCGCAATCTCACCGGCTCGGAGAATCTTGAACTCGGCGTGGTGCTGGAACAGGCGAGCGGAGGAGGCATTGAGATAGAGGGCTTAACCGATAGCCTTACTTGGCTGGCAACTAAGGCCGGCCTGATCTCCCGCGAGGTTAGGAAGGAGATGCTCGAACTCTCCAGCGTTCGCTGGCTGCTGCCGGACGAATGGAAGCAGATTGCCGTTCGTATGCACGGACAAGGTGCAGATCGAAAATTGCCGGAAGCCCCAGACCTCGTCAAGGAGTTGGTAATTGTGAGTCCATTCGTGGATGCCGCCACTCTCCGGGAATTGAGCGGCTGGGCGGAGGACGGCAAGCGGTTTTTGATTTCAACCCGTGATGCGTTGCGCAAGATCGTCGCAGAAACGCCTGAAGTGTTGGCCGGCTGGAGTCTCAGCGCTCTATCCAAGCCGAATTACCCCGAGGAGAAGGAAGACGGCCCTGAGGGAGCAGAGGAAGATGATTCCAGCGAAATCGAACAAGACGAGGTGCTTGGTTTCTCGCTCCATGCGAAGTTGATCGCCGCGCTATGCGGGAAAAAGGACGTCAGGATGTGGATGGGGAGCGCCAATGCGACCTCTAGGGGGTGGAGCGGGCGGAACGTAGAGTGCATCGTCGAGGTCGTGGCTCGTTCCGAGACATGGAGCGGCGTTTCCGATCTAATTGGGCGCGCAGAACCGGTATCCATTCAAACCTTGCAATCTCAGATCGTGCCGCCTGATGACTCAGCGGAACGGCTTGAGGAGGCACGAAAACGGATCGTGAGGAACTGGAGCGTGCGCCTGCAGCACGAAAGCGACATCTTCTCTGCTGTGTCTGCCGATCCCCTGGACCCGAATGACGATGAGATTGCAGTGCGGGTCGGAATGCTTTCCCAGCCCATGGTGTCCTGGCCGAACGATACGAAAGCTGTGGTGTTGGGAGAAGTCCCACTTGCGCAGCAGAGTCATTTTCTCCAGGTTTGCCTCCTTCTCGGCGAATGCTCAGCCTGCTGGCTTATGAACTGTCCAATGGAACCGGAGATGGCGGCCGGGCGAGACGCGGCAGCCATCGCAGAGGCGCTGAGGCCTTCGGAGTTGCTTAGGTTGTGGGCTAGTGAGCTGAAAGACATCCGCGGCGAAGACGAAGGTCCTGAGTGGGACGGCGCCAAGAGAAGAAAATCGGCCGAAGGTCCCGCTGCCAGCGAAGATGAGATGCTCACGCTCGAAGATATTCTGATTTATTGGGGGAGGCGTGAGAGGAACGAGTTTGAGCAAATCGCCGAGCGGTGGGGAGCGGTGCTGTGCAAGATGAAAGAACAGCCGAAATGGGGCGTTGACGCGGACGCGGAGCGGTTGGAAGGGCTGTATACGATCTGCCTCAAGCTGGCGGAGCGTGCCACCCGATGAAGCCGATGCCTTTTCAGCAACGGACGGTCGATGCAGCTGTGCGGGTGCTGAAGCGAAAGCGCAAAGAGCGCCGGTTTTTGATTGCCGATGAAGTTGGGTTAGGGAAAACCGTGGTTGCGGCTGGAGTCATTGATCGGCTCAGCCAGTCAGGCACCAAGCCGCTCCGGGTGTTTTATGTTGCACCGGGACATACGATCGCTCACCAGAACCAGGACCGGTTGTTGCCGAACGGCGCTCGCGCGCCCAAGGAAGACCGTCTGGGCTTGTTTTCGTATTCCGGGGCTATCCAACGCAGAGTGGAAGTATATGCGTTATCACCAGAGACATCCTTCCATACGAGGGGAACGGGCCAGAAAGCCGAAAGGCTACGGATAGAGTTATTACTGGAAATGGCGTATCCGGATCTCGATCTGCCGGAGGACTTGTTCACGATTGGGTCGAAGAACTGGGCCAACTACAAGGCGAGCGAGACCCGAATCCATTTGCCAACGAATAAGATCGTACGCGGCTTCAAGTTCTGTCTGTGCAAAGAGCTTAATGTGAAGCCCACATGCGTAAGGCAGGAACTCAAACAGCTCGCAAAGAAACGCTACAAGTTCTTTACAAAACTGCGAAGCGTACTGGCACTCACGCTGCTTCAATCGCACAGGCCCGACCTGCTGATTCTCGATGAGTTTCAGCGCTACCGGGATTTGCTGAATAGCAATGAGAAAACATTGTTTTCGAGTGTTCTTCACCCGATGGCCGTTACGCAAAGTCCCGGGGTGCTGCTGCTTTCCGCAACACCTTTCAGGCTGTTGGATGCGTCGCAAAAAAAAGGCGAGCGCGGCTCGGAGTACGAAAGTCTCTACAAACTGCTCGCCTTTCTTGCCGGTGGCGACCAACGCATCGCAACAGAAGCCGCCACACTCTTCGCGGAATTCAGCAGCGCGTTGTATGCCTACCTGGAGGCCGATACCGCGGCGGCATCCCAAAACAGAGCAACCGTGGAGGTGGCGAAGTCGAGCCTCGAAGACTTTCTTAAACGATATATCAGTCGCACTGAACGATTGCAATTCGAAGACATGGAGCCCCCGGATGATCTTGATGAACAGCAGCAAATCCAGCTGGTTGGCGAGGATCTGGCCATGTACAAGCACCTCGCGGCTGGATTTCGGCGAACTCGGGAGCAAGGCGTGGTGCGCGACCGGTGCTGTTATCCCGGAGATGCGGTCGCATATTGGCTCTCAGTACCGCTGCCGACGCAGAGTCTCGGAAAAGGCTACAAGGCCTGGAGAAAGAGTAAGGAGAATCTGCTCTCTCCGCCGGGCGCGCCCTGCCGAATCAACCGAAGTGGAACGAAGTCGGGCCCGGAAGCGCTTGGAAGCGCCAAACTGCGCAAACTTCAAGAGCTCTGTCCGCCTGGGCAGCTGATCCTCCCCTGGTGTGCGCCCTCACTTCCATGGTGGGACCTAAGTGGACCGTGGCGCGGTTTAAAAGATGATGCAGGTCAGAAACTGCTCCTTTTCAGCCGCTTCCGGGCGACACCGGGAGCAGTCGCCTCGTTAATGAGTCTCTCGGCGGAGAATGTGCGCGACAAGCGCCAACCGCGTCTTCGCGCCAGCGGCGCGGTGTATTCAATGTTTTATCCGTCGCCCCTGCTGATCAGGCACTTCGATCCCCAGTTCTATGTGGGTCAGGGATTTGATGCCGTGCGCGCAGGGGCACAGCGAAGCTTGAGGAACCTCCTGCGAGATCTTAAAATTGGGATCATCGACCGCACGCAAAAGGACCGCAGGCGGAGAAGAAACATTTGGAAGCTCCTGCTCTCTCTCGAAGCGCAGCATGATAGCGAGTTCGGAGGGGACCGATGCCGACGAATGCAACAGGCATGGCGAGAGATCACCGAAGATGCGCTGCCACGTCTCATGCATGTGGACTCCATCAGCCGCCGCGAACTGCGTGCACTTGCTGAGCTTGCAGTGGAGGCCCCCGGGGTCGTATGCGGTCGAGCGTTTTACCGTTACCAACGCACTGCGGAAACAATGGGACAACGGTTAGGAGTATTGCCAGAGCAGGGTCTGGCAGAACTCACCTGGAAGGCGCTTCGCACGTATCTTGACGATCCCGTTTTTCTGAAGAAGACAGCGAAACGAGGAGCGATCGAGCAGATGCGCGACCTGGTTCGCGATGGCTGCCTTGAAGCCGTCCTGGATGAGCATATTTGGCAAGCGGCAAAGAAGCCCAAAGCGACCCTCAATGGGATTGCGGTAGAGTTGCGCGATGCCCTCCAGTTATCGCCGGGTGCATCCAGTTTTCACGTCGCCCGGCGACGCGGTTCCGGTGCATCGGAAAAGGATGGCTTTCGCATTGCTTGCCGCGCGGCCGTTGCGTTCGGCAGCACCGAGCGCTTTGATGGCGGCAAAGCCGTGCGTCCCGATGAAGTGCGAAAGGCCTTTAATTCACCCTTCCGACCTTTCCTACTTGCTTCGACTTCAGTCGGCCAAGAAGGACTCGACTTTCATGTATGGTGCGACCGCATCGTGCATTGGGATCTATGCAGCACGCCGCTTGACCTGGAGCAGCGTGAAGGACGGATACAGCGATTCCTGGGCCTGGGAGTTCGACGAGCGCTCGCTCGGACGCACGGTTCCAAGATAAGTGGGATTCAACCGGGATCTCCGTGGAATCTCTTAGAAGAGGAGGCGGAACGTGCTTCTGACGAAGCGGCAAACGGAATCGTCCCTTGGTGGGTTGTTCCAGACATGAAAATGCAGAAGCACTTTTTCTTACTTGAACAGAGTCGCGACATCAGGAAATATCGATTTCTTCGCAAGCAGCGGATGCTTTATCGGTTCGCATTAGGGCAGCCGAATCCGCGCGAGTTTGTAAAGGAACTCACACTCAAAGCGATGCAGAATAAAGTTGGTGACCGAGACCTCAAGGAACTGATGCTCAATTTGAGCCCGACTACTGACGCTAGCCGGAATTCCTGGTCAGGATAGGGCCCTACCTTAACCATGAGCTGGGAAAAGGCTTGGTTCGAATTCCGCGGACGCCCAGCTTTGCGACTTCTTGGCGAAAAAACACCGATCCCTTGTCCGATTCCGAGGGTGCTGGCGAGGGTGCTGAGGGTTTACTTGGAGCGTTTTTCAATGACTTAGAGGGCTCTCGTTAGCCATCAGCGCTCATTTTTTCTGCAACTTACGGCTTTTTTTGGCAAGACTGTCACGGCAGAGGTCGCAGGTTCGAACTCGGTCGTCCAGTAAGTCCGGCGGTGCCGAACACGAATCACAAAGACTCACGATGATGTATGCGGGCAAAATCTACCGGACCAGTCGAGCCGATTCCTCCACGATCAGGTAGTGAGAACCGGGATGGGTTGAAAAACGTGGTCCAGAATTTGGTCCAGTTGCGCGCCTCAGAGGCTCCGATCATTCCACTTGGCTCCTCTGTACTCCGTTGAAAGCATGTGTACTCCAAGCCTAAGCATTCGGCTGTTAACCGAAGGGTTGTAGGTTCGAGTCCTACCTGAGGAGCCAAAATAATCAACTAGTTAGAACGGCTCTCCTTAGATGCCTCATTCGATACCGGGGAAAATGCCAAGGACCCCGCTTCAATTCCGCCCCCGCTGATGCTCTCAACCGCCCCCCGTAATTCATTCAGTCAGTAAACATCCTGATGATATTGGTGCTTTTCGTTGAGCGTTCCAAGATATTCCTCAGCGGCCTGAGCTGACATTGCCCCCTGCTCCTGAGCAATGCGGCGGAGAGCCCCGCGCACGTCTTTCGCCATCCGCGACGCGTCGCCGCAAACGTAAACGCTTGCTCCGTCCTGCAGCCAACTCCAAAATTCCGGTGCTTGCTCCAGCATCCGATCCTGGACATAGATCTTGTGACGGTTGTCTCGCGAGAATGCCGTGTCAAGACGCGTTAAATGCCCGTCTGTATGCATCGATTCGAGCTCCTCGCGGTAGAGATAATCGGTGGCCTCGCTGCGCTCACCGAAGAATAGCCAGTTCCTCCCTTTGTGGCCTAACGCCTGGCGCTCATGCAGGAAGCCGCGAAACGGGGCAATGCCGGTTCCGGGCCCGATCATAATCATCGCAGCATTGGGGTTCGTCGGCAGTTTGAATTTCTTGTTGGGCTGAATGTAAATCGGGAGTCGGTCCGCGATTGAAGTCCGGTCGGCAAAGAATGTGGAGCATACACCGCCGCGATCGCGATCGTGGGCCGTGAATCGCACCACTGCGACCGTGGTATGGATTTGTCCAGCATGTGCCGCGGGACTGGACGAGATGGAATAAAGCCTCGGCGTGAGCTTTGGCAGCAAGGCCAAAAGCTCGTTTGGATCGTCAATTACACCTGGATATTTGGTGAGCAGGTCGATAAGACCACGATCGTAAGCGTAGGCATCGAGAGCGGTCTGGTGCTCCGGCTGCAGCAAATCCAGAAGCGCCGTGCAATTGCCACGCGTGGCATATCCCTGAATGATCCTGCGATTCAAACGCGTGATTTGGCGTTCACGCACCAGCGCATCGTGGAGAGTCGTGGTACCTGCCTTTACACTCGGAACCCGCTCGTTGCCATTGAAGTGCAGCTTTTGCAGAATCTCCGCAACGAGGTTCGGGTCGTTTGTCGGGATGACACCGCACGCATCCCCAACTTCATAGCGGAGCCCAGTTCCTTCAATCGAAAAGGCAACGTGAATGGTGGATTTTGTGGATGAAACATGCGTCAGAGATCTCTTATCGATCAAGGAAGCGAGCAATGGATGGTCGCGCGAAAAAGCCTTGGCGGCTGAAGACTCAGAATTTCCGACCGATTCCGCTGATTGCGGGGTGTTCGATTCCTTCGTTGTCGCTGTCGCCCTTCGCGTTGGAAGGAGAGAGTCCTCATTCAAGCGCGCAACCATAGCGGCCTTCCATTGCGCGAACGGTTCTTCCACTTCCACGTCACAGTCGACGCGATCCGCAATCTGGTTCGCTCCCAGAAAAGCGAGCCTTGAATCGAGGTCGTTCCCAAACTTGCAGAAATGCTCATAATGCCGGTCACCGAGCGCAAAGACCGCATAAGAAAGCTTATCCATTCGAGGGAAGTGTTCGAGGCAAAGCTGCTCATAGAAGGGCTGGATCCCGTCCGGGGCATCGCCATCGCCGTACGTACTTGCAAGAATCAGCGCGCATGATTCCGCGGCAAGAGCCGCTGGCGTGTAACCGGCGAGCGTGGAAAGTGCTGGGGAATGCCCCATCGTTTTCAATTCCTTGGCTAATTTGCGCGCTAGTCCCTCGGCGGTTCCCGATTGTGATGCGTAGAGCACCGCAATGCGCCGAGATGGCTTGGCTTCAGCGACTGTCTGGGGAGCACTCGAAAACATCCCTGCGAGCAGTCCGTTGAGCCAGGCACGCTGCTCCGTCGTGAAAGGAGCATTGTCGGGAACATAGGGAATTGCGGCGGTCATTGGGACACTGACTCCTTCACGGCGAGAAACGATTGGAGTTCGGGGATGCTGTGCCTTCGGCTGAACTGAAGAAAGGGCTCATTTGGACTTCTGCGTTCCTCAAATGCAGCGAAAAGGCCTTCCAACATTGGAGGAAGCTCGGTAAAAGCAACGGCGGGGATAAGCTCGCGCGCCAGGCCTTGATCCTGGTCGGATCCGCCGCCGATAACGACCTGATAGCCTTCCTCACCGTTAACCTTGGCGCCCAGGAGGCCGATGTCGCCGACATAATGTTGCGCGCAGGAGTGGGGACAGCCCGTCACGTGAAGATTGATTGGCTGATCGATCTTGAACCGGACATCGAGAAGGTTAGCGAGCTCAACGGCATGCGCCTTGGTATCGGTGGCTGAGTAGCGGCAGCCACGGTTTCCGGTACAGGCCACGGTGCCGCGCAGAACCGCGCCGGCGGTACAGTTGAGCCCCGCGGCGCGGAGGCACTCTACGGCCAATTCCACGCGTTCTGAAGGAAGATTTGGAATGATGAGATTCTGCCAAACGGTGAGCCGCACCTCTCCGCTGCCAAATTCCTCGGCAACGTCGGCCATCGCGCGCATTTGGTTTACCGGCAGCCGTCCAACCGGAACGGAAACGCCGATGTAATTCAGGCCTTCCTGGTTCTGCGGGTGGACTCCAATGTGACCGGCCCGATCGACAGCGCTCCGCGGCTCGCATTCCGCGGCAGAGACACGCACCAGAGGAAAGGCCACGCGCTTCTCTGTTTCTGAAATGAATTTCACAATACCCCACTTGTCGACCAGGTATTTGAGCCGCGCTTTTTTTCGATCAGTGCGGTCGCCGTGATCGATGAAGACGCGTATCATGGCGGCGGTGACAGCGATCGCCTGCTCTGGGCGCAACAAGAGCCCGCAGTCGGATGCGAATTGCCTGTGCCCGGTAATTCCGCAAAGCAGCACGCGGAAATACACGCCAATTGGAACACTGCGGCCCTCGCCAATACGCACCGCGACAAAGCCAATGTCGTTGGTATCGGCGACTACGCTGATAGCGCCTCCGCCATCGAAGGCAACGTTGAACTTGCGCGGCAGCCCGTAGAGGTCACGCGAGTTCAAAATGTAGTGATGGAGAGCGTTGGCGTACGGAGTGCAGTCGATCAGTTCGTTCGGATCGATGCCCGACAAAGGCGATGCGGTAATGTTGCGTATGTTATCCGCGCCGGAGCCACGCGAAGTGAGCCCAAGAGCCTGGACGCTGGTTAAAACGCGTACGATATCCCGCGGCTGGAATTCGCGTATCTGCAAATTTGCGCGCGTCGTGATGTCGGCACGTCCTGATCCCCAGTGTTCAGCGATCGTGGCAAGGCCCCGCATCTGGTAAGACGTCAATATTGCCCCCGGGGCGCGAAGCCGCAACATGAACGAGTCCTGCGCCGGGGCGACATAGAAGAGCCCATGAAACTTGAAACGAAAAACATCTTCGGCTTGGAGCGCGCGATTCTCGTCGGCATGAGCGAGAAGCTTGTCCCAGATATCGAGAGGGTTCTGCTCGTACTTCCACAATTCTTCGCGACTGAGATCCGAAACCGGCGTTCCGTGAAAGGTTTCCTCTTCCGGTTCGGCACGATTGACCAAGCTTGAGGCTAGATCGTCTGTCAGCAGACCTGACGGGGTGTGGCCTACGAAAGGCCGTATGCCTCGCTGCATGGAGCCCGCAAAAAAGCCGAGGAGATATTCCTTCTGCTCTGCACTGAAAGCCACCGGATTGTTGGGTACAAGAGATTCCATGCCGAATGCCCTTCGATTCTGAAACAGTTGCGCCGAGGTGCCTCGACGATCGCTCGAATGACAGCGATGGCATGATCAAGCCCGCACGTTGCAGGGCATCACGCAGTGACTTTTCAGTTGGAATACCCTGGCACGGCATGGTGCAGGGTTAGCAGAAAAGGGAGACAGCTGAGTCTCACCTTGGAGATTATCTTACGCAAAGTTGCCGCCGGGCACAAGTGCCCTGTTGAATTCGCGAGCTGGCTTACCCCTGGGACGACGACTCTCCCTCGCTCACCTGGGCTGCAAACGGCCAGCGGGTCTTGCGCAGATCGTCATTCAGCAGTATTGCTTCAGCGATTTCTCGCATCGATTTGCGCCGCTGCCTGCTCTCGCGCTGCAAGGCTTTGTAAGCAGTATCTTCGTCGAGTCCGAAGTCGCGCTGCAACACTCCCTTGGCTTTCTCGATCTGCTTCCGGGATTCCAAGCGGTCGGAGAGTTCCAAATTCTCGCTTTCAAGGCGTGCTCGCTCCAATTCCGCGCCAACGAGATGACCCGCCGCGGTAAGCAGCCGTACTTCTTGCTCGGTATGGTAGTACGGCTTGCGATGCTGTAAGTTGATCACGCCGATCAATTTACTGCGGCACAGGATCGGTACGGAGAGAAACGCCTCAAAGGTGTCTTCCGGCAGGTTCTTGAAGCGCTGGAAACGCGGATCTTTGAGGGCCTTCTCGGGAATAGCGACGGGCTCGCGATGCCAGGCAACCCAGCCTGTAATGCCCTGGCCAAGCCAGATGCCGAGATGATCGACAAGATCGGTATGAGGGTTCTTCGACGCGCGCAAGACCAGTTGATCGGCTTCGAGCAGATAAACGAAGCAGGAATCGCATTGGATGAGAGAACAGGCAAAGTCAACAATACGATTCAGCACCGTGTGCAGCGGATCCGATGCCGCCATACGGCTGCCAATTTCGTGAAGGAAGTCTACGCCGGAAATGGTCGATTTGTCGGTCTGCCCATCCGCCGGATTACTCGCAAGCAGCGGGCTGATCGGGCCAGGGGTGCTGTTTGAGACATGGAGAGCAGCCGCCGCACGTTTTTGCTTCAGCAAATTCTCGGCACTCTCCGCGATTTCCTTGATGAGAAATCCCATCTTCGATTGCGATGGTTCGTAATCGGGCACAAGCCGGTACGTGGAGAGGCCTTCCGTGGTGCTCGGCCCGATGGAACCGATTACGGTGGAGCGGAACCCCTCGTAAAGTGCATCGGTGTATCCCATGCGCTCCGCCATGAGGAAGAGATGAGCGACCTGCCCTGCATTCATGAAAAGCACAACGTCGACGTGCCCATGGGCAAGTGCAATGACGGCCTCGCGTAACGGTTGAACATCCTCGGGTAGCGCCCATTGGTACACCAGGACGCGCGTAATTGAAACGCTCTTTTCCGCGAGTGCAGTCAGAAGCTCGGGGTTGGACGTGCCATATTCCTGTACGGCGATATTCATCCCCGTCAGGTCACTTCCAAACTTCTCTTCCATTGCCTGAACAAGTGCGCGCCATGTGAATGGCTCGGGCGCGACGACCGTAATGGGAATCCCGGCTTCGCGCAGCGCACTGGATGACTTCGGTCCACGCGCGGCAATCCTGACCGCCCGCAAAGCGGCGAGAAACTTCTCGCGGTTCATGTGCTCGGAGACTGTCTTGATGAGAGTACGTACGCCGACGCCTGTGGTGAAAATGACCAGATCGAATGCGCCGGCGATGAGCGCTTCGGCAAATTCAATCACCGGTCCGTCGGAGTTCATGGGGATTTCCCGCATTGCGGGAGCGCTGAGCGGTTCGCCGCCATACGTGCGAATCAGTTTGCTCGCTTCAACGGCACGGCGCGACTCGAGGCTGAGAACACGAATTCCGTTAAAGTTTGCAGTTGCCATTTTGTGTCTCGGTGAAAGGGAAATGCGAAACGTGGCCAGGAGTCCCTTCCCTCACGCAGTAAAACGGGAGGCGTTATTCGTCAGCCTGTAATCATTCGGATCCGTCAGCTGTTTTGAGGTTCTCTTTGGACCTTTTTGGCACGCTTTTTTAAAAGCGCTATCAAATAGGATCGCTGAAACGAAATAAAGATGCCATCAAGAGGACCGAAAGCAAGTGCGATTTCCGTTGCCACTTGCACAGAATGCAAATTAACGCTATGCTCAAACGCAATCACCCCGGAGCGGAGTGAGCGCTCTTAGCTCGCTTTGCTCTCGTCGGCTCCGAATGCCGGCAGCTTCCCAGGCATGGGGTGACTATCAGTTGGCTCCGCGAAGAGCCTGGCCCGAGCGGCCGATAATTGCACGCACATCCTTCAGACAGCATTGCGCCTGCGCCGACCGCGTAGAGTGCCCACGGAAATTTGTGCCTCAATTCCTCTTCGCAACCTACAGGAGCCAACTTGGAACTTCCCCTGCTCGACCGAGTTCAGGAAGACGGCGATGTCTTTCACCTAACCACCGCAACCTCGAAAGCGTCATCGATCGCGACGCTGGATGATGCGCCAGCATCAGCGGTCTCGTTCTGCGGCGTGAGTACGCAGGGACGTGTGCCGCCCGCGCCGGGTCCTGGTGAGCAATATCGCTTTCACTTCGACATGACGAAATGCATCGGTTGCAAATGCTGCATTGTGGCTTGCAATGAGCAGAATGGCAATCCCGCTGAGATTCTGTGGCGGCGTGTCGGTGAGATCGAAGGCGGGGTCTACCCGCAGACACATCGTCATTACCTTTCGATGGGCTGCAATCATTGTCTCGAGCCCACTTGTCTTACCGGATGCCCGGTAGATGCTTTCACCAAAGATGATGTGACCGGAATCGTTCGTCACAGTGCGGATGCCTGTATAGGCTGCCAGTACTGCACCTGGAACTGCTCGTACGGAGTGCCGCAGTACAACCCAGAGCGCGGTGTAGTGGGCAAGTGCGACATGTGCTACGGAAGGCTTGAGCGAGGCCAGGAGCCGGCTTGCGCTGCAGCATGCCCTGAAGAAGCAATACGCATCGAGGTGGTGAATGTCGCGGAGTGGCGCGAGAATTATCAGGCATCCGCGAATTCCCCCGGCATGCCATCGGCCGATGACAGCATCTCGACGACTCGCATTACGCTCCCGGCAAAGATGCATGCAGATGTAAGCAAAGTCGATCTGAGCCAGCTTTGCCCAGAGCAAGCACACTGGCCGCTGATCGTAATGACCGTGCTCACGCAGCTCTCTGTTGGCGCGTTCACGTCCATCTGGATTTTGCAGGCCTCCGGAGTGCAGTCTCATCGCACCGCGGCGCTGGTCGCGCTTTTGGTGGCGATGCTTGCCCTTACAGCTTCCACTTTGCATCTCGGGCGGCCTATCCATGCCGCACGCGCATTGAAGATGTGGCGCCGGTCGTGGCTCAGCCGCGAGGTGCTGCTTTTCACCTTGTTCGCTCTTGCTGCAAGCGCGTATTCCGCTTCTCTTTGGCTTGGCGTTCGCGGTGCTGGTTGGCTTGGAGCGCTGACTGCCATCCTCGGGATATGCGGAGTGGGCGTCAGCGCGAAACTCTATCTCGTGCCGGGACGCCCGGCGTGGAATTCACCTCTCACGATTGCAGAATTCTGGAGCACAGCAGCATTGCTGGGAGCTTGCGGAGCCAACATTCTCACTCATGCCGCCGCGGACGCGCGTTATGCAGTCTTGTGGGGCTTTGCCCTGGCGCTGATGACCGCAGGACTTAAGCTGGTGCGTCTTGCCCGTTCCCGCGTCCACGAATTGCATAGCTCCTGGCAGTTGCTCATGATGGTCTTTTCGAACCATCTTCTGCTCCGCTTTCTACTGCCGGTCGTAGGTCTGGTGCTTCTGCCGCTCGGAGACTTGGCTTGGATTCGCATTGCAGTCGCGCTTTTCATGATTGCCGGCGAATTCGTCGGCCGCTATCTCTTTTTTGTCACGGTGGTCCCCACCAACATGGCCAGCGGCTATCTGGCGCAGGAGGCGGCATGAAAGTCGCACGCTGGCTGGCGCGCAAAAGCGGTCTCGACATCCGCTCTTCGAAATACAGTTACAGCGACGATCCTGTGCTGGGCTTTACCTCCTCACGCAAGCACGCGGACCACTGGGTCAACAGCACGTGCGGCTATTGCTCTGTCGGCTGCGGCATGCAGTTGGGCGTGAAGGATGGCCACGTCGTGAGCGTTCGCGGCAATCCGGATCACCCGGTGAACGTCGGTAAGCTCTGCCCGAAGGGACTGGCTGAACACTATGCCATTGAAGCGGAGGGGCGCGCCAAGTATCCCTTGCTGCGCAAGAACGGCTCGCTCACGCGGGTCAGTTGGAACGAAGCGTTCGATACCATGGTCGAGCAATTTCGCGCCGTGCAGAAAAAATATGGCCGCGAATCGCTCGGTGTCATCAGTACTGGCCAGCTTGTAACCGAAGAGTTTTATGCGCTGGGCAAGCTGGTGCAGCTCGGTCTCGGCACCCGGAACTACGACGGAAACACTACGCTCTGCATGTCGACGGCAGTCGCAGGATATAAGCGATCTTTCGGCAGCGACGGGCCGCCCGGCGCCTACGAGGATCTGGAACACGCGGACTTAATCCTGCTGATTGGGGCTAACGTGGCGGAAAACCATCCGATTCTCTGCACACGGCTTGAGGAGAACAAGGGCAAAACGCTGATTGTGGTCGATCCGCGCGTTACGAAGACCGCGATGATGGCGGACATCTATCTGCCTGTAAAGCCGCGCTCCGATCTGGCGCTGATCAACGCCATGCTGCGCATTGTGATTGATGAAGAACTGTACGACAAGAACTTTGTCGCGGCGCACACAACAGGCTATGAAGAACTATGCCTGTCTCTGGCTCCGTACACGCTCGGATTTGCCGCGCAGATCACCGGTCTGGACCCCGAACTCATCCGTAAGACCGCGCTGCTCTACGCCAACGCGAAGGCCGCGTTCATCGGCTGGACGATGGGCGTGAATCATAGCACCAAAGGTACGGAAACTGTAAACGCCATCAACAATCTGGCGCTGATTACGGGCAACATCGGGCGCAGGGGAGCTTCGCCTTTCTCTATCACTGGTCAATGCAATGCGATGGGCACGCGCGAGGCTGGATTCGCTTCGGGCATTCCTGGATATCGAAAGTTTGACAACGAAATGGATCGCGCGGAGATCGCGCGTCTGTGGAACGTGCCTGTGGAGCGCATCCCGGGGCAGCGCGGCCTGGCCTATCCCGACATTATTGAAGGCGCAGTGGCCGGTAAGATTCGCGCGCTGTGGGTCATCGGAACCAACCCGCTGGTGTCATTTCCCAATATCGATGTCCTCAAACACGCATTGGAGAATCTGGACTTTCTTGTGGTGCAGGATGGATTTCATCCGACCCCAACGACTGAGCTGGCCGATCTGGTTCTCCCTGCGGCCATCTGGGGCGAAAAGGAAGGCACCTACACCAACTCTGAGCGCCGCGTAAGCAAAGTGAATGCGGCCGTTCGGCCGCCTGGAGAATCCCGCGCCGACTTCGATATCTTCCTGGCAGTCGCGGAACGCCTGGGGTGCAAAGACGAGCTTTTCCCCGGATGGAACGAACCGTACGACGCTTTCGAAGAATGGCGCCGCGTGTCCGCTGGCCGTCTCTGCGACTACTCCGGGATGACGTATGAACAGCTTGAAGAGTGCGGTGGCATCCAGTGGCCGCATCCCCAGGGAACAGATTTGACCGCTTCTGCGTCGCGCCGGCTCTATAGCGACGGCATATTCGAAACAGAGGACGGTCGTGCCCGCCTGTTGCCAACACAATGGGCCCCATTCCCGGAGCAACCCAGCTCTGAATTTCCGCTGATCCTCAACACCGGCCGCACAGTGGAGCACTGGCATACGCGCACCAAAACGGGAGCGATCTCCATTTTGCAGCGCATGTCTCCGCGCGCGTGGCTCGAGATGAATCCCAAAGACGCACGGCAACTCGACCTTCAGGCGCACGATCACGTTGAAGTGATCTCCCCGCGCGGCCGCGTGAGCCGGGTCGAATTGCGCGTCACCGAGATCGTTGGGCCGGGACAGGTCTTTCTTCCGTTCCACTTTGCCGAGACGAACGCTAATCAAATTACGCAAAGTGCATTCGATCCAATTTCGCGCGAGCCGAATTATAAGCAATGCTCTGTACGCGTCGAACGCTCTTCGAGCAGTCCAACGTAGCGGTCATCGCGCGAAAACAGTTCGAACCATTCAACACAACCAGGGGAAAAATCCGGTTTTGCAATAGAGAAGGGAGTTTCACTCATGCATAAAGAATCATTTCTTCGCAGTGGACATCATCCAACGCTCATCTCAGCATTTCTGTACTTTGACGTCAGCTTCATGGTGTGGGTTCTCTTTGCGCCTCTAACGCCATTCCTCGCCGATCAAATGCATCTCTCAGCAACGCAGAAGGGCCTATTAACGGCAATCCCCTTGTTGGGCGGCACTTTCTTCCGTCCGATTCTCGGTCTCCTCGCCGATCGTGTTGGAGGTCGCCGAGCCGGATTAACGGGCCTTTCGTTGACATTGGTTCCGCTCATCGCCGGTTGGCATTACGCCACAAACTTGTGGCAGTTCTATTGCACAGGATTCCTGCTTGGCATTGCCGGCGCGAGCTTTGCCGTTGCACTGCCGCTGGCGGGGCGTTGGTACAAGGCCGAACACCAAGGATTAGCCATGGGCATTGCCGGCGCGGGAAATGCCGGCTCTCTGATCGCAACTTTCTTCGGTCCGCGGCTGGCCCAGCACTTCGGATGGCACTCTGTCTTTGCGCTCGCGCTGATTCCTGTCTGTTGCGTTCTTGCATTCTTCTTTCTCTTTGCCAAAGACAGTCCTAACCGGACAGCTCCCAAAAAATGGTCGCAATATGCCCGCCTGCTTACCACGGCAGACACTTGGAAGCTCTGTTTCCTTTACAGCCTGACATTTGGCGGTTTTGTTGGGTTGTCGAGCTTCCTCACCGTCTTCTTTCACGATCAGTACCATTTGAGCAAGGTGCAGGCCGGCGATTTTGCCACCGTCGTAATTATTGCGGGCAGCTTTCTTCGTCCCGTTGGCGGATGGATCGCCGACAAAATCGGCGGCTATCGCCTCTTGCTCTTCCTCTTCGTAGGCATCTCCGCCTGCGTGATGGTCATCAGTCGTCTTCCCTCGATCGCGGTGGTCGTACCAATGCTGTTTCTGGCGATGGGTATGCTCGGGATGGGCAATGGCTCGGTTTTTCAAATCGCCCCGCAGCGCTTTCCCGCGGATATCGAACTCACAACAGGAATTGTGGGCGCAGCTGGCGGACTGGGCGGGTTCTTTCTTCCTTCGGCAATCGGAGCTCTCAAAGACAGCTCCGGAAGCTTCGGCCTGGGCTTATTTTGCTTCGCGTTGCTGGTAATGGTTGGGGCCGTGCTGCTTCTCGAGTTTGGCGTGCAGTGGAGTTTGACCTGGACGCCGGATGCGCTGCGCCGCACCATGGTCTTCCGTTACAGAACCCCTCGCCACGGGCCAGTACAAGACGGTGCGATTGCCGGGGAATTGCAACCAGCCGAAGAGTAACACGGCAAAATTTCAGAACCCATAAGCCGAACGCGGGAGACAGAAAAGTATGAAGCTGCGTATCAACGGCAATTCATTAAGGCTGCGCATCACACGCTCAGAGCTTGACGCTCTGATCTTCAACGGGCGCATCGAAGAAACAACCTGGCTCGGTTCTGGTGCCGACTGTCGGCTGACCTATGCGCTCGAATTGAGTGATGGCGACGATGTCACGCTTCGCTGCGTCCCGCCTGAGATCGCCGTGCTTGTCCCATCCGGCGAGGCCGCTAAATGGAGGAACGGCGATCAGGTGGGTATCTACGCGACTGCAGAGCTTGGTCCGTGCGGTTCTCTCGAGCTTGTTATCGAGAAAGACTTTGCCTGCCTCGATCGCAGTGACGAGGACGACATCGACACATTTCCCAATCCGCTTGCTGGTGCCGTTTGCTGACGGAATGTACTGAACGCCCCAAATTGTTGTTAGAAACATAAGCCTGCCGCAGTTACCTCGATCATTCAAAGAGGCACACGGAATTCATCACAATTTTGACCACATGGAGGCCTCGTGCACAATCTCAATTTCATCCGTCCCTTTGTCTTCCTGTTTCTCTTCGCAGCAACTCTGTCCCCGGCACAGACTTCGTCTTCCACCAACTCACCGTTCTCGGTTTCGATCTACGATCGTACCCGTGTAAATGCCTGGAACTGGTTCGCGGCGCCGCCTGAAGCCAGTACGTATGGCTACGTCGAGTCTTTGCTGCGGGTGGGTATCGCGCAGCGTCTGCATCGTTGGGACTGGCGGCTTGAGCTTGCACAACCAGCCGTGCTTGATGTTCCCAGTGACGCCGTTTCGCCGATCGCCGCGCAGGGCCAGCTTGGGTTGGGCGGAACTTATTATGCCTCAAACAACAACGCAGAACCAGCCGCAGCATTTCTCAAGCAGGGCTTCCTGCGCTTCGATGGCGAAGACAGCCACCTTCGCCTCGGTCGCTTCGAGTTCTTCGACGGCGCGGAGACTCAGCCCGCGAACCCGACCATCGGATGGCTGCAATCCAATCGCGTTGCCCAGCGATTGATTGCGAACTTCGGTTTTTCTAATGCTCAGCGCAGCTTTGACGGCCTGGACGCGCACTGGAACGCGGCGGGTTGGAATATCTCGGCGATGGCGGCCCGGGCCGATCAAGGCGTATTCAATATGAACGGTAATCCTGAGCTGAATGTCGATGTTCAGTACCTCGCGCTCACACGACAGGAGCTACGAAATCATCTTCTCTGGCGCGCATTTGCCGCAGCCTATCACGATGGACGAACCGGCTTAGCCAAGACGGATAATCGTGCCCTCGCCGTCCGATCGTCCGATCATGAGAATATCCGAATTGGAACTTATGGCACGGATTTGCTCGCTGCCGTCCCCGCCGGTCCTGGCCGGTTCGACTTTCTCTTCTGGGGAGCATTACAAAACGGCAGCTGGGGCAAGTTAGGACACAGGGCTGACGCAGCGGCAGTTGAAGGCGGCTATCAGTTGATTCACGCCTCCACCAGCCCCTGGCTGCGTGGCGGCTGGTTCCGTTCCAGCGGAGACAATAATCCCACCGATAGTACGCACAACACGTTCTTCCAGATGCTGCCTACGCCTCGCATCTACGCTCGCCTGCCCTTCTTCAACCTGATGAACAACACCGATGAATTCGTGCAGTTGATGGACAAGCCGGTGAAGCAGCTCGCCCTGCGCGCCGATCTGCACTGGCTCCAACTCACCTCCGCACACGACCTCTGGTATCAAGGTGGAGGAGCCTTCGATAACAAGGTGTTCGGCTATACGGGACGTCCGGCAAATAACGCCACATCGTTGGCGTCGCTTGCCGATGTAAGTGCCGATTGGCAGGTCACGAATAACGTGGCGCTCAACTTCTACTACGCGTACGCACAAGGGAAAACCGTGGTGGCTGCAATTTATCCCACCGACCGGAATATGCAGTACGGGTATGTGGAGTTTATTTATCGCTGGAATATGAGTCAGAAGGGAAGAGCGGGGAAATGAGGTCCGACACCGTCAGACGACAAATCACAATAAGTGAAGAACCGACGCGCCGCAGAAATAGTGGTGGGCGGCCGGAGGCAGAGGCACATTTTTCGGGGGCGGGCGAGGGCGGCTCAAGTTGCACGAAATGTTCGGTTTTGCGCGACCGCGACCCCGCGAAATGGTACAAGATTCTTTCGCGAATACCCCCTAAATGGTCAAGGATCCTTTCGCGAATCGTTGAGTGGTGTGCCGGAGAATTGCCCGAAACAGAGCCAAATGGTCAAACAATATTGCACATTTCAGAAGGAAAGGTCGCAAGTAATTTCACTCATAGCGAGTTTGCGCACGCTTAAGCCGGCCTTCACCGCGCCTAAGCGGGCTTTCGCCGCGCATTTCGAGCACAATTCTGCGCGGGTGCCCTGCCGTCCGACGGTGCCCCTAGTAAAGAAATTGCTGGAAGGAAACGAACATTTTGCCGATCTCCGGAGCCGGCCCAAGGTCCAGGATCGCGTCAGAGAGCGCGCCGTAGCGAAGACGCAGCAGCGGATGCAGCTTGTCACGGTCCAACTCCTCTAACCCCTCTGCAACATACTGCGACAGCACAAAGTCCAGAAACGCGCGCTGCTTTTCCCCAAAGCTGGCATGAATCGACGGCGTTGCCTTGTCAGCCCGCTCCTGCCGCGTGATGCGCGGCAACGCAAACGCAATATAGGCCAGCACGTCGTAAAGGTCGCTTTGCTCGGCCTCCAGCGCGTGCTGAATCTCCGTCAGTTGCGCGCGGTCGAACCCTTTGTCCTCAAGGTTTCTAAGCAGAGCCCGCCGCGTGTCCGGCTTGCTCCAGATCGCCCCTCAGCTCGTCCTCATCCTTGAAGAACTTCGGCAGCGCCCCAAACAGCAATTCCAAAAACTGTGTCGCCGACATGTGCTGAATATCGCGCGCCTTGCCGTCCGCCAGCCTGATCACCAACCGCCTTCTAGGTTCTCGCGGGTCTGGCTCCGGCCCACCCACCGGAGGCTCGGGCCCTGGCCCAGGCTTCAGTTTCGGTTCCGGGGCAGGCTCAGGCTCCGGTTCCCCATCCCACTCCGGATCGCTGAAATGCTCGTACGCTCCCACAAAGTCGTTAATCGTAAAAAAGTCCTTGCCGTCGTAGAGCCGCGTCCCCCTCCCGATAATCTGCTTGAACTTGATCATCGTGTTGATCGGCCGCAGCAGCACAATGTTGCGGATGTTGCGCGCATCCACTCCCGTCGAGAGCTTGTGTGAGGTGGTCAGAATCGTTGGAATTGTCTTCTCATTGTCCTGGAACTCCCGCAGGTGCTGGTCCCCAAGCGCCCCGTCGTTTGCCGTCACCCGGCAGCAGTAGAAGGGGTCTTTGTTCGTCGCCTTCTGGTTAATCAGGTCGCGGAGGAACGAATTCCCTGGAGATTTGTCGTTCGGTTCTGTCTCAACCGGCAGATGCCTCCAGGGCGATGGCACGAGGGAAGAGGATGTTGTTCTCAAGGTGGATGTGTTGATGCAGGTCCTGCTCGAATTCCCTCAACCCGTCATAGAACGCGTGATAGGTCGGGCAGGCATCCTCAGGGGTGGTGAAATTTCCGCTCAGACGGCGGATTTCAGAAGTCAGGGCGCCCGCAGCATCGTGTTCCTGCGTCATCATCGCGATCGGATTCGCAACCGTACCGAAGCAGCTACGGGGCTTAGGGGTTCCAATGGAAACGGACCGCTCCAAGCCAGCGATGTAGGGGAACAGGACGGCTTCTTCCTTTGCCAGATGTTGGGTGAGTTCTTCGTCCAATTGCATGAGCGTGGCTGCAATCACCGGCAGTTCCGGATTCGTGGAGCCGTGACGATTCACGACCTTCTCGGCCAGCTGGGCCAGCCGCGGCAGTTCGCGTTTTACGTATGCATGATGCTTGGCTACGATGTGCGAGCTCAAGCTCCCTAACGACTTCTCAGCCCAGTTCTCGACCTCAATCCCAGGCTTCCTTTCCGCCTCTTCCAGCGCCGCAATAACCGAGTCAACTTCCAGGTTCCGGGCGGCGCATGCCTCTGCCAGAGGCTTGCGTCCCCCGCAACAGTAGTCGATTCCAAACTGTTCAAAGACACGGATTGCGGTCGGTTGTTCCAGTGCGATTTCGCGAACGGTTTGTGCGGTTGCGGTCATTTCGATCTCCTTGATACCCACCTTACAGAGATCGCAATGTCCGCCACAGCGACTTTCGTCACTCGGAGACTCAATTCTCCCTAAAGTTGTTGGAAGTATCGGTGTGACCAAAGTCGCTGAAAGCGCCGTTCTGTTCGCCTAGGCTTGCGCCTAGACAGAAGGTCAACTCGACATGGGCACAACAACCGTCACGTCAATCCACAAGCAGGAAGGGAAAAAGAAACTTGTCCACAGGTCCAGCTCCGATGATTCTCAAAGGACCAGGCGAATCGTTCAGTGGATGTTCGTGGCGTTGAATGGCTGGCTGGGAATCCAATTCCTTCTCTGGGTTCGCTTTTGCGAACGCGGCGGCACGGGGCTAAGCGTGCCGCGCCCCGCAGGGGTCGAGGGCTGGCTGCCCATCGCAGGCTTCATGAATACAAAATATTTCTTTTTCACCGGACGCGTGCCCGCAATCCATCCCGCCGCCATGGTCCTGTTTATTGTCTTCATGCTAATGAGCCTGCTGCTCAAGAAAGCCTTCTGTTCCTGGCTTTGCCCAGTCGGAACGCTGTCGGAATATCTCTGGAAACTTGGAAAGCGTGTATTCGGCCGTAATCTCCATCCACCAAAATGGTTGGATATCCCATTACGAGGGCTGAAGTACCTGCTCCTTGGCTTCTTTGTCTTCGTGATCGGCGCTATGTCCGCCGAGGCAATCCACGATTTCATGTCCACACCGTACGGCTTGGTCGCCGATGTCAAGATGCTGAATTTCTTTCGCGATATCGGGCAAACAGCAGCAATCGTCATCGGTTTGCTGGTTCTGCTGTCCATGCTGATCCAAAACTTTTGGTGCCGGTATCTCTGTCCGTATGGAGCGCTGCTGGGAATCACATCGCTTCTCAGTCCGGTAAAGATCCGTCGCGACGTCGAGGCCTGCATCGATTGCGGCAAATGCGCGCGGGCCTGTCCTTCCAGCCTGGCCGTTGATCAACTCGCACAAATTCGATCCGTTGAATGCGCAGCGTGCATGGCGTGCGTCGCGGCGTGCCCAGCCGAGAACGCTCTGCAATTCTCGTTGGTAGCGAGAAAGGCAGCAACACCGGCGGAGCGATGGCGCCGTCGTGCACTCTCACCCATTGCCGTTGCAGCGGTTCTCGCTTGCATCTTTCTGGGCCTGGTGGTGGTGGCAAAGGCTACTGGGCATTGGCAGACGAATCTGCCACGCGACGTGTATATGGATCTGGTTTCCCATTCAAGAGAGGCCAGTCACCCCGGCATTTAAAGAGCCAAACGAACGAAACGTGGACACCAGGATACTGCCGGCGGGTTCGCGGAACCAGTCGGCATGAAATCTACGCCGCAGATGGCTACCGCTGTCGGGCTTTCCGCCAATCTGAATTGCCATGGTGTTTCCCTTTATTTCTTCCGTCCTGTTGATTGTCGCCCATTTGAGGGACGATTGCGGCCCTCACGCGCCCTGAAGAACATGGAGCATGGTTGCCGTTTTCAGTTGCGCCGCCGGCTGCGCGTAGCCCCTTGGAACATAAGAGCAGCATGGCTCTTCAGCGTGCGGGTTTCCGGTCAGAGCATAGGCACGGGCGCGCGATCCTCCGCAGATTTCTTTGAATTCGCAGGAACCGCACTTTCCCTCAAGCCTTGATGTGTCGCGCAAATCGCGGAAAACGGACGAGTCGCGATAGATCGTGGCCAATTCCTGCTCGCGGATATTGCCGGCCGAGAGAGGGAGGAAACCGCTTGGGAACACTTCTCCTTTATGCGAGATGAAGACAAATCCCTTTCCGTCGTTGAGCCCTCGCGGTGCGCGCCCAATCGAGTCAACGGCTCTCTCATGCTGCGAGGCGACGTCGATTCCCAACTTGCGTTCAGAGACCCGTTGCTGCAAAAGAAAGCGCCTGTAATGCTGTGCCTCGGTCGTTTTGATGTCAAAGCTAGCGGTCTTGGAGAGACTGTAAACCTTCGCAAAGACCGCTTCGAACTCCTCCGCATTCAGTAAATCGTTCAGCTTTCCACGTCCAGTAGGAACAAGAAAGAAGACACTCCAAAGCGTGATCTTCAGCTTTTCCATCAGGGCAACGATGCTGTCAATCTCGTTGATATTCCTGCGGCTGAAGGTGGTGTTGATCTGCACCGGTAATCCGACCTCATTCGCCCAGCGCACTGTATCGAGCGTTCGCGCAAATGACCCGCTCATCCCGCGGAATGCATCGTGGGTTTCGGCGCTGGCGCCATCCACGCTCACGGCTAACCTGGCAAGGCTGGACACCTTCAGCCTGACAATGACGTCCTTCGTCAGCAATGGGGTAGCGCTCGGCGTCAGCGAAACTCTGACTCCGGCCAAGCGGGCATGATCGATCAGTTCAAAAAGATCAGGCCGTTTAATCGGGTCGCCACCCGTCAATACAAAGACCGGAACCTTTAAATCCGCGATCTGGTCGATCAGATGTTTGCCCTCGTCTGTGCTGAGCTCCATGGGGCTGCGGTCCGGTTGAGCGGATGCGCGGCAGTGCACACAGGCCAGATCGCAAGCCTGAGTCACTTCCCAAATGGCGATGAATGGCCGTTCATTGAAGTTGGTCGTGTTGATTTGCGGGTTCATCAATTTATGAGACATCGGGAAACTGGCAGATGCAGTGACCAAAGTCCCAACTGCTAGAATTCCGTGGTGACTACCCCGCGCACCGATCTCGCCTCCGTTCTTGAGAAGGCTGCGCTGCTATCGGGCCTGTCGCAGCCCGAGTTGCGGATGCTGGCCTCCCGCACGGTGCGTAAGCTATTCAGCACCGGAGAGTTGCTCTTTTCAGAAGGCGAACCGTGCAGCGGGCTCCACATCATCGCACAGGGAAAAGTCCGGATCTTCAAGACGTCGATCAGCGGCCGGGAGCAAGTCCTTACGGTGAACGTTCCAGGCGAATCGGTTGCTGAAGTTCCCGTCTTTGATGGTGGTCCTTACCCGGCTTCGGCCGTGGCAATTGAAGATGTCGAGGTCGTATTCATTTCCCGGCGGGACTTCCATGCATTTTGTATCGAGCACCCGGAAGTCGCACTCAAGGTTCTCTCGGTTGTCGGGGCTCGACTGCGCCGCCTGGTCGGCATCATCGAGGAGCTTTCATTCACAACGATCCGGCAGCGCCTCATCACGGTGCTGGTCAAGCTGGCACAGACCGAGGGCACGAAGACGGAATGCGGCATTGAGTTTCAGTTGCCTGCGACCCATCAGGAATTGGCTAATCAGCTTGGAACGGTGCGCGAACTGATCTCGCGTAATCTCATGCGGCTTCAGGCTGAGGGATTGTTGGACGTGGGCGCCAGACACATTGTCGTCAAGGACATGAAGGGCCTGAGCGCGCTGCTCGAGCCGAATTCATAGACTTTCTTGCCCCTCAGTGACATAAGTTACTGTGCCTGTCCTCGCCATTCTCTACCGTTGAACGTGGAGAATGCATATGCCAACCTCAACCCAGTCCATCCGAGAGATTATTTCTACGCAGTCTTCAGCAGCGGCCGTACTGCGGCGCTTCGACATCGACATCTGCTCGCACGCCAATGAATCGCTCAATCAGGCTTGCGTTGAGCTACAGCTTTCAGTTGACCAAGTCCTTGAAAAGCTAGCGGCAGCCGAGGCCAAAGCATCCGGCGCAACGTCTGTGGAACCGGCAAGCCTGACCCTTAGCCGCCTGATCCAGCACATTGTCCGCGTGCATCATTCGTACGTGCGCCAGGAGCTGCCCGGACTGACGGAAATGGCCCGCAAACTCGCCGCCAAGCACGCCAACCGCGCTCCTGAACTGAAGAAGGTTGCAGAGTTGACTGAAGACTTGCGTGCCGACCTGTTCGCTCACATTCAGAAGGAGGAACTGGTTCTTTTTCCGTTCATCACTCAAATGGAACAGGATTTGCCGATTGCAAGCTCTTCGGGGAATGCGTGTTTCCGCTCGATTGCGCAGCCGATTTTCATAATGGTGCAGGAGCACGAGTCGGCAGGCCGGATCGTAGCCGAACTGCGGCGTCTCACGCAGGATTTTGAGGCTCCTGCCTCGGCGTGCGCCACGCAAATCGCACTCTATGGCGGGCTTCGCGCATTCGATCTTGATCTCAAGCAGCATGTTCACCTGGAGAACGATATTCTTTTCCCGCGCGCGATTGAAATGGAATCCTTACTGAGCGCTCGGGGGTAGAAATGGCGATCTTCCCAATCATCGATGCGACGTTTTCTACTGACGCGATGAATTCGATGCAAGTGATTGTGACTCGTGAGAGACAGAAAAGCCTCATGCTGCGCGCATGGATCTTAAGCGGCCTATTCTTCATGGCGTTGCCAGGAACACTGCTCGGATTTTCAAATTTGATGGCGATCAGCACGCATCACGGACTGGGCAGTCTGCCGGCGGCGTGGATCCAGGGTCACGGCCACGCGCAGGTATACGGATGGATCGGCAGCTTCATTCTCGGAATCGGATTCTATTCGCAGCCATCGCATGGGCGGTCGGTGATCAGGATTCCGCTCGCATGCTTCGTTCTGTGGAGCTCAGGCGTCGCGATGCGATGGGCAGCAAGCATTTACGGATGGTATTGGCGCGTTCTATTCCCAATCTCCGCGGGATTTGAAGTGATTGCAGTTCTTCTGTTCATCATTGCCGCATCACATCACAAGCTGCCCTCGCCTGCGCAGGACAAGCAGGCGAAGCCGCGGATGGAGCTATGGATGGTCTCGGTTTTGCTCGGAACCGCGGGCTTGACCGCCATGGTCATCTTCAATTTTGTGGAGTGCGTTCGGCTGGCAATGGGTGGAACGCTTCTCGCCTTTCCCCACGCGCTCGACCAAAAGTATCTTGTCTTACTCGCCTGGGGATTCCTCGTGCCTGTGGTCTGGGGCTTCTCTGCGCGATGGCTGCCTACGTTCCTGGCAATCTCAAAGCCGCACGCTCGACTATTCCGTGAAGCTCTGATCCTGGACTTTGCGGGTGTGCTTTGCGGCGTGGCTGGATGGACCAAAGTCGCGACGATCCTGCTTGCCTTGAGTACAGTCGCAATCGGGCTCAGCCTGCATCTGGCACAGCGGCCTCACGGAGCTGCCAAGGTGCAGGGAATTCACCCTAGTTTTCCCAAGTTCATTCGGCTTGCCTACGCATGGCTGGTGATTGCCGGCTCAATGGGCATCTGGGCCGCCATTGCCGATCAGCACGGAGGCATCTGGGGAGCGTCGCGGCACGCGCTCACGGTTGGTTTTGCAGCCACAATGGTCTTTACCATCGGGCCTCGCATTCTGCCGCACTTTGCCGGCATTTATGGCATCTTCAGTAAGCGCTTGATGTTTGTGAGTCTCCTGTTTCTGCAGGCGGGGTGCACGCTCCGTGTATTGTCTGAACCGCTTGCCTACGAAGGTATCCTGCCCTTTGCATGGAAGACGCTTCCCATCTCCGGAATGCTGGAGCTGGGCGGCGTGCTGGTGTTCGCCGTCAACATCGTGCTCACTTTTCTGCTAGGCCGCTCCGCATTAGCGCACGCTCATGCATGAAATAGCTATTGTCAGTCGTGACCTTTCCGCTCATCGCCGGCACGACCTTCAAGCTTCTCCTTAAAATGAGCCGAGCGTAACTTCCCTGTGACTAACGTCCCTGCATTGCGTTCTCATCCCACCTATGATCGGAAGTGAGAGACGGAATCCAAGGGAGTATTTGGGAGTTATCCATGAGCGATCGGGCAGAAAAGATTGGAATTGTGGGCGCGGGCAGTGTGGGGGCAACCATTGCATATGCCTGCATGGTTCGCGGAGTAGGTAAGCATATCAGCCTCTTTGACCGGGTCAGGGCGAAGGTGGAGGCTGAGGTGCTGGATCTGAACCACGGACTGATGTTCGTTCCCATGGCGAAGTTGGATGGCTCGGACGACCTGAACGTGCTGGAGCACTCCGACGTGATCGTGGTTACCGCCGGCGCGAAGCAGAAGCCCGGGCAGACGCGCATCGATCTGGCGGAGGCGAACACGGCGATCTGCCGCGAGCTGATTCCTAATCTACGGCGAGTCGCGCCAAAGGCAACGCTACTGATGGTGACCAATCCGGTGGACGTACTCACCTACGTGGCGCTGAAGTTGAGCGGCCTCGAGAGCCGCCAGGTTCTGGGCAGCGGCACCGTGCTGGATAGCTCGCGCTTCCGCTTTCTGATCGCGCAACGCTGCGCGGTGGCCGTGCAAAACGTGCATGCCTACATTGCCGGCGAACATGGCGACAGCGAGATTCCGCTCTGGTCAAGCGCCAGCATCGGCAATGTGCCCGTGCAAGGCTGGCGCATGCCGGGCCGCCCGGCACTGAGCGCACAGGAAGAGAAGGAGATCTTCGAAAGCGTGCGCACCTCAGCCGAGAGGATCATCCAGGGCAAGGGCGCTACAAACTACGCAATCGGCCTGGCCGTGGCTGCGATTCTGGAAGCCATCCTGTGGAATGAGGGTCGCGTGTTGCCGGTCAGTTCGCTGCTCACGGACTATCGCGGCATCAGCGACGTCTGCCTTTCCATGCCGTCCATTGTGGGCCGCAGAGGCGTGGAAGGATTGCTGCCAGTGTCGATCAATCCGGAGGAGGAGGCAGGTCTGCGGTCCAGTGCTGAGGCCATCCAGCGGGTGGTGCGAGCTCTGGGCTTCTAACGCGATTCCATGACGGCTATGTCAATTCAGAGATTGCCATTCGACAGCATTGCTTGTTCAAAACCGAGGATTCCGCTTTGTCCGATACCGGTTCTAATGTCACCGTTGGCGCGGAAATTCAGAAACCGTTGAACGTATAAGGAGATCGAAATGCATCGACATGAAGATGAAGACAGCAGCTTAACCAGACTCCCCGAGTTGGCTCAACCCCTGCTGCAATTTGATCTTGCCGCAGAGATTGAACGCCTGCACCGAGAAGATTCCTGGCAGCGAGGTACCGGGCGGAGTTCGAGAACACTTGTGAAGCAGCCGGATTTTCGTATCATTCTCGTTGCCATGAAAAAGGCCGCAGAGATAAAAGAGCATCGAGCGGAGGGAAGGATCTCAATCCACACAATCGCTGGGCACTTGCGGCTCAAGTTGCCAGACCAGGTTGTCGAGGTTCCTGCTGGCCATCTGTTAGCGCTCGATCGTTGCATTGTGCACGAAGTTGAGGCTTTGGCGGACAGCGTTTTCTTACTCACAATTGCGTGGCCTTAAGGCGTTTTCCATTGCAACAAGTGACCCTGGCCGAAAAGTTGCGATTTATATCTGGCCATACGGACCGCTGCACTCGGTCATCTAACCCTCGTGGAAATGTTTGTCGAGATTGGTCTTCAATGCCGAATACGAGTTCATGAAGACGGAGAATCGTCAGCCTTTTCCTTTGGCAAAACGTTGTTCTGGTCTCGCAATTTGACTCGCAGGCAATACAAGTGAAAGGATCTAGCGTCGAAAAGGGGGATTCCTGATGACCAAGGCGACAATCGACCTCCACAATAGCCAGCGGTCTCTCATCGAACGATTATTAGAGGCCTGCGGCGGCAGCTACCCGCCCGAGACTCGTAGGAAGTACTACATCACCGGACCGCAATGGACGGCAACGTACCAAGGACAAGCCCTCTTCCATGCTCCAACTCGCGAATCGGTGCCTCCTGCCGAGGTGATGCATCACTTTGCTGAAATTGGCATCGGATATTGGTCAACCCACGATACAGACATAATTCCGACGGAAGATCTGATGACCGACCGCCAGGCGGAGATTCTCGTGGGGCTGAAGAAGTCTCTTGCTGAGAATGAGCTGCGTTGTTCGATGGTGACTTGCGAAACATTCTTTCATGCAGTCTGGAGTGCGAGCCCGGCGGCTGAATCTCCCGAAGTGCGGACGTATGCCGCGGAACGCGTGAAGAACGTAGTCCGCATAGGCCACGAACTCGGAGCCCGGTTCGCTGTTTATTGGCCGGGAACCCTGGGCTACCTGATGCAGGGTGTGATCGATGAGCCGCAAACCCTCAAGTGGTTTGCCGAGATCCTCAATTCTGCGTGTGATGAGGACATCCGCCTGGCGAAGGGTGGGGCCGGGCCTACGCTGAAGCACTGCCTAGAGGCCAAGCCCTTTGAGCCTCAAGCGGAAATTATCCTTCCGACGACAGACGCCATGCTTGGATTCATCCAATCTGGGCTTTTGGCCCACCCGGAAATGGTTGGTGTCAATCCGGAATACCTTCATGAGCTGATGTGGGGTGGTGCGCCGCGCGCGTCGCTGGCCCGGGCGCTTGTAGCTGGGAAGCTCTGGCACTTCGATGTCAATGACGGCTACCGGCTGAAGCATGATGTGGATCTTCCCGTGGGCCTGGTCAATCCGCTCGACTGGCTGAACGTGTTGATTCTCCTGCGCGCTTACGGCTTTAACGGACCGTTTAATTATGACTTTAAGCCGCCACGTACAACGAGCAACTGGGGTGTCTTTAAAGTGAGCTTCCCAACTGCCATAGACCGATTCATCACACTTTGGGAAATGGCCGGTGAGGCGCTTGCCGACCCAGTCATCCATGAAGCGACTGAGGCCCTGAAGTCAGCGCCGCAAACAGGTGCAACTCATAACGCGCAGGAGATATTCGAGGCAAATAGAGAGCTGCTAACGCTCCATGAAGTGATTGCGCACCGCTTGTTTCAGATTTTGATTGGGGTGCACAGGGGACGCAAGTTTTTCGTCACCGGTTAAGACGAATCATGTAACGTAATAGCGATTTGTTGACACCTCGCGCTCTCCATCTCAGATTAAACTGACTGTTTTGGATTGATTCACTTTGATGAACGGCGAGGGGTACGAGCGAATCGTCAGGACGTTTGCGCTCGTCGGGCAAAATTATCGGAAGGTTCGTGCGTTTGTGTAAGAGCGTTATTCGTCTCGCTCCAGAATTTCACTCCGTGCCATGTGATCGGGTTCTGATGGTCCGCGGTTCCTCCACACAGGATAGGGCACCCCCGCAAGCCGATTGATTGCGAGGGCTTGTGCCGTAAGCAGGATCACGGCGATCTCAATGATGATGAGCTCTTTGGGCTGGGAGATGATGCCCAGCGAAACGATGAGCGTTGTTGCGCCGGCAGGCGGATGATCGGCGCGCAAAAGAACCATCACCGCGCCTGTGGCCGAGAGCGACAGCGCGGCGGCTAGAATGCGTGGCCAGTAGACGCCGGGATGCACGCCAAAGGGCATGTTGGCGGCACCGGTAAGGGAGTACGCGGCATAACCGCAGACGAGGCCGATGGAGTGGCCCAGAATTGTGTTGCGCGGGCTGGAGTTCTCAGCCAGCGGCGCGATGAATAGAAGGTAGGCCGTGGGGCCGAGGGACGGAAAGACGAACGGGCTGCCGGTGACGACCGCCAGCAGCGCCAGCAGGGCTATGGTGAGGAAGCCGTTCACGGCGACATAGGCCGCCCAGACAACGCGGGGCGGAAAATGATCCAGCAGCCACGCCAGCCGCAAATGCCCGAGCAGCACTCGAACGTGCTCAGGTCCTGCATCGTTTGTGCTCGCGCCGTCAACTCGCAAAATGCATCCTTCGATTCCTCAGATATTGGGCAGAAGGTCGAAGTACTCATCGTCTTCGTTCTTCCCGCCTTCGCCCGCGCCGAGCTTCTTTTCCGATTCGACAAACTCGATGCGCTCAATCCACTTGACCATTTTGTATCCGAGCTGATTTTCGACCCGCAGCCGCAAAGGGGCGCCGTAGACCTCGGGCAGCGGCTGGCCGTTCATCTCGGAAGCAAGCAGGCACTGCGGCTTGAGCACGTTCTCAAGGCTCTGCGTATCGTAATAGGGCCCTCCGTAGAGTGCTTCGCCAAAGGAAAAGAAGGCGACGGTGTGCGCTTCAGGCAGGGGGCGAACCAGATCGATCAGCATCTTCATGGGGATGCCGCCCCACTTGGCGATGCCGCTCCAGCCCTGGATGCAATGATGCATGGCGATGTGCTCCAACTCGCCCAGATTCCGCAGGTCGGCCAGCGAAAGCTCGACGGGATTCTCGACCAGGCCGCCGACTTTCAGCTTGAAATCGCGGAAGTGGTCCGCGGCGAGATGCTTCCAGTCGTCGCGGACGGGCAACTTGCCATTCGGCCACATGTAGGGCGAAATGTCCTTTTCCGAATACGTCTGCTGCGGCATCAGCCGGTTCAGCGTGAGCAGTTGCATGGGATAAGCGACGACCTTGAGCGCATGTTGCAGGGCTCGCGGCTGAAACCAGGAGAGATAGTGCGCGGCGATCCAGCAAAGAACTACGACGCCAATGCCCACGAAGCCCAGCCAGATGCCCAGCCGGCCCGCATCGTTGGTGCCGAGGACGATGTGGTTCATGTTGCGCGCGAACCCGGTCATGACCACGAGCGTGATGTGCACGACCAGAAACGCGAGAAAGCTGAGCATGGTGAGGAAGTGAATGGACCGCGCCGATTGCCGGCCGCCGAATAGCTTCGCGTACCAAGTGAAATGATTCACCACTGCGGGCGACATGGCAATGCCGGTGAGGATCGCCAGGGGACCAAAGACAAAGACGACGGTGAAGTAGGCGATCTGCTGTAGTGCGTTATATCCGTAAAAGCCGTTGAGCTCGGCAGGCAGATGAAAGGTGGCGTAGTGGACCCAGGTATTCCACGCCTGCAAGACGACCGTGGGCGATGCAGGCACCAGGCGCTTCCATTGGTCGGTGGTGAAGAGCATGGTGACAAAGTACAAGCCGCAGATGATGAAGCCGTGCACGTTGATGAAGTGCCACACGCGCGCCACGCCGATGGTATGCCTGTAGCCGGGGGTGCCGATGAGCGGCGTGAGGAAGCGGGCGTCGTCCTTGGCCGTCCACAGGCGGTCGCTCGGAACCCTCAAGGGCGTGAGGCGGATCCACTCGCTGTTCGGCGTACAGTCGTCGTTGAAGTAGAGCCGGGGATGATCGGCGAGGATGGAAAGGCCGCTGCGAATGAGCATGGTAACGAAGAGGAAGTTGAAGAAGTGGGAGTAGCGAACCCAGAGCGGGAAGCCGTGGGGTCCGGCGAAGTCGCTGGGATAGGCGAGCGGGACGGGCGGAATGTGCGGCAGGCCGGCGATGGCCATCTCAATCCACGCCGCAGCCACCAACGACGCGATTAAAGCGCCAGTTCCGATCAGGATCGATGGACGAATCCAGAGGCGGTGTCGGCGATCCGGGGGATAATGAACGGCGCCGTGCTCCGCGTCAAACTTGATCATTCGATCTCTCCTCTGGCGGCTTGGGGCTCTGCTCACTCCGCACGTGGAAAACCAGATTCCTCATTCCTTCGCCAGCATATATGTGCCTACCGGTTCCCGAAATGACTTTTGTCACTGGACATTCGCGTGCCGCCCTGCCGTTACAACGCAAGTGGCACGGGGAGAATCTGGCTCTCTTGCCCGCCGGCCGGAGAAGAATTCTTACTGTGAAGCCAACAAGCAGCGGAGTTGTGGGGACATGTTTCATCTCGCCGTAGCGCCTGGCAATCTCGTATAAAATGATTTAAACGCCCCGTAGAATTTCTGGTTCTCGAATGGCTGTACGTTCTATCTAAGAACGGGCAGCTGGCGGCGAAAGTGTATCGTTTATCCAATTGATTCATTCATAGCGCCACTGGCGGCGGAAGAAGGTGTTGAGAGATGAAACAGGGGAAATCGGGCATCGCCAAGCCGCTGACGACGAACAAGCACCTGATTCGCTGGGTGGAGAAGATGGCGGAGCTGACGCAGCCGGCCCGCATTCACTGGGTGGATGGAAGCCAACAAGAATATGACTGGCTATGCGACGAGCTGGTAGCGGTGGGGACTTTCATCCGGCTGAATCAGGAGAAGTGGCCGGGTTGCTTTTACGCGCGCTCCGACCCGCGCGACGTCGCCCGGGTGGAGGACCGCACTTTCATCTGCTCTTTTTCAAAGGACAATGCCGGGCCGACCAACAATTGGGTTGAGCCGTACGAGATGCGCAAAAAGCTCAAGGAGCTGTTCAACGGCTGCATGCGCGGACGGACGATGTATGTGCTGGCCTTCAGCATGGGGCCGGTGGGCTCGCCGATGTCGCGCATCGGAGTGGAGTTAACTGATTCGCCCTACGTGGTGGTGAACATGCGCATCATGACGCGGATCGGGCTGCCGGTGCTGGCGGAGATCGACCGCGGCGCGGTGCGCGTGGTTCCATGCATGCACTCTGTGGGCGCGCCGCTCGCGCCGGGACAGAAAGATGTGCCTTGGCCATGCAACGACGCGAAGTACATTGTTCATTTTCCCGAGGCTCGCGAAATCTGGAGTTACGGATCGGGCTATGGCGGCAATGCGCTGCTGGGCAAGAAATGCTTTGCGCTGCGCATTGCTTCGAACATTGCACGCGATGAAGGCTGGATGGCCGAGCACATGCTCATTGTGGGCGTGGAGTCGCCGCAGGGCGAGAAGACATATGTGGCAGCAGCGTTTCCGTCGGCGTGCGGGAAGACGAATCTGGCAATGCTGGTGCCGCCGAAGGTGCTGGGCGATTGGAAGGTGACGACGGTTGGCGACGATATTGCGTGGATCAAGCCGGACGCGAACGGCCAACTGCGCGCCATCAACCCGGAAGCGGGATTTTTTGGCGTGGCTCCGGGCACGAGCGAAAAGACGAATCCCAACGCGATGGCGGCGCTGAGCCGGAACACGATTTTTACCAACGTGGCGCTGACGGCGGACGGTGGCGTGTGGTGGGAGGGAATGACGGACGAGCCGCCGACTGAGTGCGAAGACTGGCGCGGCAATCGCTGGACGCCGGAGATTCAAAAGCAGACGGGGGCCAAGGCGGCGCATCCCAACGGGCGATTTACCGCGCCGGCCAGGCAGTGCCCGTCAATTGACGCGGCATGGGAGGATCCGGCGGGTGTGCCGATTGGGGCGTTCGTTTTTGGCGGGCGGCGGTCGACGACAATGCCGCTCGTCTACCAGGCGTTCAACTGGAGCGCCGGCGTTTACATGGGCGCCACAATGGGATCGGAGACTACGGCTGCGGCGAGCGGCGCAGTGGGCATGATGCGACGCGATCCAATGGCGATGCTGCCGTTCTGCGGTTACCACATGGGCGACTACTTCCGGCACTGGATCAAGATGCAGCGCTCGCTGAGCTCCACGCCGCGGATTTTTTATGTGAACTGGTTCCGCAAGAGCGAGGACGGGAAGTTTCTATGGCCGGGATTCAGCGAAAATATGCGGGTGCTGAAGTGGATTGTTGATCGCGTGCACGGCCGCGCTCAAGGCAAGGAAACGCCGATCGGTTGGACGCCCTACTACGAAGACATGGAATGGGCGGGGCTGGACATTTCGCGCGCTCAGTTCGACCAGATGCAGGAGGTGAATCGCGCTGCATGGCGCAAAGAACTGATTGGCCATGAAGAGCTCTTTATCGACGTGCACGACCACCTGCCACCGGAGATGATCTACGAGCGCGAGCTGCTGATCTGCAGGATGTGAGCGCTAGGGCGTTGCGGTTTTCAGGCTGTCGTGCGCTCGACCACCGGACGGAAGCCAAGCCGAAGAAAGAAATCGACGAGGAGAGCCACGGTTTCATCGCTGGTGAACGAGGCGGCGCGAAGCAGGAGTTCGGCGCCTGTAGTCAGATCATCCGGCGAGGCGGCGATGGCGATGCATTTTTCCCGCCGGTTGGTGCAACTGGCCAGATCGGCGATGGATTGGTTGACGGTGGGAGTGGCGATGACGGTGCGGGGTGGCGCCATGCGGTCCACAAGCCAGAAAATCTCCAGCTTGGATTCGAGCTCGTCGGGGACGCAGTCGATCACGAGGTCGGCGTCACGGACAGCGTCTTCAATTGAGTTGACGAATGCGACCGCGGGCAGAGCCTGCGGACTAAGCTGCTGGCGAATCGATTCCCTCGCATGATGCAGGTTGCCCGGCATGACGTCCTCAAGCAGGACACGATAGCCGGCGCTGGCGGCCAGCAACGCGAGCCGGCGACCGAGCGGCCCGGCCCCGATGATGGCGATGGTGAGCACAATCTTCAGTGAATGAAGAGACTCATTTGAGGGCAAGGGCGTCGGCCACTTCTTCGACGCTGGGGCGGGCGCGGAGCAGGTGCTCAGCGACCTTGGCGCGCTCGTCAGCGGAGAGCGTTGGGACCAGCGCAAGCACCCGGCGCAAGGTCACGGCGACGTCGTCAATGTAGTTCATCAGGCGGATAGCTTCTCCAGAAAGGGGCATGTTATTCCTCTAGGGTGAGTTCCACTTCTATTGTATTGCGTGGACGGCGCCGCGGGCCCGCGTATGCTGGTGCGGGCGAAGTTTATGGCAGAATCAGGGGGGGCAGGTCATGAGTTTCGAGTTAACGAGGCGGCGTTTTTTCCAACTGCTTGCTGCAATGTCCGCCGCCAGCAATTTTCCTTCGCGCGCGCGGGCGAGTTCCGCGCAGGCTTTGCCATCCGGCATGAAGACAGTCAATCGAAAAAATCTTGTGGCGACACAGGTGAAGGCTTATGCCTGGCAAGATGAAGGCATTGATGCGCTGCTCGACAACCTGCAGGAAAAGGGCAACGTGAATACGGTATTCGCATTCACATTTAACTCTGAAGCGACGGATGTGAGCGGCAAGATTCCGCTGCCGGACCATGGAACGTATTCGAAGGCTCACCCGGAGATCGGAGGAGCGTTTTACGACTACGATCCGAAGTATTTTACTGGCACAACGCTCAAGGATTTTCACGCGGCGAGCCGTTTCAATGTGATCGGCGAGGTGGCGCCGAAGATGAAGGCCCGGGGTATGGATTTCTTTGCCTGGGACTACAACAACACGAACGCCAACATGATGAAGCTGATCCCGGGACTCACCAAAGTGGCGGAGATCGACGTATACGGGAAACCTACCGACGGCGCGTGCTGGAACCATCCGGACTACCGGGCTTTACTCACCGGCAGGATTGAATCGTATCTTTCGGGATATTCCGACCTGGTGGCGGGCATTATCTGGGGCTGCGAGCGCATGGGCCCGCTGGATAACTTGATTGGTGGAGGCTGGGCGACGACCGGAATCTGCTGCTTCTGCCCCTATTGCCTCGAAAAAGCCCGGGACCGCGACATCTCTGCCGGGAGAGCCAGGGAAGGGTTTATCAAGCTCGATCGGCTTTTTGAGGCGGCGGGAAACGCGCAGCGCCCGGCCGACGGCTATTTCGTCACCTTCTGGAGGATTCTCCTGGATTATCCGGAGGTGATGGCATGGCACAAAATGTGGAACGACAGCTATCACGAAGTTCGCTCGGCGCTTTATGGGACCGCAAAGAGCATCGCTCCGCAGAAGCCGTTTGGATTTCATATGGTTCAAAACATCACTTTCAGCCCGTTTTACAGCGCGGCCGATAGCTACGCAACGATCAAGAACTATGCGGACTTTATCAAGATCGCTACGTATAACAACGCCGGCGGCGGGCGAATGACAGGTTTCATCCAGAGACTGTGCGCGACGATCTTTGCCGATGCGACGCCAGAGGAGTTTACTCCGATGTATATGAAGATGATGGGTTACGACGAAGCTCCTTACGGCGAACTCGCGAACAATCGGCTCTCAGTGGATTACATTGCACGCGAAACAAAGCGCGCCATTGCCGACACAGGACATTCGATCCAGATTTACCCAAGCGTGGACATCAATGTTCCGGTTCAAGCCGGCTGGAAACAGACCACTCCCGAAGGAGTGAAGGCGGAAGTGCGTGCGGCCTTAACTGCCGGGGCTGACGGTGTTGTGCTTTCCAGGGAGTACACGGAGATGTGGTTGGCAAACCTGGCGGCGGCAGGCGACGCGACTCGCGAAATCTTTGCCAGGCCCTGAAGAAAGCAGCGGGACGGATGAAAGATACTGGAAGCATTCGCAAGGAGGAAATGGTCTGACCGCTGCTGAAGATCAAAACTCGCGAAGGCAGTTTGGCTCGCGCAAGGAACTGGAGTCGCGCAAGGAGTTGGCCGCGGCATTTGCAGCGCACCGCGCGGAGCTGGCAGAGGCGCTATATCAGGCGCTGAGAGAAGCGGACCAGTCAGCTGGATTTCTGCCTGAGCGGATGACGGAGATCCACGAATGGTGGCAGGCGGTCATTGAGACCGCCATCGATCTCGCAGGCGAGTGGGTGCGAAATCCGGATGAGTTTCACGAGGATCAATTCGCTGGCTGGATCTCACGCTTGAATCACCCGTCGATGCGTCCGGCGGATGCGGCGGCATTTTCTGCCGGCAGAATCCTCGAATGCGTAAAACCGCGATGGGCCGGGATTCTGGAAGGGAGGGTTTCGGCGCCGGCGCAGCAATTGCTGGTCGACGAGCTCGGCCGGATCATCGTGCCTCTGTTGCAGCCGGTGCGTAAGAATCTGCGCGTGCTGTTCATCGGCGATTGCCTGGAGAGCGAACTCATGGCGGGCATAGCCGGGCAGTGCTCACAGGCGCAGATTGCCGTGGATCCTGTGCACCGATACAACAGCGTGCAAGCAATATTGCGCAACGATATTCGCGAGCTGGGTCAGGGCGGGTTCGATCTGGTTTTTTTCAGCCCATTCTCATACACATTTGTTCCCGAATATGACCAGATTCTGCGCTGGAATGCGGGCTTTTGGCCTCGGGCGAAATTCTTCGCCATGCTCGATGGAATGCTGGAAGAAGTGGCAGCGACGGTTCGCTTGATGGCGCAGCAGCTCGGTTGCCCGATCTATGTGCACAATTCCGCTGCCGTGGTGCAGACTTTCGGTTTCTGGAGCGGCGCGGCGAAGAATATATCGACCCTCAGAAACCGCGTGCAGGCGCGGCCATTCATCAACCAGCGGATAGAGCGAATTGCGAGCGATGCAGCATTTGAGGGGCAGGTGCGCGTGATCGATGAAGAGGCGCTGCGGAGGAACACCGGCGACTTCGCGTTGGGGCGAGTTGTGTTCCATGGAAAGGTGCATCATCCGACGGCGCTGAGCATCGAGCTGGCGCGGGGACCGTATATCGAGGCGATTGCATCGGATGCTTTGCTGGCTGAGAAGAAAGTTGTGGTGTGCGACCTGGACAATACGCTGTGGGATGGCGTGATCGGCGAGGGAGCAGTGGAACATTTCGCGGACCGGCAGAAAATCCTGAAGGGGCTGCGGGACAAGGGAGTGCTGCTCTCGATTAATTCGAAGAACGATCCGAGGAATGTGGATTTTTCCGGTGGCGTGCTGGCGATGGACGACTTTGTGGCTCCGCGAATCAACTGGGAGCCGAAGGCGACCAATATGGCCAGCATTGTCGATGAGCTGAACCTGAAGGAGAAAGATTTTGTGTTCATCGACGACCGCCCCGACGAGCTGGAGCGCGTGCAAAATGCGTTCCCGGCGATGACAACGTTGGACGCGCGCGAGGAAGCGACGTGGCGTTGGCTGGCGCACTGGGAGAAGCATCGGAGTGCGGATCAAGTGCAGGACCGGACGCGGCTCTATCACGAGCGCGCCGCGCGAGACGAGTTCCTGACGCGGCGGAGCGAGCAAAAGGCGAGCCAGGAAGATGAGACTGCGGCGCTGAAGAATCTTGAGCTCGCAGTAAAGATTGAGCATGCGACGCGGACGGCGGACTTGAAACGCGCGGTGGAGTTGGTAAATCGCACCAATCAGTTCAACCTGTGCGGCAGCCGCGTGACACTGGCCGAACTGGAAGAGGGACTGGGCGCGGAGCAATGGGTGTTGACCGCGACGGCTAAAGACAAGTTCGGAAGCATGGGAGTGGTGGGAGCGATGGTGGTGCGGCGCGCCACGGACGGATTGGAGATTCCCGTCTTCGTGCTGAGCTGCCGCGTTTTTGGGTTCGGCATCGAGTACGCGCTGCTGAACGCCGTGAGGGCGCTGGGAGCGCCGGAGAATCGCCTTTTGGGGCTGTACAAGGAAACGCCGAACAACGCGCCGTGCCGGGAGTTTTATGCGAAGGCGGGTCTGCGGCGGGAAGAAGCCGGATGGGTGGGCATGATCGGCGATTTGAAGGCGGCGCCATCGTGGTTGACGGTCGAGAGCATTGCGACCGGGGGCGTTGCGGTGGGCGGCGCTGCAACGAGGCAGCAATGAAGGATTACTGACGACTCCTGGCTGTCGTTACGGATGCTGCTCAATGGAAATTGGGACCGTGGCGGTGTTTCCCGAAGCGGCAACGCCGATGAGATTGGAGGCAACTCCGGGCAGCGAGACGGGGAGGAACGTGACCGAGCCGTCAATGGCCGATGTTGCCGTGACGGCCTGTTTGGCAAGAAGTGTTCCCTGAGTGCAGACGGTGTGCGAGGCGCAGGGCGGTGACCACGCATAGAGCGCCTGATAAAGCGCGACCGTGCCGCCTGCCATGGGGTTGCCGTCCGTGTCGAGCAGGCGAAGGGCGATCTGGCTGGGCGTGCCGGAGGCGGCCAGTATCTGGTTGGTGCCGGAGATGGGTTCAAGCATCGCGAGCCCTGGGCGCGCGCCGTAAGCGGAAAACGCGGCACACTGGCTGGTTCCATTGAGGCAGGCATTGATGGTGACGACCTGGCCTTCAGAGAGCGGGCCGACGGTGAGGGTCTCGGAGGCGATGCCTGCGGAATTGGTCGTCACTGTAGCGGAGCCCAGCGGAGCGATTCCGCCGCCGGACGGAGTTTGCCAGGCAACCGATTGGCCGGCGACTGGAACGCCATTCGAGAGGACAAGAGCCTGCGCGGTCCATGAGAAGGTGGCTCCAGCGGCGAGCGAAAGCCGCGGCGACAGTGAGGCCAGAACCGGCGGCGTTCCACCGGCGAATTGCGCCTCGACGCTCGAGCCATTGGTCAGCGATGCGGTAATGATGGACCACGTGCCATCAACGGCAGTCACGTTCATGGTGGCGCGGCCGTCGCCAGTGGCCGTAAGCGAACAGACGGGCAGCCCGCAGCCGAGCGTAGCCGAGCCGTCGGTGACGGTATAGATAACGGTGACGCCGCTGACTGGCGTAAGCGCTCGGCTGAGAGCGGTGACTGTAAAGGGAAGAGGAACACCAATAGGTGCGGTGCCGGACGGCGCGGTAACGAGTGTTAGCGCGTCGCCGGCGCCGGAGTCGTAGCTGATGCCGCCGGGGATGACGGCGGCTGCGTAAAGAATCGGCAGGTCGTCGACTTCGACGTCGACCGAGCCGGTGACGCCGGAGGCTGAGGGCGGCGCGATGGCGGTGATCTGGTTGGGCGAGATGCTGGTGACGAGCGCGGGCTGGCCGCCGATGAGAACCGTGTCCGCAAGGCGAAAGCCCGTGCCCTCGATCGTGATGGGACCGCCGGAGACGGGAAGGTGCGCGGGCGAAACGGTGTCGGCGTAAAGCAGCCAGCCATCGTAGGCGTAGTCGGGGCGGCCGTCGCCGCGCAGGTCGGCTATGCCGATGCGGACAATGTCGTCGGCGTTGCTGGCAACACGAAGCCATGTTTCGCCGGTAGCCAGACCGTTTAGGCCGGGCGCCGCGCCAACGGGTGTTGCGCCGGGGGCGTCGAATGCGTCCCACACGCCGATTGAGGGCATGGCCTTCGAATTCGATGGCGCTCCGCTTTCGTCGAGAGCTTGCGTGACGACGGTGAAGATGCGATTGGCGCGAACGGGGAAGGTGAACCAGTCCGCTTGGCCAACCTGGCTCAAGCGCCCGCACCACAGGCCGCCCATGGGCATGGGGCGCGGTTGCTGCTCGGAGCCGATGGCGTCGGTGAATCCGGCAACCGGCGAGTCGGCGGCGGTAACGGTGAGCGATTGCGTGCTTCCCGCTGAAAGATTGGAGAGCGTGACGGAATTGAACGTGCTTGATGGCGCGACCTGACCCTGCGTGTAGGGGCCGACGGAGTTCTCGAGGATGTAGAGCGGATCGATGGCTTCGAAAGTGACCTGGTAGCTGGCGGTTGCGATGCCGGGCGGCAACGGAATTCCGCTGAGGTCAAACGAGCCTTGCAGTTCCGGATTGTTTGACCCCCACATGGTGAGCGGACTGCCGGTTGTGTCTGTAAATCCGGTGACGGGGTTGCCGTGATTGCCGCTGAAGGTCGCGCCGGTGACGGCCGTGACGGTGTACTGGTAAAGTGGATTTCCGTTTGCGTCGAGCGGGCGCGCAACGACGTTGACGCCCTGCATCCCGTAGCCAGTGCGGAAATTGACCAAGCCCTCTATGGAAATGGTGTTTGGCGCGGTTAGCAGCTTGCCGGGGAAGGCTGCTAGGTTGGCGGCGGTGATGGGGTAAATGCGGTTGAGCGCGGCGATGTCGTCGTAGCGGAGGACGGTAGGGTTGGGGATGCAGGCGCCGCCGCTTGCGCCGCACGCGCCGCTCAGCGGTTCCATGATGGGCCAGCCCTGCGTGCCGCCGGCTTCGCCGTTTGTAATTGCTTCTGGATTGACCTGCGAGTCGTCAAGTCCGAGGACGCGACCAAAGGCGCGCTCAAGCTCGAAGCTCATCATTTCGAGCAGGCCGGAGTTTGTGGCGCAAAGGCCGTTGAGGACAATGACCGCGTGCGCGATGGTGGCGTCGGGGTTCAGGTTGTCCATCCAAACGTAGACGCCGCTGTTCTGGCATGCGTCGGGCTGGCTTGTGGTCGTGCCGAAGATCGCATTGATGACCGAGCCGTCAGCGTCGTAGATCACGGCCAGTGGATAGCTTGTCGCCGTGGGCGTTACGTCGGCAGGTGCGGTGATGACACCAGAGGAATTCACTTGGATATTCGAGCCGTTCACGTCTTCGTTGAGCGGGCCTTTGTCGGTAAGGGTGACGCCGGCGGTTGCAACGGAGCTCCACAAGGCGGCCGCGGCGTCGACCATCGCAGTGGCTTGTTGATTGGTCACAGAGCCCGAAAGCGGTCCCTGATCTACGTAGTAATTCACCTGACCGCCGGCCCAGCGGATTGGCTGGCCGAGGGCAGCGGGATTGAAGAAACTGGTTCCGGCAACGAACTTCGGCCCGCCGGCGATCGCGCATGCGGGAGCGAGCAGCAGCGTGGCGACGATGAGGGTAGTCCGGCGGTGACGCCGTCTAGCGTAGGGCGCGGTCGCAGAAGCATTGATGAACACTTGATTCCCCAATGTCGCGTTATGGCGCATTCTCAACTCCAGTGGCTTTTGGCGATCATTAGAGGTTCCAAATGCCGCGGCGCAGCATTGGAGATGAGAACGTTCAGAACAAATCCTGGAATATGAGAGGTTTTTGAAGTGAACGCGACTTCCAGTTGATGAATTGACCCGGTGGCAGTGGTGGCAACGGGCGCAAACAATTAGAAATTGCTTACGCATGCGGACGATTATTAGAAATCTCACATTGAGAGCGCCTATTCTTCTGCCGCCGCGAGCCGCCCGAACGGATCCATTCTGCCGCCCATGTCATCCTATTTGGAGCGGACGGTGCGGCGAGCTTGGGCCTGCAGGTGGCTCCGTCTACAATCGACTCGGGTAAACCCATGGCAGAGATACGCGAAACGGTGATTCTTGGCTCCGGCTGTGCCGGATTGACGGCAGCGCTTTACACGGCGCGGGCCGGGCTCAAACCGCTGGTTCTGGAGGGCCACGAGCCGGGAGGCCAGCTCTCCATCACGACGCTGGTTGAAAACTTTCCCGGTTGGCCGGAGGGGATTCAGGGACCGGAACTGATCGCCAACATGAAGAAGCAGGCGGCGCGGTTTGGCGCCGAGTACCAGCACGCACATCTGGATGCTGTGGAAGTGGGAGCGCACCCCATCAAGCTGCGCACGTCAGCAGGCGAGCTTCATACGCGGACGCTGATTGTGGCTTCTGGCGCGCGCGCGCGCTGGCTGGGGCTGCCCAGTGAGCAGGCGCTCATCGGTCACGGCGTATCGAGCTGCGCCACCTGCGACGGATTCTTCTTCCGCGACAAAGATATCGCTGTCGTGGGCGGTGGCGATTCGGCGATGGAAGAGGCGATCTTTCTCACGCGCTTTGCTTCGAAGGTAACTTTGCTGCACCGGCGGGACGCTTTCCGGGCCTCGAAGATCATGCTGGAGCGCGCCATTGCGCATCCCAAGATCGAGCTGAGGACGAACACGGTAGTGGATGAAGTGCTGGGCGTGGATGAGCGGGAAGTGAAGGGCCTGCGCCTGCGCGACGTGAAGAGCGGCGAAAAGGAAGAGCTGAAGGTGAGCGGGATGTTTCTGGGCATTGGCCACGAGCCGAATACAAAAATGTTTCACGGGCAGATTGATCTCGACGAGGAAGGCTACATCAAAACGACGAACAACGTATTCACAACGCGCAAGGGCGTGATTGTGCCTGGTGTGTATGCATGCGGAGATGTGCAGGACCGGCGCTACCGCCAGGCGATTACTGCGGCGGGGTCGGGATGCATGGCGGCTCTCGAGGCGGAGAAGTATCTCGAGGAGCACGGACACTGACGTTGAGAGGATTGAAGTCAATCAATCTAATGTGTGATTGGCCGACCCGATAGCTGAGGGGCGGATGCTTGTGGCTCGTGCCGTTGATTCCGATCCGAACTAAAACTGGTGAAACGCGAAGAAGGCCGCGGCGACCAGAAATCCTCCGGCGACCGCGTGATTCCAGCGCAGGTGCGAGCCGAAATAGAAGGTGGCGAAGACACCGAAGACGGTGAGCGTGATGATTTCCTGAATCACCTTGAGCTGGACGGGTGTGAAACGGCCGTAACCGATGCGGTTTGCGGGAACCTGAAAGCAATACTCAAAGAAGGCAATACCCCAGCTGATGAGGATGACCTTCCAAAGCGGTTGCTGCCCGTATTTCAGGTGGCCATACCAGGCGATGGTCATGAAGATGTTGGAGCAGATGAGAAGAACAATGGTCCACATCCCTTCATTAGATACCCGGAAGTTGGCAAGAGTTGTGGACGCCGCGTGGACGCTGGCAATTTTTTCGGTGAGGGCGCTGTGACGGCACTCCAAGAGAATCTCGAACGGCTGGAAGAGGCGATTGGTGCGGCTTGCCGGGCGGCGGGACGCCAACGCAGCGAAGTCGAGATGATGGCGGTGTCGAAGACGTTTCCCGCGGAATCGGTCGCCGAGGCCGCGGCGCTGGAGCTAACGCTGTTTGGTGAAAATCGCGTTCAGGAATTCACCTCCAAAGTGTTGCGCGCAGCAGAGGCTGGAACCTGGGCAGTGCGCGAGAGATTGCGTTTCCATCTCATTGGCCATTTGCAGTCGAATAAGGCGGCAAAAGCTGCAGAGCTGTTCGATGGTGTCGATTCGCTGGATTCGGTGAAGCTGGCGGAGCGATTGAACGAAGCGGCGGGACGAGTGGAGAAGCGACTGCCCGTGCTCATCGAGGTGAAACTCAGTTCAGAAGCGACGAAGGACGGAATCGAGCCGGAGTCGGGCGAAGCAGCACAGCTTTTGGAGCGGCTCCCGGATTTATTGGACCTTGAAGTGCGCGGCCTGATGACGATTGCCCCATGGGGCGCGCCGAATGATGTGACGCGGGCGTGCTTTCGCAGTTTAAGGGTCTGGCGAGATCGGTGGGCAGCGGTACACCCGAACCTAAATCTCGATGTGCTGTCGATGGGGATGAGCGGAGATTTCGCGCTGGCAATTCAGGAAGGCGCAACGCGCATTCGCATCGGCAAGGCGCTGTTTGGCGCGCGTAAGCCGCCGGCAGAACGGCGAAGCCAGGAATCGGAGCTTGGGCGAAGCCCTGAATCGGAGCTTGACTGATGCTGCGCGCAGCGGCGGACGGCACGACGCTTGCAGTGCGTGCACAGCCGGGCGCAAAGAAAACGGCCATCGTGGGGGTTTACGGAGAAGGGACCACGGCGCAACTGAAAATCGCAGTGCAGGCGCCGCCGCTCGAAGGCCGCGCGAATCAGGCGTTGATAGCCTTTCTCGCCGAAACGTTCGACCTGCCGAAAGGCGCCGTTAAGTTGGTTTCAGGCGAGCTATCGCGCCAAAAAGTGTTCTTGTTGCGCCGAATGACGATGGCGCGGGCAAGGGCGGTTCTGGCTATGTGGATGGTCGATTGAATTAACGCTTCGGCGCGGATTGCCGCTGGAGCTCTTTCTCAAATGCCTGCTCGCGATCTGCGATATAGGCCTTGTATCCAGCCGGATCGATGAAGGCGTTTTTGTCGCCGTTCTTCCAGCGCGGGTATTTATCGACGAGATCGAAGTAGGAACCGTGCGCGCCGAGGAAAATGTCGCATGGTAATTGGTCAAGGACCGCAAAGCCGCGTTTGTAGTCCTTGGCGATCTGCGGATAGGCTCTGTTGCCAACCAGCTTGTAGCCCGGGTTCACATTTGGGCTACCGACGATCACAACGTGCAGAAATCGACTACCTTCCGGCTCGTCGAGAGTCCATGTCGTGGTTCCCCTGGTGTGGCCGGGCGTGAGGTGCGCAGTCAGGATCGTTCCTCCGAGACTGACGGTGTCGCCGTCGTGAAGGATGCGATCGACACGCGCGGGCGGGTAGTGGTGAGATTTCTGCGCGCCATACTGGAAGTCGGTCCTGCCGCCGGACTCGACTACGGATACATCTCCGGCCATGACGTAGTATTTAGCGCCGGTGAGGCGAATGATTTTCGCGCTGCCTGAGCAATGGTCGTCATGGGCGTGGCTGATGAGAAGAATTTTGATGTCGCTGAAACGGAATCCGAGATCTTCGACGCTCTTCTTAATCAACGGCACTGACGCTTCGAAGCTCGAATTGATGAGGATGAGCCCGCGCGGCGTGGCGATGAGATAGGAGCCGAGGTCCTGGCTGCCGACATAGTAGAGATTTCCGGCGATGCGGAAGGCAGGAAACGGAGTCAGCCATGCGGGATTGCCCGTGGCAGGAGTTTTCTGGGCGGCGAGCGGGATGGCGGCGGAAGCGAGGAGCGCGAACAGCGCAAAGCGCAGAGTGAATTGAGTGGCTTTCATTGAGTTTCTCGATTTTCGATTTGCCTAGTCAGCGTTTCGATGGCGCGCTCAAGATGAACGCCGCGGGAGCCTTTGACGAGAACGACGTCGCCGGCGCGAAGATTTTCGACGAGCCATTGGCCCGCGGCTTCGGCATCGCGAAGAAAGACGGCGGGCACTCCGCTTGTGCATGCGGCGGTGGCCAGGTGCTCCGCATTGCCCTGCACTGCGACGACGAGATCGAGACCGGCCTCGGCGGCAGCGCTACCACTGGCAATATGCAGCGCTGGCCCGTGCTCGCCTAACTCGAGCATCTCGCCCGCTACGAGAATGCGGCGACCAGCGGCGGGGCGCGCTGCAAGCGTGTGGATCATGGAGCGCAGTGCTTCCGGGTTGGAGTTGTAGCTGTCGTTCAGAATCGTTGCGCCCGCAATCTCGATGACCTGGCCGCGCTTGTCACCGGCGGTCAATGAGGCAAGCGCCGCGATGGCAGCATCGAGATCCACGCCGGCTTCAAGCGCAACGGCAAGGCCCGCGCCAGCATTCAACGCGTTGTGCGCGCCAAGCAGCTGCAAGGTAAAGCCGGCCTCGCGCTCGCGGGCGCGAAGGCGAATGTGCAGGCCGTTGGAATCTTCAGCGCAGGAAAGAATTTGCGGATCGGCACAAGGGCCGATGCCAAGGTAGACGACGCGGCCTGGAAATTCGCGGCCAAACTGTGCGGCGTAGGCGTCGTCGCAGTTCAGGAACGCGACACCGTTTGCGGGAAGCCCCTCGACCAGCTCAAATTTTGCGCGCGCAATGCCCGCCTGACCATCGGCAAAGTTCTCAATGTGCGCGGAGCCGATGTTGGTGATCACGCCCCAATCGGGCGCGGCGATGCGGGCCAGCGCGGCAATTTCGCCAGCGTGATTCATGCCCATCTCGACCACGGCGAATTCGTGCTCCGGCATGAGGCGCAGCAGTTGCAAGGGCAGCCCAAAGTTGTTGTTCAAATTGCCCTGCGATTTGAAAACGCGAAATTTTGCACCGAGCGCGGCAGCAACGGCTTCCTTAGTGGTGGTTTTTCCCGCCGAGCCAGTGATGGCAACCACGCGCCGCCCCCACTGGCGGCGCACATGGTGGGCCAGCGATTGCATTGCTGTGAGCGGGTCTTCAGCAATCAGGAGAGGGTGAGCGAGCGCGGCATCCGGCATGGAAGCGGCACGCGCGCGCGAAATGACGGCGGCGACGGCACCGCGCGCGAAGGTTGCAGAGACGAAGTCGTGGCCATCGTGACGCTCACCGCGAACAGCAAAGAAAAGCTCGCCGGGCGAGATCGTGCGCGAGTCGATTGAGTAGCCCGTCGCAATCAGAGCGCCTGCATTGGTGACGCTGGTTGGCGCCTCAAGCACCGCTCCGGCGCCCATCGCCGCTTCTGCAAGCGTGAGATTCATTGCCCTTCACGATAGCCCAATTGGGCAAGGATGGAAAGCGCGATTTCGGCGTCGTCGAAGGGGATCGTTCGGTCCGCGAGGATCTGTTCTTTTTCGTGGCCCTTGCCGGCAACGAGAACAACGTCACCGGGTTTGGCGGCCTCTAGCGCGAGGCGAATTGCGGAAGCGCGGTCGACTTCGACGGTGTATGCGACGCCGGACGACTGCAGGCCGGGTTCAATTTCAGTGATGATCGACGCAGGATCTTCGGAGCGGGGATTGTCGCTGGTAGCCACAACAAAATCGCTGCCTTCACCCGCGGCCTCACCCATCTTAGGGCGCTTGGTGCGGTCGCGATCGCCGCCGCAGCCGAAAAGCGTGATTACGCGAGCGCCGGAAGCTGCGGTCATCTGGCGGGCGAGCGCGGTCAGATTGCGAAGCGCATCGTCGGTGTGCGCGTAGTCCACGATTACTGTGTAGGGTTGGCCCGCATCGACGAGCTGGAAACGACCGGGGACGGGCTGGAGGGCTGGAACGGCAGCGGCGAGATGGGAGAACGATACACCGCGTGCATGCGCGGTGGTGAAGGCCGCAAGGAGATTGAGGATGTTGACCTCGCCGGCCAGGCGCGAACTGACGCAGGCCGAGCCGGCTGGAGTTTCGAGCTGAATCGTCGCGCCCGAAGGCGTGAGCGCGTAGCTGGTTGCGCGCCATTCGCCGTTCGCAATTCCGTATGTGCGAATTTCAGCGCCAGCGTTGCGCGCGGCTGCCGTCAACTCCTCAGCGCGCGGATCGTGCGCATTGATCACGGCAACACGAGGAGGTGGATAGAAGGTCCCGTCGAAGAGCAGGCGTTTGGCGGCGAAGTAGTTGTCCATCGTCTGGTGGTAGTCGAGATGATCGGGCGTGAGGTTGGTGAAAACGGCGACGTCGAAGGGAATTCCGATCATGCGGCCCTGGTCGAGCGCGTGGCTTGAGACCTCGGTGACAAGTTCTTCCGCGCCTCGCGCAACACCTTCGGCCATTAATTCGAACAGATCGCGCGATTCGGGTGTGGTGTGAACTGAGGGCCGAATTTCGCCCGCGACGTGATACTCAATGGTGCCGATCAGGACGCTTGCACGCGCGGCGGCGTTTAAAAGCGCCTCGGTCAGAAATGCAGTTGTCGTTTTTCCATTGGTGCCGGTGATTCCGGCGGCGACAAGTGAGCGCTCGGGATGGCCGAAGAAAGCGGCGGAAGCCTGGGCAAGGGCTCGGCGGCCGTGCTCGACGTGAAGGACGGGAAGGCCCGGCTGGTAGACAGTGAGATGGTCGAATTTGTGCGCGGAGTCGGTAATGATCCCAAGCGCGCCGGCGGCAATGGCCTTATCAACGTAGCGATTGCCGTCGGTCGAGCCGCCTTTCATGGCCGCGAACACCGCGCCGGGCCGAACGCGGCGCGAGTCGTATTCAACGCCGGTGACGGACGCGCCGGAGCTGCCGGCAGAGCCGATAGATACGACTTCGGAAACAAGATCGTTCCAGTTCATCTCGAGGTTGATTGTAGATTGTTGCGATGGATGGGAGCTGGTCTGGTTAGGTTTCAAATTCCGAAGGTCACGGGTAGTCTCCGACGAATTTATCGATTCCGTCGAACATCACTTGCCTGCCGCCGTCGATTTCGGCAGTTTGCTCGGCGGCTTCAAGAAGTTCCGTTAGTGAAGTCTTCATCAGGTTATATTGCGTTTCAGCCTCCGCTTCGGCGGCGAAGTAGCGCGTGTGCATCATCCAGCCATAGATGCCGCAGGTAATGGCGAAGGACGCGACGCCGGCCGCGCGCTCGAGTGTGATCCTGGCGCCGAGGGAATGTTCCTCGTCGCGAACAATGAATCCCTCTTCGGAGCCGGCGTGACCGATGGTCGCGCCATTTTCAAACGGATGCCATGTGGAGCCGGTCACGATGTGAGCTTACAGCAGTCAGCGTTCGCAGCGGACAACGATTTTGGTGCCGGGCGACACCATGGTGCCGGGCGCGGGGGCCTGCTCACGCGCGATCCCGTTACCGGTGATCTCCACTTGAAGGCCGGCGCTTCCTGCCTGCTCGATGATCTCGCGCATCGGCAGTCCGATGAGGGAAGGCACGCGCAATTGCGCAGCGTCGGCGATGACGACGGTATTCGTGGGCGTCGGCGTTAATTTGGATAATTGTGGAGACGACAGGGCAGGTGCAGCGGGGGTGGGCTGAATCGGAGCGCCCGTTTTCAGAGGCGCGGGCAAGTTCGAGGCTTGCGCGGATGCCGGCGAAGCAGGTGAGGCTGTTTTCGCCGGCGGAGTGCGAAGCGGATCGTCGCTGGGCAAGTCGTTCACGGCTTCGTAGAGAGCTTGAATGTCTTCGGTCGGCGCAGGCGCGTCGTCTTCCTTGATGGGAGCGTCCTTGTTTGAAGCCAGGTCCGCCGGGCGCAGGTCGACGTCGTGCTGCACGCCGAGATACTCGAGAACCTGCTGCGCCACCTCGGCGAAGACCGGCGCGGAGACGGAGGCGCCGTAATAGGCGCCTTTGGGGGAATCGAGGACGACGGCCACTGAGATGTCGGGATTGTTGACCGGAGCGAAGCCCGCGAACGAGGCAATGTGCATGGTCTTCGAATAGAGGTGCGTAGCCGGGTCGATCTTCTGCGCGGTGCCGGTTTTGCCGCCGGAGGAGTAGCCGTCGAGTTGAGCCGCTTTTCCTGTGCCGAAGAGCACGACGCCTTCCATCATCTTGCGCATTTGTGCGGCGGCCATGGTGCTGATGACGCGATGCGATCTGGGCGGAAGTGGATCGGGCAGATCTTCATCGGTACGTATCGGTCTGGCGACGAACTCCGGCTTCGCCCTACTCGCATCGGCCTTTGCGTCTGAAAGGCCGGAGGGGAGGGGCTCGCTCTGCATCAAGACATGCGGCGGCAGATAGGTTCCACCGTTGGCGATTGTGGAGACCATTGTCACAAGTTGCAGAGGAGTGACCGCGATCTCCTGGCCGATGGCAACGTAGCCGATCGACGCCGGACGCCAATTTTTGAGCGGGCGGAGGAGACCGCGCGTTTCGCCGGGAAGCTCGACATTCGACCGGGATCCAAATCCGAAGCTCCGGATGTACTGGTACATCTTGTCTGGGCCGACCCTGAGCGCGAGTTTGATGGCACAGACGTCGCTGGAGTGGGCAAGAGCTGCGGCGACCGGGATAGTGCCGAGGCCACGATCGCTTTTGTCATCGTGGATGACCTGACCAGCGACGGTAATCTGTCCGCCTGAGCAATCGATCATGTCATCGGGCTTGGCGACGGCCTGATCCATGGCGGCGGAGTAGGTGACAAGCTTGAAGACGGAGCCAGGCTCGTAGACGTCGCTTACCGCGTGGTCGCGCAACTGATCGAGCGTGGTGTGGCGAATCTGGTTGGGATCGAAGGTGGGGCGAATGGCGAGGGCCAGAATCTGCCCTGTATGCACGTCCTGCACGACCACGGTGCCGTTGAGGGCCTGCGTCTTCTGCATGGCGTGATCGAGCGCGCGCTCGGCCATGAACTGAATGTTTTCGTCGATGGTGAGAACGAGGTTTCGCCCAGGCTCGGGGTCATGCTCGCTTGAGCCCAGAATTTTGCGGCGTGCGTCCATGGCCGTGTACATCAGGCCGGGACGCCCGTGCAGATCGCTGTCGAACTTTTCTTCGAGGCCGCCGAGGCCATCGTCGTCTGCGCCGACGTACCCCAGTACTTGCGCGGCGAGTTTGTCGTCAGGATAGAAGCGCGCAAATTCCTGCTGAAAGAAGATGCCCTTCATGTTGAGTGCCTTGACGCTGGCTGCAACCTGCGGAGTCACGCGGCGCGCGATCCAGGCAAAGTTGTGGCCATCATTGAGCCGCGTGGCGATCTGAGCTTCGGTTGTCAGCCCGTCCTCAGGGTCGGTGTGGACCAGTGCGGCGAGCGCGCGTGCGGCAACCTGCTTATCGGCAATCTGCGAGGGATCGGCATAGATTGACGGCACAAGGATGGTCATGGCCAGCTCGCGCAGGTTGCGGTCATACAGGACGCCGCGACGCGGAGCCACTTCAAAGGTGCGCTGCTGCTGCTTTGCCGCGCGCTCCACGAAGTCCTGGTGACGCACGATCTGCAGCCAGAAAAGCCGGCCCGCGATCGCGAAGGCCCACACGAGGAAGAAGAGGCAGATGACCAGAAAGCGCGTCCGCTTGAGCGGCACGGCTTTGGGCGTTTGGGCACGGCTGCGGATGGATGGGGCGGCTGCCGGCATGTCGCGTTAGTCCGATCGCTTAATCTACTGTGCTGGAGGTGCGGGTGAATTTACCTGCGCAAGCGTGGGCGCGCCGGAGGCTGGCCTCGCGTCAGAGTAAACAACCTGGCCAGGTTGCGCTTCTGCGAGCCCATATTGGCGCGCCATTTGATCGATGCGGCCGGGCTGCGTGAGTTCAGCTTCGCTGAGGTGCAATTGGCGATTCTGCTCGCGCAATTGATCGAGCGTCTGCTTTTCGCTCTCAACGCTGTAGCTGCTTTCGATTGCGTAGAAGTGCTGCAGGCCGTAAACCATGATGAGTGAGAAGAGCACTGCGACGGCGGCGGAAAAGACCCGCATCTCGCGCACGCGAACAGGATCAGAGGCCTTGACGAGGCGGGTGTTGTCGAACTGCTTGGCAAAGTAGAACTCCGGCGTGCGCACGCGGCGGCGAAGCTGAGCCTGCTGCGCCATCATTGCCGCGTTATGCTCGTTGATCCGCGCGCTCCAGGCGCGGCCAGTTTCGAAATAAGTTGTTGCGCATGCCGCCATCTTGGTTCTCCTCGATCTGCCGATCTATTGCCGTTCCGCTGCTCTCAGCTTTGCGCTGCGCGACCGCGGGTTTTGGTTGATCTCGTCTTCGTTTGCAGTTACGGGCTTTCTGGTTAAAACATTCCAGATTCCCTTCTGCGCGCCTTCCCGGATGCTGTCTTTTGCAATGCGATCTTCAAGAGAATGAAAACTGATAACGACGAGCCGTGCGGAGGGCTTAAGCAAATTTGGCGCGGCCTCAAGCAAAGCCCGGATTTCCTGCAATTCCTGATTAACGAAGATGCGCAACGCCTGAAATGTTCTGGTAGCCGGGTGAATGAATTTCATTGGCGGGACGGCTGAGGCTACGATCCTGGCTAACTGCGCCGTTGATGTAACCGGCCGCCCCCGCACAATGGCTCTGGCGACTGTCCGCGACCTCCTTTCCTCACCGTATTCGTAAATAAGATTTGCCAGCTCGCGCTCGCTCGTCTCATTCACCACTTGTTCGGCGGTAGCGCCGGATCGCGTATCCATACGCATGTCCAGCGCCCCGTCCGCCTGAAAACTAAACCCTCGGCGCGCCTCATCGAAGTGCAGGCTGCTTGCCCCAAAGTCGGCCAGCAAACCGTCTAACGAAGCCGGCTTCACGTGCTCGGCGATGGTGCTGAATGCTTCGCCGATCAAACTCACTTGCGGTGCCTGGCTGCCCAGCTCATCGCAAACTTGCGCCAGCTTTGCTTTTGCCAACTCAAGCGCCTCGGGATCGCGGTCGAACCCAATGAAATGCCCCGCAGGTCCCAGTTGCCTGACGATGCCTTCGGCATGTCCCGCCAGGCCCAACGTGCAGTCGACGTAAGTGCCGCCGGGCCGCACGTGGATAAAATCCATTACGACATCGAAAAGAACCGGCACATGGCGTACTTGCGACCGCGTCATGCGCGCCCCCTGAGGGCGTCACCCATTCGTCTGAGCATTCGTCTGCGGCTTCATGATGTTGGCCAACTTCTCGAAATCCTCGTCGGTCATCGCGCTAGCCGCTAGTTGCTGTTCAAAACTTGCCTGATTCACAACTTCGAGATAATTCCCCTTGCCCAGGACAACCACCTCGGCATCCAGAACGGCCTTGCCGCGCAGAATCTGCGGCAGCAGCACGCGCCCCTGGCTATCCACCTCGGCTTGCTGGCCGTAGTAGCTGGTCTGGTTGAGGTACTTGTTGACCGCGCTGTTTAAAGTGCCGAACTCCATGAGCTTGGCCTCGCGCTTTTCCCACTCCGGCAGCGGCCAAATCTCCGCGCTCTTGCCGTTGGCGCTGGTGATGTAGAACTGGGCGACGTTCTGGGCATCCAGGAGCTGCTTAAAGGCAGCCGGGAGCTTGAGACGTCCCTTTTCATCGACCTTTGCCGGATGGTTGCCGCGAAACATCTGCCTGCCTCATCTGTCTTCCGCGGAACCATTTCCCGCCGTACCGCGAACTAAACACTCATCGAACATCCGGTCCAAAATTGAGCCGGTCAGGATCGAACCGACTGGGCCGGGTTAGCCAGACTGGTACCCCAGCCTGATTTGCGCCCTGAATTCGAATCCCCAAAGAAGAACGGGAGTAAACTCAAGAGGTAAGGAACTGGCTGTTGGGTGGCCCAAATGGTTCCACTTCACTCCAGAATCTTCCACTTCGCTCGATAGTATCCTTGATATTCCTCGCCGCCAAGCAAAAAAATGGTGGAAAGTGCAGGAAAATCAGGCCTTCCGCGGAAACACCGACTAATAGAACAACAATCTAGAGGCACCACAAGATATGGGGTTTACTGCTGTGATTCCCCGTCTGGACAGGTGTCGGCGGCTGTGGTAGGAGAATAAAAAGCGAAACAGCTAGTGAAACGGCAGAATGCGCGGATCTGGTGGAAGGAATTGGAGTTTGATCGGTGCCTGATCCGAAGCGTTCGGCAAGGTCAGAACAGGTTTCAGGGGCAGGGATCAGGTCACGGTGAGGGCACGGACTGGGTGCCGGCAAGGCACGGGGTGGGGTGGGGCGGGATCGGGGAAGGCCTGTTGGGGATCCTGCAGACGCAGCGGAACTGGCGCAAAAAGCGAGGCGTTTTGGGGCGATTTTTGGGGCGGAAAAGGGGCTGTTTGAGGGTGAAATCGCGCGAAAAATCGCAAAAAATCGCAAAAAATCGATGCGGATTTTGAGGTAGTTTTGTTGATACTAAACGGGTTAAGTACAATTTTGCGCCAAAAATAGGTTCGTTTTTTTCTTTAATTAATTTTGCCGGCGCGGCGGAGGCGGAGCGACGACGCACGATGAGACCACGCAGCATGAGTTGATCGAGCTGGCAAAGTTTCCGCATATAGGTCAAGGATAGTGATTTTGGGGAATTAATCGGCAAAGTTGGGCGGAGAATCGTGCGAATGGATTCAAGAGTTTGGGGGATTTGTTGGGGCAAGGGGTCTTGACGGCGGAATGAGGGCGGTAGGGCAAGGCGACCTTCATGCTTCTCGCCCTAACAAGTTAGGACGGGGCACCCCATAACGTGCTGAATGGAGAGAGCGGGGACGGTAAGGTGGGCCACCCGCCTAGAAAAAAATTGCGAAACGGTCAACCAAAACCTTGACGTAATTTACGAGGGTATCAATCAGGGTTCCAACTTCCAAGCCTTGTATGGCTCCCTCGTTGAACGTTACAAACTGAACCAAATCGCCCTGCATTGCCATCTGCTCGGGCGTGATGGCTCTACCGGAATCTGTGCTGTGTGCTATCGCGGAATCTCCAGGCATTCCAGCATTGAGCCAGCTCTCCCAAGTCGTAAGTGCTTCCGTGATCGAGAAGGAGCTGAGTTCGGTGAGCAACAGGCGCCGATGCTTGTTCATATTAGTGAGTTCATCTAGGATGGCCAGACTCGTCCCACCTGGCTGCCCGTCACGGTAAGGTTGAAAAGCGTCAACCAGTGCAGCGACCTCTGCACTGAGACCATCCAGTCTGTGTCCTCGTTGCGCGTCCTTGAAGCTGTCCGGCGTGAGACAGATCGGAAACATGTTTTTTGTACTGGGTTGATTCTTAGAAACCAAAACAAGTTCCCAAACCAAATAATCGAGAGAGGATCGCAGATTTTGGAGGCAATCTCCGACGAGCAAACTGAGTTTTTCGGGGATGGGAGCCACAGGTCTAAAGGCAAACAAGGGCTTGTCAACGCAACTGTCTGCATGAGTCACGAATTCGCCGGGGTGCGCTTTCAAATACCCGTCAATCTCGGCTTTGACGAGATTCAAATGGAATTCACAATGGCCGATTTTCTGACGGACGCTTTCTAGCGAAGCCATTCCGCCATGATACGGCAACTAAGGTTCATCGCTCCCCCGGCTATGGGCGTGATGAACCTTGTCGAAATCCTCATGTAGACATTCGATCTCGCGCACAATCACGGCTAGAGAGCGGGCGCAATAGCCTACTGCAATGAGGATGAAGAACAGGAAAAATCCGATCAGATCGTTCGCGCGTTGCAAAAAATTGTGCATCGCCAAACCTTACAAGGAACAAGACTCCCCTGTCACGGCCTTTTCAGCATCCTTGACGTACGGGGATACTTACCAGAAAATCCGAGCCGAAGCGACGATCAGTGGAAGGATTTGGAGCGGGTCAGGGGCCGGTGGCCCGGCCAATTTCTTCACCTCTGGTTCTGCCTCGATGGAGTGTGCCCCATCCAAGCCGCACCTTTTGCGGCTTGGGTGGGAAAGCATGATCGTTCGCCTTCCTCGAGCCGCACTCCCTCGGGCAGCTGATTTCCTCGCAGGAAGGCTGTCCACTGCGATTCGATCTCGACGGTCCCTTTCACTCCGCTCGCGTAGTGCCGGAAGCTGGACCACGGCCAGTCTTCCGGCTTGGCAGCCAATCCGCGCTGGACCGGATTGCGATGGATATAACGGATCACCTCCGAGCGGGCCTGTTCTCCGTAGACATTGCTGTCGTAGTAGCGTTCTTGCCAAAACTTCTCGCGCGATCCTCGCAGCTTGCGCGAGGTCATCTGCTTCACGGCTTTGAGAAGCTGGGCCAGTAGAATCTGCGGCGGCTCATTGACAAGCAGATGAACATGCTCGGGCATCAGGACATAGGCGTAAACACGCGCCTGATGACGCGCGCGCGCCTGTTCCAGCACAGCCTCGACCGTCTCCCTGGCACCCGGCGCTTCAAGCAGCGGCAGACGGCGAAAACAACTGAAGGTGACGAAGTGCAGAGACTTTGCCTCTTGAAACCGCTTCAGGCCGCTCGGCATGGCTCGATCCTTGTCCGGCCACGATCTTATCGCAACTTCCGCTCATCGCAAAGAACGCGATGAACGGGGCACAGCTATTTCTTGCGCGATTTGGCGCGATGACGGGCGCGGTCGATGACTACGCGGAGCAGATAGAGGAGGACCAGAATGTTGATGGTGAAGAGACCGACGCGAATCCAGGTGATGTGACGGAAGATCTCCAAAAGCTCCCAGGGCAGGAAGGAGGCGGTAATGGCGAGGGTGAGGTACTCGCCCCAGGCCTTTTCAAGATAGAGGCCGATGCCTTCGACCATGGTGAGGGCGGCGTAGCAATACGCAAAGAGGCCGATTCGGCGCAGAACCGGGTCGTTGATGAGGGAGGCCTTCTCGAGGACAAAAGTGACCAGTCGCGATTCGGGATTGAAGCGGAGATGGCGAGCGAAGAGGTCGATCTGGTCGGCCAGGTCTTTGTGGAGGAGGCGATGGGCGCCCATGCCAATGGCGATGAACAGAAGAGCCTGGAGGAATTTATAGACCGCGATGGTGAGCAGCAGAGGATCGCGGCGCTGGCCGCCGCGGCGGGTTCGGAGCGAAAAGCGAGGCATGATGGCCGTGACGGGTGCTGGAATCAAGGGTAAATGATGGGAGGGCAGCGGAGTTCGGAGCTAGCGGAGTTGGCGGAGTTGGCGCAGGGGCCCAGGGACCAAGGGAACGAGGGAGCGAGTGAGCGAGTCGGCAAGTCAGCAAGTTAGCGAGTCAGCGAGTCAGCAAGGCAGCAAAGCAGCGAGTCAGCGGGACGGCAAGTTAAAGGTCTGGCAGGTTGGCAAGTTGGCCGCGCTGGGCGCGTGTTCGCAAGTTGGCTGGGTAGCAGGCCTGCGACTGCAGCGGAGTTAGCGGAGTTAGCGGAGCTGGCGGAGGGGCCCAGGGACCAAGGGAACGAGGGAGCAGGGAATAGGGAATTGGGACTAAGGGAACGAGGGAACAGGGAATAGGGACTAAGGGAACGAGGGAAACAAAGCAGCGAGTCAGCGGGACGGCAAGTTAAAGGTCTGGCAGGTTGGCAAGTTGGCCGCGCTGGGCGCGTGTTCGCAAGTTGGCTGGGTAGTAGGCCTCCGGCTGGCAGCGAGGTTAGCCGAGTCAGCGGGGCCAGCGGGTTTAGCGGAGTTGGGAGACAGGGCAGATCAAACATTCGGCGGCGCTGCTTGCTGGCGAAGCTACTTCTTGAGGTGGAGGAGGGAGTCGCGGTCGAGCGGTTGGCCATCGAGGATGACGGTGGAGATGCGGCGAGCGTTCCAGATGCTGACGGTGGGGTCAGAGTCGAGGACGAGGATGTCGGCGCGGCGGCCGGGAGCGATGAGGCCAAGCTCATTCCAGCCGAATTGCAGTGCGTAATTGTTGGTGGCGGCGGCCAGCGCTTCACGCGAGGAGAGGCCGAGACGGACGAGCAGCTCAAGCTCGGTGTGCAGCGAGATGCCGGGCATTGTTCCCATAGCGTCAGCGCCTGAGCCGGCGAGGTAATGAGGGAAGGCGGAGAAGATGGTTTGATTGATGTGCCAGAGACGGAGGGCGGATTGACCGGCCTTCTTTTGCAAATCTGCTTCCATCCAATGCTGCGCGGTGGCGGGAAGGTGGCGCGACCAGGTTGGAAGAGGGTACATCATGTCGCCGGTGGCGGGATCGGTGGGATGGTACATGCGGCCGGGATCGAGGAGGGCCGCGGCAGGTTCCTTCCAAAGGTCGCGATGACCAGGAAGCTGGACATAATAGAGGCTGAAAGCAGGCAAGAGCGCGGCGTGGTGCGTGGCGAGGAAATGCGCGTACTCGCGCAGGCGCACGTCGGTGGGTGGAATGCGCTCTGAGTAGTCGTAGGCGGTGTCGGCGGAGGGGCCGTCGGGGTCTTCGACAAGCGGACGCTGGAGCTCGTCGGGAATAACGCCGAGGTCGTAGTGGCCCATCTTGGTGAGCGCGTCCACGCCGGTCTCATCGCCAACGCGATCGGGCGTGGCAACGAAGTCGCCGTAGGTTACGAGACCCATCTGGTGTGCTCGCGCGATAATCCATTGCGAGTTGGCGGCAGTGAGGTGAGCAGTGAGGATGAGCACCCGAGTGCGAAGGCGAGCAGTGTCGACGATCTGGCGGGCGGTGTCCTGCGGGCCGAGCTCGGCGGGATGCGTGCCCTCGCGGAGTTTGGATACCCAGTCGGGATGGCGGGCCAGCAGGCTCCAGTTGTCGGTGACTCCGATGGTGTCAATGGGATAGATGTGCGGAGTTGGCTGTGCGCCGGTATCGATAAAGCCACGTTCGGAGTCGGCACGGGCAACGACGGTGGTGACGCCCATGTAGAGGTTGGCGTTGGCCTGAGCCTGGGAGTTCATTCCGGCATAGCCGTCAATGAGCCCGGGGATGAGGAATTTGCCGACGCAGTCGATGATGCGAGCGTCTTTGGGAATGGAAACCTGGCCAGGCAAGCCCACGTCAACGACTCGACCGTCGCGGATGACGACAATGGCGCCGGGCAAGTCGCGCGCAGAGTCACCCCAGGCGGTGACGTCGACGACAGTGCCGCCGGCAAGAACGAGCGGAACAAAGGACGGTGCGGGTTCTGGTTGAGACTCGGCCGGAAGCGAGGGCGGAACTGGGGCCAAGGCACAGCCGATCACGAGCAGACCCGGGAAAAGGCGAAGCAGTCGCATGAAAGAGACAGTCTGATGAGGATTGTCGCATAACGGACAGTGGTCAGTTGTCAGGGGTCAGAGATCAGAGATCAGAGATCAGAGATCAGAGATCAGAGATCAGAGATCAGTGGTCGGACGGTTTTGCAGGTCAGCAAGTTAGCGAGGATTGTGCTGCGGGAGCTTTGTAGTGCAGGCGCGGGAGCATGTGAGCGCGGTGGCGGCGGCAACGATGAAGATGGGGAAGCATTGCACGGTGTAGCGGGGTTCGGGATTCTCCATGGCGCCGAGAACGATGAAACGGAAAACCAGATAGGAAATCATCATCCAGGCCCAGGGAACGCGGCGGCGCAGGAACGCCCAGGCGGCAATGGCGACATAGAAGAGATTGATGAGGCCGAGGAAGATCGCCCAGGCGGATTGGGCGGGGTGGTCGTGCCAGCGCCACCATAAGACGTCGAGGTCGTACTCGATGGTTCTGGGGCGGAGCAGCATGTCGGCGTTGCGCAGCACAGGCAGAATGACGTAGTAACGAAGCGGATGGTCGTGAATGCGCTGGTCGGCGATGGTGGCGAAGCGGGCGTCTAGTGAGGGCGGCAGAGTGGTGGTGCGGTTGTACTCGGCGATGAGGGCGATGGTTCGCGCACGCTGTTCCAGCGAGTCATAGGCGCGCGCGGGAATATCGGCGAGTTCGATGGTGTCTCCGGGGAAGTTCCAGCAGACGTTGGCGGTGTTGATGAACTCGACGGTCCAGGTGCGGAGCCAGCGACGCGCGCCGGCGATCGAGTTCTCGCCGGGATCGGCGTAGCGCGGGGCAAGCGGCTGAAAGACGTGGAAGTCCGCCCAATTGCGCACCGTCCAAGGGACGAGAGGCAACAGAGCGGCGAAGCAGAAGATGGAGATGGTGATGAAGGTGTGCCGGAGGTTCAGGCTCCGAGGTCGCGCGATGGAGCGGTTGCGAAGGGAGTCGATGAACAAAGCCAGCGCGATGGATGCGAAGAGGAGAATGCCGTCAGGGCGCAAGAGCGCGGCAAGAGCCGCCGCCAGGCCGGCCAGGATGAGCGCTGTGAAGTCGCGGCTTCTCGAAGCCTGAGCGGCGAGGGCGCGACCGGCTGCGTAAAGACCGAGCGCGATGGCGAAGACGGAAAAGCACTCGGTCATCGCGATGCCCGCGTAGGCCGCGGTAAAGGGGCAGAGCATGGCCAGCGCGAGAGCAACTTCGGCGGCACGGTCAGAGAGATGGCGGCGCGCGAAAGACATAAGCAAGAGGCCGGAAGCTAGATCTACTGCGGCCTGGAAGAGAAAAACGGCGTTGAGCCAGGAGTTGGGCCAGAAGCGGGCAAAAAGAAACTCAAAAGCGCCAAGGAAAATTGGATAAGCGGGCAAGCGGTACATGGTGGGAGAGAGATCAGAACCGACGCCCATGCCGTAGATGCCGAAGTGCAACAGGTTGTGGCCCAACTGGAGGTAGTCCAGGGTATCGTCGTCGCCGGGGCGCGGGAACCAGATGAAGAGCAGGCGCAAGACAAGGCCGGCGGCGATCCACAGAAACGCGCGGCGCGGCCAGAGAAACCAGCGGCGCTGGCAGCGCGGAGGGTGGATGGGAGCGGACATATTGAGGAGGATAAACGGGAAGGTGCCGGTCTCTGAGATCAATAGGCGACGGAAACGGTAATTGTGTCGGTGTAAGAGCCGGGCGTCGAGTGCTGTCCTGCCGGAATCTGGCCGTAGACGGTGTGGGGCTGTGCGGCTCCACTGCCCGTCCCACTCACCCAGTTGGTGCCGGAAGTGTTGCCCCAGTTGATTGTGTGACCGGAGTTGCTGTAAAGACCGTAGTGCAGCAACGCCGAGCCAGGACCGGTCATGCTGCGATTGGTGACGGTTGCACCTGTCGCCAGTCCGGTACTGAGGCCGACAGTGTACGCGGAGCCGCTGGTGCAATTGACGGAGACCGTGGATGTAGAGTTATTGACCGCGCCGGTGTAATTGCCGAAGGCGAGATTGGTCGCCGAAACGGAACAGCCTTTGACAATTGTCCCGGTCACGCTAAACTGCGCGGTGGCGGTAGTGATGCCGGAGCCGGATATGGATGCGGTAATCGTGTCGGTGTAAGTCACCAACGCGCCACTTTCCCCCGCCGGAATCTGGGCATAAATGGTATACACCTGCGCGCTTCCGTTACCCGTGCCGGCCACCCAACCGGTACTGGAGGAGTTGCCCCAGTTGGCGGTGCGCCCGGCGTTACTGAACAGTTGATATCCCAAATTCGATCCGTTCACCATCGACCGTGTGGTCACGGTCGCGCCGCTCGCCATCCCGGCGTTGAGGCCAACATCGTAGGCCTGGCCGCTCGTGCAGGTGACTGTCACTGTGCCAGTGACATCTACGGTTGCGCCAAAGTAGCTGCCGAATGCAATGCCCGATGCGTATGCTGAGCAGGAATTTGCCGAGGCTGGCTGGGCCGCAAAAGCGAGGAGGAGCAGCACCGCAAAAGTGAGTCTTTGCATCATAGCTTCTTCTCCAGGCAGCGAAGCGGCCCGATCAAGGGGATTTCTCCGGCTGCGGGTTTGTAGTCGAAGGCGATCGAGCATCGCCGCCCGTCCGGAAACTCGACGGCAAGCTGGTTGTGGGGACCGAGATCCTCAACATAGGCATCGCCATCATAGCCGACCGGGACGACGACGCCGGAAGCCCGCAGGGTTGCCGTGCTGCCCAGCGGCACCGCAACCCCGGCTTCATCGACCAATCGCAGCAATGCGCCATGGCTGAATTTAATGGGGAACTTGAGCACAACGCCGGAACGGTCCTGGGGGCGCACTTCGCGCGAGGCGACGTCGATCGTGACGTCTGGCGGAATATCGGTCGGCTGAATAGCGATGTGGTTCAGGTCGAACGCGCGCATATCAGGCACCAGCAGTCGCCCAGAGGAATTGGTGCTGCCCACATCGCGGTTTTCCTGCAGAACATGTACGTGCGGCATGGGACCAGTGTCCACAATGGCGAAACTGTCGTAGACCGTGTTGGAGGGGAACAGGCCTCCGTCAACAAGAGAGAACGCGCCCTGGGTTTCCAGGCGCACAGTCGTTACTCCGCTGTCGTTGTCGATGCCGGCCGTAAACAAGCCCACTGGCGACTTGTATTGCCCCTGTGCGAATACGTGGGTCGTGTCGCCGGTGGAGATGTATGCCTGGTAGCCCCAATCACCGATCACGGGCGCCGGCTGTTGCACCTGCACCTGCACTGCGCCAGTCGACGTCCCGCCGGCGGTAATCGAGTTGCGCTTGCCGAATGGGATCGTCAGGCCAATCTGCAGCCCGCTGCCGCCTTTGTTCGTCAGGTCGCGAAACTCCGTGGCATAGAGATACACGTGGTGGATCTGGAACGAGTAGTTGGCGGAGACAATCTTGGAGTGTTGGGCAGGCGTGACGTCTGACTGGAGCGGCGTGGGTGAGGCATCCATGTCGACCGCCGCGTAGGCCAACCCACCGGAACCGAACCGCCGGAGAGACAAGCCGGTGAAGGCGCTGATCTGCTTGCGCGGAACCCCGCCATCATTTACGGATGCAACATCGCGGTAGTTGCGGTCTGCCAGGATGGCGGATGCGCCCAGGCTGAAGACCCGGCCGATGCGTTGAGCGCCGGCGGAAAGCTGTGCGCCTGCTTGCCCGGAACCGAAACTGGGCGCCAAGGCGAAATTGACCACGCCAAGATTGCCGATCTGCGCCACCGCGCCCGCGCCCGCCATGAACGCGCCCGAAGTGCCTTCAATACTGCTCTCGATTGTGAATTTCGGGGTTAGACCTCGGCGATAGACGGCGGCCCCGGCCAGCTTTCCGTAGTCGTTGCTGACTGAGCCCCAATTGCGCCGCACCAAGCCAGACTGCACGGCGAAGGTCTGGAGCCCTGGAGCAAGCATCGTGGAACTGGCGTAAAAAGGTTGCGTCACGGTCACTTGTTGTCCCATTGCATCCGTCAGCGTCATCGAGATGGTGCCGGCCCCCTCAACCACCGGAAGTTGCGGGACCTCGAAGGGGCCGGCGCCGACCTGACTCGAAGCCGAAAGGTTGCCGTCCGCGAGCACGTTTACGGTAGAGGGGACTGCGGCCGAGCCAGTGATCGTAGGCACTGGGAACGTCACAAGATCGGGGCGCATGCTGAAATCAGAATTGATCTGAATGCCCTCGAGGTGGATAGGGCGGGTCCATGCAAGACCGCCGATGATGAAATCTCCCAGGCTATAGCGGCGCAGGGAATTGACGTCAGCAAACGTATAGGCCGAGTCGAGGCGAATTGCCGTGGCGGAGCCGGAGGCACTCGAATTTACGCCCGCAAAACCGAGCCATTCCGAGCTCAGAATGCCCCACGGCGAGAAAGCTCTCATCTCCATGGAGCCACTGCCGCCCATCTGGCCGCCGGAGAATGTGCCCACAGTGTTGTAGTTGAGCGTGACGCCGGTGCCGCTCTCGATCACTCGACTGCCTCCAGCCGGTTCTCTTCCAAAGGGCTGCAACAGGCTTGGCAGTAAGGCACTGTCGCTGGCTGTTACTTGCAGCACCTGGTTTTTTTCATCGAGAACCCAGTGCACCCCCGGCAAATCTGACAAGCTGATGAAACCGCCGGTTTCAGAGGCGCGAGACACCGGAACCCGGAAGCCGAGATCGCGCAATTCGTCCGGCCGCGCAATCAACATGCCGTGACGCAAAGTGAATTCGCCGATTTTACCGATGGAATGGCCATTGACCTGAACGTCCAGATACAAGGTTTCGTCGCTGGCTGGGGTGGCGCCCCCAGTAGTGCCTGTGTCGGTGGTTGCGAGGCTGCCCGCAGTGGTGGATGAGGAGACAACCGGGCCGGTGGCTGCGGCCGGTTGCGGCATGACGGCCATCAAAAGGAAAACGATTTCAGCACAGCCGAGCCACCTGGCCATTGCACCTCGACGATCATGGCGCCGCGACGAAGCCGACCTGCTGCTGGATGACGCCGGCGTCCGTGTGGGCAGTCAACTGCAAGGATTCACCTGGCAGCGGCAGGGAGCCTTGCGCGGCGATGGGCCAACGCCGTGTGGCGCCGGCGAGAATATAGGGCGATGTGGTGGACTCTTCCTTCAACTTTCGGCCGTCGCTTGTCGTTAGCACGACATCGCGGATCACTTCGTGGCTAAGGCCATCGTTGATTCCCACGAGGATGAGCTTTCCGGAATCCATCTCCAAATGGAACTGCACATGCGGAACCGCACGTGTCGGCGGCTGGGCAAAAATCGGAATCGACATGCGCAGCACCATATGCACAATACCCGGCTCAGCCGGAGGAGGAATCTGGTCGACGAGAATGCGGTAGGTTGCCTCACGGCCCTGCGGCAACTGACGCAGAATGAGGCGTATCACCTGTGACGCCCCAGGAGCAATCGTGGTAAGCGGAGGGCTCAGCACCACTGCATCTGATTCGGTGAGTTGATCGTCGCCGCTCTGCTGGCTCCAAGCGTAGGCGCGAATCTGAATAGAGGTTTCAGTGGTCCCTACGTTGGTCACTGTCAGGGAGGAAGCCTTCTGTCCGGGCGAAAAGAAAACGTTGACGGGCAGAACCGACAACGCCTGTGCCGGCGCCGCTGGGCCTGCCAAAAGGAGAATGACGGCTGCGCCGGCGATCGCCAGGGCTGCCGCCATTCGACGGGATGAGTTTCGCAAGATCATGGGGATCCCAATTCCAAATGTTGCAAATGGTCAATAGGTGACGGTAACAGCAATTGTATCTGCGTAAGACCCGGGCGTCACATACTGCGCCGCCGGAATCTGGCCGTAGACAGTAATGTTCTGTGCGGCCCCGTTGCCCGTCCCGGTCACCCAGTTGGTGGCGAGGGTGTTGCCCCAGTTGGTTGTCCAGGTGCCGTTCGAGTACAGCCCATAGTTGAGCAAGGCCGCGCCATTTTGCATCTGACGAGTGGTCACGGTGGCGCCTGTTGCCAATCCAACACCAAGGCCGACCGAGTAGGTCGTGGAGTTGGTGCAAGTGACCGTGATGGTGGACGTGTTGGTGTTGACCGCTCCCGTGTAGTTTCCGAATGCGAGGGCGGTGGCGGAGACGATGCAGTCTTTGAGTACCGTCGCCGAGACCCCAAATGTGGTGGTTGCAGGGTCAGCTTGTGCGACGGCAGATGCAGGGGTCAGACCCAGCGCCGCGAATCCCAGAAAGGCGGAAAGCAGTGCGGTCTTCAAGGGGTTAAAGAACTTCATGACACTTACTCCTGGTACAACAACGTTCGAAATTGAGATCAACGGCCGTCCGACTTTGAGTCAAACAGGATCAGTTCGTGGCTGAATCAGGCAATTCTGAATCAGAGTGGCCGGCTTATCGGTATGACTCTGCACACAATTGCCACCGAATGAAGCAAACAGCCTCCTCGCGTTCGTTGCACGCGGGGACGCAAGATCAATGGATCAGCAGGCGCGGCAGTCTTTCAACCAAGCGCTGACCTGACAATTTGTCATTGAGCGTTAATGGGACAATATTGATTACGATGGTTTGCTTCAATAGCACCAATAGGTCATCGCGCCCTATGTACCAAGGTAATAAATAGGCAGTTGAATCAATGCTGGCGAAGACTTTCGGACACAGTGCTGCCGCTGTTGGCAGGCAGGTGGCTCTCCGAGGGATTGGCAATGATCCTTGTGACGCTTCTTGCGTGGGCGCGATCGCCTAATACGTCACGACGACAATCATCGTATCGAGGTATGCGCCGGGTGTAGCGCACTGCGCCGCTGAATACCGCCTATTGGTGACGAGCAAGGAGTTCAAGTCGCTGCCAAACCAAGTGGATGTGTCAGGAGTCACGGCCTGACCCCAATTAGCAATGCCTCGAGGGTTTGAACTGAGCGGATAGCCCAGCAGGGCGAAGCGGGAACGAGTCATCGGCCGAAGTGCCACAGCGGCGTCGTGCACCAGTCCTGAATCGAGGCTAACGCTGTACGGTGCGGAGTTGCTGCAGTCGACTGAGACGGCGGATGCCGCGTCCGTTGCCTCATTGTAGGTTTTGATCGCCGTTGCGGTGACGGCGGCCACGCAGGAAGCTTGAACCGTCGCGGAAACACTGAATGAGGCACTGGCAGTCGCGGCAGCGACGGATCTGACTGCCAGTGCTGACGCCAGAAAGCTAAAAGCGAGAACCGGTATTTTGGTTTTCATGGTCGCCGCGCCTCTCCGCCCGCGCGGACCAACACATGATAGGTCTCTCATCGGTAGTTCATAACGAATCCTTAGTGCATTTGGAAGGAACCTTAGTACGGCCTGATGGTAACAACAGGTCGCCCCAGACCGCGATCCCAACTGGCGAACAGAGAAAGGACAAGTCAGTCCTTGGCGGAGGGCGAGTAAGCAAATGAGCAAATAGGTGTGTGCGTTTAGCTCGCGATGAGGGTGGGACGGCGGCGGCGCGTGAGGAGCGGGAGAACCTGGGCAAGGGCCGCTTCGACCGTGAGGCCGTAGCGCGAGCGGAGCTCGTCGATCTTGCCGTGCTCGATGAATTGGTCGGGCCAGCCGATGCGAATGACGAGAACGGAGAGGCCCATCTCGTCGAGAGCTTCAACGATGGCGGTGCCGAAGCCGCCCATTTTGACGTGATCTTCGAAGGTGACGAAAGCGGCGACGCGCGAGGCATAACGCGCGAGAACTTCGCGGTCGAGCGGTTTGATGAAGCGGGGATTGATTACGGCGGCGGAGTAGCCTTCGCGCTCGAGAGATGCGGCGAGGCCACGCGCGAGCGTGATCATGGGGCCTAGGCCGAGGATGGCAACATCGGAGCCGTCGGCGAGGACTTCGGCCTTGCCAATGGGAATCAATTGCGGCTCGGATTTGCGAGCCACGCCGGCGACGGTGCCACGCGGATAGCGAATGGCGCTTGGGCCGGGAAGCGAGAGGCCGGTTTTGATCATGTCGGCCAGCTCGTCCTCATCTTTGGGAGCCATGAGAACGATTTCAGGAATGCCACGCAGATACGCGATGTCGAAGAGACCGTGATGGGTTGGGCCGTCATCGCCCGAGAGTCCTGCGCGATCCATGCAAAAAAGGACGGGCAGCTTTTGCAGGCAGACATCGTGGACGACGGGATCGAAGGCGCGTTGCAGGAATGTGGAGTAGATGGCGCAGACCGGGCGATAGCCGCGCGTAGCCATGCCCGCGGCGAAGACGACGGCGTGCTCTTCAGCGATGCCGACGTCGAAGTAACGTTTGGGGTGACGCGTTCTGAAGTGATCGAGGCCGGTGCCGTTGGGCATGGCGGCGGTGATGGCGACGACGCGCGGATCTTTGGATGCGAGATCGGCAAGAGTGTTGGCAAATACTTCAGCGTATGTGGCCGAACCATCGGGCGTCTTGCCAGTCTCGGGATCATAGGGCCCAAGGCCGTGAAACTTCTTCTGGCCGTCGAGGGCGGGCTGAAAGCCGCGGCCTTTTTGCGTGAGGATGTGGAGCAGGACGGGATGGTCTAGGGCCTTGAGGAATTTGAATGTCTCGATCAATAGCGGGAGGTTGTGGCCGTCGATGGGGCCGAAGTATTCCAGGCCGAACTCCTCAAAGAGGATGGAGGGCCACAACATGCTCTTAGCGGCTTCCTCGGCGCGGCGGACGACCTTGATTGCAGTCTTACCGCCGAAGCGCTCGATGAGTCGCGTGGCGCGATCGTGCAGATGCTGGTAGTGCTCATTGGTCACAATGCGATGGAAATAGCGGGCGATGGCGCCCACGTTGCGGTCGATGGACCACTCGTTGTCATTGAGGACAACGATCATGCGCCTGGTTTGCGCGGCGATGTTGTTGATCGCTTCGAAGGTGATGCCGTTGGTGAAAGCAGCGTCGCCAGCGACGGCGATGACGTGCTCGTGGCCGCCGGAGAGGTCTCGGGCGACGGCCATGCCCAAAGCCGCGGAGAGCGCGGTTCCGGCGTGGCCTGCGCCGTAGCTGTCATGCTCGCTTTCGGTGCGCAGCATGAAACCGTTGAGCCCGCCGGGCTGGCGGATGGTGGAGAGCTGCTCGCGGCGACCGGTGATGATTTTGTGGATATAGGCCTGATGGCTCACATCGAAGAGGATCTTATCTTCAGGGGTGTCGAAGACGGCGTGCAGGGCAAGGGTGAGCTCGACAACGCCTAGATTGGGGCCGAGGTGGCCGCCGGTTTTGGAAAGTGTCTGGATGAGGAAGGTGCGAATCTCCTCGGCAAGCGAGGCCATCTGCGTGTAGTCAAGGCTTTTGAGGTCGGCGGGAGAATGGATCGACTCCAGAAGCGTTCCCATGTATTTCCTTCCCCCGGGGGAGACCGGGAATCGAGGGAAAAGTACAAAGCTACAACGCGCCCGCCCCGGGAATCGCCAACGTTTAGTATACCTTCGCGGCAGAGTGTTGCTTTGTTGGATTAGACGGCGGAAACACGCCAGGGTTTGGGACGAATGGATGGCAGCGGCAATTCGAAAACGTCTATACTTGTGCCGCGGACAATTGTGCGGCGATGCGAGGGACAAAAGCTTGATTCGGAAATGCGCCATACTGCTGCTTCTGTGGGGAATCGCGTGGCCGGCGATGGCGGACAAGACCATGTCCATCGAGCAGATGGAGCAGTTGCTCATCAAGCTCCACGGCAAGCCGGATGGCAAGGTGGCGGGAGAGCTGGAGGATGCGCGGCTCACGGAACGGGTGAGCCCGGCGCGACTGGCGCACTGGGAGGCGGATTTTCCCGGTAAGCGCACTCAGGAAGAGCTTATGAAGCTGGCCGATATGACGGCCTTTTTGAATCCTCCCGCAAGCGACGTGCTTCGCGATCCTCCGCCGGACATAGAAACACAGCAGCGCATGGTTTCGATGGCCCTGGAGTACGTGAGATCAACGACGACGCGGTTACCGGACTTTTACGCGACGCGCGAGACCACACACTTCGAGGACACGCTATCGCGTCGCGAGGAATACACCTACTCTGGGTCGACGGCGATGGACGCGCACGCGTCGCTGAGCGACCTTCCGATCCAGACCCCGGGCATGGGCAGCACCGCCGAATACAGGGGACTGCACGGTACGGGCGAATACAGCATGACGGTGACCTACCGTGATGGGCATGAGGCAATTGACGAGGACGCGGGCAAACGGAAGAAAGCGGAGGAATCGGCGCTGGGGCTGACCTCCAGCGGTGAGTTCGGGCCGATTCTCGGAGCGGTAATCAACGACATCATCCCGACCGGGGTGAGCTGGCTGCGATGGGAGCAGGGGGATGGAGAACCGGCGGCCGTCTTTCACTATGCCGTTGCGGCGAATCAATCGCACTTCAGGATCGGGATTACCATGGACGGAAAGGGGCAGTCGCTCTTTCCCGCCTATCACGGAGAGATCGAGATCGATCCGGCAACAGGCGAGATTCTGCGGCTGAGCGAAGTGGCAGATGCCGCGCCCCCGCATGCGGGAATGCGGGCGGCCAAGGTGGTGGAATACGCACCGGTGAACATTGGGGGGCGCAGCTACATTTGCCCCGTGAAGAGCGTGGCTTTCTCCACGATTCCCGTGCCGAGCGCGGCCGCGAACGATGAAGCTTCACAGCCAGTGCAAGTTAATTTGAACGACGTAGCGTTCACGCACTATCACGAATTCGGCTCCGAGGCGCGCATTGTGCCGGCTGGCAGCGCAGACGGAGGGGGCAATGCTGAAGGCGGGGGCGCGACCGCCGTACCAGACGCTGCGGCTAACGGGTCTCCAGAGCCCGCGGCGCCGCCGGCAGAAACTTCACCCGCACCTGTCGCAAGTGCGGCTTCCGCACCGGCTGCAGCGGGGCCTGTTGCAAATTCGGCTCCAGTTCCGGCTGCTGAATCAGCCGAAACCTCGACGCCGCCGGCAGCAGAACCTACCCCAGCACCAGGCGCGACGGGCGCAATGCCGACAGGTACGGTTTTGCATGCCAAATCAAAGTTGGTTCTGTTGGATGTGACCGTGACCGAACACGACAAACCGGTCAAGGGATTGGATCGCAGCCGGTTCCACGTCTTTGAAGATGGACACGAGCAGCCGATTGATTCGTTTGAAGAAAATGAGCCGCCAGCCAGTGTGGAGATTGCGCCGCCGCCGGCATTGCCGCCGGATACGTATTCGAATGTCCCGGTGTATCCGGAAACCAGTGCGGTGAACGTGCTGCTGCTGGATTCGCTGAACACTCCGATGGGCGACCAGGAGCAGGTGCGAAAACAGATGATCGCCTACCTGGGCACGATCAAGCCGGGGACTGCGCTGGCAATTTTCACGCTTTCGTCGAAGTTGCGGATGGTCGTTGGATTTACGACGGATGTGACAAAGCTGAAGCAGGCCCTTGAGAGCCGAAAGCCAGATGCGCGGTCGTCGGCCGATGTTGGCGCGAACAGCAGCGAGAGCAATTCCTCAAGCATTGCCCAGGCAGGATCGAGCATTGCAACGAGCAATGATCCGGGGACGCGATGGCTTGTGGGACAAATCATGCAGTTCGCGGCTGACTCGGAGACCTATGAGACGGATCAGCGGGTGACGATGACGCTGGATGCCCTGAGCGACCTGGCCCGCTACCTGACGGCGATTCCTGGAAAGAAGAATCTGATTTGGTTCTCAGGATCGTTCCCGATCGGACTCAGTCCCGACGCGATGCTCTCGACGCAACTCAAGGATGTAAGGGACTATTCCATCGATATGCAGCGGACGAGCGCTTTGCTTTCCGCGGCGCGTGTTTCGGTATATCCAGTGGACGCGCGTGGACTGTTAACGGCGCCTACCACGGATGCGAGTTACACTCCCGCGATGGCGACATTGCAAGGAGTTCGACCGGCCGTTTCGAACGATAATAATAATTTTTCGACGCAGACGTCGCTGGACCAGGGAACAATGAACACGATTGCCTCGGAGACGGGCGGGCATGTGTACTCGAGTGGCAACGATCTCAAGGCGGAAGTGGAGAAGATTGTTGCGAATGATTCAAGCTACTACGCGCTGAGCTACGTTCCACCGGAAGAAAAGAACGGCAAACACGGTGGCGCCGATTTTCGCAAGGTCGAGGTGAAGGTGGAGGGTGGCAAGTATCAACTTGCCTACCGGACCGGCTACTACTCCGACGATGCAAGCAAGCCAGAGGACAGCACAGGCGGAGTGCCGGCGGTTGTGACCGCGGCAGCAGTGCTGGGCGCGCCGCCGTCGACGCAGATTGTATTTCAGGCGCGCGCGCTTCCCGCCGGCGACCCGGAGTTGAAGGGGCCGATTCCCGGGAACGCACCGGCGGGCGACAAGGCCGCCAGCCTAAAGGGTGGAGCGCACCGCTACATCGTGGACCTGAGCGTGAACCCGAAAGGAATGACGTTTACCGAGGGAGCGGACGGGACCAGGCGTGTGGAGCTGGAGTGTGCGCTGGTGGCCTACGACGGCGATGGCAGTCCTGTGAATTCCCTCGGCCGCAAGTTCGAACTTCATCTTTCGCCGGAACAATATGAGCAGGTGGTGGATTCGGGACGAACGATTCCTGTGCGGCTCGCGATGGACTTACCGGCCGGCGACTCTGTGTTACGCGTCGTGATCTACGAGCCGGCGAGCGCCAGGATCGGATCGCTTGAGATTCCGGTGAAAGTGGCGGACAAGTAGACGCAGCCGGCCTATCTTCTTGTCAACTTGATCAAAGCGTCAGTCGCGATCTTTTCTTCGTGCGCGCGGCGGGACATTCTCGAGCGCCAACGGTCGATCACGACGACGCGGGGCACGACGACGCTGGGCACGACGACGCTGGGCACGAGAACGCTGGGGCACGAGTACGCTGCGGGTCGGCGCAGCCGTGCGGGCCAGAGTTGTAGGATGGGCGCATAGACTGCAAGTTCAATGGAGGGCGCAAACGTGCCAGGAATGCGGAATCTGCTTTCAACCTTCATATTGATTGCGGGATTGGCGGGTGCGGGTTCAAACGGCGTCTGGGCGCAGTTGCTCGAGCCGGGGACGCAATCGCAGACGCCTAATCCGCTGACGGACGCGACGATGAAGCCTGGCAAGGTGCTGCTCTACGACCTGGAAGCACGGTTTGCCAAGGACGTGGCGCAGCGTGGAGGCGCGGCATTTGCCGCGTGGTTTGCCGAAGACGGCGTGGCACTGGGAAACGGAGCGGCGCCGCTGATTGGAAGGGTAGCGATTGCCAAATCCGCAAATTGGTTGCCAGCGGACTATCAACTGACCTGGACGCCGACCGACGCAATGATGGGGCCTTCAGGCGATATGGGCTACACATGGGGCCATTACGAGGGACACAGCAAGGACGCGAATGGGAATCCAGTGGTGAAGAGCGGGCGGTACATCACCATGTGGCGCAAGGAGCCGGATGGAAGCTGGAAAGTGGCGCTGGATGCGGGCTCCAACGAGCCGCCAGGAGCTGGCGACTGCTGCAAACTGCCTGCACAGTGAACTTTGCGACGTTGTCGGTTTTCTGACGGAGCAACGTGATGGGTAACGCGCTGCGAGTGTCCATAGTAATCACGAATTGAATCCAGTGGCGCAGGAAATTGCAGGTACTTCAGTTGTACAGCTTTTTTCTCCCAATCACCGCATAGTGGAAGAGTCAAGTTTATCAATCTCTTCAATACTGAATCCTAGGTACGACTATCTATATGTGCGCTTTGGTTGCTTCGCATGGAGCAGAGAACCAGGAAGCGGTAGCGCGACCGGAGATGGGGATCTTCGATCGCAATCCCGATCCTGCGCTGGACGAGCTCGTTGAGCTCGCAGCGGTATTGTGCGACGCCGACTATGGCTACATCGGCTGGATGGATTTCAATCGGCTGTGGTTCAAGGCGCGGGTCGGTTTCAAAGCGACCGAACTGCCGCGCGCCAGCACCGCAGACCAATGGATGCTGGAGAAGGGCGAGCCGCTACTGATCGCGGATGCGAGCCAGGATCCGAGGTTTCCTCCAGAGGGTATTCCGGTTCCCGGCGCGAGTTCCTGCCTGTCGTATGCGGCTGTTCCGCTGTTCAGCAGCGACGAGAACATGATCGGCACGATGGCGGTGCTTTCTCCAAAGGTGGCCCAATTCAAGCTGGAACATCTGACGCTGCTGGAGATTCTGGGCCGCCAGGCGGTGACGCGGCTGGAGTTGTACAACCGGATTCGGTTGCAAGAGCAGGCGCAGCGGCAGCGACAGCGCACTGAACGCGCGCTGGCGATCGAGCGCTGCTTTGTTGCCGCAACACTGGACTCGATTCCTGCATTGGTTGCGGTCCTGGACACGGCGGGGCGCGTGGTGAGGATGAACTATCCATGCGCGCAATTGACGGGATTGAGCCTGGCACATGCCGTGGGCCAACCGTTTGTCGATGAGTTTCTGGAAGTGGGCGACCGTGGATGGGCAGCGGGCAAATTTCAGGAAGCATCAATCGGTCAAGCTTCAGGGCCGTATGAGACGCTTTGGCGCGCGGCCGGCGGCGAAAGCCGGCGCGTGAGCTGGACGCTGCGTCCGCTGCTTGGCCCGAACAGTGAGATTCAGTATTTGATTGTGAGCGGACAGGATGTGACCGACCAGCGCGAGATGGAGAAGACGCTGCTCAAGAGCGAGGCTCGTTATCGCGAGGTGGTTGAGAACAGCCTGGGTTTTGTCTTCACCTGCTCGATGGAGGGGCGGCTGACCTCGCTGAATGCATTTACGGCCGAGACGCTTGGTTACCGCGCCGAGGGTCTAATGGGGCGGTTTGTGACGGAGCTTACTGACGCCGAGGGTGCCGCGGCGTTCCAGGATTGCCTGAACACTCTGGAGAGCGCGGAAGAGTGGCAGGGCTCGATGCCATTGCGGCGCAGCGACGGCGTGTATCGGCGCATCGCGGTACGCAGCCGGCGCATGCAACTGCCGGGCGAACGGCCGTTCGTGCTGAACCACGGCATGGACGTGACTGAACAATACGAAGCAGAAGAGGCGCTGCACATGGCTACGCGGCAGCGCGAACAGATTCTGGAAGCAGTGGACGACGGCATCTTCGGGATGAATCTTGACGGAAAAATGAGTTTCATCAACGAGGCGGGCGCGAAAATGCTGGGATATACGGCCGATCAGCTTGTGGGTCGCGACTTGCACGAGCTCATCCATCACAGCCACGCCGACGGAACGCCGTATTCGCGGTCGACCAGTCCGATTCTGCAGGCGCTGCGGAGGTGCGAGCCGATCCGCATGCGGGACGAGGTGTTCTGGCGCCAGGATGGGACTTCGATTCCTGCCGAATACAGCGCCAATCCGCTGATCGAAGATGGCCAGGTTTGCGGCATGGTGGTCGCGTTTCAGGATGTGAGCGAACGGCGGCGCCTGGAAAAGATGAAGGACGAGTTCATCTCCACGGTGAGCCACGAGTTGAAGACCCCGCTGACGTCGCTGCGCGCGTCGCTGGGATTGGTTCAATCCGGCACTTTGGACAAGCGACCCGAGAAACAGCGGCAGATGATCGACATGGCGATCGGCAACTGCGACAGACTAGTGCGGCTGGTGAATGACATTCTGGATTTTGACAGCGGGGAAAAAGGAAGATTGCCGTTGAATCGCGAAGCGGTGGACCCGATGACGCTGCTGCGCCGCGCGGCCGACATTGCTAACAACGCAGCGACACAGGCACGCATCGACTTCCGTTTCGAGGTGAATGCCGCGCCGGTTTTCGCGGATGAGGAACGGGTGTTGCAAGTGCTAAATGAACTGGTGGGCAACGCCATCAAGTTTTCGCCGCCAGGCACGTCGATCCTGCTGGCAGCGTGGAATGTCGACGCGACCGCGGCGAGAGCCGAAGGTCCAGAGGCAGGCGAGGTGTGCTTCATGGTCGAAGACCAGGGACGTGGCATTTCGCCGGAGAAGCTGGAGCGCATCTTCGAGAGATTCCAGCAGGGGGATGGGTCGGATTCTCGCGCGTTGGGCGGAACGGGGCTGGGATTGGCGCTGTGCCGCAGCATCGTTGAGCAGCACGGCGGCCACATCTGGGCGAAGAGCGAAGTGGGTAAGGGAACCAGGTTCCTGTTTACGCTGCCGGCGGCGGGCGCAAAGGAGCAGTAAGGCGAGACGCCGGACTTCTTCCGCATCAGAATGGACTTCGCCGGCGCCATGAGACACTGGCATCGGTGGCATTCCCTGCTCAAACGCTGCCGTCGCCGGTCAATCCTCGGTCAATTCTTCATGGGTGCATACTCACGGATTTCCAATTTGCTTTTTGGGCGGCCGCTGCCTACCAGCGCAGCGCGTGCCGAGTGCATTGGCCCCATAGCCGGGATTCCGATCTTCGGGCTGGATGCACTGAGTTCGGCTGCATACGGTCCTGAGGCGGCGCTAACGCTGCTGATCCCGCTGGGCCTGCTGGGAGTGAAGTACATCGTTCCAGTAAGCACGGCCATTGTGATCCTGCTGGTGATTGTGTTCTTCAGTTACCGGCAGACGATCGAGGCGTATCCGCACGGCGGAGGCTCCTACACCGTAGCGAGCCAGAACCTTGGCGAAGGCGCGGGTCTGCTGGCTGCGGCGGCGTTGATGATCGACTACGTGCTCACCGCGTCGGTGGGAATCTCGGCCGGAGTGGGCGCGCTGATTTCGGCTGCGCCCAGCCTGCAACCGCACACGCTGGAGCTGTGCCTGCTGGTGCTTGGCCTGCTGACCATGGTGAACATGCGCGGCGTGCATGATACGGGCGTGGTGTTCATGATTCCGACGTATATGTTCGTGGGAACGTTGCTGATTGTGATTGCCGTGGGCGGATGGCAGGCGATTCATGCAGCGGGTCACCCGGTGCCTGTTACGCCGCTGCCCACGATTCCACCGGCGACTGCGCTGGTGAGCTGGTGGCTGATCCTGAAGGTATTTTCTTCAGGATGCACGGCGATGGCAGGCGTGGAAGCGGTGAGCAACGGCGTGACGGCGTTCCGCGAGCCGACCCGAAAGAATGCCAAAACGACGCTGACCATCATCATCGCGTTGCTGATCGTGATGCTGATAGGCATTGCGCTTTTGTGCCGCGCCTACGGTATCGCGGCCACCAATCCCGGCAGAGCGGGATACGAGAGCGTGCTCTCGATACTGACGCGCGCGGTGATGGGGCATGGGTGGTTCTATTACCTCACCATCGCATCGATTCTGCTGGTGCTGGCGCTGAGCGCGAACACCGCATTTGCCGATTTTCCGCGGCTGACGCGGGCCATTGCGATCGACAATTACATGCCGCACGTTTTTCTTATTCGCGGGCGGCGGCTGCTTTATTCATGGGGCATCTATGTGCTGGTGGCGCTGACGGCGCTGTTGCTGATCCTGTTTGGCGGCGTCACGGACCGGCTGATCCCGCTTTACGCTATCGGCGCGTTCATGGCGTTCACGCTGTCGCAGGCGGGGATGGTGATGCACTGGAAACGGGAGGGCGGCGCACGCGGGCGCATCATCGTGAACGGATTGGGCGCCGTGGCAACCGGCATTACGACGCTGGTGGTGCTGGTGGCCAAGTTCGCTGAAGGCGCGTGGATCACGGCGCTGCTGGTGGTGGTGATGATCCTGTTCATGCGCGCAGTGAATCGCCACTATGTGCGCGTGAACCGCGAGATCGATCTCGACAGGCCCTTCATACCTGCTGAGGTGACCGAGCCTATTGTGATCGTGCCGATTGACCGCTGGACCCGGATCAGCGAGAAGGCACTCTCGTTTGCGCTGTCGATGTCGAGCGACATTCGCTGCGTTCATGTACAGACGGACGAAGATCTAGACCCTTTTTGTGAAGCGTGGGAGAAGGACATAGTGGCGCCGTTGCAGGCAGCGGGCCACTCGATTCCCAAGCTGGTGACTCTGCAATCGCCGTACCGCTATGTTCTTTATCCGATCGTTGAATACGTGCTGAGTGTGGAGCGCGAACGGGAGAACTGCAAAGTATGCGTGCTGATTCCGGAGCTGGTGGTGCACCATTGGTGGGAAGGATTGCTGCATAATCGCCGCTCAGACTTGCTGAAAGTGGTGCTGCTGGTGCGCGGCAATCGCCGGATCGTGGTCATCAATATTCCCTGGTATCTTGAGGGCAGTCAGACCCCGAAGCGGGAGCAATAGGGGGGCGCCTTTTCACGCAGAAATCAGTCCAATGTTCGTATGTGATGGGATTCGTACGCCGATGCCGCCGAAGGGCTTCGTGAAAGGCGGGCGAAGAAGGTAGTCTAGAAGGGTACCGGAAACCAGCCATGATGCCTGTTCCCAAAAGGAATCCCGGATGCGGGAAGGTTTGCTTACGCGCTGTACCGATTAAGGAGAATTACAAGTTGAAGAGGACGTTTTTGTTGTTGCTTCTAGCCGCGGTTCCAGCCACGTTTGTGCCTGTGAGCGCATTGGCCCAAGTGAACCCGGAGGCTGCGCCCGGCCCGACGCAGGCCGCTCCCTACAAATATGAAGTCTACGCGGGACTTGCATATAGCCGGCTCAGGCAGGTGCCCGTTTCATTCAGTGGATTGCTGGGTGGAAAGGTTTCGGTGGCCCGCGATTTTGGAAGATATTTTCAACTCATGGGATCGGGGGACTACTACAAGGTGGGGACGGGCCACGCCGGACTGCCAAGTCCCGGCAACCCGTCGATCTACACGTTCCTGGTTGGGCCGGCACTCCACGCTTCGCTCTATGGGAACCTGAGCGGAGTGGTTTTCGCCGAAGTGGGCGGAGAGCATACCGGGGGTGAGCACATGACGCCCAGCATCTCATTTGCCGGTGGCTTTGGCGGGGGCCTGGCCTATGACCTGAGCCCCAGATTTGCGGTGCAACTTACGGGCGACCGCGTCGCCGCGTCGTTCTCGCTGCCCAACAACACTCCGCAATTGGGCAACTCAACGAATCGCACCTGGAACGTGCGCGGGACCATCGGCGTGGTGTACCGGTTCTGATAGAGCGGCCGGAAGAACAGAAGGGGATGCTTTTGCGTCCCCTTTACGTTTTGCTCGCGGCACGATTCAACGAAGCTTCTTAGCGAGAGCGCCGGGCGGACGCATCTCAGGTGTGAGCTTGGTCGCGGATCGAACGCGCGGCAGATGGCTCAGTTGAAGTGTTTGAAAGGGCGAGTTTGCCCTCGGCCATGCGCACGGCGAGACGCATAGCAGCCTTCATATTCGTAGCGTCGGCCAGGTTGCGGCCGGCAATATCGAAGGCCGTGCCGTGATCGACGGAAGTGCGGATGATGGGCAACCCGAGGGAAACGTTGACGCCGCCTTCAAAGTCGATAAGCTTCATGGGAATGTGGCCCTGGTCATGATACATGGCCACGATGAGATCGAATTCACCGCGCAGGGCCCGGACGAAGATGGTGTCAGGTGAGTGGGGTCCGGAGCAATCGAAGCCGAGGGCGCGAGCTTCCGCAATGGCGGGAGCGATGATTTCAGCATCCTGCCGGCCGAAAAGGCCGTGTTCGCCGGCGTGGGGGTTGAGACCGCAGACCGCGATACGCGGCGCGCGGCGGCGCATCCAGAGCAGCGCATCGTTGCCGAGCTGGATGGTGCGAACGATGTGCGCGCGGTCGAGGCGGCATGCTTGTTCGAGCGAGATGTGCGTACTTACATGGACCGTAGCAAGCTTCTCTGAGTAGAGCAGCATCCGCGGCTCCGGCGCGCCGGTCAGATCGGCGATATATTCGGTGTGGCCGCAGAAGGCCTGGCCGGAAAGCGTGACCGCCTCCTTGTTGAGAGGCGCAGTGACCATGGCGTCGGCATGGCCGCTGATGCAGAGCTCGACGGCGCGCCGGACATAAGCGATGGCGGCCAGGCCGTATTCGGCGCGCAGCTGGCCGAACTCCACGATGTGATTGGCGGCGAGCGCGCCGGTGTCGACCAATGTACAAGGCAATGACGAAGGGTCAATGCCGGTGATGCGGCTTGCGGCGCTCAACGCGGAAGTATCGGCGATGAGGATCCATTCGGCGAGCGCGGCGACGCTTTGGTCATTTTGATCATGGAGGGCTTTCAGCGCGATTTCTGCGCCGACGCCAGCCGGGTCTCCGATGCTAATGGCGATGCGTGCCGACCTGCTCATGCTCGACCTCGAAGCGCGGCAAGAATCTGGTTGAGCGCATCGGGCGAGCCGAAGCCGCCGGACTTGGTGACGACAGTGCAGCCGTGCGCATCGCCGCCCTGGATGGCGCCCCACGGAATGCCGGGCAAGAACTCGCCCTGGATGATAAAAGAGTGGGCATCGAGAGCGCGAACAACAAGCTCCGCTGTTTCGCCGCCAGTGAGGATGAGCGCCTGAGGCGCGAAGGAATGGAAGGCCGAGCGAACACGCGCCGCAGCGCCGAATGAGTGATGCAGGCGAAGAATGTGGACGGCTTCGTCGTCGACTGAACCGAGCGCGTCAAGCTGGAGCTTGGTGACCGGATGCGAGGTTCCCGCGACGAGCAAAGTGCGGGTTGCCGAAGGCACGAGCGCCGTCATGGGACGCGCGGGAATGAGTCCTGCGAGCGCCTGCGCCAGTCCGGCCGAGCCAGCAAATAGCAGATCGGGGAGATCTGCAGCGGCGCGAGCCAGCGCATCAAGATCGGCTTGAGTTGCGCTGTCGCAGATGAAAATCGTCTTGCCGGAATCGGAGTCCAGAGCAGGCGCGAGCTCGCGCGCGTGAGAGACGTTGAAGATGCGGCCGCGGGCCATGATCGGGAAGAGCTTGTTCAGGCGAACTTGCGAGTGACTTCCCGCTGCGTCCTCGATTTCGAGTACGCCGTCGCTCACTGTGCGGCCGGCTGCGGGAAATGCTGGAGCAAAGAGAATTGCGCGGGTTGAAAGAGCATGATGCGCGGCGAGCAGTTCAGCGGCGATGGGACCGCGCGCAGCGGAATCGACTTTTTTAAAGAAGAGCGCGTTGGGATCGTTGCCCAGAGCCGTGCAGGCCTGGGAGACAGCGTGGGCCGCGCGGCGCGATGAAAGCGCGCGCGAATTCGTGTTGAATGCCTGCACGGACTCCGGGGTTGAAAATTGAACGCTGGTGCCGAACCAGACGCGAACCGTGCGCCCGGTGCGGAGAAATGCTGCACTGCCATCGCAGGCGCCGGTAAGATCGTCGGCGAGGAGAACGATGCGGCCGGAGTGCGGATCAGCGAATGTTGGTCGAACGAAGTCCGGGCTGCGGGCTTCGATTGGCATTGCGACAAACCTCTCTTTGTTTCCGAGTGTACAGTTAGTTTCTTCCATGAGGATAGAACGAACTTGATGAGCCCTGCCGCTGGACAAAACTAATTGGACAACGCTAGGGTAATTCCGCGAAGGTGAAGGGGATGGATCGCCGAAGCTTTTGTCTTTCCGCCGCCGCGACCCTGGCCGCCAGCCGGAGCGAAGTGCTTGCCGCACTCGCTTCCACAGCGCCGGCGAACGGACCGCTCATCACACTCAGCGAGATCGAGGCCATTGACCGCGACCGGATTCTGCGCGCGGCCAATGGATACCTGACAGCACAGCCGGTCACGATAACGGCGTCGTCTTCGCCGCGCAGCAAGGGCGGCAAGCACGACTACTTTTCCGAGGCCGATTACTGGTGGCCCGATCCCAAGAATCCGAACAGCCCGTACATTGAGCGCGACGGCTACTCCGATCCGACGAACTTCAACGACCATCGCCTGGCGTTGATCCGGCTGAGCCTGATTGTGCCTGCGCTGACGGCGGCATGGCTCATCACGCAAGACAAACGCTATGCGGAGCGGGCGGCGGCGCACCTGCGCGCATGGTTTCTCGCGTCCGATACGCGCATGAATCCATCGCTCGACTATGCGCAGGCGGTGTGGGGACATTCGCCGGGACGGAGCTACGGCATCATCGACACGCTGCATCTCGTGGAAGTGACCCGCGCCGCGCGGCATCTTGAGGTTGCGCAAGCCATGACGCCGGCCGAGTCCGCAGGCGTGCGCGAATGGTTTACCGAATATCTGCTTTGGATGCGCGCCTCGACCAACGGCCAGGTGGAGGAAGCGGCGAAGAATAACCACGGCACATGCTGGGCAGTGCAGGCGGCGGCGTTTGCGGCCTACATCGGCAACGAGAATGTGATGGCGCTTTGCCGCGAACGATTCCGCGACAACCTGCTGCCCGAACAGATGGCGGATGACGGCAGCTTTCCGCTTGAGCTCAAGCGCAGCAAGCCCTACAACTATTCCTTGTTTGATTTGGACATGCTGGCGATGGTGTGCGTGATTGCATCGGCCTCCGGCGCGTCGCCGAGTGGAGCAACAAATAATCTGTGGCAGTTCGCGCTGCCCAACGGCAATCTTTACAAGAAAGCGGTGGACTTCCTGTTTCCGTTTATCGAGGACAAGAGCAAGTGGCCCTACGCGCACGATGTGGAGTACTTTGACGACCTGCCGAACCGGCGGCCCAGTTTGCTGTTTGCCGGGTTGGCATATCGCGAGGCGAAGTACATTGCGCTGTGGCGCACGCTGGCGGCCGATCCGAAGACGCCGGAGATTGTGCGCAACTTTCCGATACGGCAGCCGGTGCTGTGGGTAAGACCGGCGTAGGGCGTGAGGGGCCGGATTGAGGTCAATTTTGGGCCGCTTTGCGCAAAAAAATCGACAAAAATCGACAAAAAACGCAAAAAATCGAAGCGGATTTTTGGAAGATTTGTTGATTCTGTTATGGTTAGAGTCACTTTTTGCCAAAATTGGTGTAATTTTTTTTCTTTATTTAATTTCGCTCTCCGAAACCAATGCTGGGAGCCAGAAATTTGGAGCCGGAACCTGGCACCCGTAGCTTGGGAGATTGAGGTTCCGGTCAGCTTGTCAAATGTCTGCACTTCGATCATGGAGCAAGTATGCGCCAGAAGGGGCAAATTATCGGCAAAGTTGGGGGCATGAATTTAGCGAGTGTTTTGTGCCGGTTGCAAGGAAATGCGAACCGGAGGGACTTGACAAGGCTTTGGGGTACGGACCGGTTACATACCTG